>DATCUE010000057.1:0-26448 GCA_036567605.1 Candidatus Methanoperedens sp. | reverse complement strand
TATTTCTGTCCCTTTTGTTTTGTGTTTCAATACCCAATCTGGATGGTTCATATTACGTATATACGTAATACTAAGATATAAAGATTTCGGTAGCTATTAGGGGTTTTTAAAAAATATTGGGTAAATCAGGCGGAGTTACGGTTTAAAATCAACGGTTTTGTCCAGAATGAGTTTGGAATCACTCAGTAATTTCTCAATTGTTTTAAAATAAACCGCGACTACCAATAGGTAATCACCGCTTTTGCCTTTTTAAGTCGTTCTTCCAGTGTCTTCTGGCCTTTTATCAGCCCCCACCACTCAAAATAATCCTGCGAATCCCCGAGTTTTCCTTCTTCAAACTTTTTCACGAATTCAGGAGATGCTAAATGATATTTCTCTTCGAATTGTTTTATTTCGATTTTTACCAGGTTGATTTTTGACTCCAGGAGTATTATTTCCCTGTGGATCGAATCTTTTACTACTGGCGCTGCATCGTCTGGAATGGCAATGTCCATGATTTCATCTTATGCCGGTATTTATTATTAAGCTTTTGTGAATTTATTAAGTTGAATAATATCCGCAGCTGTGTTTATGTGGGATTTTGACGCGCTGCATTCGAGACAGGGGGCGGAGGATGCGCTTTTTGGGGAGAATGGAATTTATAGGGCAGGCTGGCGCATCAATATAAAGTATTAACAAGTTGGGGATTAAACTCACCGCAATGTACGTAGGGAACGCAAATAAATTGCTTCTCTACTTTGCGATTTTTGCGTCTTCGCGTTGGTTGGGGTGCATGAAAAATCTTATTCAGATTCTGGACTGCCATAAAGCGCCGCACTTTGCAGCGCCGCCCGGCCTCACCGATACCGGGGCGCGCCATCCCCATCAGCGGGGGCGGGCTTGTTCTGCGAATCTGGCGGCGCGTTGGGGGGAAAATAGCGATAGCTCATATACGATAATTAACAGTCAAGTCTGTGAATAAAGAAATCACTATGTTTCCGGATTTATGGTCTGCAACCCTTCCTTTTTCGCCACAGAAACAAGTTTTTTATCAGCACACACAAAAGTAACTTTAAGTTCTTTCAGGCCGAGGGCCACCGCAAGCTGCAATGAATCCAGAGTTCTTATATTTCGTTTCAACACCAGGATTATGCTGCCCTTAATATGTTCTCCTTCAAGCTCAATAACGAGAAAATCCTTTATTGCATCATGGAAAAATTTTGACAGGGCAATCTCCAGATCTTCTTGCGATATTGTTTTGTCTTCCTTCTTTCTATTAAGCGCGGAAACCATCTCGGTTAGAGAGATATTTGAGATGACTATTGCTCTGTCATCCTCTGAAAAAAGCTCGTCTATTTTAGCCGTTCCTTTTTCAGAATGATATCTTTTCACAAGCGCGCTTGTATCAAGAAAATAGAACTTCATATTCTTTCAGCTCTACTTTCAGTTATTTCATGTGAAAGGGAACCGCTAATTTTGGCAAGCCTTTTCCTGACCTCATCAATATCGACATCTCTTTTTATGTTTTTCTGCATATATTCGATGAGAGGAGATTTTTTAGCTTTGATGACTGCAAGCTGAATTGTCGCCTTTTTGACACCCTTGGGCATGTTATCCACCACAATAGGACCAGATTCAGATTTCATATTCTCACAAATATAGTATGATTTAATGGCATAAATAGGTTTATTTATACCGCTTTCTTGCTTCATCGTTCACTGGCGCGCCGCATTCGAGATAGGGCGGGCGAGGGAGGCGTTTTTTGGAGGTGAATGGAATTTATAGGGCAGGTCGGCGCATCGGTATTGAATATTGACGCTTTAGGGGGGAACCCACCGCAAAGGGCGAGAAGCGAACAAAGAAAATGCGTCTATGCTTTTCGGTCTTTGTGTCCTTCGCGGTGATTGGAGTGCATGAAATATCTTACTAAGATTCAAGACGGCAATAAAGCGCCGCACTTCGCAGCGCTGCCCGGCCTCACCGGCACCAGGCGCGCGGTTCCTATCAGGAGAGGTGGGGATGTTCCGCATTTCTGGCGGTGCATCCGGAGCATTTGAGCCAATTATTTGATGGATTTTGTCTTCAAATCATTTTTAATTTCCAAGATTTCTCTTTTTAGATCTGGAATGTCTTTTTGTACTACCTGCCATGTCAATTCCAGATCAATTCCAAAGTATTCATGGATAAGGATATCCCTCATACCTGCTATTTTTTTCCATGGAACCTCAGGGTAATTATTCTTAATATCATCAGGCAAATTCTTGACAGCTTCCCCTATTATTTCTATCCTGCGTATGATCGAATCCTGAAGTTGAACAGATTTTATGAAATCATCGATGGTTTTATGTGATGTATAGCTTTCAATAAGTTCAGTACTCTCTAAAATATGCTCGAGAAAAATCTCAGGGTCTTTTTTTATAATATCACTTCCTGTTCGCGAAGTATCCTATCTTTTAAAAGAGGATGCAGGGAATTGTAGGTGAGGACATCAACCTTCCTTTTCAGCACCTCTTCGAGTTCTATTTTTAAGCCTGCAAGGTCAAGAAGACTCTTTTTTCCCCTGAACTCAACAAGAATATCTATATCGCTTTCGTCTGTCAATTCCCCCCTTACAATAGACCCAAAAAGGGAGGCACGTTTAACATCGTTTTGCCTGAGTGCATCAAGGATTTTATCTCGTATTTCGATTATTTGAGTATTCATGCAACCTTCTTTATAATGCCATTGATCATCGTATCATATCCTTTTTATCCTGTAATATAATTAATTTATTTGGTCAAAGGCAGCCATGCATACTTGATGGCAAGCATTCAATCTGAGCGCGCTGCATTCGAGATAGGGCAGGCGAGGGAGGCGCTTTTTGGAGGTGAATGGAATTTATAGGACAATCCGGCGCATCGGTATTGAGTATTGACGCTTTAGGGGGGAACCCACCGCAAAGGGCGAGAAGCGCGCAAAGAAAATGCGTCTATGCTTTTCGGTCTTTGCGTCCTTCGCGGTGATTGGAGTGCATGAATTATCTTACTAAGATTCCGGACTGCCATAAAGAGCCGCACTTCGCAGCGCTGCCCGGCCTCATTGGCAGTGGGCGCACAGTTCTTATCGGGGGAGGCAGGCTTGTTATGTGTGTCTGGCGGCGCGGTGAGGGAGCTTCAGTCTTGGTTGATATGCAAAATTGACCGTAAAGATTGAGAGGGGAGATTTTTAGCTCATAGCGCATGGAGATCATTGTTGAAAAGAAGTGAATTCTTAGATCATAAAGCCTTGGATGTTATGAAGACATAACCGAAATATATAATTAGTTTTAGGAAAATTGTTGAGAGATGTCTTTAGATAATTTAGATAGACCAATAAATGTTTTCCCAAGAAAAAGTTTTCTTTTAAAAACTCTTGTTAAAGATATTGATTTAACTGATGCTGTCCTAGATTTAATAGATAATTCAATTGATAGCCACATTGAAAAAAATATAGAAGGTAAAAGGGATGTTAAACTCACTTTGTCAAAAGATAAGTTTACGATAGAAGATAATTGTGGAGGGATAAAAAAAGATCGGATTTATGATGATGTTTTTAGATTTGGTAAGAAATCTGAAGATAACCGTGAGACGATTGGTGTTTTTGGAGTTGGTTTGAAAAGGTCTATTTTTAAAATGGGGAAAAATATACTTTTAGAATCGGATGATGGTGACAATTTCTTTACAGTTCACATTGATGAGCATTGGTTGAATGATGACGATGATTTTGAGCTACATATTCAATCTGATAGTCCATCTAAAGGTACTCCTTTATTAAGGATATCAATTACAGATTTATTTCCAGGCATGGCAGAAGAATTGGGCAACCAAGTGTTTATAAATAATTTAATTGCTAAAATTAGAAGAACCTATCCCATTTTAATTAAAAAAAGAGTTAACATATCTATTAATGGATATTTTATAGTGCCTCAAGAATTTAAGTTGTTATATGGGAATGGATTTCTTCCTTTGCATAGAAAGTATCATATTGATGATGTAGAAACTGAATTATATGCTGGTTTTACAAATGAAGTTACTAAAAATGACCCTTATGGGTGGTTTGTTTTTTGTAATGATCGATTAGTTCTTGATAAAGATGTCTCTTATAGAACAGGATGGGGAGGAGATGCCCCGAATTATCACTATCCAGAAGACAATAATTTTTTAGGATTAATATTTTTTCGGTCCCAAAATCCATCATCGCTTCCTTGGAAAACAACCAAAGATGATATACAATTGGATTCAGGATTATATCGTCAAGCACAAGTTGATATGAGGCAGATTACTCAAAAATTTGTAGGAGTAATTCATTCAGCTAGTCGTGCCAAGGATCAGGATGGTGAGACAATTGGAAAAAGCTTTTTTGAGGGTGTACCACTAATGCCAATCCTAGAAATTACTGAAGAACAGATAGAAGCCATACCAGTAATACCAGTTTATCAGCAGGCAATAAAGTCAATCGATGATTATAATCTAGAAGATATACCTATTGCGGAAGATGAAGAAATCCGAGGTACTGAACGAAATATCGTTTATTCCAGCATACAATATATTAAAGAAAAAGATCTGATTGATAAGGTTAAAAAGAGTTTAAAAAATCCGTTTATGTCAAATAAAAGTGTTGGTGAGCAAACTTTTAATTATTATGTTGATATGGAGGGAATTAAAAAAAATGACTAAAAGTTACGAAGAAATAAATTACCTCCTTAGACCCAAAAAGCAAATTGAAAGAAAAATTATTGCTGAAACTCTTCAACGTCTGGATAAATTGATTGATATATCGAAATACCACTACTTCGGATTAGGCTCTATATATTATGCAGATTATCAATTATTCCATAAATATCTCAATATCGAAAGGATGACATCTATAGATAAGAGCGCAGATGACGAAGATAGATTTATATTTAATAAGCCTTATGGTTTTATTGATTTTGAAATTTCAGATGTTAAAGAATACTTGCCTAAGCTAAATTGGAATGACAATCTCTTTATCTGGTTAGATTTCGATAAAGTGATCAATAAAGATATGGTTTCAAGTATAAATTTCATAGCTTCAAAGGCGAAACCGCTTGATATTTTTGTAATAACTGTTAATGCCCATTCTCCTGATGTTAGGGTAGAAAGATTATTTGAGGACTTTATGGCTAATTTTGGTCAGTTTCTGGAACCTACTTTAACAAAACCAGAGCTCAAAAAAAACTATACAAAAATATTACAAAAAATAATAAAGGCGTGTATCTATGATGGCCTGACCCATAATCAAGAAAAAAGAAAATTTCTTCAACTTTTTAATTTTGAATACCAGGATGGTGTCACTATGTATACCTATGGGGGAATATTCTATGACCTTAATGCAGATATAAGCTTGAATATTTTGAAAAGCAGAATTTCTGACTTTAATCATGTTTACGGTGATGATGTTATTGGAAATATTGAATGTCCAATAATTACGGCAAAAGAGAAAATGTATATAGATTCTAAGATTGAAGAAGGCGAGTTTAGGGGAGTTGCTAGTGATTTTTGCCTATGTGAAGAAGACATAAAAAAATATAGTAAGTATTATAAATATTATCCTCAATATTTTGAAAGCATTTACTAGTTTATCTTCTTAAACATTTTAAGCATTAACGTAACTACAATTAACCATAATCCCGTACTTGCCTTGATACCGTCTTCCAGCCCCTGAATCTTTCCCTTATTTATTAAAATACTTCATTTTTACATTTTCTCAAAAATATAAATTCCATATATTCATTATAACACAATCACGAACCCCCCTATCCCACCACCTCATGATAGTTCTTATCCCCCCTCCCTATCCCCTTGTAAACAAACCCTTCCTTAATGAAAGCATCAGCATCAACAATATTCCTGCCATCAATAATCACAGGACGTCCTGAGCCTGCCAGTCTTTTGATCACTCCGGCCTTAAGCCCTCTGTACTGGCTGTGCCCCGTAAATATCACCACAGCGTCTGCCCCTTTTATGCATTCATCCATGTCCTGCGAAATCTTGAGGCTCCCGTACTCGAAAACATAAGGGTCGTGGATGCTCGCATTCGCGCCGTTCTTTACAAGCATGTTATAATACGGCTCAGCAGGCGTGTTTCTTGTGTCGTCGGAGTTGTTGATGAATGCCCAGCCGAGTATCGCTACCTTTGCGCCCCTGACTTTCTTCCCTGCCTTCTCAAGGCCCTCCTTCGTGAGGTTATACATATGGAGGGGCATGAAATCGTTTATCTTCCTTGCAAGGACGTAAAGTGAATCCGCATTCTCGGGATAATCGAGACCCATGCCTGCTATCCTTGCCCCTCTTTCAAGATGGTAAGTATCCTTTGTCAGGCAGTGCCCGCCGACGCCCGCGCCCGGATAAAGGATCGCCCTCGTTATTCCCTCGCCTTTCAGGCTGTCGATGCCAGCCCTTACATCATACACATTAATCCTCATCGCTTCGCAATATAAGGCAAGTTCATTGACCGCAGCTATCTGCAAATCCCTGAATGTATTCTCCGCCGTCTTTGTAACCTCTGCGGCTGTTGAATCCATTGCGATTATCCTGCCTTTTGTAAGCACGGGCGTGTACAGTTCAACGGCGCGCTGCGTGCTTTCCGCATTTATCCCGCCGACTATCCTGTCATGTTCCCGGATGTTGCGAAGGAGCCTCCCGACCATCACCCTCTCAGGGGCGTGAGCGAGTGCGAAATCCTCGCCGGGCACGAGCCCGGATTCACTGTTCAAAATGTCTGCTGCGAAGCCCTTTGTCGTTCCGGGTGTGATAGTGGATTCAAGTACCACCAGCACCCCTCTCTCAAGATGTTTCCCTATCTGCCTGATGCCCTCTTCAAGTGCGCCAAAATCAGGTTCAAGGCTCACATTATCCTTAAAAGGCGTCTGTATCGCCAGCGTGACCGCGTCCACCTTGCGTATCTTTGAAAAATCGGATGTGCTTTCAAATTTCTCCTCTGCCCTTACTTTTTTAATCAGCTCCTCAAGACCGGGTTCCTCACCCTTAAGCGGGCTTTGCCCCTCGTTCAGCATTTTTATTTTATGACCTGAACTTGGCGAATCGCGCTGGAATCCCCAGACAAAATCGAATTGTTCAGCAAACAGGACCGCAGCAGGAATACCTACATAACCCATGCCTATGACGCCGACTTTTTTTATCGGGCCTCTCTCTTTTAATATTTTTCCAAGTTTATTCATGTTTTCGAATTTATTAATAGATGGCTTTTATATTAAACCTTATGAGGGGATAAACATTTTAATCCGGGCCTCGTGTTAATGGATGTGAGAAAAGAATTCAGGAAACTCGTAACGATGGATGAAGCTAAAAGGATAATCGAAGGCCTTGAAATCACACCACGGATAATTGAGATGGACATCGGAAACTCATCGGGCTTCGTTCTCGCAGAGGACGTGGTATCGCCGGTGGACGTTCCGCCTTTCAGCAGGGCTTCTATGGACGGTTACGCTGTCCGTGCGCAGGATACTTATCATGCCCGTGAGGACAGGCCGGTGCAATTAAAGCCCGTGGGTTCGATACCTGCGGGAATAGATCCCGGAATCCACATCGGGAAAGGCGATGCCGCCGAGATCGCAACAGGCGCAGTCATGCCCTCGGGCGCAGACGCTGTGGTGATGGTTGAGCACACCCACCAGGACAAAGATATCAGGGTATTCCGCCCGGTCTCGATAAACGAGAATGTAATGCACGCAGGCTCGGATATCATGGCTGGCGAGCGGGTGCTGAAAAAAGGTACGCTTCTTGGTTCCAGGGATATCGGCGTACTTGCTGCAACAGGCAGGAAAGACGTAAACGTGTATGGCCTGAATGTCGGTATCATCTCCACAGGAAATGAACTTGAAGTGCCGGGGAACGAACTTACGCCAGGGAAAATCTATGATATAAATTCCTTTTCGATATCATCGGCAGTAAAAGAATGTGGCGGAATCCCTGTAAGCTTCGGCATAATAAGGGATGATGAGGCCTCAATGAAAAATGCCACGGAAAAAGCTGCGCATGATTGCGATATCATCCTTACTTCGGGAAGCACATCCGCGGGTTCCGGAGATATCATGTACAGGATAATCGAGGAGCACGGCACAGTCCTTGCCCACGGCATAGACATAAAACCCGGAAAGCCCGCGATAATAGGAAAAATCTTCGGGAAACCCTTTTTTGGCCTTCCCGGATATCCGGCGTCTGCGCTTTCCATTTTCAACGAATTCGTAGCACCTGTTATCAGGAAAGCCACAGGGAAAAAGGAAGAGCGTCTTAAAGCAAGTGCAAAACTGGCTGCCCGCATACGCTCTGAGGGGCGAACCCAGCTTCTTCCCGTCGGTATTGTCAGGGGATGGGCTTATCCCATCGAGAAAAGCTCGGGCGCCATAACCACGCTTTCGGAGGCCGACGGCTTTGTTGAGATACCGGCGAGCCTGGAGCTTTTGGACGCTGGGAAAAATGTTGAGGTCACACTTTTCGGGAAACTTGAAACGTACGACTTGCTTTTTGTGGGGAGCCACTGCCTTGGACTTGATACGCTTCTGGATATTATGAACCTGAAAATGCGGGTTATCAATGCCGGCTCATCCGGCGGCCTGAGCGCCATCCGAAGCGGTACAGCGGATATTGCGGGGGTGCACCTTCTTGACGAATCTGGTGTTTACAATGTTCCTTTCATCAGGAAGTTCGGCATTGAAAATGCAGTCCTTATAAAAGGATACCTGAGGGAACAGGGCCTTATCGTTCGAAAGGACAGCAGCATCAGTAAATTTGAAGATATCATCAATTCAAGGATTCTTAACAGGAACACAGGTTCGGGGACGCGGGTGCTTTTGGATTTAAAGCTCAGGGAGATAGCCGGGAAAAGGGGAATTTCATTTGAAAAAGTTATTGAGAGCATAGACGGCTATCATACAGAGGCAAAAACCCACAGCGCCGTCGCCTCGGCTGTAAAACTCGGGAAAGCCGATGCCGGGGTGGGGATCCGTGCAGCCGCCGAACTGAACGGGCTTAAATTCATCAAAATTGCGGATGAGGAGTATGATTTTGTCATTCCGCAAAAACTTCTGGGAACACGGCTGATAAATATTTTTCTCGAGGTGCTGCGCTCAAAAGAGTTCAGGGAAAAACTGCCTCCGGGGCTTCGGGCTTATGAAAGGACAGGCGAAGTAGTTCAGATATAGCCTAACGATTTACGTTTTAATGTTGTGCAATTTTTTTCTTGACCTTTTCATTTTTCAACTCGCGAAGAGCATCGGATGCGATCCACCTGGCGGCTTTTGAATCAATCTCCTGTATCTCTTTTGCTGTCCCTATAACAGCCTTATTAAGCTCGAGGTTTCGTTTGCCTATCTGCCGCAGCGCCCAGTTGACCGCTTTCCTGACAAAATTCCGCTCATCAACTGCCTCCCTTTTTATAACCGTCAGAAACTTTAAGAACTCTCTATTATCCGATTTCTTATCATGAACAGCAAGCGTGGCCATCAGGACAAATCCAGCCCTTTTGACGAATTCTTCATTCCTGCCGCTCCATTCTTCCGCCTTTTGGTAAGCAAATCGGGTTTTGTCAAAAAGATTACTGCAGCACTGGTCACAAACGTCCCATGAATCAAAGTCTGCCGCCCAGTCCTCCATTTGTTCACTGCTTACAAGTTCCGGGATATCGATAAAACAGGCAAGTATCCGCGCTTCGTGGATACCTGATGACCAGAGTTCCAGGGCAAGATCGTGATTCTTACCCGTCTCCTTTGCAATCTTTCTCAGGTTTGGGATTGACACACCATAGGTATTATCCGGATTGATGCCAAATCGCGCCATGCCCTCCACGGCTTCAGGATTTGAGAGGGATTTCAGTTTATTTATGATCTCTTCGTATTGCATTCCTGTACCTTTCTTAATACTTCTTCCTGATAAGAATTACCACAAACTTTAACTTAAATCAAATCAAAACCAGTAGGCTTTATGGTACTTGATAAACTCGGCGATTCGCTTCAGGGCGCTTTAAAAAAACTCGTTGGAGCAGGCAGGATAGATGAAAAGACAGTGGATGAAGTCGTAAGGGATATCCAGCGTGCCCTGCTTCAGGCTGATGTGAATGTCAAACTCGTGATGACATTATCCCAGAAAATAAAGCAGCGCTCGCTCAAAGAAGAACCTCCCGGCGGCATGAATCCGAGAGAACATATCCTGAGGGTGGTGTACCAGGAACTTATCGGCATCCTCGGGAAAAGCGCAAACGTGAGGCTTGCACCCCAAACAATAATGATGGTGGGTCTCCAGGGAAGCGGCAAGACCACCACGACGGCAAAGTTGGCCCGCTATTTCCAGAGGAAAGGATTAAAGACCGCGGTCGTCTGTGCAGATACCTTCAGGGCGGGAGCGTATGACCAGTTGAAAACCCTGTGCGAGAGAAACGGGATATTCTTCTACGGTGAGAAGGATGTAAAGGATGCTGTCGCCATCACACAGCGTGGGCTTTTGGCCATCGAGAAATATGATGTGAAGATAATAGATACTGCCGGAAGGCATGCGCTTGAGAAAGACCTGATAAAGGAAATGGAGGATATTCATAAAGTTGCAAAACCCGACCACAAGCTTCTCGTGATAGATGCTGCGATGGGCCAGCAGGCAAGCGAGCAGGCAAGAGCGTTCAATAATTCAATCGGGATAACAGGCGTTGTCATAACAAAACTGGACGGTACAGCAAAAGGAGGCGGTGCGCTCTCCGCAGTCTCAGAGACGGATTCTGCAATTGCTTTCATTGGAGTGGGCGAGACCCCGGATGACCTTGAGAAATTCGAAGCCGACAGGTTCATCTCCCGTCTTCTTGGCATGGGGGATATCAAATCACTTATCGAAAAAGCTGAAGAGTCCCTGAAAGAAGAAGACATAGACATGGAAGCCATGCTCAGCGGGAAATTCACATTGAAAGATATGTACAAGCAGCTTGAAGCCATGAACAAACTCGGTCCTCTCAAACAGGTAATGCAGATGCTCCCTATGGGAAAACTGGGGATGAGCGTGACTGATGATGTGTACAGTGTAACGCAGGATAAATTGGGCAAATACAAGATCATCATGGATTCGATGAACGATAAAGAGCTGGAAGACCCGAAACACATCAACAGTTCAAGGATAATCCGGATTTCAAGAGGTTCGGGGACAAAATATGACGAGGTACGCGAGCTTCTAAAATATCACAAAATGATGCAAAAGACAATAAAAGGCATGAAAGGCGGGAAATTTAACCTGCAAAAAATGATGAAGAAATTCGGAATGGGAGTATAAAGTTATATAGTTAAACAACAATTAAAATAGTGAGCCGCAATTTTCGAAGGAGGCTTCAAATATATGGTCACAGATCTGAAAGAATTTGCAAAAACCGCAAAACCATCTGTTGCTGTAGTCGGGCTGGGTGGCGCTGGTTGCAATATAACGACATGGATAGCTGAGAAAGGAATGGCAGGCGGCCGGATAATTGCCGCAAATACTGATGTGAATCACCTTTACGTCCAGAAGGCGGATAAAGTGGTCCTTCTTGGAGAAAAACTCTGTAAAGGTCACGGTTGCGGTGGGTATCCTGAAATGGGCTCCCAGGCAACAAGGGAAAATATCGATGAACTGAGGGCTGAACTTGAAGGGGCGAACCTTGTATTCCTTGTGGCCGGTTTAGGCGGAGGAACTGGAACAGGTGCCATGCCGGTGGTTGCTGAACTCACACGCGAGCTTGGCGCCCTGACGATCGGCTGTGTAACGATCCCGTTCACAATAGAAATGGCAAGAAGGGAAAAAGCCAGGGAAGCGATAAACCTGCTTGCTTCATCATGCGATTCAGTAGTGATCATCGACAACACGAAATTAAGAGAGGTAGCGGGCAACCTTCCACTGAAAGAGGCTCTTAATGTGGCAAATGCGCTCGTAGGAGCATTTGTCAAGAACCTGACAGATACGATTACCCAGCCAAGTCTTGTCAATCTTGACTACGCAGATCTTCGTGCAGTTATGGAACGCGGCGGCATCTCATCCATAGGTATAGGTGAAAGCGATGGCCAGGACAGGGTCGGGAAAGCCGTTGCACAGGCAATAAGCACGCCTTTGCTTGATGTCAGGGATATATCGGCAAGCTACGGAGTACTTGTTCACATAGTCGGTGGCGAGGACCTGACACTGGAAGAAGTGGCGGTCGCAGGCGAACTGATCATGGATAAAGTGCCCAACACTAAAAGGATAATCTGGGGCGCGAAGGTGGACAACAACCTGACCGGAGCCGTCAGGGTGATGGCAGTGCTGACAGGTGTTGAAAGCCCGTTCGTGGCCGGGATTGAAAAGGGACGGGAAAAGGTAGAGGAAGTTAAGATCGAAGAGCAGGCACCTGAGCCCGAACCTGAAAAACCAAAGGTAGAGGCGCCAAGGCCGAAACCCGTCGTCAGAATTACACCGAAACCAGAGATCGTGAAAGAAGAAGAAAAGAGCAGCAGCTCTTATATCTGGATTGGTCTGATCGTTCTAATAATATTGATCCTGCTCTATTTCTTTGTCTTCGGGCAGCAGTAAAATAGTAGTTCCGGGGAAAACCGGAACACTCCTCCTTTTTTACTTTTCAAAACCATAAGTTTTAATTGCTTTATCGCATTACTACCCTCCATTCTTTGGAGATTATCATATGCTAAAAGAGGCTTCCCAGTACGATGCAAAACTCGTAGAGCAAAAAGTCCAGAAATTATGGGATGAGATTGATGCTTATTCCCGTGTGAGGGAACTCAGGAGAAACGGCAAGAAATTCTTTTTTGTTGACGGCCCTCCATATACCACGGGCAGGATACATCTCGGGACAGCCTGGAACAAGATAATCAAAGATTCGATCCTCCGCTACAAGTCCATGAACGGCTATCACGTCCTTGACAGGGCAGGATGGGACATGCACGGCCTCCCGATCGAGGTAAAGGTCGAGGGAGTTCTTGGCTTTAAATCAAAAAAAGACATCGAGAAATACGGCGTCGGCAATTTTGTGGCAAAATGCAAGGAGTTTGCCCTCTCGCACAGGGATGAGATGACGCTACAATTCCAAAATCTTGGGGTCTGGCTTAACTGGAAAGACCCCTACATGACACTGCGCGATGAATATATAGAAGCGGCATGGTGGACATTGAAGCAAGCGCATAATAAAAAGCTTCTTGAAAAAGGCCTGCGTGTCGTGAACTGGTGCCCGAGATGCGAAACTGCAATAGCCGATTCGGAGGTCGAATACTGGGATGAGACCGACCCTTCTGTGTACATAAAATTCCCTCTCAAGGATGAAGAGAACACATTCATAGTGATATGGACGACCACACCGTGGACAATCCCTGCAAATATCGCGGTTGCAGTCCATCCTTCTTTTGAATATGTAAAAGTCAGGGTAAAAAAGGACGGGAAAGAAGAAATACTGATAATGGCTGCCCAGCTTATGGAAAATGTACTGAAACAGGGAAGGTATAAGGATTATGAAGTTCTCGAAACCGTACTCGGTGAAGATATCAAGATCGAATACCAGCATCCACTTGAGTCTAAAGTTCCCCTTCAAAAAACATTTAAGCATAATGTTTACATGGCTGATTTTGTCACGGCTGAGAACACGGGATGCGTTCACATAGCTCCTGGCCACGGCATCGATGATTTCGAGCTCGGGGCAAAGCACAACCTCCCCATATTCTGCCCCGTAGGCCCCGACGGTAGATATACTGACGAGGCAGGGGATTACAAAGGAATGCACGTAAGGGAGGCCAACAAGGTCGTGCTTGATGACCTGACAGGTAAGGACCTGCTCCTTGCAAGTGGCAGCATCTCGCACAGGTACGGTCACTGCTGGAGATGCAAGACCCCGATCATCTACCTTGCCACAGAGCAGTGGTTCCTGCGGGTGACAGACCTCAAGGAGAAAATGCTCTCCGAAGTTGAAAAAATAAAATGGTATCCTGAATGGGCGGGTTCAGCGCGGTTTGCTGACTGGATAACAGGGTCGCGCGACTGGTGCATATCGCGCCAGAGATACTGGGGGATCCCGATCCCTATATGGATATGTGATTCCTGCGGCGAGGCCGAGGCGATAGGGACAAAACATGAACTTGAGAAGCGCTCAGGTGTGCCGCAGCTACCAGACCTCCACAGGCCGAACGTGGATAACATCCATATCAAGTGCAAATGCGGAGGAAGGATGACCCGTGTCCCCGACGTTTTTGATGTATGGTTTGACTCCGCGGTGGCATCATGGGCAACCCTTAATTTCCCGCATGAGGAGAAAGCATTCAATGACTGGTGGCCCGCCGATTTCATCACAGAAGGCCACGACCAGACGCGCGGCTGGTTCTATTCCCAGCTTGGTGCAAGCATGATAGCATTCGGGAAGGCACCCTACAGGAGCGTGCTGATGCATGGTTTTACACTCGACACTGAAGGAAAGAAGATGTCAAAGAGCCTTGGCAACGTGGTCTCCCCTGAAGAGGTCGTGGAAAAGTACGGCGCAGAATCGCTTCGCTTATATGTACTTTCACAGAATGCGCCATGGGAAGACCTGAAATTTAGCTGGGATGAGGTTGGCAACGTCCACAGGATGCTGAATATCCTGTGGAACGTGTACCGCTTCCCGCTGCCGTATATGATACTTGACAAATTCAACCCGCTTGAGATGAAAGGGACACCTGAGGGATTACGCCTTGAGGACAGGTGGATACTCTCAAGAGTGCACTCACTGGTGAAAAAAGTAGATTCTGCCATGACAGAGTACAACCTTCACAAAGCCACACGCCCGATCTCAGAGTTCATACTTGAAGACCTGTCGCGATGGTATATCCAGCTCATAAGACCAAGGACATGGCGTGAAGCCAACGATCCCGACAAGCTGGCGGCGTATTATACCCTGTACGAGGTCCTTGTTACTTTGACAAAGCTGATAGCGCCTTTTGCTCCGCATATCTCAGAAGAGATGTACCAGAACCTTGTGCGCAACGTCGATCCGGATGCGCCTGCAAGTGTTCATATGTGCGACATGGTTGCACCGAGGGAAGAGTTCATAGATGCCGAACTTGAGAAGCAGATGGATACGATCAGGGAAATCGTTGAAGCCTCGTCAAATGCCAGACAGAAACTAAAGCGCAAGCTGAGATGGCCTGTGAAAAGGATCGTAGTGACCCCGAAGAAAGATGAGGTTGCTTCGGCGGTAAAGAACCTTGAATCTGTATTAAAAGAGCAGACAAACGCCAAGGAAATAATGGTGCTTGGAGCAGGGGAAACCTGGGAAGAACTCGGCGTGGAAGTAATGCCGAATCATGCTGTGCTTGGCCCGGCATTTAAGAAAGATGCAGGAAAAGTAATTGCCGAGTTAAAGAAAGCAGATGGCAGGAGGATAAAGAAGTCGATACTGGAATCAGGAAGTTTTGAACTCCAAGCCGGCACAATAACGAAAGACATGGTGAGTTTCAAGGACTTGATCCCGCCGTCCATAGCCAATGCCGGATTTTCATCAGGTGAGGTTTATGTTGATACCGAACTCACGCGGGAAATCGAATCCGAGGGATACGCCCGCGAGGTCATAAGGAGATTGCAGGATATGAGGAAGGAACTTGACCTTGCAGTGGAAGAAGAAATTGATGCATTCGTGGAAATCAAGGATAAAAGAGTTCAGGAGCTTGTAATGGAGCTAAAAGAATTCATTGCAGGAGAAGTGAGGGCAAGATCGTTTGTGATGGACGCTGGCGCAGAAGTTAAGGGTGACCTCGTTAAGGATTGGGATGTGGAGGATGTAGGGATGAAGATGGGGATTTCGAAGATATCGAATTATATACATCAAATAATATAGAATGACCAATAACCGCAAACTTGCGCTATGGCTGGCATGCCTTTCACTTGCAGCTTCATTACTGGTCTCCCTATACATCACAAACTTCCAGTATTCTCCTGCAATTGTTCTTTTCCCATTCATTTCCCTGGCCGGAGCGATAGGGATACTTTTAAGGAGTAAGGATTTGCTGATCGCATCGACCCTTGTATCCCTTATAATTACAATTCTTGGAATAATGACTGTCGGCGGGTTGCTCGTCGCATCTTCCCTGCCTCTTATAATCTCTACTTTTTTATATCTGAGCGATTCCCGAAAGGTGGAAGTGGATGAGAAAATAAAAAAGAGAGTAATAATTATACTGGCCACATCCTTTTTCGCAGCTTTGCTTGCAGCTTCGGCTGAAGCATCATGGCTGTATGAAAAATATGTTTCTATGGGATTACTTATCTCTGATATTGAATTCATATTCCTGTTCTCGCTCCTGATCGTCCTGCCTTTGCTGGGACTTGCAGGAGTGCGTGACGGGAACAAAGACGTTTTGAACACCGCCACAGTAATATCCATAGCTCCAGCCATATTTATGGGATTACTCCTGCAAAAGCTCCTGTTTCCTGCCTCCTGCGCGCTGCTTGTTATTTCCACTTTTCTTTACAGGAGTGGAACAGGCGAGGAAGTAAAAAAAGAAGTAATAGAGCCCCGTAATAAGAGAACTGCGCTGGTCTTGGCAGTCATTTCACTGCTTGCCGCCGTAATTATCGCCATTTACTCAGAATCTGCATTGATCGTTGACGGCTGCTACACCTACCAGATCTCGCCGACAGGCAGAGGGACGGTTTGCAATGATTTCCGCCCCGACTATATAATCCCTGTCATTCTCACAGCGATCGGGATTGCCGGGATCCTCAGGGAAAATAAGATACTGCTGCATTCATCAGCAGTCGTTTCTTTTATGCGCATGGTGACGTTCCTGTCCCCTGTAGGAATATTATTCGTACCTTCATTCATGGCGCTTATTATCGCTGCATTCGTTTATCAAATGGGAATAAGGAAAGGGGAGGTAAATGCTGCCAGGGAGAACAGGAAGCAACTTTATTTTTTATTGCTCCTGTCAGTCTTTGTTATCATCTGGGTAGTCGCAGTATATATGTTCGTGCAGCCGGGTGATAGTTTCAGCGTATATACTACCGTGCCTTCTAAAGAGATTCCTTAGCTTTCTCCTGCATTAAATCGAATAACACCATCCTGACGTATCTGCCTTCTCTCCATACTGCAATGCTGTTATCTCATCATATAATCTCTGCGAGAGTGTTCCAATCTTCCCGCCGTTTATCGTAATCATTTCGCTCTCATGCTGTATCCAGCCGACGGGTGAGATTACAGCTGCTGTGCCGGTCCCGAAAGCCTCCTTTAACCTGCCTTCGTTTGACGCCAGAAGCACCTCATCTATCGAAATCCTGCGCTCAACCACATCCATGCCCCACTTCTTTGCAAGATGGATTACTGTGTTGCGCGTCACTCCTTCCAGTATCGTGCCTCCCAGCGCAGGCGTTATTAATTTATCATCTATAAGGAAAAAGACATTCATTGCCCCTGATTCCTCGATATATCTCCTCTCCAGCCCATCAAGCCACAGTACCTGTGTAAATCCTTTCTTTTTCGCTTCCTGTGCAGGCAGAAGGCTTGATGCATAGTTGGCAGGCGTCTTGGCCGCTCCCAGACCTCCTTTTGCGGCGCGTATATATTCACCAGAGGTTACAAGTTTTACAGGGTTGATGCCTTCTTTGTAATACGACCCGACAGGAGATGTTATTATCATGAAACGGTATGTTTCCGATATCTTTACGCCGAGAAAATTATCTGCGGCAAAAACAAAGGGGCGTATATAAAGGGAGTTGCCCTTCTTTTTCGGGATCCAATCCTTATCCAGTGCAAGCAGTTCTTTTAATGCCGTGATAAATATATCATAACTTATCTCAGGAATGCAGAGCCTCTGGCAGGATTTATTCAATCTTTCATGATATTTCTCAGGGCGGAATATATTGATCCTATTTCCGGTGCGGAAAGCCTTGAGACCTTCAAATACGACCTGCCCATAATGCAATGAGCATAACGATGGGTATATCTCGATTTTTCCGAACGGAATAATCTCGGGTGATACCCATCCCCCATTCCTGTATTCCATGCTGAACATGTGGTCTGAGAAAATCTCGCCGAATCCGAGGTTCTCAAAGTCTGTTTCATTGATTCTGCTATGATGGGTCTTTATAATTTCTATTTTCATTATGCTACCTCCTTTTACTTTATTTCTGATTCCGAATATTTTTATATTCCATACCGGGTGGGTTTTCTTATTGTACGAGCCATTTCCAATGCGCGAAAACAGGCATCACGATAATTGACATTGCAGTGAATGCATAACATGTGCATATATTTTTCCTCATCTTGGATTCAGGAGAATTAAGTATTAATGTAACAAAGTCAAGATAATATGGGGGATGATTTTCGCATATGAAGATCGTTCTTGTTAATACTGTGATGCAAAACAGCGGTTTTGCAAACATGTTTAAAACACCGCCTTATTGGGCTGCAATATTGGCGCGAAAAATAAGCGACCACGGGGGCGAGGCTGAGTTGCTTGACTTGCAGTTCCAAGACACAAAAAATCTGGACATAAAGAAAAAATATTACAAGAACGCTGATGCTGTTTTCATTTCCGGCATGACGCCATGCTATCCCCAGATGATTAAAATTTCAAAATTCTATATAGATAAGGGCATTAAAGTAATTTTTGGCGGGTGGGCTGTTACATCGCTTTATTATTCCAGGGACATTGTAAACCTTGAAGAACATCTCTTCCCTTTTTGCGATGCCGCTGTAATAGGCGAGGCCGAAACTGCAATTGATGAAGTGTTGGATGACTTAAAGAATGGAAAATTAAAGAACGATAAAATTTATGCCAGCGATCCTGAAAAATGGGATTGGGTAATGCCTGATTTTACAGTATGGACCAAAGAATACTCTTTTGGTGCAATACAAACCCAGCGCGGCTGTCCGCACAACTGCAAATTTTGCTCTGTAGCCAACGTGCTCGGAACGCGGGTGCGGGCAAAACCTGTGGAGAATGTACGCAAAGAAGTGGAACTGCTTCAAAAAACGCACGGCTACGATTTGATATGCTTCTATGACGACAATATCATAGGAAAGGATGACGGCAATTATGCAAAGAAGCTTTTTATTATGTTCAAAAATAATTTTCCAAAAATAAGCTGGTTTTCGCAATGCACGGCAAGAATAATCGATAAGCCGGAATTGCTGGATCTTTTTGAGGAGTCCCGTTGCGTGCTCCTGTTGTTTGGATTTGAAAGCCTGCTGAATGAGAGTCTTAAAGAAGTTACCCGGAAGAATTTTGACATGACGACAAATGAGGAACGAGAGAAAAAATACCGGGAACTTATAGAGATGCTCAAGAAACGCGGAATAGAAACCTGGGGATGTTTCATTTACGGCTTCGAGCATGATACTGAAAAAATATTCGAAAAAAATCTGAAATTTGCGCTGGAATCAGGCATATTTATTTATCAAGCAACCATTCTTACTCCTTTGCCAGGAACGCCCCTTTTCAAGGAATCTGTAAACAAACTTCTCTACCCTTTAACCCCGGAAAACTGGGGTAAATATGACTTTTCCAGGCCGACGCTAATAGCCCATAGCAAATATATGGATAATAAAACGCTTGAAAAAGGATACTTAGATAGTTATGAAGATTTTTATAAAAAAACCAACACTTTATTGATGCTGCTAAAAAGCAGAATACCAAAAAGCTTTATTATGAGAATCACAAAGGAAATTGCAAGATATTTTTTAATCAGAACTTATATGCATTTGACACAGCGGCTCTATAAAAACAAGAAGATTAGATATTTTACTTCATAACTTATATATTTTTATTAAATTGCTTCTATTAGAAATATAGCTCTCAGTTTTGACCCCATATGTTTTAAACAAATTCTCAATAAATGTTCTATTGAACTTAGAACCGCCGAGCCCCAAACTGTGGTATATTTGCAGTGTATAATGGTCACCATCATCTGTGTAATTTACTGAATCGAACCAGTTTGATAGCCGCGCGTATATTACCAACCCATCTACAATTTCTTTCAAATTACAATCTTTAAGTGGTTTCTGGTAGTAGTATTCTATTATGTGCTGCATATGTTTCCGTTCTGCCAATAGCTCAAAAGCTTTCTCAAAAGCAGGAGCCTTCATCGTTGTTTTCAACCCATCCAGCTGGATGAGGCAAATTGATTTCAACTCTCTGGTTCGCATCCAAAACTGCTCTTCCAGAGATAGCTTATGATTTCGGTTCGAATTTTTTTCCAGGCTTTCCAGAGCCGCTTCTAAGACTTTTTGCTGGGTCTCGAATTTTTCCGTATACTTTTTTAGTAACTCCCAGTGTTTTGCAGAAATGGTGGTGCATACACGGCGCCTATTCATTTTTCCCACCTGGCACGTAGAATTATAGATTATGGTTAATGTCCATAAAGCTTTCCGTGCGTTTCCTGCGAGATTTTTACCGAGTACAATAATATGTGCCCGATAAGTTCATTTCATTTTTTCGCCACCAGAGATAATTCTGGTATGAAATTTGAAGTGGCTATTTTATGACTGCACCTTCACCAGGAAGCCGTAGCTTGCATTGTCTTCCTTTTTCCAATCGGGGAATACCACAATAACATTAAGCCCCGGCTCAAGTGTCAGGTTCAAATCCTGTTTGCTCTCAAGAGGAAGTGTGTATTCCTTTCCCACCACAGGGCTCCAAAGAAGCTGGCCTGCCGAGCGAAATTCAAGTGAATTATTTTCAGTGACCTGAATGACCTGCATACTCAACTCCTGCGGAGGCACTTTTACAGGCAGGCTGAGATATGCTGTGGTCTGCGAGCCTGCATTTAATGGTTCATCAGGCGTCGGAATGCCTCCATAATCGGCGCAGGTAGATCTGAAACCTTCGTTCCAGCAATACGAGCCTATCCCTGAGACCTGCTCCTTCCCGTTAATCGTAAGGGTTGCAGGCGGCGGTATTATCGTATCCTCCCGTGCTGGTCGGTTAAATTGGAGATTAATGACAGTAACTATCAGGGTTATTATTACAAGCCCCAGAATTGCATATCTGGTTCTATTGTCCATGTTTTAGAAGTCTCTTCTTAATTTCTGCTGCCGCCGCTGCCGCGTCCTTTTTCTCCCAGGTGTGCCTTACCTGCTTGTTGCCAAGCAGTGAAGATATTTTTATTAACCGTTCATCCACCAGTTTCAACTTATGGTTAATGTCAGGTCTGATGATTGGAGGTTCGGACTTCCTTTCTGCCTTTTCCACATGCAGAGTGCGTGAGATATCAGGCCTGTCCCTGTCGTCCGTGGCCAGGCAGGCTATGGCTTTTTTCCAATCCTGCGCCCATGGCGTATCGGCAACTGATGTATGTTTCACCGCTTTTCTCTTTACACCGATGGCCATGACGTGGCATGCCCTCTCGCACGCACCGCAGTATGTGCAGAAATCCCGCACAACGTCAATTTTCTTGTCTTTCGGTATTATCCATGCTTTTGAAGGGCAGACATTGAAACAACCGTGGCAGCCTACGGGATCGCATCCTTTAAGTTTTGTGTCTATCAGTTCGATCTCCCCTTCAAAAGGCTTGGTGACCTCCGCCGCATCATACGGACATACCGCTTCACACCAGCCGCATCTTGTGCATTTATCATTGTCCACTTTGATAGTCCCTGAAATCTTCGGAGCAAGATTCCTGACCTCCTCTTCGTCAAAATCTCCCTTTACTTTTATGGCATCCTCAGGGCAGAAAGGGACGCAAATACCGCAGTAATCGCATTTTGTTTTATCAACAAGCAGGTCATCAAAAGGCATGAGGTCATTTGCGGCAGCCTTTTTTTCCACAAGCACAAATGCAGGGCACAGTTCCGCACACGCGCCGCACAAGGTGCACTTCTCCATATCAACGGTTATCTCCCCGTTCTTTCCGGCTTTAAACGGCGCTATAGACTCCTTTTTGGGGAACGTGAATTCCACGCCGATAGCTTCTTCAGGGCATGATTTCTTGCATATCAGGCAGGGCAGGCACTTGTCATTGAACACCACGCTGCTTTCAAGGTGCGGGAATTCTGCCAGTTCAAGGATGTTCCTGTCATTCAGGGTCATGCGAAAAGCTTTTACCGGGCAGAAGGATGCGCACATGCCGCAGAAAGAACATTTCGTATGATCAACAATGACGGGCGGTGCATCAAGTCCGGTGGCTATTTCGATTAGCGGCCCGGCCTCGATAGCTTTTTTCGGACAGAGCGCAATGCATAAGCCGCAGCCGTTGCAGCGCTTATAGTCATAATCCAGGACTTTCCTTGATTTCCCGGTTGTCTGGATGAAGATGAAATGCGAGTCCCTGACCTCGCTATCCACCTTTATTTCCAGTGTTTCTTCATCCGTCATTCTTTAAGCTCGCTGCCTATCGGGCCTATTTCCTTCAACTGCTTTACGAAATCCTTTACTATTCGGGAGAACTTCTCACCTTCGCTTGCTGCAATCCACTCAACACGAAGCCGCCGCTCATCAAATCCCAGATCAACCAGCAGTTTGCCAAGCACATCCATCCTCTGCAGGGCACAGTAGTTGCCTATGGTATAGTGGCATTCTCCGAGCCTGCATCCTGCCACAAGCACGCCGTCAGCCCCGCGCCGCAGGGCTTCAAGGACAAAAGAGGGATTTACCCTGCCCGCGCAAAGCACCCTGACATTCCTTAAGTTCGTGGGATACTGGATACGTAGCGAACCAGCAAGATCTGCGGCCGCATAGCTGCACCAGTGGCACAGGAACCCGATAACAAGCGGGTACTCGCTTGCCTTGCGCGTGGCCTCGTCTATCTGCACCATGATCTGTTCATCAGTAAAATTGTGAAGCTGGATGGCGCCGTTGGGGCACGCCGCGCTGCACGCGCCGCATCCCTGGCATTCTACATCGTCAACAAGGGCTTTTTTATCTATTATTTTGATCCTTCCGAATTTGCAGACGCTTTCGCATATCCTGCAGCCATCGCACAGCTCAGGAAGTACATATGCGCTCATGGGTTCGATATCCAGTTCCCCCCTGTGCAGCAGGCTTTCAGCTTTTGCAGCAGCCGCGCTTCCCTGTTCGATGGATACCTGTATTTCTTTTGGGCCTCCGGCGCATCCTGCAATAAACACGCCTTTCGTATGGGTCTGCACAGGCCGCATCTTGGGATGTGAGCTCTGGAAAAAGCGGTCTGGGCGGGTGGAGAGGTTAAGCATCCTTCCCAGTGCCTCAGCATCCTTATTTGCCTCCATGCCGATTGCGAGGACCACAAGGTCGTATGGTTCATGCATGGTCTCCCCTGAAAGCGTGTCTTCATAATGGATTATTGTCTGGCCGTCTGATTCCTCAACTTCTGCAACGCGCCCGCGGACAAAGGATATACCCATTTCCTGGGCGCGCCTGTAGTATTCTTCGTACATCTCGCCGCCTGCACGGATATCGATATAATGGATTGTTATTTTTGCTTCGGGATATTTCTCTTTTACAAGTATGGCATTCTTTATCGAAGCCATGCAGCACACCTTTGAGCAATAAGGATTTCCCACCTGTTCATCCCTTGACCCGACGCAGAGTATGAAGGCCACACTCTTTACATCTACTCCTGTAGAAGGCGAAACCACCCTTCCGTGGGTCGGACCCGCAGCGCCAAGCATCCTTTCAAGTTCAAGATTGGTTATGACGTTCCTGTACCGCCCGTAACCGTATTCTTCCTTGCGTGCAGCATCAAACGGCTGGTATCCTGTTGCAAGTATTACTGCGCCCACGTTGAATTCAAAGTTCTCAGGTTTCTGGTTAAAATCCACGGCTTCTGCAGGGCATGCAAGCCTGCACAGGTCGCAGCCAACACAATGTTCATCGATAACAGCAACCTGCGGCACTGCCTGCGCAAATGGAATGTATATTGACTTTCGCGCGCCTATTCCGTAATCGAACTGGTTCGGCACGTCGATGGGACATACCCGGGCGCAGATGTCTATGCACCCTTTGCATTTTTTCTCATCAATGTAACGCGGTTTTTTCACTCCTCTTATCCTGAAATTACCCGCTTTTCCTTCAATATTTGTGATCTCCGAATATGTGTACAGCGTGATGTTCTGGTTGTTCTGGACTTCAGACATCCTGGGGGCAAGAACGCACAGGGAGCAGTCATTCGTTGGAAAGACTTCATTCATAAGCGCCATTTTCCCGCCTATTGTGGGCTCCTTTTCAACAAGATGCACCTTAACTCCCATATTTGCAAGGCAGAGGGCAGCCTCTATACCTGCCACACCTGCTCCGATGACAAGTACGCCTTTATTTGCCGGAACTGTCTTTTTCTCAAGCGGGGATAGCAATGCGACCCTTGCCACGCTCATGGCAACCAGGTCTTTTGCCTTCTGTGTCGCGAGGCCGTTCTTGTCGGCGTGCACCCATGAACCCTGCTCCCTGATATTTACCATTTCAAGGAGATGGGGATTTAGCCCCGACTGTTCAAGCATGCGCCTGAATGTGGGTTCGTGGAGGCGCGGGGAGCAGGCGGCTACAACTATGCGGTCAAGTTTGTATTCGGTTATGTCTTTTTTGATTTGCTCCTGCCCTGAATCGCCGCATGAAAAAGGAATATCGCGGGCGACGGCAACATCTTTTAGCATCTCTGCATGTTTTTTTACATCTTCGACGTCTATCGTTCCCGCTATGTTCGACCCGCAATGACAGATGTATACACCTACAGGCATCAGTACCTCAGATTCTTAATGAATATTCATTATATTTAATTGTTTGCTTTGTTATTTCGTATTAATACGAACCAATAAGCTATTATCGGTAATCATATATATTTTTATTTATCGAATCATCTCTACAAGCCTGTCAAGCATGGCCTCCACGCCTTCTCCTGTGAGTGTGGACATACTCATGTCGGCGCTTTCTGGCATTCCTGAAATATCGGTCTTGTTGGCTGCAACCAGTATCGGAATCCCGAATTCTTTTTTTATCCCGTCCAGCAAATGCATCTGCTTATCCAGCGTATAGCCGCAGGTTTCCGAGGGATCTATTATATACAGTATGACCTTCCCGACATGCTTAAGGGCCGATATCGCCTGGAGTTCTATTTCATTTCTCTCATCAAGCGGCCTGTCAAGGAGGCCGGGGGTATCGATGACCTGGTATCTTATCCCGTTCCTTATGAAATGCCCAACAGCAAGTCCTTTCGTGGTAAAGGGATAGGGGGCAATATCCGGGTGCGCACTGCTCACAAGCGCAACGAAGCTTGATTTACCCACATTGGGATACCCTGCAACAACAATGGCCGGGCCTTCATCGATTGAGGGAAGCTTCCTGAGCTTATTTCGCGCATCGTTGAGAAAGTGCAGATTGCCGTCTATACTGTCCACAATTGAAGATATCCTTCCGAATGCCTGCTTGCGCACAACCTTCGCATCCTCTGCGTTTCGCATCATACCGACGTACTTTCTTGCCATTTCATTTATCTTGTTACCAGCCCACTGCACCGAGGCAAGGTTCATTTTCAGCTCTTCAATTCCAACGATTATTTCGGCCAATTCCAGGTAGAACGGAGGCACCTGGTCAAAGCTCGGGAACTTTTTGACTATATTAATGAGATTATCGCTCAGTATATTGGCCGCCGTGAGGAGCATTGATTCCTCTGCTTTGAGCTTGGATGCGCGGTCAAGTATCCTTTTTCCGTGCTTTGCCCGTGCTGCGCGGCGGAAGGATTTGTCGAGGAGTTCTTCTGAAGTGGGAACAGTCGGGATTTTTTCAAATATCATTGGACTAAAAATGTGGTGGATGGATAAAACGGTTGTGCAGTCAACCAAAATATCCAATAATTCCAACATCTGAACGGCTTGAGCTTTAAATGATCCACGGAGTCGCTGAGAACACAGAGAAAATAATAACTCTGTAACCTCAGTGCCTTGGTGGCTATTTTGCTTCTTGATTTATCAGCACCAAAAGATACCACAGTCAACCAAAATCCTTAAATCCCAACATGGTTGTGTATAGTATTGACAAAACTAAAAATAAGCGATTCTTATGATGAAAAAAGAACAACGGTCATATCTTGAAGAAAAATTCGACAATCGCATAACCTTTGACATAACCGAAAGGAAGCTCTACGGGCACGACATCGCTGCGATACCGGAACTCGTAAAACCTCTCATCGGGGATACCACCCCCGCTGCCGTAGTCCAGCCCCGAAGCGAGGAAGAACTCGTCGCACTGGTCAGATGGGCGAACCAGAATAGTATCCCGCTCACGCCGCGCGGAAAGGCCACATCGGGTTACGGGGGTGCGATCCCTGTCAAAAAAGGCATTGTGGTCGATTTTTATCGCATGAAGGATTTACTTTCGATAGATGCGAATGAACAGACAGTTACGGTGCAGCCTGGGATAAGCTGGGAGCAACTGGACAATAAGCTTAATCCACTGAACCTTACCCTGCGGCTGTATCCCACAAGCTACCCCTCTTCGACCGTCGGAGGATGGCTCGCCCAGGGAGGGGCGGGGATAGGAAGTTACGA
>DATCUE010000056.1:0-29907 GCA_036567605.1 Candidatus Methanoperedens sp. | reverse complement strand
GCAAATTCCTTATCCCGGGCAGCCAGCTTTTGCTCAAGTCTCTCGATTATAATGTCCCTTTCAGTACTCATCTCATATCCCTCTTATAAACGGCAAAAATAGTCAAATAGTTTTTGGTAAGTCTTGACATTTTGCACAATACACATATCTTATTAAGCTATATAATTTATGGGGAAAGCCGTTTTCTGTCCCTCGGGAACAGCACCACTTCGCGGATGTTCTCAATTCCCAGCATTGTCATAAGAAGGCGTTCCGCGCCAAGACCCCAGCCTGCATGCGGGGGCATGCCGTACCTGAAGGCCTTGAGATAGAAGTCGAATCCGTCGGCGTTCAAACCCTGTTCAGTTATCCTGCTGCGCAGCAACTCATAGGAATGGACGCGCTGCGCCCCTGAAGAAAGTTCCATGCGCGGGTGCATCATGTCAAATGCCCGGCAAACTTCCGGCTTATTTTCATAGGGCATTGCATAAAAAGGTTTTATTTTTGTGGGCCAGTCAGTTATGAAATAATGTTCACCGATGGTTTTTCCGATGGAATGCTCGGATTCGGTCGTCAGGTCGTCCCCCCATTCGATAGTCTCACCATTATCGCGCGCTATCCCGATTGCCTCATCATAGGTAATGCGCTTAAACGGCGTTTTCGGAACTTTGAGTTCCACTCCGATCGTTTTCAGGTGATTTGCACCTTCATCTGCAACGTTCTTATAAACATGGCTGACAAGGTTCTCAAGCAGGACCATGACATCCTCGTTATCAAGGAAACTCGCCTCAATATCGATCGAGGTCGCTTCGTTTAAGTGTTTTCGCGTATCGTGTTCCTCTGCCCTGAATATGGGGCCTATCTCAAATACGCGGTCAAGCCCGCCCGACATCATAAGCTGCTTGAATAACTGCGGGCTCTGGTTAAGGAAAGCCTCGCGTTCAAAATACGTTATCGGGAAAAGGGCTGTCCCTCCTTCGGTGGCAGTAGCAACCACTTTGGGTGTCGAAATCTCAACAAACCCCTCACCTGCAAGGAACTCCCTGATGCTTTTCAGCATGATATGCCTTATCCTGAATATTGACTGCGTGTACGGACGGCGCAGATCCATGAACCTGACATCGAGCCTCGTATCAAGGTCTGCATCCACCTTGCCTGTGGTATCCATCGGCAGCGGCGAATCCGCTTTCCCGAGCACCGAAATCGCAGTCGGAACAAGCTCGTAGCCGTTGGGCGCTTTGGCTTCTTTTTTGACGTTCCCGGTTACCGCTACCACCGATTCCCTCGATAAATTACGAACGGTCTCAAGAACGTTCTTATCTATGGTCTTTTTAAAAAGCGTTACTTGGACAAGTCCTTCCCTGTCCCTTACCACAAGAAAAGTTATTCCCCCCAGGTCGCGTATTTCATGCGCCCAGCCGCATATCGTGACACTGTGACCGTTCATATCAGGCGTTATCTGTGTTGAGTAGTGAGTTCTTATCATAGGCATCTTCCGCTCTTAATTGGGTAATTCTGTTATTAATCTATTGTTTGGAACTCCGAATAATATTTATCAAAAGCGTGTAAATTAATCCGTATGGTATATGTTACGGGTTTTAAATGCTTCCGCTGTGCAAGGAAGTATAAACCACCTGAAATAGAAAAACTGCCAATCCCGAGATGCAGGGTTTGCGGCTCTGCCCTCGATGCTGAATATGATTACAGATCCATACAGAGAATCATCCTGCGTGACGATTTCATGCGCGATCGGCCCTCACACTGGAAGTACTGGGCATTCATGCCTGTAAAAGACCTCTCAAAGGTCGTGACCATGGGAGAAGGGGGCACGCCGCTGCTTGAAAATAGGAGACTTGGGAAAACGGGGCAGCTGCTTATTAAATACGAAGCTGCAAATCCCACAGGTTCTTTCAAGGACAGGGGTTCTTCACTTGAGATTACAAAGGCGCTTGAGCGTGGAAAACATGAAGTCGCGCTTGCTTCTACGGGAAATATGGGGGCGTCCGTTGCCGCCTATGCCGCATTTGCAGGACTTGACTGCAAGGTGTTCGTCCCTGATATCGTAGGTAAAGAAAAAAGCACCCAGATAAAAGCCTACGGCGCAGAAACGGTAGTAGTTGACGGAGATTACTCGGTCGCGATAAAACAGGCCGAAGAATATGTTGTCTCCCACGGTGATTCATTCTTAACAGGCGACTACCCCTGGCGTAGCGAAGGAACCAAAACTGTGGGTTTTGAGATCGCAGACCAGCTTTACTGGCATGTTCCGGATTATGTGGTTGTGCCTGTTGGGAACGGCACGCTTATATGGAGCATCTTTGAAGCGTTCAGGGAACTTGCGCTCGTAAAGATAACTGAGAAGATCCCCCAAATAATAGGCGTGCAGGTTGAGAATTGCGATCCTGTAGTGCATGCATGGGAGAACGAGCTTGGCGAGATAATCCCGGTAACTAATCCAAAAACAATAGCTACAGCCATAGCCTGCGGCGACCCCATAGACGGGATCGCGGCTCTGAGGGCGATCCGGGATTCAGGAGGGGAAGCCCTTCGGGTCACGGATGAGGAAGCGCTCTCAGCCCGCAACAGGCTTGCAAGGAACGGTATTTTTGTTGAGCCAAGCGGCGCCGTTGCATATGCGGGTTTTATGAAAAAGAAGTTATCCGGGACGGTCGTGATTATTGCCACGGGGCATGGATTGAAGGATATGTACGGGCTGGAGTGATTTGAAATAGAAAAAACGCAAATCAACACACCGGTATCTTCCCATACGCAAGCTTCATACAGAATTCCTGTATGTTCGAGAGCTCCCTGTCAATGACCTCGTTTATCTCTTTTTCCACGCTCCCAATCGTCCCCCTCTCCATTATCACCTGCGCTGCAGCTATTTTCGGCCGGTCAATGGGCTCACCTATCTGGCTCATGAGCCACACATAAACCTCCCTGATGTCAGGGACGCTGCTATATATCTCATGGGCTATCCTGTGGCTCAGCACATTGTATATTTTTCCAACATGGCTTACCGGGTTCTTCCCTGCCGCGGCTTCGCTGCTGACAGGGCGGTTTAGCGGTATGATGCCGTTCACCCTGTTGCCGCGCCCCACCTGGCCTGAATCCGCATCCTCGGCAGAAGTTCCTGTCACAGTGAGGTATATCCCTCCCATCCCGCGTCCCGGCCTGTCAAGAGTATTAAGGTAAATCGATGGCTGAAGGTTTGTTTTTTCAGCTACGTAAGCTTTGATTTCTTCAAACAGTTCATCTTTTTTCGTGAAATAATCTTTTTCGGATTCAATCAGCATGTCAACAAGCGGGGCCGCAACTGTCAAATGAAGTTCACCTCCCTTCCGCAATGCCATCACCTTTATATCCTCGCCGGATTCGGGAAACCTTTTCTTGAAATCCGGCGAATTCAGGAACCTTTCTGTCTCGAGCACTATATTTTCTGTCGGCGTCATGGGCGCGTATCCCACGGCAGCAGACGTGTCATTCGCCCCCAGTATGGCATTTTTCCTTTTGAATATGTCCGTGAGTTCAGCTGAACCCTGTGCGATTTCAACCTGGTATTGGATAGAATCGGAATTGACAAAACGCAGGTTTTCCCGCAGCCAATTTTTTGCAGCATCTATTGCGATGCCGTTGACATCGATGAGTTCACCCTCCACGTCAAAAGTCGCCCTGTCCCCGAAAATGATACGCATCGGCTTTAAAATCACACCGCCGCCGAATTTGGTTTTCACCTCCCCTGCCACCAGCATTCCCTTGTCGATATTATGGTGCATGATTGCGCCGAACCGTTCCATATATTCCTTGCAGAGCTCGACAGAGACCTGGTTCATAATGGAATCGCATATATAATCGGGATGCCCGAGGCCCTTCCTCTCAACAACCTCGACTTTGCGCTCTGTTACAGGCGTGGCACCGAGTTCTTCAATTTCAATATTCCGCATAATCACACTTTCATCTTCAGGTATTTTTCAGTTAATTCCCCGTAGTTCTTCAATGTGTTTTTCATGAGTTCCAGATCCTCGTCAGTTGTTTTCCTGACGGGCTTGCAGGGGACCCCCAGGACTACAGTGTTCGCCGGGATTTTGTAATTCGGCGGCACAAGTGCCCCGGCCCCGACCACGGCAAATTCCCCTATTTCGACGCCGTGAAGTATCGTGGCATTCATACCGATTAGGGCATTGTTTCCTACAAGGCAGCCGTGCATGACGCATCCATGCCCTATAGTAACGCCATCGCCTATCATGACATTTGATTCATCTGTATGTATCGCGGCACAATCCTGGATATTTGAGCCTTTTCCAATAGTGATTTTTCCCCTGTCCCCCCTGATGACAGAATTGAACCACACGCTTGATTTCTCACCGATAGAAACATCACCGATAACGCAAGCGGTTTCTGCTATGAAGACGTTTCTTGATATGGATGGTTTTTTATCTTGAAAATTATATAACATACTTCTCCCACATTATTAGAAGTCGTTATTTGCATAAATAGGTTATTTAAAAAGAAATTTTTTTGTATAACCTGAACATGTTTAAAGGCGAATGTCAAGTGTAACATTTCTTGGAACAGGTGGAGGAAGACTTGTTGTACTGAACCAGTTGCGCCGAAGCGGAGGATTCTGGCTGAGGCTGGACGGTGTGAACATATTACAGGATCCAGGACCCGGAAGCCTTGTAATGATACACAGGCACAGGTTCAAGCCAAATTCACTTGATGCAATAATATTATCCCACAGGCATATCGACCATTCAAACGACATAAATGTGGTGACCGAAGCAATGACAGGAGGCGGTTTCCAGCCGCGCGGGCGCCTTATCGTGCCGGCGGATTGCCTGAACAACGATCCGGTCGTGCTTCAGTATGTAAGGCCGTTTACTGAAATAACCGAAATCAAAGAAGGAATGAAAATTGAAGTACGTAATATTAAAATAGAATTCCCAATTAAAAATATGCATCCTGTTGAAACGTACGGGGCAATTTACGAGTTCAGTGGAGGGAAATTGGGATACATACCCGACACAGAATATTTCCCCGAACTTGCGGAGGCTTACAAAGGTGTTGATTTCCTGATATTGAACGTTGTAAGGATGAAAACTGATAAAAGGATCCGCCATTTGAATATCGATGAGGCAAAAGACCTCATCAATGAAATAAGACCAAAAAAAGCCATATTAACCCATTTTGGTTTACAGATACTCAAAGCATCACCCCAACTTCAGGTAAGGATGATATCAGAAAAAACAGGTGTGAAGGTCATAGCCGCGATCGATGGCATGACCCTGGACCTTGAAGAGAAAGAAAGCCTTGAGAAATGGATCTAAAGTTTATTTTTGACTGATTCAACTTTTTCTGCCATTCCTTTTGGTGCGTCCCTCCTGTCGTCAATCGCAAGGTGCGAGACCACTCTGTTAATCCCTCTTTTTGCCAGCGCATCATGTGCCGCCCTTGTTGCGCGAAAGATTTCATCAAGGGAAGCCGCCTCCAGTGACGTTCCCATAGGATTTAACTGGTATTTCACGCCTGATTTCTCAATAGCCTTCACGGCTTCGCAAATATGTGCGCTCATACTTGTGCTTCCTGTTCCCAGGGCGACGATTTCAAGTTGAGCTGTAATTATCGGTTTCATATCTAACCTCCATATCTTCGTTAGCTGCAAAGGTGAAAATTGTTTCGGTTGGGTCATGCCCTGATTATTTACTCCGATGTCTGGCCAGAAATCCGGAGGCAAGTACTCCGGCAAGGGAAGCCATCCATCCGAATCCCGCGGCCTTTGGAGTCTGTGCAGGTGTTGGAGTCGCGCCAGGTTCTTCTGCTATAACCATATAGAGCTTGAACTCGCGCGAAGGTGCGGCGCAGGGTGGTATTGCTTTTCGGCATACCGGATCACCGACAGCCGTCAGTGTGGCGTTTCCTGGACTGTTGGCCCTGTAAATACCCTGGGCACCCCTGACGACCAGAACGCCAACGACCCGACTGAGAACTGTCTGGTTGTCGATCGTGACATTCCAGTCATACTCTTCCCCTAATTTGAGCAGGAAAGTTTCTTTGACTAAGAGTGAGATGGTTTTCCTATCATCTTCAAGTGTGATGATCTTGCCTTCAGGCACCGTTGATACAGGACTTGCGTCGGGCTCAACAAAGATCATCGTATCAGGGGTTCTTTCACTATCTTTCATCTGTTGCCCTCCCCCAATCTGTTCCATGGCATGTCCGGCAACTAAAAATAATGAAAGTGTAAAAACCAGCATCAATATCATGTAGCTTTTCATAACTAACCCCCCTAATATCGATTTAATATTCTGGCTGTATCCTACTTAAGGTTTTCCGGACTTTCTGGTGTGTATTACCTCTGTTAATGCCTTTTCGTATATTTTTAAATCATGCGGGCTGTGAAGCACAAACCTCACTTCTTTAATCCCTTCATTGTTTTCAAGGAATTCCACAATAGCCATGATGGCTACCCTGCTTGCTTTTTCCACAGGGTATCCATACGTTCCGGTGCTGATGGATGGAAAGGATATCGTCTTTAATCCCATCTTCATGGCTAAAGCGAGGCTGTTCCTGTAAGCATTGGAAAGTAGCTCATCTTCTCCTTTATATCCCCCGCTCCAGACAGGACCTACAGTATGAATTACTTTTTTTGCTTTTAATCTTCCCCCTGTTGTTGCTACCGCTTCGCCTGTGGGAAGACCACCTTTCCATAAGGTCGTCCTGATGATCTTGCATTCTTTCATTATCTCCGGCCCACCTTTACTGTGTATCGCTCCGTCCACACCTCCCCCTCCCATCAAAGCGGGATTCGCTGCATTGATTATAGCCTCAGTTTCCTGTTCAGTGATATCCCCCAATAAAAGGACAATCTCTGTTTTCCCAATGAACGCATCCATTATGAATTCATTGATTTTTCAACTATATATTTTTCACTTAATTAACCATAATCTTTATTTATGATAATAATAATCATAAATATTATTAATATATAAAAACGGAGGGTATTGATGAAAAAAGAATTAAATAATATTTGTTTAAAAATGGTTGCTTTTCTTGCCGTTGCCATGCTTTTTGCGGTAATTCCGGCATCAGCTGAAGAAGCAACCTATGCAGGCACTGAAGCATGCAAGACCTGCCATGCGCAGGTTTACAGCAAGATAAAAGAATCCATACACCAGAAAATGATACGCGAGGCTTCTATTCCCGGTAACATTCACGGTAACCTGAGCGACCCGAAAGCTCCGAAGCTATCTGAAATAACCTATGTTATCGGAGGATGGTATAAGGAAGAGAGCTACATAAAGAAAGACGGTAATAATTATAATGTAACAAAATACGAATGGAATCCCATAAAGCAAAGCTATGCCAATGATAAGGATATCAGGGACTGGCTTGTAAAATGTGCGGGCTGCCATACAACGGGGTACAATACCGCCACCCAGACATTCAAGGAATTAAATATCGGATGTGAAGCATGCCACGGCCCCGGAAGCAAGCATATTGCATCAAAGAACAAAGCCGATATAGTAATTGATAAGTCCTCCGAGGCATGCGGCTACTGCCATATCAGGGCAACTCAGGCAGGGGGCGGAAAGTACAATTTCCCTGTGGGATATGTCCTTGGCAAGCCTGATACACTGCAATACGACCCTGAGCCCTATTCCAACAACGCTTCGTTCTTCCCCGACAAGACATCCAACAGGCATCGCCAGCAATTCCTCGATTTGAAGACAGCCAAGCATTATTCAGCAGGGATAACATGTGTGAACTGCCATTCCCCGCACGAGGCAGGGAATGTGGCTGTATATAAAGCCTCGGAATTGCCTGCCGAATTCCAGGACAGGAGCATTGCGATTTTTGATGCTTCGGGAAAAGTGATTAGCTATTCTGCCTGGAATGGGGCGGGACTCACAATGCCCGGGGAAAAACTCTGCAAGTCATGCCATACATCAGTCAGCGAATATCACAAGCACGGCTTTACCGATAAGGCAAAGAGCGCAGCAATAACATGCACGGACTGCCATATGCCTGACGTGATAAACGTAAATAGCAAATTGCGGGGCGCACTGTCGCCGCATACTTTCAGGACTTTGAGCCCTGAGAACTCGTTGAAATACGGCGCTGATAAAATGCCAAACTCATGCACATACAAGTGCCACCAGGATAAGGGAGCGGATAAGACAATAAGGGCACAGTGGGCTCTTTCAGTGTTGAGTCCTGCCTCAACATCCACAACGGCAGCAAAGACAACTGAAACTGCGGCCAAACCCACACCAGGATTCGGATTAGTTATGGCCGTCTCTGGATTGCTTGCTGTGGGTCATCTGGCAAAAAGGTTGAGAAAATAAGAGATTAAAAATCTCTTATTCCTTTTTTATCCAGTTCCTGAATACTGCTATTGAGAAAAGCAGAGCCAGAAAAGCGATGCCTGAAAATCCGGGAGAGGATTTACCGTTTTCTCCCTGAGTGGTCTTTTGTTCAGCAGGCGTGGGGACTGTCTCGGATTTTATTGTGATCGCCTTCTGCAGGGGGTAATTATCCGCTGCTTTTGCGCCACCCGGGACGGCATAGGCACCGCTTCCTTTGAAATCGCTCCAGTAATTCCCGGATTTGCCGTCGTCCCATGAATTCTGGCCGCTGTTATCATAAGCCTGGTTCTTATTTTCTATGAAATTATTGGAATAAATGCGGTTCTTGCGGGCGGAATCTGCATATATCCCGAATTGATTATCCTGGATATTGTTATTGTAGATGCTGTTTTCACCTGATGAAAATATAAAAATACCATTTTTACCGGTTGATTTTATATCGTTCCCGGAAATGATGTTATTATTGCTTCCGGAATAAATTGAAATCCCTGCGTTATTATTCAGGAAAATCGTGTTCATAATCATATTGTTCTGTGCCGAGTATATTGTTATTCCGGCATCCTCTTTGCCGCTTCCCCCGCTGTTCTGGATGGTGAATCCGCTTATTTTGACACTGCTTGCCTGGTCTATTCTGATCACACTGCCGGTTTTCTTGCCATCAATAACTGTCTTTTCCCTGTTCGCTCCCAATATCGAAATCCCATTCTTTTTTATGACGAGGTTTTCAGTGTATGTGCCTTCTCCGACCGAAATCACATCGCCTGTGTTTGCCGCGTCTATTGCCGACTGGATAGTAGTATAGGTCTGTCCTTTCCCGGCGTTGAGAGTGGCTGCGCTGGCGGTTTCGAGGTTTAAAAGTATTACAAGTACTATTAACAGGATTTTTCTTGATATCATAATCTCACCACTGCTGATTCGTGCTCCAACGATAAAAAAGTTTGTGAGCCGTTCGGCTCACTGGCTCGTATTGACCTTTACATTGATAGTCTGAGTACTCGGGTCGCCGCGCAACATACGATAATACAGGCCTAATTTGTATGTCCCTGTTGTGTTGAAAACATATTTTGTCTTCCCACCTGATCTCAGGGTCATATTGGCGATCTTTTTGTCCTCCTCATAAATAGTGTATATTTCTTCATCATAATTGTCCCACATTATTTCATCGCCTACATATATTTGCTTGCTGGATTCTGTGAACCTGTTTCCCATTACCCTTAAGGTAATCGTCTTTCCCGTCGGGGTGGCCACAACTACAGGTTCAGGGGTGGGTGTTGGGGTAGGTGTGGGTTCGATGGTTTCAGTAATTTCGGGAGTTGGTTTAGGCGTGGGAGTCGGAGTTGGCGCAGGAACAGTCGGGGTAGGTGTGAAATTCCTTGGTGTACCTGAACGGAGTGTTATCCTTTCTATCCTCGAGTCAACCTTCTGGCCATTTACTGCCAGGATGATAGTGAGTTCATATTTGCCTGCAAGGCTTCTTCCCTGCATCTCTTTCAGGCTGTGGAATTCGGCGCTAAGTGTTTTGACCGTGCCGGGTGCTATTTCTGCATCAAAATCAATTGGCGGGATATCTCTTGTTTTTTTATCATCGTTCATGGTCTTCAGATACAGGTTTGCGAGGAAATCATCAAGGGACAATACTTTGACTTTTATCTCTATCGTTTCTTTGGTGATCTTTTCGCCCCCCGTGTTTGCGACTGTGAGGTCGGCATTGACCACTTCACCGGCTATTATGTCATCTCCCCTGTCGATTTTCATGTCCACGATTTTCCCCACAAGGTTTGGATTTGCAAGTTCGAATTTTAGGGGTTCAGCAGGTTTTTCGGATCCGGTACAGCCTGATAAAGCTACAATCAAAATCAGTAATAGTATGGGGAGAATTTTTTTCATTAAATCACAGATATATTTATGGCATCATTGCTTAAAAATATTTCTCTTATATATCATAATGATTATGAGTAATCCTTCGGAAATGTGAAGATGCACATTCCATGTACATCGCTGAGCATAAGAATTTATAAAGGAATATGCTGTAAACGGGGCTTGAGGACTAACTATGGAAATCCAGAAACCCAGGGGCACACGCGATTTTCTCCCGATGGAGATGGCAAAACGAAGACATATCGAGAACAGCCTGCGTGAGGTTGCCCGGATGTGGGGATACGGAGAAATCAAAACCCCGACATTTGAGCATATTGAGCTTTTTACGCTGAAATCCGGTGAAGGAATTCTGGGTGAGATATATAATTTCAAGGATAAGGGAGATCGCGAAATCGCTCTTCGTCCTGAACTCACAGCGCCTGTGGTGAGGATGTTTGTTGAAGAGCTGCAGAGATCGCCCAAGCCCTTGAAATTCTATTACTTTGATAACTGTTTCAGATACGAACGTCCGCAGAAGGGACGCTTCCGCGAATTCTTCCAGTTCGGCGTTGAGATCATAGGAAGCGCCCGCCCGGAGTCGGATGCAGAGGTTATTGCCCTGGCCGTGGAAATGTTAAAAAGCGCCGGAGTCCGGGGCGACCTGCATGTTGGACATCTTGGGATTGTGCGCTCACTCTTAAAGGACATCCAGTCCGAGCAACAGAGCAGGATCATGCGTCTTGTGGATAAAAAAGATGATAAAGGTCTTGAGGATTTCCTCGACGAGATCGGCGCATCGGATGATATGAGGGGAAGACTGTTCCGCCTGATAGGACTCAGGGGAATAAATGCGGTGCATGAAGCCCGGGAACTTGCCGGGGATATAGAGGCGATCTCGCAGTTCGAGGCCCTGCTTTCGCTGCTTGATGTTTACGAACTGGAATACCAGGTCGATCTCGGGATAGCAAGGGGTCTTGATTATTATACCGGCATGGTGTTTGAGATATATTGCGAAGGGTTGGGGGCGCAGAACCAGGTTTGCGGCGGAGGATCGTATCGCCTTGCCCAATTGTTCGGGGGCGAGGATACGCCTTCAACGGGGTATGCCATCGGGTTTGACAGGATAATGGAAATATGCGAGGTAGAGCCTGTAAGCCCAAAGAGCGTCGTTGTAGTCTCGTTTGAGGATACTCGCAAGGAGGCAATCGTTATCGCAAAAAGACTCAGGGAAAATGTACCTGCATATGTCGATGTGATGGGGAGGAAATTCAAAGACCAGATCTCTTACGCCAACACCATCGGCGCAAGCCATGTGGTTATAGTCGGGAAGAATGAGCTTGATGCAGGAAAAGTTGCTCTGAAAGATATGAAAAGCGGGGAACAGGAGCTGCTTACAGTGGAAGATGTGATGGGGAGACTGAATAAATAGAGAATCTATTTTTTCATCATTCACATCCTATACACACTTTCCTCACACCCATACTAATAAAATTGTGAAAATATAAAAGTAACAAGAGCCAGAATCAGGTATTGAAGATAAAAGGCCAGATAAAGTGAGAACATGAAGTGCAAGCATTCAAACATAAATTGTGTGACGCGCATAATCAACCAGACATGGGAAGAGATGCGTGCCTGTGAGTATGGTGTATCCTGCAATTATAAAGAGAAACGCTTAATTAACATTTAATTCTGCAATAGGGTACGGGTGTAAGATATGGAGCTGGGGGTTACACACCTTTCACATCAAAATCACACTTTTTTCACACCCATGCTAATTAAAATGTGAAATTGATTTAAAGTCCCCAAGGGATTGAATATGGTCATAGAAAAAAAATACCGACGAAGAGCGGTCATTACAAGGGTGCGGTCAAAATATAAGAATGAATTCTTGAAAGTACCTCCTACTGCAGTTACATTTTTTTGAGAGAAATCTGATTCTTGCGAAAAACGCAAATACCATCAGCATGAATGAGTCCATATGGAAAAGACCATCGAAGGCACAATAATCCTGGGCGATGAATTCGAACCTGTTGATGGATGCATAACTATAAAAGACGGCATAATAAAGGGCATCGAAGAAAGCGCAATTAAAACCGATACTATAATAGCCCCGTGTTTTGTGAACACGCATACACACATCGGCGATTCCGTTATCAAAGACCCGCCTTATCTGTCGCTATCGGAACTCGTTCAGCCTCCTCATGGATTAAAACATAAGATCCTGCAGCAAACCTCTCACGATGACCTCGTTATATCGATGAAAGCCTGTATTGGGGATATGATAAAAACGGGAACATGCGCTTTTGCAGATTTTCGTGAAGGCGGGCTTTCCGGGATCGAAGCGCTCAATGAAGCATTGACTGGTCATGATATCAAAGCAAAGATTTTTGGAAGGCCATCTGATGGTGATATGGATTATCTTGACTTATGTGAAGGAACGGGATTAAGCAGCACCAGTGACCTTGATGTCGGTTCAATAAAAAAAATTCTCAGGATTACAAGAGAAAAAGGGAAAAAATTCGCAATACATGCAGGAGAAAAAGACCCATCCGATATATCTTCAGCCATTGCCCTTGAACCGGATTTCCTGGTCCATCTGACCCATGCTGAAAAAAAACACATAAAATCAATTTCCGATGCCGGTATTCCCGTTGTAGTATGCCTGCGCTCAAACTACCTGACAAGATCTGGAATCCCTCCTGTTAAGAATATGGTGGATGAGGGAATTCTTGTTGCAGCAGGCACTGATAACGTAATGCTGAATTCTGCCAATATGTTCTCTGAAATGGAATTCCTTGCAAAAACAACCTTTTTCGATGACAGACAAGTATTTATGTCGTGCACACTAAATGGAGCAAAAGTCCTCGGATTAGATAAGGAATTAGGCTCCATAAAAAAGGGGAAAAAAGCAAGATTGATGATATTGACTAAAAATTCAAATAACATGCAAGGTATAAGAAATCCATTGAGCAGTTTAGTGAGGCGGGCAAGGTCGGATGATATTATCGGGATATTATAAGGTATTAAAGAAGTAAAGGAGATAAAGTATGAAAAGCAAATTGTTTGAAAAAATATTGATCGCCACAGACGGGTCTGAATATACTAAAAACGCGGTTGATTACGGGATAGAGCTTGCTAGGAATACGGAAGCAAAATTATATGCCATCTATGTGGTTGATACTGCGGCTTTTGCATCAATACCGATGGACGCTGCATGGGAAAGCATGTACGAGCTTTTGAAACAGGAAGGCGATGAGGCGACAAAATACGTGGCCGATAAAGCACAAGCCGAGGGTATGGAGATTGAAAGGCTTACCATAGAAGGACATCCGGCAGAGGAGATAATAAAATATGCCGAGAAGAACTCGGTAAACCTTATTGTAATGGGAACACTTGGAAAAAGCGGACTGGATAGATTCTTATTGGGCAGCGTGGCAGAAAAGGTTGTTCGTACATCGAAAATACCTGTGCTTGTAGTTCGTGGAAAAAATAATAAAAAAAGGTGAAATACGATGGCTGATACTCCGGAAAGCATCACGATCGAAGAAGTGATGGTCAAGGAAGTTGCCTATGCTTCGTTGCCGGGTTCAAGGGACGAAGTACTCGAGATATTGAAAACAAAACATATTTCAGGGGTTCCTATCGTAAAAAATGGCGAACTTGCCGGTATTGTTACCCGAACTGACCTGCTAAAGAACCCGGAGGAAGAGCAAATCGCAATGCTGATGACCAGAAATCCGGTAACGATATCGCCTGAAAAATCCATAGTGGATGCATCGCGTGTAATTCTGGAAAATAACATCAGGCGCTTGCCGGTAGTAGATAATCATTCCCTGGTAGGTCTTATCACAATAGCTGATATTGTGGGTGCCATTGGAAGGTTGAATATAACTTCTCCAATCAGTGAATATGTCGGAAATAATGTGGTTTCTGTCTGGAGTGAAACTCCCATTTCAGTTACGGGGGCTATCATGGAACTTGCTGATGTAAAGGCCGTCCCAATCCTGGACTCCAATCTTGCACTGGTAGGTGTCGCAGCCGATAAGGACCTCATCAGTGCGAGTATGATTGAGGACCGCACGGAGATGTCAAATATGTCGTCAGGATCGGATGATGATGCGTGGACATGGGAATCCCTCCGCGATACCATGAGTTTGTATTACAGCGTTTCTAAAATCAAGCTCCCTCCAAAGCCTGTAAAAGACATTGTAAAAATCACAGGCGAACCCGAAACCGCGGTATTGAGCTCGCAGGTCAGTGATTGCGCCAGAAAAATGAAGCGCAACAGGATAGACCAGTTGCCTGTGATATCGAGCACAAGAAAGCTTCTGGGTCTCCTGCGTGATAAGGACCTGCTGAAATCCATAACTTAATAGCTTTATTTTCTTAACAGTTCGCTGATGCCGACAAGCGGTATGAAATCAACGCCTGCACCTGCAAGATTCTTATCTGCTCCTTCTTCGCGGTCAACTACGGATATTACATGGCGGATAGTCAATCCTTCATCTCTTAATAGTTTTATTGCCTTCAGTACTGAGCCGCCCGTAGTTGTCACATCTTCCACAAGTACGGCCGACCTGCCTCGTTGTATTTCGCCAACGATCTGCCCCTTCGTGCCATAATCTTTTGTCTCTTTTCTGATTATTATAAGAGGCAAACCAGTTTCCAGCGAGACTGCAACTCCTACGGGCACCCCTCCGAGGGCGACGCAGCCTATGTAATCCGCAGAAATAGAATGATTGTCTATCACTTCTTTAATGCTGCGAGCTACCATTTTTAATAATCTTGGCTCAGTACTTGCTTTCTTGATATCGACATAATAACTGCTTTTCTTCCCTGATGCAAGGGTAAAATCGCCATATTTAACGCATTCGCGAAGGACATCCGCAAGAGAACTCATTTACCACGGCTCCTTTTTTAATTTAATGTAATATCCGAAAATATTGGTCAGGCGGTGAAATACGGGCGTGAGGATAAGTACTGTGATCATTATTTCAGGCGTAAAGTTTTCTATGAACCACTGAGGGTCAAAAGCATAGGCAAGAATCCATGCTCCGATAACAAAATCAAGCTGGTCAACAAGGATGAAGCTTGTCCCGCGGGCCAGCCCGAGCCTTCGCTTAAAGAAACTTTTTACAATATCCCCGAGCAGCGCACCTAAAGATATCGCAATTATTACTTTGAGATTGAAGAGGCCGAGGGACCACAGGGGTGAGATCCATATCTGGATAAGGCCAGCCAGTATCCCGCATATTGTTCCTGCGATCAATCCCCGTATGGTTTTCCCTTCTCCAAGTATCCGCCGGCCATCATTCCAGTTCTTTCCAAAGTCGATAGGGGTCCCCCCGCCGAACACCACTGCCATGGGATTGGAAATATAAGCAGGGAGCATCAACCATATCGCTTCGACTATTATTTCAAGCATATATCTCCAGAGGACTCAAGGGTCACCATCAATTGAAAATTTTTCAACCTTTACTCCGGCCTTATCAAAAAATTTCAAAGCCTCAGTATCGGGATAGACGGTCCCGAAGACCACTTTTTCGATGTTCGCATTGATAAGCATTTTCGCACATAAGATGCATGGCTGGTGGGTACAATAGACTGTCGCGTTCTCAATACTAACGCCATGGAGTGCCGCCTGTATTATGGCATTCTGTTCTGCATGGACTGCGCGGCACAATTCATGCCTCGTGCCTGATTCGATATTATTCTGCTGCCGTATGCAGCCTATCTCGAGGCAGTGCGGAAGATTTCGCGGCGCGCCATTATACCCTGTGGAAAGAATCCTTTTATCTTTCACTATCACGGCGCCAACCTGGTTGCGCAGGCAGGTAGAACGTTTTGCCACAATGGTTGCAATCTCCATAAAATATTCATCTATTGTGGGTCGCATCAGCGATGAATATGCATCAAAAGATAAATATTTACTGTTTATTTTTACGAAAACTATCAACAATAGCAAAAGGTAAATATGTTGTGTAATAATTTAAGCAGGCTCTGAATATGTCGATAGGAGAATCCCGATGAATTTAATTAATGAAAAAGCCATAGAAGCATATGTTAAAAACGTCACTTTAAAGCAGCTGCTGGTCATTCCGGTGATAGTCCTTTTATTATCACTTTCCATCATGGGATACACGACTATCAGAACAGGCGCGCCTGTGGAACTGGGAATGGAGTTCAAGGGAGGGACTGCAATAATTTTTGATAGTACGAACACTCCCGACCAGTTGAAAGAAGAGTTCAAGAATTACCCTGTGGTACAGGCAAGGGAATATGGCGGGGGTGAACGTAAATTATTACAATTCGGTCCGATGGGGGAAACCGAATTGAACGATGTCACAAACAAGATAAATTCGATAACCTCCAACCCAAATACCGTTGAAATAAGGCAGATGGGAGAGGTTGTCAGCAAAGATTTGCAGGGACAGGCCGTCCGCGCCATTCTTTTATCATTCTTGGGGATGGCAATCGTGGTCTTCATAATTTTCAGGACGTTTGTCCCATCCATGGCCGTTGTGATTTCGGCTTTTGCGGATATTGCCTTTGCAGCCGCAATGATGGACGTTTTCGGAATATTTTTGTCGCTTGGGACGGTGGCCGCCCTGCTGATGCTTATTGGCTACTCAGTCGATACGGACATACTTTTAACTACACGGCTTCTCAAGCGTAAAGGTGAGACGGACGAAAAGCTAAAGAGCGCCATGAAGACAGGATTGACCATGACAACGACCACGCTTGCGGCTCTTATTGCCCTGTTCTTTGTATCTTCGGGTTCCTACCTGGTTTCGACATTCACGCGTATAGATATTATAAGGGACATTTCAATTGTTCTTATTTTCGGCTTGATTGCTGATCTAATAAATACCTGGATGACCAATGTCGGGATTTTGAGATGGTACATGGAAAAAGGCGGGCACAGGGAAAAAAGACCCGAACAACCGAGAAAAAAGAGGCAGACAGCATGAACGAGGAAGAACCTTTCTATAAAAACTGGCGTGTCCTTTTGCTCATAATGGTTATATTGGGTTCTTTAGCAGCAATAGCGAGTTTGAATTTAAAATATGGTCTCGACCTTGAAGGGGGTTCATGGCTTCAGTTGCAGCTTCAGGGAGGGATTGCCCAGCTGGATGCGGATCCCGGGAAAATAGTCCAGGTAGAATTCCAAACGTTGCTGAACGACCCGTCGATCAAGATCGAAGAAACCACTTTGAATTCCGTTACCTTCACGACATCAAAAGAAACCACCCAGAAGACAATTGACGATTTTGGGTTTGGCAAGTCCTCGATCTCAAAAGGGGCAGATGGGAATACAAGAGTAACCCTGCAGACCAACAAGATATTGTTGATCCAGAAATATCTCGAAAATAACCTGAATGCAGAGGTTATTCCTGATACCGTAAACATCGGCAGGTTTGAGATACGAAAAGCTGTGACTGCAGACGAATTAAATAAGCTCTTAAACCCAGTCGGCGGGAAAGTCGTATCATTGAGGGATGGTGTCACAGAAGAAACGCTGCAACTGACCAAAAAGATACTGGATGACAAATTCAGTACTTTCGGGTTCAAGGAGAGTCCCACAAGGCCGGTGGGGACCCAGTATCTTCTCGTCGATCTTGCTGGCATGGATATGACAACGGCAAGAGATATAGCCGCAAAGCCCGGGAAATTCGAGATTAGAATACAGGTTAAAGGCAACGAAACAGAACATGTTCTTTATGGCGACCAGATCACCGATGTGGGAATACCTGAGAAAGAAAAGGGAGGCTCATGGGGCGTATCTTTTTCTCTCACAGATGATGGCGCCAGCGCGCTCAGGGATGCAGCAATAAAATATGGCGCAGTGACAAATCCCGGCGCTCATTACCTAAGTATGTATCTTGATGAGAATCTCGTATTCGATGCGCCGCTGGCTCAGGAACTTGCAAGAAATATCCAGAGCGTGCCTGTTAAGAGCATGACTGCGACCACAGGCACTGGCGATGCTGGACAAACAAAGGCTAAGGAACTCCAGACCCATTTGAGGGCAGGCGCATTGCCTGTCAATGTGGAAGTTATAGGATCTGGACAGGTTCCTGCCGAACTTGGAAGCAAATTCAAGGAACAACTGGTAATAGCAGGAATTATCGCCCTGATAATGGTTGCCATTGTCGTAGCTCTCAGGTATAAACAGCCCAATATCATAATCCCCATGCTTGCGACATCGTTCAGCGAAGTGATTATCATTCTTGGTTTTACGGCAGTTTTCGGATTCCAGCTTGACCTTGCGACCATCACAGGTATAATTGCAGTCATAGGTACGGGCGTGGATCATCTCATTATTATAACAGATGAAGTCCTTTCAGGAGGCGCCATGCCGCCGGGTAAGATCTATAAATCACGCCTGACAAAAGCGTTTGCAATAATATTTTCAGCTGCCGCGACCGTGCTTGTGGCTATGCTACCCCTATGGTTCATGGGTTTTGGCGCTCTCAGGGGTTTTGCTGTGATCACCATAGTCGGGGTGCTTATCGGAGTGTTCATAGCAAGACCGGCTTATGCTGAAATCATACAGGGACTTATTGTGGCTGATGCTGGCAAGAAGTATGTCGAAGAGGATTGAACCGAAATTCTTAAATTGAAATGAGACTTTAAAGCGCACCTTAAGCCTCGGTGGCTCAGCCTGGCAGAGCGAGAGATTTGTAATCTCTAGGTCGAGGGTTCAAACCCCTCCCGGGGCTTCCTTTAACAACCCTAAGAAGCCATATTTTCTGAATCAGCAAACCCCTATATAATCCATCAATTCCCTTTTTATCCCCGTTCTATTAATAACATCCGCTTTATCCTTATACGGTCTCCCCAAAATTATCTTCCCTGCCTGCTTCTTACCCACGCCGGGCACCTGTTCTATCATCCGTAGCGCCGCATGGTTGATGTCGATAGGAACAGAAATTCCCGTAATCGATCTGTGCCCGTGTCCGATCACCATTATATCATAAGATTTATTCAACTCGACCTGCGCGGGGATGCCGACAAGAAGCGGATATGTGGCAAGCTGCCTTCCATAGGTTATCTTATCGTAAATCTCAGCCCGTACATCTTTTAAAACTGTTCCCGCCGGCACAATGCGCCGAAGCATCGGCAAATCTATCTCGTTCCTGATTTCTTCTTTGTAGCGCAGGAATAATTCCTTGTGTTTCGTGACAAGTTCCTCATGCCCAAACATGGAAGTTCCGGCAAAAGTCATCACCTGCCTTATGTTCACCCTGCGCACCATAAGGCCGCTGTCAAGCACTTTTTTCATGAATTCAAAGTTCAATTCAAAGGTCTTTTTCGTCTCGCCAAGAAGCCCGTGCACGAAATTTATCCCCGGCAGAAGTTCCGGAAGACCGCTGTTGCCCCGTCCGACCCCAACTTCATTCAGGAGTCTGATTGCATCAAAAACCTCCTGCGGCGATGCCTTCAGGTCATTTGCCTTTATTACCTCAGGGTCGGCGCTTTCCATCCCTAGCGCGGCCACGTCCCCAGAAGTATGGTATTTCACGATGGTCTCTGCTATCTTCCTTGATTCTTCGGGAAATCTTGCAAGAGTGACGGGATTTGCGTTGTCCATGTGCAAGACCTTAAGCTGGGGGGCTGCAGATCTGATACCTTTATAAAGTTCCTCTATGGCCAGCGGGTCGGGACGTCCGTCTTTTGCCCTGTACATGAAAAGGTCGGGCTGCCTCCCTATCCTGAAGTAGCGCGCACCTTGATGATAGAGCGCCGAAACTTCATTTATCACGTCTTTTATCTCGCGGTAATCGGGCTTCCCATAAAAAGGCTCAGTGCAAAAAGAACAGTGGGAGTGACGCGGGCAGCCGCGGTACGTTTCAAGCTCGCACATCACATGAGGATAATCAGGGTGCTGTCTTATGATAAATGCGCCCTTCACACCCCATCTTGCTATCTCGGAGGTGCTTCTCATCCTGTGTTCAACGCTATCGGGATATTTTGTGTCATCGAGCAGGTCGCAAACAAAGGCTTCCAGATCTTTCCTGGCAAGAGTGAATCCGGGTACTGCCAGTTCCCTTGCCGATGTGCCGCCTTCCTCTCCGAAACCCAGCCTGATAGGCCCCCCTATTATTTTTGTCCCATCAATATGTGAAAGCTCCCGTATTTCTCTCATGCTTATGGGCGTGGCCCTGAGATATTTCCCGGGTACTGTCATGCCTGCAACAATGACGATGAGATCGAATACGGGTCTTTCTTTTCCAAGACGTACCTGGTCGATGGTGCGGTAGAAAATATCTTCAGGTTTTATCCCTTTTTCGACCATGGCACCTGCTATGTACCTGGGGTAGGGCGATATATAGGGGGGTACGCCCAGGCATGCAGGTTCATCCACATATCCGTCAATAATCAGGGCGCGCATAGGTTATCTTTATCGTCCTTTAATTTAATTAACCATTCCGATGACTGACATTTTTGATATCGCATATAAAGCCCTTGATCACGCAGAAAAAGCCGGGGCGGATGAAACCGAGATATTTTGCATCAATGGCAGGTCCATATCGATAGATGTGCATAAAGATGAGATCGATCTTGCAAAAGAAAGCCTGCTTTCAGGCATAGGCATAAGAACGATCGTGAACGGGGCGGTGGGTTTTTCAAGTACAAACGATCTTTCGCATGTGAAGGAGGCGTGCATGCTTGCCGTGAAATCCGCAAAAGTAAGACAGAGCGACCCGCAATGGTCTGGTCTTCCTGAAAAAAAGAGCCTACCTGAAGTTGCAGGCATATTTGATAAAAGAATTTCAAACATTGAAATAGAGTCCTGCATAGATCATACGATGGAGATGATAGAAGGCGCAAAATCCATCCCTTCTGTCATGCCGACAGCAGGCCATTTTTCCTGCGCGAGCTCGAACCAGTTGATATTGAATTCACATGGTGTCGAGATAGAAGAACATGAGACCGTTATCCAGGCTTCCGTGGACACAACGACCGGGGAAAAAGACGTATCCACAGCTTCGGAATTTGATGTTTCAAGGAACCTGGACATAGATTTTTACAGGATAGGGGAGAAAGCATCTCTTCTTGCATTCAGTTCGCGAAACGGCATGCGTACAAAGACGGGGGATGTGGCAGTCCTTCTTGAACCCATGGCCTTTTCAGATATTCTTGAAAATACGCTCCTCCCCTCGTTAAATGCTGATAATGTGCAGAAAGGGCGTTCATCCCTTACAGGTAAAATCGGAAGCATAATCGCGGCAGAGGACTTATCCCTCATAGACGACGGCACATTTCCAGGAGGTATCGGGACAGCGTCATCCGACGACGAAGGAACGCCCTCAAAAAGAATTGAAGTGGTGAACAACGGAGTCCTTTCATCTTTCCTTTATGACTGCTATACAGCGGGAAAAGAGAAGAAAGAGAGCACCGGTAATGCTGTCAGGTCTTCTTTTACTTCCACGCCGTCAATAAACATCCGAAATCTTATAATTGAGCACCCGTCATATGATATTATTACAGAGACGCGTAATGGTGTGATCGTTAATTCAGTGATAGGTGCGCATACCGCAAATCCTATTTCAGGGGATTTTTCAGTTGAAGCAAGAAATTCTTTTATTATCAGGAACGGCGAGATAATTTCACCGATCAAGTCGATGATGATATCCGGGAATATCTTTGATGTGCTTGCAAAGCTGGATGGGGCGGGAAAAGATTCCCGAAAAGTGGGAAATGTTATTACTCCTACTGTGAGGGTTTCGAAAATGAGGGTCGTAGGATAACTTATCCTTTTATAAATTCCTCAAGATGTTCCCGTGCATCCTGCTCCCTCATCTGTTGCGGGGGATGCTTCATGAAATACGCCGACGCAGGTAACAGGGGGCCGCCGATTTTTCTGTCAAGTGCGATTTTTGCCACACGTATCGCATCGACGACGACACCGGCGCTGTTCGGGCTGTCTTCCACCGAAAGTTTGAGATCAACATACGCCGGAACATCCCCGAAAAGCCTGAAATCGATTTTCAGGTGGCATATCTTGTTATCATTCAAACAGTCAATACAGCCGTTGGGACCCGCATAGACGTATGCATCATAAGGTATCTGCGAAGCCACGGATTCTGTCTTGGAGATCTTTTTGGATTTCAGCCTGGACTGGTCTGTCATGTTGCGGAAATCTGTATTGCCGCCGATGTTCAACTGGTAAGTGCTGTCTATTTTTGCCCCCCGGTCAACGATCATCTGTGTTAAGGTCCGATGAACAATAGTTGCTCCCACAAGGCTTTTTATATCATCCCCTATTACAGGAAGTTTCGCTTTACTGAATTTTTCTGCCCACTTGATGTCTGATGCGATGAAAACCGGGATGCAGTTGATAAAGGCGCATCCGGCTTCAAGTGCCTGCGCTGCATACCACTTTACCGCTTCCTCAGAACCGACAGGAAGGTAATTTATCAGTACGTCGACTTTTGATTTCTTTAACACTGAAGCCACATCCACAGGTTTTTGTTTTTCATCGACCAGGAAATAATCCTTCATATGGGGGGCAACGCCGTCGAGAACCTGCCCTTTCATTACCCGGACTCCTGTCTCAGGCACATGTGAAAATTTCTTCGTACAGTTGGGTTCTGAAAAAATCGCTTTTGACAGATCGCTTCCCACCTTACGCCTGTCAACATCAAAAGCGGCCACAGGTTTTATATCTGAAATCAGGTAGCTACCGAGAGAATTATGCATCAGACCCGGGACAAGCTCGTCAGAATTTTTAACGTTTCTATAGTATTCAAGTCCCTGGACCAGCGATGATGCGCAATTACCAACACCGGCTATTGCAATACGAATTTCAGCCATTTTAATACCCACCAGTGATAACTTTTATTCCACTTAAAAGTTGTTATTTAAGTACTTTATGTACGTATGCAATTCTCTGGAAGACGGTAATAAAGGACAGCACCGTTACCAGTAGTATTGCCCAGTTAACTGCACCAAGGAAAGCGCCTATTACGATAATCATTACCCTGACAGCTCTTTCTCCTATTCCCACGGACGCACCCGCACCTGCCGCCTCAGCGCGCGCCCGCGTATAGCTTACCATGAAGGAGCCCACGATAGCCATCGTCCCTATGAGCCATCCTTCAAAATATGGGAGAGCGGTCAGACCCCCATACATCGCTCCAATTATGATTGCAGCATCAGCAAACCTGTCCGTAACAGAATCCAGAAACCCCCCGAATCTTGTTACCCTGTTATTCTCCCGTGCCACAGCCCCGTCAAGTGCATCAAAAAACCCGCTTACAAGAAGGAAAATACCTGCAACCATAACTTCACGCCTTGCAAAAAAGAACGCTGATACAAGACTTATTAAGAGACCTGAAATAGTCAGCGTGTTAGGGTTCAAACCGATAATACTTTTTGCTACGGGTCTCAGCACGAGCTTTACAAATTCCTTTATTTTTTCGAGCATTATTTGTCGAGATAAATAGGCATTCGATTATTTCAAGCTGTAGTATATCGTTCCGACAAAAGTAATCAGGGTCAGAACCATGCCAAAACCAAAAAACTCCTGCATCAATTCTAATAATGGATCATAAAATGAAAAGAAATGAGGAATGTAAATAAGAGATACATGAAGAATCAATAGAAAAGCAAACACGGCGAGCAATATGAAAGCCTTTTTAAATTGACCGTATTTTAAAAAAATCCTGGACCTCAACAGATCCGGGTCTTTTTTCCTTAAATATATGAACATTGAAATCAATAAAAAGAAGGTTATTATAGCTATAGGTAATACAGCTATTTCATTGACGACTTCTAAAACGTTTTTTAGGTCGGTCATATTAATATATCCATATGTACATCAATTAAATAAATATATCGATAAAATGGACGAGACAGACATAAAGTTATTGAAATTTACGCAGGATGGTATCCAGATAGTTAAGGAACCCTTCAAACAGATAGCAAATGAAGTTGGGATTACACAGGATGAAGCTTTGTTAAGGCTTGAAAATCTGATAAAAGAAGGAGTCATCAGGCGTTTTGGTGCATCTATAGGCCACAGGGCCATTGGGATAACGGCTAATGCCATGTGCACATGGAACGTACCCGAAGAACGCGTGGAAGAGGTCGGAGCTATAATGGCCGGGTTTTCGCAGGTCACCCATTGCTATGAACGCCCGCGCTACCCCGACTGGAAATATAATATCTTTACCATGATCCATGCCTATTCGCGCGATGAGTGTGAAAAAATAGCAAGAGAGATATCCCTGGCGACAGGCATTATGGATTACAGCATACTTTTCAGCGAGAGGGAATTCAAGAAAACCGGTGTAAGGTTATGAATTATTTTCTTCCCCTGATGATAGACCTTAAGGGGAGGGAGGTTGTCATATTTGGTGGAGGTGAGGTGGGTGAACGCAAAGCATCTCTTTTTTGTGATCATGCCATAGTGACAGTCATAAGCAGGGAATTCAATCCCGGATTAAGCCGGCTTTTTGAGGATGAAAAAATAAAGCTTATAAAGGTAAAAGACCTGACCGAAACGGAGATCAGCGAACACATGAAAAACGCATTTATGGTAATCCCGGCTACAAATGATACTTTTTTGAATGAAAAAATTTCTCAATTAGCAGGCCGGAACGGGAAGCTCGTGAACAGGGTCGATGCAATAGGGGATATTATTATCCCTTCTGTAATAGAACGCGGTGATATCATAATCGGCATCTCTACCCTCGGCGGGAGTCCGGCCCTTTCAAAATATATCCGGCATAAAATCGAAAAAGTAGTTACGCCTGAGTTCAAAGAGATGTCGCGGCTCCAGAATGAAATCCGGGAAATTCTGAAATCGAAGGTTAATGACCAGAAAGAACGAAAGGAAATCCTCTGGAATATCCTTGATGATGAGAAGGTATGGGAAGCACTCGGGGAATCCTATGAAAAGGCATATAAAGTAGCGTTAAAACATATAGATATGATAGGATAGGAGAATATTAATGAGTGAAATATCAAGCATGCTTATTACGCATACCAAGGCGACAATCGACGAAATGGAAAGCGCCTGGCATGGCGGTGTCGATCAGATGCTGGTCCGTCTTAAGTCGCATGAAATGGTCGAAGAATGCGCCGTCCTTAAAACGTGCAACCGTGTTGAAGTTTACGTGGTCTCTCCAAAAGGGAGCAAGGTGCTTTTTGAATTTGCAAAAAGGATGAAAGTTTCCTCGCGAATTGTTGATTTTCTTGACCATGACGAGTCGCTCCGGCATCTTATGAGAGTTACTTCGGGACTTGAGTCCATGATAGTAGGTGAAGACCAGATACTTGGCCAGGTAAAGGAATTGTTCATGATGGCAAAAAAGGCTGGCGCTATAGGAAAAACGCTGGATACAGCTTTCAATAAAGCCATCCAGGTCGGCAAACGCGTGCGCAGCGAAACGGGAATAAATAAAGGTTCCGTTTCCATAGGTTCTGCCGCGGTGGAGCTTGCAGAAAAAAATCTTGGAGGGCTTGCAGGTAAAACGGTAATGGTCATCGGCGCCGGCGAGATGGGGACGCTGGTGGCAAAAGCGCTTACTAATAAAAATATAAAGGTAATTTATGTGGCGAACAGGACTTTTGACAAAGCGGAAACGCTGGCATGCGAACTGGACGGCAAAGCCGTAAAGTATGAGTCCATGCAGGAATTCATCCCGGTATCAGACGTGGTAATAAGTGCCACCTCGGCGCCACATTTCATACTTACAAATGAAATAATGTGCGGTGTAATGGGAAATGAGGATAAACAGCTGATGCTTATTGATATAGGGAATCCCCGGAACATCGAAAGCAGCGTGGGGGATATCCCAGGTGTTACCCTTTACAGCATCGATGATCTAAAGAGCATCAGCGAGGCTAATCTTGCAAAGCGGAGAGAAGAGGCCAAGAAAGCAAAACTCATTATAGAAGAAGAAATCGTTCTTCTGAAAAAGCAGTATAAGCGCCAGCAGGCAGACAGTATAATCTCATCCATCTATTCAATGGTTGAAAAAATCAGGGAAAAAGAGTGTGGAGAGGCGATAAATAAACTCAAGGCGAGGCATACCATGGGGGATATTGAGCGCGAGGTGCTTGATGACATGACCCATTCTTTTGCAAAACAGATCCTTGCGGAGCCAACCAAGATATTAAGGAATGCGGCAGAACATGATGATGAACGGTTCCTTGACACGGTGGCCGAGCTTTTTAAATTGAACGGGGCCAAAGGGAAGAAATAAATCTTGCAGGCTTGGATAACATTGGAAAATCCTGGCTTGAGCCTTCCGTATTGTTTTCCCTATTTTCAAAGTGTTTATATAGGATAGAATAATAGAGAACCAAAATTTCCAATAAAAGAGGTAATTTATAATGGGCAGACGAAAGAAAATGGTTGAGCGTGTGACAACGCTGATGGACAAACCTGAGTTCATCCGTAACATCGGCACAGTTGCACATATCGACCATGGAAAAACAACATTTTCAGATAATCTGATCGCAGGGGCCGGCATGATTTCAAAAGAGCTGGCAGGCGAGCAGTTATTCATGGACTTTGATGAAGAAGAGCAGAAACGCGGTATCACTATCGATGCAGCTACCGTGTCAATGGTACACGAATATGAAGGCAAGGAATATCTTATAAACCTCATCGATACTCCGGGCCACGTTGATTTTGGCGGCGACGTTACGCGTGCTATGAGGGCAGTGGACGGCGCGGTAGTATTGGTCGATGCCGTGGAAGGGGCGATGCCCCAGACCGAAACGGTATTGCGCCAGGCGCTGCGTGAAAATGTAACACCTATACTTTTCATCAATAAAGTTGACCGGCTCATAAATGAAATAAAGCTTACGCCGCAGGATATGCAGATCCGGCTGGGGGCTGTAATCGATAAAGTCAATAAGATCATAAAAGGCCTGAAGCCTGACCAGTATGACAATCTGAGACTTGACCCTGCAATGGGGAAAGTGGCTTTCGGTTCAGCGCTCAACAACTGGGCAATCAGCATTCCTTTTATGAAAAAGACAGGCATCGGTTTTAAGGAAGTTATCGAATATTGCAAGGCAGAAAAACAAAATGAGCTTGCAGAAAAATGTCCCCTTCATGTTGTTATGAATGATATGATCATACGGTTCCTCCCAAGCCCGGTACAGGCCCAGAGAGAACGGATAAAGGTCATCTGGCATGGCGATAAGGAAAGTGAAATCGGGAAATCCATGATAAATGTGGACCGCAACGGCAAAGTCGCCCTGATGATAACCGACATCACAACAGATCCTCATGCAGGCGAAGTAGCAAGCGGAAGGCTTTTCTCAGGTACGCTTGAGCGGGGTAAGGAAATCTTCATTTCGGGAATGCCAAATGCCAACAGGATACAATCGGTCGGGATTTTCATGGGTCCTGAGCGTATTGAAGTGGAAAGAATCCCTGCTGGTAACATAGTTGCAGTAACCGGACTTGCAGATGCTATCGTGGGTTCAACTGCATCGACCGAGAAGAGTATGACTCCTTTTGAGAGCATCAGGCATGTCAGCGAACCTGTGATGACAGTGGCAGTCGAAGCAAAGCATATGAAGGATCTTCCCAAGCTCGTTGAAGTCCTGCGGCAGGTTGCAAAAGAAGACCCCACGCTTAAAGTAATGATCAACCAGGAAACGGGAGAACATCTTTTAGCAGGAATGGGCGAACTGCATCTTGAAGTTGTGGCTCACAGGATCCAGCGTGATAAACATGTGGAGATCACAACATCAAAACCGCTTGTGGTTTACAGGGAAACCGTTACTACCCACGCCGGGCCGGTGGAAGGAAAATCACCCAACCGCCATAACAGATTCTACGTTGAAGTCGAACCATTATCCCGGGAAGTAATAGGTCTTATAAAGAACAATGAAATTTCAATGAGGCAGCAGGAAGTAGAACGCAGGGATATCCTGATGAAGACAGGCATGACCAAGGACGAGGCAAAAGGGATCACCCATATCTATGAAACCAATATCTTCATCGATATGACAAAAGGTATCCAGTACCTGAATGAGACAATGGAACTTATACTTGAGGGCTTTGAAGAGGTCATGAAAGCAGGCCCGATGTCAAGGGAACCTGTGATGGGTGTAAAAGTAAAATTAATTGATGCCAAGCTCCATGAAGATTCGATACACAGGGGACCTGCGCAGGTCATCCCGGCATCAAGACAGGCTATCCAGGCTGCAATGCTTATGGCAGGGGCGACGCTCCTTGAACCTTTCCAGAAAGTGTTCATCCACGTTCCCCAGGATCAGATGGGCGGCGCCATGCGTGAAATGCAGGGAAGGCGCGGCGTTATTCTTGATATGAAAACAGAGGGCGATACAAGTATAATAGAAACAAAGGCCCCTGTTGCGCAGCTGTTCGGGTTCTCGGGAGATATACGTTCCGCGACCGAAGGTAGGGCCATGTGGAGCACGGAATTCCTCGGGTTTGAACCCATACCGGCGAACATGCTTAATGAAATCGTAATGGGCATCAGGCAAAGAAAAGGACTTAAACTTGAAATGCCAAAACCGAGTGATTTCATAAGCCCCTGATTAACGGAAGGTTTAAAAACAAAAACAACAATACGGTCACAAAACATATAACAAAAAAATTTATAGGAGAAATAATATGGCAGAGAAACCACATTTAAATTTAGCAGTTATCGGGCATATCGACCACGGGAAGTCAACTCTCGTCGGCCGGTTATTGTTTGAAACTGGCGCTGTGCCGCCGCACATCATCGAAAAGTACAAGGAAGAAGCAAAAGCAAAAGGGAAGGAATCCTTCGTGTTCGCATGGGTGATGGACTCACTCAAGGAAGAGAGGGACAGGGGCATTACCATTGACGTTGCACATCAAAAATTCGATACCGCGAAATATTATTTTACGATCGTGGATTGCCCGGGCCACAGGGACTTCGTAAAGAACATGATTACAGGTGCATCGCAGGCCGATGCGGCCGTACTTGTTTGCGCGGCCAAGGAAGGTGTGCAGTCACAGACTAAAGAACATGTATTCCTTGCGAGGACTCTTGGCATCAACCAGTTGATCATTGCGCTTAACAAGATGGATGAGGTAAACTACGACAAAGCACGATACGATGCGGTAAAAGCAGACCTGGGCAATCTTCTCAAGATGGTCGGGTATAAGCCCGATGAAATAAATTTTATCCCTACATCGGCTTTCAAGGGCGACAACCTTGCCAAGCCAAGCGAGAACACCAAATGGTACACAGGTCCGACGCTTCTGGCTGCCCTTGATTTGCTAAAAGTGCCTGAGAAACCGGTCAGCCTGCCGTTACGTATTCCAGTGCAGGATTCATACACGATTTCAGGTATCGGCACTGTACCTGTGGGTAGGGTCGAGACAGGAAAGATGAAACCGGGCGATAAGATAGTATTCATGCCTGCAAAGGCTGTCGGCGAGGTCAAATCAATCGAGATGCATCACCAGGAGATCAAAGAAGCACTCCCGGGAGATAACATCGGCTGGAACGTAAGGGGCGTTGATAAGAAAGATATCAGGCGTGGCGATGTGTGCGGGCATACTGAAAAACCACCCGTAGTGGCCGAGGAGTTCACTGCCCAGATAGTTGTCCTTCAGCACCCGTCGGCAATTGCAGCAGGCTATACACCTGTTATACACTGCCACACTGCGCAGGTTGCAGGCACAATTACAGCAATTCTTAAGAAGCTTGACCCCAAGAGCGGCCAGGTG
>DATCUE010000055.1:0-6384 GCA_036567605.1 Candidatus Methanoperedens sp. | reverse complement strand
GACTATAATAACCTCGACTGCCCAGCAGGCCCTGAGTGTTTCACAGAGTCACTCTACATTGACGGTAAATGTGCCGGTCTATGTCACCTTTACTGTGACAGCAGGAGGTTCCCCCGTTAATGACGCAAAAGTAAGCCTGAGTGGTGCCGCGTCAGGCAATGGCATGACAAACAAGGATGGAAAGGCTGTTATCCAGGTCTCGCCGCAATCCACGGGCACCATAACAGTATCCGCAAATGCCACGGGCTATTCGGACGGAACGAATACGATAATATCTTCAAACACTCAATCATTGTCCATGGCAGTAGAACCCACTACAATCACGGCAGGGATCCCGACCTATATGAAATTCACTTTGATAAGCGGTAATAATGCCGTAAGTGAAGCGAATATTGCACTTTCTGGTGTAGCAACCGGGAGTGGAATAACCAACCAGAATGGAGAAGTGATAATTCTGGTCAATTCGTCAGGAACGGGCACGATAACCGCATCCGCCACCAAGCCCGGTTATTCAGGTACAAGCATTACTTTTGCTGCCATCGGCCGGCCCGCATTGAGCATGAGCGCAAGCCCGTCCAATGTCACAAACGGTGTACCCACATATGTGACCTTTACGGTGGTAAGCGGCGGTTCTGCTATTAGCGGAACGACAGTGAGCGTATCAGGAGGCGGTATCAACACGGACGGCATGACGAACTCGGCAGGCCAGGTAACATTGCAGCTTAATTCTGCAGGCACAGGAACGATAAATGTTGTTGCCAGAAAAGCAGGATATATTGATGGGTCGATGACACTGGCCCATTAATTCCATTTTTTCCTATTTAATCCCTATTGCCTTTCCTTTATTATATGACTCAATGGCTGCCATTGCAACAGCTAGGGCATGCCTGCTGGTTTCACCGTTCGATATCATCGCACTGCCGTTACTTACCGCTTTTAGAAAATGCTCTAATTCATTCTTCAAGGGCTCCCGGGGTTCGATTTTTGCGGTTCTTACCCATGCCTCATCATGCAATTCCACAGTCTGTTTAATATAATCAAGGTAAGCAACGCCTTTTAATCCGATTGCTGTAAGATTCCTTATTTTATGCGGGGTCAGCCAGTTTGTCTCCACCATTCCTGAAAGGTTGGTATCGCACCGCAGGAGAATGGACGCATGATCTTCAAATGAGTGTATATCGCTGCCTGCTATCGTATAAACTTCGTTGATATTTCTTCCGTACAGGTACGAGATGACATCAATATCGTGAACACCAAGGTCCATTATTATACCCACATCACGTATGCGCGGATTGTATGGCCCCACACGCCGCGAGGAAATGGAAACTATTTTTCCGAGCATTCCAGAATCCACGATCTCCTTTAATTTCAGGATAGCAGGATTGAACCGCTCTATATGACCTACCATCAGCTTAACACCGCCATCATGCGCTGCATTGATTATTGTGTCGGCATTTTCAAGGGTATCTGCTATTGGTTTTTCGACCAGCAAATGTGTCCCTGAATTGATCGCCGAAAGTGCAACCTTTTTATGAAGGGTCGTTGGTACAACTATGCTTACTGCATCCAGTTCCTGTTTAAGCAATTCTTCGGGATCAAAATACGGTTTGGTATTATACGTCTTTGCCAGGGATGTCGCCCTCGCCCTGTCAATATCACATACCCCTGCAAGTTCCACATCTTTCATTTCACTGTATATTCTTAAGTGATGCTGGCCCATTGCGCCTGCACCTATCACACCGACTTTCATATGGTCCACCTGTAGCTATTATGATTATATTTCACAAATTTATACACCAATTTCATCATAATACGATGTCAAATTATATAAATATATCGAATTATAATATATTATATTTATAATTATAATCATCATTATAATCACTCGTTCTTATCTACCTTCCTCCTTAAAGCAGAAATGGTATATATGAAAGGATAGGAATCGGAAAAGAAGAGGATGAAAATAAATGAAATCCAGAAAGATATCATTTTGCATAGTGGACGTGTTCGCAGAGGAGAAATACGCAGGCAACCAGCTTGCGGTAGTAAGAAATGCTTCGAAACTACAGGATACTGAGATGCAGTGGATTGCCAGGGAGATGAACTACTCGGAGACAACCTTTATTCTTTCCGATGAAAAAAGGAATGGCGGGTACGATGTCCGCATTTTTACCCCGGAAAAAGAGGTACCTTTTGCCGGCCATCCGACACTTGGCACGGCGTACGTTATACAGCGCGAGATCGAAAAAGCGCCTGTGGGGGAGATTATCCTGAACCTGAAGGTTGGGCAGATTCCTGTAACATTTAATTATAAGGGCCGGCAAACTGATGTCCTCTGGATGAAGCAACTTGCGCCTGCCTTCGGGCAGAACTTTGATCCCGTGGAAATATCACGGATTTTGGGGCTTGATGTGCGCGAAATGGACAGCAGATATCCTGTACAGGAGGTTTCCACTGGTTTGCCTTTCATCATAGTACCTCTGAAGCGCTTGCAGGCTTTGAAACAGAGCAGGATTGACAGGGATAAATACTTTGATCTTGTTAAGAATACAGAGACTAAAGCTGTACTCGTTTTTTGCCCAAAGACTTACTCAAAGGAAAATGACCTGAATGTGCGGGTTTTTGCGGATTGCTATGGGGTACCTGAAGATCCGGCAACGGGAAGCGGCAACGGCTGCCTTGCCGGGTATCTTGTGAAGTACAATTATTTCGGAAAAAACCGGATCAATATCAGGGTCGAGCAGGGCCATGAAATAGGAAGGCCATCTTTGCTTTTCCTGAGATCCGAAGAAAAAGAGGGGGAAATAGAAGTGTGTGTCGGCGGCAGGGTGATAATGGTCGCCAAGGGAGAGTTTGTTTAATAGGCTAATATCGCAACCTTTTATACATACAAAACCAACAAGCGACTATGATAGACAGGAAGGAGATTATCGAAGTATTGTCCGGTTACGACCTGCGCAAAACCACCATTGGCGTCCTTGCATCCCATTCTGCCCTCGATGTATGCGACGGCGCCGTGGAAGAAGGGTTCGGGACTTACGCGGTATGCGAGACAGGGCGCGAGAAGACATATAAGGATTATTTCAGGGCAGAGAGGAAGGACGGGAAGCTCATCCGCGGGATCGTGGACAGCGTCGATGTTTATACTAAATTCCATGAGATATTAAAACCAGAGAACCAGGAAAAACTGCGCGATAGAAACACGATTTTCATTCCCAACCGCTCATTCACCTCTTACTGCGGGATAGACGAGATCGAAGCTGATTTCAGGGTCCCCATGTTCGGGAGCAGGAACCTGCTACGAAGCGAAGAAAGGGGTATAGAGCGGGATTATTACTGGCTGCTTGATAAAGCAGGACTGCCGTATCCTGAAAAGATCCAAAAACCTGAGGATATAGACAGTCTTGTGATGGTGAAGCTTCCGCATGCTGTAAAGAAACTTGAGCGCGGGTTCTTCACAGCTTCTTCCTATGATGAATTCAAACAGAAATCCGCTTCACTCCTTGAACAGGGCGTGATAACACAGGAAGCGCTTGCGGAAGCAAGGATAGAGCGTTATATCATAGGCCCTGTCTTCAACCTTGACATGTTCTACTCACCCATAGAAGAAAAGATGAGCAGGATCGAACTTCTGGGCATCGACTGGCGATTTGAGACAAGTCTTGACGGGCATGTGCGCCTTCCTGCGCCGCAGCAGATGACGCTCAATGAGCGCCAGCTCACTCCCGAATACACGGTTTGCGGGCATAATTCCGCAACACTTCGTGAATCCCTGCTTGAGGATGCATTTGAGCTTGCAGAAAAATACGTAAAGGCAACCCAGAAATACTATGAACCCGGTATCATCGGGCCTTTCTGCCTCCAGACCTGCGTGGACAAAGACCTTAATTTCTATGTTTACGATGTGGCGCCGCGCGTGGGTGGGGGAACCAATGTGCACGTTTCTGTGGGGCACCCGTACGGCAATACTCTGTGGCGCAAACCCATGAGCACGGGACGGCGCGCAGCGATGGAGATACGAAGGGCCATAGAAGGGGAAAGGGCGGAAGAGATTGTGACGTGAGATTCGCGTTTGCTTTTATTCTTTCGACATAAGGCAGATCTCTTCAGAATCGCTATTATATCCTATCAATCCGGCATACCTTGTCCAATTGATGATTATCCTGAAATAGCTTTCGATATCTGATGTTGAAATTCTTTTCTGGAGGAACTTCAGTGCATTCGCCTTGCTCATCCTGCGCTCATTTGACTTCATGAGTTTAGTTCTTAGCTCTTTAATCAACTCAACGCCTGCAACCTTATCCCTGATTATCTTCTTCCTGTCCCTTATGCCTGCGTCGAGGAGTTTGCGGGCATCACCTGTGAGTTCGATATTTCCGTCCATCACCGTGGCAAAACCGAGGAGTTCGGCGCCATCGATGGAAGGAAGAATCTCATGTATTTCGAGATCAAAATCCCCTGCCAGCCGGGCGGCATCTTCCACACCCCCCGCGTCATTGACAGCTTCGAGCAGTCCTATTATCTCGCTGATCGTGGCTTTGGGAAAAATCATATTCCAGCTATACTATTAGCGAATATACTTTATCAACCCATCGATAGAATTCGGGGTCTTTCCTGTTGCGGGGCCTTTCAAGTTCGATTTTCAGGTCGGCCACGATTTTGCCGGGGCGCTGTGAAATTATGATTATCCTGTTGGCCATGTAAACAGCCTCCTCTACATTATGGGTCACCATGATTACCGCATCCGGCGGCATGTTCTTGTCGGTCCATAACATCAGGAGTTCGTCTTTCAGGTTCTGGGATGTCAAAGCATCGAGAGACGAGAACGGCTCGTCCATGCACAGCAATACAGGCTCAACTGCAAGGGCGCGCGCGAATCCCACCCTCTGTTTCATACCGCCTGAGAGTTCTCGCGGATATACATTCTCAAACCCGTCCAGGCCCACGGCCCTTATATATTTACATGCGACTTTCTCCGGCTCATCTTTGCGTTTTGCTGATTCAAGTACGAGCTTTATATTTTCTTTTACCGTGAGCCAGGGGAAAAGCGCAAAATTCTGAAATACCATGGCCACTTTCGGATTATCAGGTGAAACTACTTCTCCTTTAAAAAGAACTTCCCCTGAAGTTGGTTTTTCAAGCCCGACGATTATCCGCAAGAGGGTGCTTTTCCCGCATCCCGAAGGCCCGACTATGCAGATAAAATCATTATCCTCTACCGCGAAATTGATATTGTCAAGAACAGGTATCTTATTGCCGTTGGATTCATAAGTCTTGGATACGTTCTTTATTTCTGCAAGCATTCACGCCTCATCAATCGAATTTGTATTTGGCCAGGGCTTTCCTGTATAAAGGCTGCCATATAAGCCTGTTCAGGATTATAATAGTTACAGCCATACTTAATACCGATAATATGACCATGCTTGAATTCGGGGATTCGAACGTGGCCCTGTCAAGAAGGTATCCTATGCCGAACAGGTGATACTCCTGCCCCTTATAGACAATATATTCAGCCACTATCAATGTGTTCCATCCGCCTCCCCATGCGGTTATGCTCCCTGTCACGAATGAAGGAAAAATCGCAGGCAAAAGAACTTTTCTCCAGTAGAGCCATCCCCGGATGCCGAATGAAGCTGCAGCATTTTCGATGTCCTTTGGTATTGATTTTACCCCTGCAATAAGGTTGAAAAGTAAGTACCACTGCATTCCCAAAAGTATGAGGATGATCGCCGCTGTCTCAAGATTGTTGAATCTTATGAAAATTATGACCATTGCAGGGAAAAGCGCTATGGCAGGGATGGAAGCGGCGACCTCCATTAAAGGCATCAGGTATGATGAGGCTTTTTTATTTCTTGCGATATAGACAGCTGCGGGAATTGTCCAGAGTATGCATATTGCGTATGCGACGCCCAATCGCAGGAATGAAAAAATTATAGCAAGGGGGATGGAATAGGCTTCAGTCGGAAGATTCTGGAACATTCTTGTGATTGAAAAAATAAAAATGGAAATGATGTATGCTGCTGAAGAAAGTAAAAGGACATATCCGGCGGATTTTATGATATTTTTGATGAGTTTATGTTTATGAAATATAATATATAGAATTACTGTAATTTTTGAAAAAGTCTCGAAAATGAACCTGAAAGATAATTTAAGGATCGCCGTATTAAAAATGAACTCGCCGGGCTTTTTTTCACCAGCGTATTCGTAGCTGTATTTGTCGGCCCACGACTGCATCGGTTTCCAGATGAATAATTCGAGTAAGAGTATAATAATTACGAGGGCGGATAATCCTGCAAGCATCAGGGCCATTTTACCCGAATAAGTCGTTTCTATCAGGAAGCTTCCAAGTCCTGGAAGCCTGTACGTTTCAGAGCCTGCTGAAAT
>DATCUE010000054.1:0-43745 GCA_036567605.1 Candidatus Methanoperedens sp. | reverse complement strand
ACAAAATGTTTAAATAGTGTTAATTATATTCTATTGCCTGAGGGATACTATAAAGCTCGCATCCAATGATTTCGTAAGAGTACTGGCAGTAGTCGCAGGCATGGCTTTTATCATGATATCAGTGGCCTATGGGATCACCTATGTTTTTAACGGTGGCAATATCAATTTTCCTGTACCGCCGCATTATATCCTTTTTATGTTCGCTGTCGGATTCGTCCTGTTCTCTGTGTATATCGAAAAAAAAAGGGAGGATGCGGTCTTTCCATGGTCGCTTTTGGGCGGCGCTGTCGCTTCGGTGGTAGTTACTTTCATAATAACGGCTGCGCTTGGCGGAATGCGATACATTCTTGACCAGGGTTTCACGGGACTTGGCACAGATACACTGGTTTATGCCCTCTCGATATGCATAATTCTCAGTATGATCCTGCTGAATCTTGCAAAGCATAAACTCTGAACCTGAAACGAAAACAATTATATAATGAGTTTCCTCAAGTTAGGATGATATTTATGCCAAACAGAACAGCAGTCCTTGAAACCGCAAAGGGGACAATAAAATTCGAACTTTACGAAAAAGAAGCGCCCGTCACCACAAAGAACTTCATAGACCTGATCCAGAAAGGATTCTACAACGGCCTTATCTTCCACAGGGTTGAGCCGGGATTCGTTATCCAGGGCGGCGACCCGAAAGGGAACGGCACGGGAGGTTCAGGAAAAACCATTCCTCTTGAGATCGCTCCGTCGCTGACACATAAGAAAGGCGCGGTCGGTATGGCGCGCTCACAGGACCCGAACAGCGCAAGCTCGCAGTTCTATATATGTATCGAAGATGCGAAGTTCCTGGATAAGAATTATGCAGTATTCGGCCAGGTGACCCAGGGGCAGGACGTTGTAGCAAAGATCAGGAAGGGAGATAAGATTCTGAAAGCGACGATCGAGTAATATTTTTTTAACCTGTTAATTTTCCCTGGCTTTTAAAGATCAGGAGGTAATTATAAGGCCCAGCTTCTGCTTTTTTCAGGATTTCAAAACCGTTGTTTTCACAGGCTGAAATCACCTCTGCCTCTGTCAATCGCTCCTCAAGAGGTGGCCCGAAATCCATTTCCATTTTTTTCCAGTCGATTATTACCAGTCTCCCGCCTGATGAAAGGATACGTTTTACTTCTTTTAATATCGATTTCTTATGTTCAAGTTCATGGAATACATTGGCCATGAACAGGACATCTACGGAATCGTTGGGCAATGGAATTGATGATTCCCCCGATAAAATTACATCGATGTTTTTAATGTTTCCTTTTTTTATTTTTCCAAGCAGGATTTCAAGCATTTCCTTCTGAATATCAAGAGCATAAACTTTCTTTACACGAAATGCCGCAGGCAATGAGAAATAACCTGTCCCGCAGCCAAGATCCGCAAATATTGTTTTCCTGTCCAGTCCCAGAATGTCAAGAATTGTATCAGGATTCAGGATTTGAAGCCTTTCTGGGTTGTCAAGGATTTCTGCTTTTCTTACATCGAATTTATGCGCCATATTTGATTTCTTGATGCGCCTGCTTTTATATCATTTCTTCGCGAGGTCGCAATAATACTTTAACTTACAGCTGTGCTCTATCTGGGTCGTGTTAACGTAGGCCTCTTCAAGCATTTTCCCGATTGTGAACGTACCGTGGCCGAGAACGATCGCCCCTTTATGGTCGCGCAGGGCATTTGCCGTGTTTTTCGCAAGTTCGGGCGTTCCTATTCCTCCTCTAACTATGGGTATTTCGTGCAGGAAGTACTGCCCTTCACTATCAATGGGGACGACAACGTCCCCTTCTGCCACCAAGGATTCGATTACAGCGAATGGACAGTGGGCATGGATTATTGCAAGCGCCGATGTGTTCTTATAGATCATCCGGTGCACAAGGCTTTCGGATGATGCGATAATATCAAGGCTTGAAGGCTTATCGATCTCAACTTCAATAACACTGTCCTCATTTATCTCATCAAGTGCGAACCCGCTCCTTGTTATTAGCATTTTGCCGCCCGTTCGGATGCTGATATTCCCGAAGTGCGATTCCACAAGGCCGTGATCTACGAGTTTCTTGCCGAATTTTGCGATGTCTTGCCACATGTTTAATTTCCTTTAAAATATCTTCATGGAACTTTATACAGCTAAAATACAGGTAATATGGGGAGGGATGACCTTGTTAAATTTTGAAAAATATCTTCATAGGTTTTTGTGGAAATACTGAAGTCGCATCAAAAACAACATCTGTAAGGAGTTTACCATTAATATAGCCTCTTATAATCCATAAATAGCGCGGGAAAGGCTTGCAGAGTATCTTCATTTTGTCTTTAAACATTTGTTTAGATAAAAACTCTTTGTATTGATTCAATTCGATTAAAAACAATTCTGGGGTTATCTTTTCATGTCTGATTTCTAATTTTCTTTTCGACTTCAAGAAAAGATAGTATATAGAATCAAAACTTAATCTTATTTTAGGATATACAGGAATCATTAATTTTTCAACTAATACTTTCTTATATCCACGATTCAACCATTCATTATTTAATGATGTAAAATTCTTTTTTGGTTTTGCCCGACTATATGGCCCTATTGTGTCATCGTGAATATACAACTCTTTTAAAATTCCATTATTATGCCGGTATCCACTGATTATAACTGCATGTTTATCATAAATATCCTTTTCAACTTCCAACTTAAGAGCGGCTATAACAGGAAGTTTCATTTTAGTATAGGCCCTTACAGCATCCGCAACAATATCATCTTTTTCGGAAATAAGTTCTATAAACTTTTTTTGAATTTTTTCTATGTTTATAAATTCAGTTTCTAATCCCATCAAATTAAAATAGCTTTTCATCTGCAATAGGGATAAACCAGTGGAGTTGGGAAAGTTACGTTCTTCCAACGAAGCAAAGGAAACAGACTTTTCAGTTACCTCAAATGGACTCTCCTTTTGAGTTCCGAATAGAACATTCAAAGGATGGAGAGCAATCCAACAAGCAGTGGTAGCACAAGCGCCTACCGCTTTATCTTGAGTCTGAAAAGGCAACGATTCTATTTTTAAAGGTATACCAAATAAAGATGCTTGATATGTATCGGTATTATAAACTCTATACTCCTGTCCAGGATCTACCTCACTAGGATATGTTTTTAATATAGTGCGACCAACTAAAAAATTTCCGTCCTCATCATTAATTGGCTTCATTACGACAAAACCAAGATAGGACTTATTTAATGTCTCGAATTTTTCGATTTCACCTTCTATTAATATTTTTTGGAAATCATAATTAGAGAAAACTTCTGAAAAAAAATGTAGACGTATCGTAGATTTTTCATCTATATTAAAAGAACGTGCATAAAATTTTGCATAATCTATTAGATAATCTTTATCAATATATTTTTCTTCAACTACAACAGTTTTGGCATTGATTTCAGAAAGATAACCGTGTATATATTTTCCTTGGTTAGATTCCCCTAACTTACTCCTTATCTGCTCGAAAGGATAAACTATATTAAAAATATTTCTTTCTCTTTTAGCCATTTAAATCGTAAATGGGCTCAGTAAATCGTCAATAGATAAAACACTCAATTCACGGTGTAATTTCCCTGCTTTTGCCAGATTTTTGGGGGTCATGACACTATCCAAGTCATCCTCAATTTCCGCTAATATTTTTGGATTCAATACGATCTCCAAATCGTCCTTCTCCTTGCCTATTTTTTTATTTTTCCTATCCGCCATTAATATGTTCCTCCTATTCTCCCACAACACACTTTAAATTGGTGTCGCACATCGATAGAATAACTAGTTTAACGATATCACTTGATAGAGTAGACGCAATTATAAGCCCACATTGCTTGATTTTCTTCATTGCATCTGCACCAACATACTTTGTTTGATCAGTTTGTGCCTTTACTTATAAAAGGTATATATATACCTTTCATATTTATAGTTTTTGCATAATTAGAATGATTATTATTATAACTACTATGAGATAGTTCACTATTCTCTCCAGCACAAAAGCCTCATTGACTCTTTTCGTGGTGCTCAAATCTTGCGAATCATTCACATCCACCGAATACGCCAAATGTTACACAAAGTTACTTATATTGAAGTTCGAATATAATTGTAATATCTTTGAGAAGACAAAACCGCAGATAAACATAGATTTATGGCGACTCATCCGCATTTATCTACGTTCATCTGCGGTTAATATATACGGAAATTTAAGAATCATGCTAGTAAATTCACATGGGGATTGACGTAAATAGACATTTCTGCTTGCGTTGATGATGAGAGTATGTGTCTGCATAGTTTTTTATTTATTAAGAATAATTCAATTAAAGGCAAATAACATCTAATTCACTAACGCTTCACATATGTTTCACAAGTCGATTTATATACAACACACTTAATTTCTAATCTATAAATATTAATCACAAATATCACAAATAAAATCTCCTGCACCGACAAGAGAAACCTTTTGAAGTTCATAGTACTTAAAATGTATAAAATGGGTAAAAAAATTACATAAGAAAACGTTTATTTGAACAAGAACTAAATGTTGATTATATGGTTAAGGCAAATAAAAAAAATTCTGAAATTAATATTGTAATGGAGTGGCTCGAAATTCCAACAAATCAAACACCCACAGAGGTTCTTGATGAGTGGAAAAACTTAGATAAACTTTCTAAGAAGAAAGTTAAAGTAATTTAGTGGAATGCTTACTTCTTCTCTTTACTCTCATCTTTCTGTCGTTCGGCTTTAGGGCAAGCATATCTGATGAAATGTTTTTCCGTAGCTTTTGTAACATATTTGGCGAGCCAGTACCGCATAACTTCCCAACCTTCCGCATCTTCGGTACTTAATGCAACTTTTAGACCGTATTTTTTTGCTCGTTCATGATTGATAACATAACTATGCGAGGGTAGTTCGTTTATTAACTTATTTGCCACACGTTTCACATTCTTATAACCGCTCATCTTTAGGATTTCCTCAACATATTCCCGCATGGTCTCTTGTATCCCAGCCCAATCTTCCATTATTATCGGATCTAGCTTATCTGCCATCACTCTCATCGAATATGGGGCATCCTCTTCATCTACAGTAGCAAAATAGCCATCAAGCTTGGCTTTACTTCTAAGAAGAGCATTCGTAGATACGATAGTATTTTTATAATCCGTTTGAACATCTAGTGGACTTAACTTACTCATTGTACCCATGAATATCTTATTTCCTGTTAAGGCTAACAACGTTCCCCCGCTTAGAGCTGAATGCGGAACATAAACATTAATTTCTTCAAATCTATCACGTATTGCCTTGGATGCCATATATGATGATTGGACGGCACCCCCCATACTATTGAGTAAAAGTAATACTGATTTACAATTGGTTGGTATCATCGATAGTAAGCTTTCAACACCAAATTCTTCAGAAATACCAAGCTCAGCGAATACTCGGCGTGTTGGCGAAATCCTTCGGGGAGAATATGACGCAATAATTGCTACTGCTGGCTTCTGGCGTTTATTAACAAAATCAATTATTCGCTTATCCTTTTCTTCCTCTACATCAATAATTCGTTTAAGCTCGTCTGGTGTTTCATTTGCAGTCATTCTAATAGACTATATCTTCTATAGTCTTATATATTTCTATGTCTACATAATTATTGGTATAAACGGAAAATCTTTCCAGGCAAATAACTATCAGTAGCCAGTTTTCCAGATTTATCAAGTTCTAAAGTTTCCTTTTAAAGAAAAGCCACGAATCCTTTCCTCTGAATCTCGTTTTAATCAAGGCATACCTTCCGCTTAATTTCCTTCCTTTCAACTCAAACAGCAGCTCTTTATCCTTTTCTCCTTCAAGGACAAGCTCACCTTTATCCCATATCTTCACAGTCCCGGCCCCGTACATCCCTTCAGGTATCGTTCCTTCAAAATCCGCATATTCAAGAGGATGGTCTTCCGTCTGGATGGCAAGCCTCCTCACACCCTCTTTTTCCGGCGGCTCTTTCGGCACAGCCCATGACCGCAGCACCCCTCCCATCTCAAGGCGAAGGTCATAATGAAGATGTGCGGCATGGTGTTCGTGCACCACGAAGATCTTTCCTGTGCATTCCCCGGCGTCGCCCTGCGGTTCGGGCGATGTTGAAAAATCCCTCAGTTTCCTGTATTCCTCAAGCGGCATATCTCACCCGAAAGTAAAGGCCGACGGGCAGAGCCTGTTCAGGACGCATTCACCGCACAGGGGTTTTTTTGCGGTGCAGATCTTTCTTCCATGCAGAATGAGAAGCAATGTGAAAACTGCCCATTCATCCCTCGGAATGATTCTCATCAGGTCTTTTTCGATCTTATCCGGGTCTGTGTTTTCCGTCAGGCCAAGCCTTGCTGAAAGCCTCTTCACATGCGTATCGACCGCTATGCCTTCGATTTTCCCGAAGGCTGCCGATAATACGATATTGGCTGTTTTCCTTGCAACCCCCGGAAGGGTTAGAAGTTCCTCCATAGTATCAGGGACTTTCCCGCCGAAATCATTGACAAGGATTTCAGAAAGCTTCTTAATGTTCTTTGCCTTATTCCTGTAAAAGCCTGTAGAGTAAATATCCTTTTCAAGTTCTTCCTGTGGGACATTAATATAATCATCAGGCAGCCTGTACTTTTTAAAAAGCGTCTTTGTGACCTCATTCACCTGCCTGTCCGTACACTGGGCCGAAAGTATCGTGGCTATCAACAGCTCAAGCGGATTTGAATGGACAAGGGCTATTTTCACACCGGGGTACTCTTTTTTTAAGAGGGAAATTATCGCGGCGACATTATCTTCCATAATTATCATTTATATATACAGGGTAGTTAATACCTTTTCACTCCCAAAAAATGTCAGGCTGTGGGCAAAGCTTTTAATCAGGGGATTCGTGTAGGAGAGCGAATTATTATGATAGACATCGCAATCCCGAAAGGCAGCCTTGAAGAGCAGACACTCCTTTTATTCAGGCAGGCTGACCTTGAGATAAGAAAAACAGACAGGGAATACAACCCAACGATAAAAGACCCGCGCATAAAAAAAATCAAGATACTACGCCCCCAGGAGATACCAAAGTATATTGAAGAGGGCTATTTTGACCTTGGAATATCCGGAAAGGACTGGGTAATGGAATCCGAATCCGATGTGGTTGAGGTCGCAGACATGTTCTACAGCAAGATGGGAGAAGGGATTGTGAAAATCGTAGTAGCTGTGCCGAACGACCGCGACATCAACAGCGGAAAGGATATTGAACCGGGCAGCAGGGTCTCTACGGAATACCCGAAACTCACAAAAAAATTCTTTGATGACCTCGGGATCCCTGTTGACATACGCTATTCCTACGGTGCCACGGAAGCCAAAGTCCCTGAACTTGTCGATGTGATAGTGGATCTTACAGAAACCGGCTCGACACTGCGGAAAAACGGGTTAAAGATCGTGGATGTCATACTTGAATCCAATACGAAACTGATTGCAAATAAAAAAAGCTGGAAAGACCCTGTGAAAAGGAAGGAGATCGAAGAGATAAAGATACTTTTGCAGGCCGTACTTGAAGCGCGCGGTAAGGTGTATATAGTGATGAACGTTCCGGAAGACAAGCTGGACAAAGTGGTGAGCGCAGTCCCTGCCATGAAAAAACCCACGGTATCGAAACTTTACAAATCCGATTATTATGCTGTCGGGACTGTCGTGAGCAAGAGCGAGATCAATATCCTCATACCAAAATTAAAGAGCCTCGGGGCAGAAGATATTATAGAGATGGACATCACCAAGATCGTACATTGAACATTAATACAATATGTTAGAGATCACCACCCCTTCGCGTCTGCATATCACCCTTATCGACATGAATGCAGCTCGAGGCAGGGTTGACGGGGGCATCGGGCTTACACTTGATAAACCCGTGATCAGCTTAAAAGCGGAAAAATCGGACACGATAGAGATCACAGGGGACAGCGAACACTTAGAACGCATAAGAAACAGTGCCTCGAGCCTCCTGCCTGAAGGGGCGGGGATAAATATATCCATAGAAGAGGATTATCCCTCACATATCGGTCTTGGCTCGGGAACCCAGGCTGCCCTTGCAGCCGGCATGGCGGTTAACAGGCTATACAACCTCGGGCTTTCAGTGTACGATATTGCGATCAAAGTCGGAAGGGGCGGCACAAGTGGCATCGGGGTCGCTGCATTTGAAAACGGAGGGTTCATTCTTGACGGCGGTCACAAGTTCAGCGAGAAGAAAGATTTTCTCCCCTCTTCTGCAAGCAGGCTTCCCCCTGCTCCTGTTCTATTGAGGAGAGATTTCCCGGACTGGGACATCATTGTTGCAGTCCCGCTGGAGAAAGGAGCTTCCATGAAAAAAGAAATTGACATATTCCAAAAAGTTTGCCCTGTACCTTTACACGAAGTGGAGGAGCTGTCGCATGTTATCCTAATGAACCTCCTTCCATCACTGGCTGAAGAGGACATCGTGTCTTTTGGCAGCAGCATTAATTCAATACAGGATCTCGGGTTCAAAAAAAGGGAAGTGGCGCTTCAGCCGGTTTCTGCAAAGCTCATGCATGTATTAAGAGATGGAGGAGCATACGGCGCAGGCATGAGCTCGTTCGGCCCCACAGTGTATGCTTTCGGTGAGGATGCCCGGGGTCTTAGGAAGATAGCCGAGGAATTCCTGAGGGAAAAAGGGGAAGTATTTATAACAAATGCCAGGAACGAGGGCGCAAGGATAAACTAATAAGCTGAATTAAACAGACACCCTGAATAATCCGTTCTCCAGTTCTTCTATATTGAATTTCACGTCAAGGAACTGCTCTGTCACCCATACGTTGGTTCTTGCATGAGGTGTGACAATTCTTGTGGTAAAGGAGCCGCCTCCTGCCAGTGCCATATAAGGTATCAACTGGTCCGCAAGATATGTATCAACGCCGGCGCCAGATTTTAACTCAGGAAGTATTGCACAGGCCGCGTCCTGGCCGACTTTTTCGGCTCTCAGGCCCGGTTTCCCAAGGCCTGTTCCGCCCATTGCGCCGCACCATAAAGTGATGCCGCTGCCGGCTGGCGGATGATCGTTTATTTCAAGCGATATCCCGGCATCGTATCCTTCCTGGCGCAACATCTTTTCTGCCGATTTTGCCTGTCTTTGCGCCACGTGGGCCGGCAGGCCTGATGAATGGGAAATGCCTTCGACGCCGCTGCATATATTTTTCTCAAAACTGGCTTTTTTTAATATGGATGGGTTGATAATAGCCTCAACGCATCCTCCTCCTCTGGGATAATACCCCCTTTTTATGAGCTTTATCTCACAATTGTACCCCATCTGCGAAAGCGCTCCCAGAGTAACAAACCTGAGGTAATCGATTGAAGGAGACCATGTGACATCCGTGCCACCTGAGATATTGAGCTTTATAGGAGAAATAGTGCGTAGAGCGACAGGCATCAAACATTGAAGAAGAAGGGCTATACTGCCTGCAGTACCGATATCGATATTGTATATCCCGCCCCCGATTTTTCCAGGTTCAAAACTCAGGTGAGTGGAATGAAGCATGCAGCCGCTGACCCTGGCATCGCAGATAAGTGCTATACTCTCTACTGCTTTGACATGCTGCACCGCAAGTCCGGGTTTTGGCCTTGCCTTCCTGATATTAATAATCTCAACCGGTTTTCCGGTTACGGCCGAAAGTGCCACAGCCGTTCTTAATATCTGACCCCCTCCTTCGCCGAATGACCCGTCAAGCTTCATAGCCTTCCAATTTATTTGTCAGAGGATTAGAGTTTTGGTTTTTATTAGTATGACGAGCGGGTGGGGGAGTGGGAGTGGGGGTTAGTTAAAAAAGTCGTACCGACCCGCTCATCACTTGTTATTATAATCATTATGATATATATAGTTTGTCCTGTTTCACAATTTCAAAGAGTCTGTGTTTCCAGCCGGATCCAAATAGTTGAATTATCAAAACAAGAAAAATAGAGGTAAGGGTTCAAACGTGGCTGACTATTATATTCACTAACCCCCTTACCTTAATTTAATGATTATTAGTGATGGAATATATACTTTTCTATAAGTGAGTAAAATATCATTGAGATTTGAACCTGCCAACTCTCTAACAATAAATATAAAAAGCTGTAAATCAATAAAGAGAGACGAAAATATTAATTAAAAGATCAGATAAAATAATCAAAAAACTTCTGTATTAATACATATCGTTTTATATAAAATGTAAGGAGGCTTTGCTATAGAGGACAAATCATATGTTCCAAAACCGCTCAAGGTCATATACGCAGTTCTGGGAAGTGGCGGCATTGGCCTTGCCCTTGCAAATGAGCTCGGAACAAGGGATAGAAATATAATACTCATTGATAAGGACTCTGCAAAAATTGAAACACTAAAAGAGCAAAACCTGAATGCGGTGCATGGTGATATCGGCGATCCTGAGGTGCTGCAAAAACTTGATTTCAAGCATCTTAAATCTGCTTTTATAGTGAGCTCGGATATCCCGGCGAATAAAAAAGCCTTGGAATTTATAAAGAAAACTGCACCCCCTGTTCAAATCGTTGTCAGGACACATGATTACCAGCAGAAGGAAGAACTTGAAGCTGCAGGCGCAGACCTTGTCGTCCTGCCTTCAAAACTCCCTCACAAGGCTATTGCCCTTGCTATCGTACAATATATTGAGAGGATCACTTCCATAAAACTGGCACAGGACTTAAAAAAATCGATAAGTTCTGTGGGAGATGGCAAACTCGCCATAGCAGTTCATAACAATCCCGACCCTGATGCGATTTCAAGTGCACTGGGCTTGAAAGAAATAGCAGGCAGTGTAGGCGTAAAAGCGGAAATTGTTTATAAAGGAAATATCGGCCATCATGAAAACAAGGCTTTTGTCAACCTGCTCGATATCGATTTAAATCCTTCAAAGGATTTCAAGGCCTCGGATTATAAAAAGATTGCCATGATAGAATGCTCGGTGCCGGGTGTGAATAATCTGCTTCTTCCCGATACACAGGTCGGCATCGTAATAGATCATCACCAGGCTGATATCGATGAGGTAAAAGCAGAATACGTGGATATCAGACCGAATATAGGTGCGACGGCTACTATCATGACGAAATACCTGCAGGACCTTGAAATACCTATTAAAACCGAGCTTGCCACGGCTCTGTTGTATGGCATAAAAGTGGATACCAACGATTTCCGAAGAAATACGGACCCTGCGGACCTTATTGCGGCTGCATACCTGTACCCGCTTGCGAACCACGATATATTAAGCAGGATTGAAACCCCTCCCAGGTCGATTGAGGAGATAGATATTCTCGGTGAAGCGATCAAGAACAGGGAAATAAAGGGCAGCTATCTCATCTCAAACGTAGGAACGATAAGGAACAGGGACACCCTTGCCCAGGCGGCTGACTATCTGCTCACTCTTGAAGGAATAACGACCACAATAGTATTCGGGATCGGGGAAGACCATATTTATATATCGGGAAGAAGCCGCGATGTCCGTGTCAATATTGGCAAAGTGATGCAGGACTCTTTCGGGGAGGATAAGGCGGGAGGACATGCTGCTCTTGCAGGGGCGCAAATACCTCTCGGGGTGTTTGGGGGTACAAAAGATAAGCAGACCCTTCTTAAACTTGCCGAAGAGGTTGTGGTGAAAAGATTGCTATCGGTCATAGGGATACAAAAAGAACCTGCCTAATCTGACACCTTTTATTGAATTATCATCGGAATCGTAATATTCCATTATTCCAGAATGATTATGTATTCCTTCTACAATTATTACGCCGGATATTATGCTTGATGATGAGTACCAGCTGGAATATTTCAAAGAAAATGGCTTTGTACGCAAACAGTGCCCTAAGTGCGGCAAGAATTTCTGGACCCGTAACCCGGAAAGTGAGTTTTGCGGCGACCCGCCATGCGTATCTTATTCCTTTATCGGTACTCCCGTATTCAAGAAAGAATACGACATATCGTCAATGCGCGAGGCATATTTATCTTTTTTCGAAAGACACGGCCATACAAGGGTGGACCGCTATCCGGTTATCGCGCGCTGGCGTGATGATATTTACCTTACTATCGCATCCATTGCGGACTTCCAGCCTTTCGTGACCTCGGGGCTTGTACCGCCGCCTGCCAACCCGCTCACGATCTCGCAGCCGTGCATCCGTCTTGACGACCTTGATGCCGTGGGGCGCAGTGGCCGCCATCTTACAACTTTTGAGATGATGGCACATCATGCTTTCAATTCGCGCGGGAAAGAGATATACTGGAAGGACAGGACTGTGGAATTATGCGATACCCTGTTAGCTGAACTCGGTCTTGATCTGAACTCTGTAACTTATAAGGAATCGCCGTGGGCAGGTGGGGGCAACGCGGGCCCGAGCGTTGAGGTGCTCGTCGGGGGGCTTGAACTTGCAACACTTGTCTTTATGGACTTGAAACAGGTAAAGGGCGGACCGATAGATATCAAAGGCGAAAGTTACGAGAAGATGGACAATTACATCGTAGATACGGGATACGGGCTTGAAAGATTCGTATGGGCATCCAAAGGGTCGCCCACGATATACGATGCCGTATTCCCGAAGATCGTTAATGAACTGATGGATCTTGCGGGCATCGAACATTCGATAGAAAATCCCGAATATGCGAACATATTCTCGCAGAATGCGCGCTTTGCGGGCGTGATGGACATCAGCGGTCAGGCGAACCTGCTGCAGTTGAGAAAGAAGGTTGCGGACAGCATAGGCACTACGGTTGAGAAGCTCCAGAATCTTATGGTTCCTGTGGAGAGCGTGTACTCAATCACCGACCACTCACGATGCCTCGCGTTCATGCTCGGCGACGGCATAATCCCGTCCAATGTAAAGGCCGGGTATCTTGCAAGGCTTGTGCTTCGAAGGACGCTTCGACTTATGAAAGACCTGGATATAAGAGAACCGCTCATTGAAATAATAGAGATGCAGATAAGGAACTTCCCCGAATACCCGGAGTTCAGGGAGCGACTGGATACTATCAGGGAAATAGTGGCAATCGAGGAGGAAAAGTACGCAGATACCATCGAGAGGGGGACAAAACTTGTAAGAAAGACAGCGGCTCACTTCAGGGAGAAAAAACAGAATATACCTCTTGAGGAATTGATACAGTTGTACGATACCCACGGCATCCCGCCTGAGATAACGCGGGAGGTCGCAAAGGAAGCAGGAGTGAAGGTGGAGCTTCCCGACACCTTCTATTCGCTTGTGGCGAAAAAACACTCCAGAGCCGAAGAGGAGGGAACTGAAGCGTTGCAGCTTGAACTTCCGCCTACGAGGAAGCTCTATTACGAGCATCTCGATCAGACAGAGTTTGAAGCAAAGGTTCTTGAAGTTTTAGAGAACAAGATAATCCTTGACCGTACATTGTTCTATCCCGAAGGTGGAGGTCAGCCCGCCGACCACGGCACCCTCTCCGTGAATGATTACGTCGCGAACGTGGTTGACGCGCAGAGCATTAAAGGAGTGATCGTGCATGAGACGGATTCGGATTTCGGATTCAAGAAAGGGGATATAGTTAAAGGCAGGATCGACTGGGAGCGAAGGATGGCCCATATGCGCCATCACACGGCCACGCACATCGTGAATGAGTCGGCAAAGACCGTACTTGGAAAGCATATCTGGCAGACCGGGGCGCAGAAATCTACAGACAGGGCGAGGCTTGACCTCACGCATTACAAGCGTATCACGGACGATGAGTTCAGGGAGATTGAATTACTTGCAAATAAGGAAGTTATGCAGAACCTTCCAGTTTCAATTACGTGGATGGACAGAGTTGAGGCCGAAAAGCGATACGGTTTCGTGCTTTACCAGGGCGGCGTGCCCCCGGGAAAGGAGATACGCATCCTGAAAGTGGGCAACGATGTGGAAGCCTGCGGCGGGACACATGTTTCAAATACCGGGTTGATCGGCTCTATAAAACTCATAAAGACGGAAAGGATACAGGACGGCGTGGAGCGCATTGAGTTCTCGGCAGGAGAGGCTGCCGTAAAGAGGATTCAGGAAAGGGATGAGCTGTTGAACAAATCCGCCGAGGCGCTTCGTGTATCGCCCGAGCAGTTGCCCGATACCGTAAATCGCTTTTTCGAAGAATGGAAAGACCTGAAGAAGGAAAACGAGAGGCTGAAGGCAGAACTTGCCGAGGCGAGGGTGAAAGCGATGATGAGCGAGGCCGAGGATATCAACAGCCTGAAAGTCATCGCGCGAAAGCTCCCCCATGCAGATGTGGAAGAACTTATCAAAGCTGCCACAGAATTCAGCAAGGGTGACGATGTTGTGGCGCTCCTCGCAAGTGACCTGGGAGGCGTGAAGCTCGTTGTGGCGGCAGGCGAGCGCGCCCAGAAGAAGGGTGTGAATTCGGGAGCGATTGTGCGCGAGATGTCAAAACTGGTAGGCGGCGGAGGCGGCGGGAAGCCGGGGATTGCGCAGGGAGGAGGGACGGATGTGGCGAGGATTGAGGAGGCGCTGAGGAGGGGGGTGGAGATTGTGAGGGGAGTATTCGAAAAAACCTAACACTTCAGAATTCTTTTTCCTTCAGAATTTTAAGGTCTTTTTCAATCATTGGAAGCTTATTTTTGATAACATCCCAGACAATGTCCCAGCTAATTCCAAAATATGCATGTATCAATTTGTCTCTCATTCCCGCAATTTTTCTCCATTCGATTTCGGGATATTTTTCTTTTAAGGGATCAGAAATATTTTTGGCTGCTTCACCTATAATTTCTATGCTTCTTGGAAAAGCCCTTTTCAAAATTTCATTTTTCATGAGTTCTTCAAACTCTAATTCTCGACTCTGGGTCTTCAGAAATTCAATTTCATCGATAATATGTTTTATAAAAACTTCATCACTTTTCACACCAGACAACCTCTTTTTCCACATAAGGGCGAATATACTTGTCCAGCCCGCTGGTGGTGATTAAATCAACTTTTTTTCCAAAAATGTCTTCAAGGAAGAAGCTCAGTTCCATAAAGTTGTCGAAGTTTTTCTTAGCGCTCTCAAACTCCACCAGAACGTCAACGTCGCTTTCCATCTTAGCCTCTCCCCTCACCGTTGAGCCGAAAACTCCAATTTTTTTGACTCCAAACCTTTCTTTCAGGGAAGTCTTATTTTTTTTAATTATTGCAAGGACATCCATAATTATTATTCTATCTTAATATTGACCCTATAGCACATCAATCTTTTCAATAATTATATAAATATTTGAAACTGTTTTAATTCCTTAATATGAAGATAAATGAGTCTTACAAGCCTATATTAAAAAATTGGTTGTATGGTTTGGCGTTCTACTTAATTCCTTCCATCATTGGATATTTGGCTTTCAGGTCTATCCTTTCTGATACTGTTATGCAAACCGACGTCGAGAGTGCACGTGCCTTTCTAGGCGCCCTGATAACAAGCGAAGCCTCCATATTAGCGATTGTTGTATCTTTGAGTCTGGTAGCGGTGCAGCTTGCGGCACAGTCGTATTCGGCGCGGGTAATCGATGTGTTCAGAAGGACGCCAGATTTGTGGATACTGATGGGGATTTACGGGATTGCTATGTTTTGGGGGCTGGGTGTATTGAAGATGATTGAGAGGGCTGAAACCCAATTATGCACCAAAGAATACATTTGTTATTCAAACTTCGAAGGTTACACTGCAGGCGCGTATTATCTTGGGATATTTGCGTTTATGGCGCTGGTGCCGTATTTTTGGAAAACATTTGAGTTGCTGAAGCATTCAACTATGATAAATATGCTGGCAGAGGGGATAACTAAAGATAACATTTTAAAATCTATTGATAAAAAATCTGAAAAATTAGTTGCTGAAGATCCAATCCAACCTATTGTTGATATAGTAATTGGCTCAATTATTAAATATGATTATGAAACCGCAAGATTTGGGTTGAAAGCGATTGGAGAACATATAAGTCGATTATTAAAAAATGCAATTTTAACTGAAGATGATGCTACAAAAATATCCAAACGTGTTTTATTTCATTTTGATAATATTGGGCGACTGGCTTTAAGCAAAGAGAGTGTTTTTACTTGGGAATTACTCACAAATTTTAAGAAAATTATCAACACATATGCTGAACGAAATTTGGATATTGTATGGGAAATGATATTTCACTTTGGAGAACTTGGAATAAAAGCTGCTAATAAAAATCTTGATGATGAAACGTGTTGGATTGCGATAGACCTCGGTGATATTGGAGAAGTTGCAGCTAAAAATAATCTCCCAAAAGCATGTTTGCAAACAGTGAGGCACCTTGGAAAACTCGGAAAAGAAGCCATTGAAAAAGAACTTTTGGAGGCAGCATCGTTTGCAGCATCTTCGCTATATAAGGTGGGCACTGCTGGAGCACATCTCCAAGGTGTTGCGAAGGAATCAATAGAGTCTCTTAAACTTATTTTAAAAGCCTGTCCGATTGATAAAAAGTACGAAGATGTAATTCGCAACATAATCGAATCAATCCGCATGATTGGAATAGCCTCGGCTGAAAATAATTTGGATTACATAATATTCGACACCATAGAATTCCTTGGTAAAATGGGAAAAGAAGTATCTGAAAAAAATCTCGATGTCGCTGCTAGTGAGACCTCGAAATCCTTACAGTTGATTGCAAGGGCATCCCCTAATCATCAACTTAAATGGTATGTAATCGAAGCTCAAAGCGAAATTGGAAAAATTTCAGCAAACCTGGGATTAAATGCCACATGTGAGGCAGTAATCTCAATCGGAAGCCTTGGGATTGAGGTTAGTGAAGATAAAAAATTGAAAGCCCTTGAATTCCTTAAGGAGATTGGATTATCAGCTTGTAAACATGGTTCCGTATTCGAAACTGCAAATCGGAATTTAATCGATGCACTTTTTTCAATCGGCAGAGAAGCCATCGTTACGGAGGAAGAGAACGAAAGGGTGACATTAAAAGCAATATCTTATATCGAAGAGGTTGGCAAAGCCTGTAAACATAATCCTGATAGTGTAACACGGCATGCAAAACAGATGTTAGGAGAGTTTACAGAATTGAAAGATAGGGATGGTAAAACCATAAAAGTAAGTAGGCAAATACTGAATAAAGTAAACCAATCGCTTAACAGATTGTAGAATTAGTAGTTTTGTATAAATATGCTTAAAATTTTATCGTCATTCAAATATTACAGCTCCTTTCATCCATTAATCTTCTATAAGTTCCTCTGGATAAACTTTATATTCACCAACTGAATAATACACTAACTGAATACTATGAAATTCATAAACCGAAGCTCCGAATTCAAGGAACTCGAATCCAGCTACGCCCTTTCAAAAAACCGCCTCTTCTCTACAGTGATTTACGGCATGAGGCGCGTGGGGAAAACAGAGCTTGTCAAGGAATTCATGAAAAACAAACCATCGCTTTATTTTTTCGTTTATGATAATAAGACCTCCAAAGCCCTGCTTGGTGAATTCGAAGAAGAACTCAAAAGGCGGAAAATCATTGATACTCTATCAAGCATTGATACCTGGGAAAAATTCATCAACGTATTATTCGATAGATGCAGGGGCAGAATTATCGTTTTTGACGAATTCCAGAATTTCCGTGATATATACCCTGCTTTTTTCTCAATGCTGCAGAGGAAATTTGACGAAAACAAGAATGTTCCGGTTTATTTCATTTTCCTGGGTTCTATCATTGGCATTATCAAGAAAACATTTGAGGACATGAAAGCCCCCTTATACGGGAGAATAAAAACAAAAGTAAAGCTCATGCCTCTGTCTTACATGCACACAAGGGAGATGCTTTCAGTTCTGGGCTACACGAAAGAAGCGGACGCGGTCGAATTCTATTCCGTATTCGGTGGCATGCCCAAATACTATGTCGCCATAGGGGACTTTGAGCTTGAAAAAAAACCGCTTCTTGATGTCATTACATTTTTCTTCCTCAGGGAGAACGCACCTTTCGGGATGGAAGTCCTCGACACATTGAGGCAGGAGTTCGGCAAAAGGAAGGGCACGTATTATACCATTCTTGAGGCAATCGCCACAGGTCATACCAAACTGAATGAAATTGCCACATACGCCGGGCTGAATATGACTTCCATTACAAGGTATCTTGGCGACCTCGTAGATACATACGAAGCTGTAGAGAGAAGCGTTCCTGTAACCGAAGACATAAGGAAGTCGCGAAAGGGCGTATATAAAATACGCAATCCTGTTATGACATTCTGGTTCAGGTATATTCATAAGAACCTGACGCTCTTTGAAATAGGAAATTTTGAAGAGATCCGGAATATTATTAAAAATGATCTCACAAAATATCAGGGCAGGCGATTCGAAAATATATCAAAGGAATTTTTATGGGAACTCAACCGTAAAAACAAGCTTCAATCCGGTTTTTCAAGAATCGGGAACTGGTGGGGTGCGGGCAGGGATGAAACCGGGAGAAAAGCTGTGGAGATAGACCTTATAGCTCTCTCCGAAGAAACAAAGCAAATCCTGTTCTGTGAATGCAAGTGGCAGGATTTGAAATTGAAAGACGCAGAAAAGCTATTAGAAAATTTGAAAGAAAAATCAACATTCGTCGATTGGAATAAAACGGATAGAAAGGAATATTTCGGAATCATTGCTAAGAAGATTGAACGAAAAGAAGAATTGAGAGATAGAGGCTTTACTGTGTTTGATCTGGGAGATTTTCCCTCTCTCATAAATAATCATAAAAACGATACTTGAAATCCTCAAATCTACAATAATCTAAGTCAACAAGAAGTAAGATAAGCGGGAAAGGGGAGTGGGTGGTATCGTTGAAGAAATGAACCCGCTTATCTTGTTCGTTATTTAACGAACATATTTTATGTTGGTGGTCAGTGCTTAAACAGTTGTCGTTCAGACATAACCGCCACATTTATAATCAAGCTTGCCAATCTATGCTCCTATGCAGCACGAAATCATGTACAAGCCGGCCTATACCCTTCTTGAGGTAAAGCTGGAAGCAGGGGAACGCATTGAAGCAGAATCAGGAGCTATGGTTTACATGTCTCCCGGGATCGATATCGCAACAAAAGCAAAAGGCGGGGTATTCGGCGCGCTCACCCGCGGATTGCTCGGAGGCGAGAGTTTCTTCACCAATACTTTTACCGCCGGCTCAAAGGGTGTATTAGGGCTTGCGCCGCCGTACCAGGGCGACATCGCACATCACAGGCTGAATGGCCAGACGTTATTTATCCAGAGCGGCAGCTACATAGCATCATCTCCTGAACTCAGCCTTGATACGAAGTGGGGCGGGGCAAAATCCTTTTTTTCGCGCGAGGGTTTGTTCCTCCTCAAAATGAGTGGAACAGGCGATGCTTTTATCTCAAGCTTCGGCGCCATTCATGAAGTCAAATTAAAAGGTGAGAAGTTCACTATCGACACGGGGCATATGGTGGCATTCACGGAAGGGCTTGATTACAGTGTTAAAAGAATAGGCGGCCTTAAATCAACACTGTTCAGCGGCGAAGGGCTTGTGGCTGAGTTTACAGGAACAGGGACGCTCTACCTGCAGACAAGAAGCATGAACTCGTTCCTTGACTGGCTTGTGCCGTTCTTACCCAAGAGCGCATGAAATCCTGAATTTGGTGCTCAATTTCTCCAGGGTAGGATCTCTTTTATTTTAATCCCTTCAAAAATTACTCCCTCTTTTACTCTGAGCTTTGCTATCTCGACTTTGCTATCTCGATGAACATTTTGACTTTTTCAGCGGAGCGCGGTTTTGTGTGGATGGCGGTCATGCAAAGAAGGATAAGGATTTCGCAACTGCTATTTCTCCAATTTTTCTTTCAAAACGGTTATTGTTTTGATTGCAAGTTCCCTCATTTTTGCTTCGTTTCTTTCAACAAAGTCAGGGGAAACGAAAAATCCTCTGTAGGCGATTTTGTTTCTTGTCTGCCTCAGATTATCCGCAAGTATGATTTGCGCATCGGAGAACTGCGGATAGAAATCCCTTAAGTACGCTATAAGCACTTCATGGCTCAACGTTTTATAACCGTCTATTGCCATCAGAGCCTGACCTCTTCCTGCAATTCCTTCCATGATTTCATTGGAACACCGTAAGATATCCGTAGATTACTACGCCATTGACTGTGTTGTTTAATAATTCTTTCGGAATTTCTGAAATATTTTCTTCAAAATGAAGCGATATTTTCCTTTTGAGCACAGATTCAAATTTTTTCAGATTAACTTCTTTTTCCTGTGAGACCAACATCAAGTCCACGTCGCTTGTTTCTATATCCTCGCCACGAGCGCATGAGCCAAAAAGCACTATTGCATCGGGCATAAATTCATCCGCAAGAAAATCGACCAGTCCGGATTCATGCATTCTAAGCAAGATGTCGTTTCTCTTGTACGTCCTGTACAGGTCATTTCTTTCCGAAACATAGCTCTCATAGACCCCTCTTTTCTCTTTTTTGATCAGGCCTTCTTTTTCAAGTTTCTTTATGTGATTTATCACCGATGGCATTCCGAGTTTGAGAATCCTTGAGATCTCCCTTAATTGAAAGTACCTTGTGGGCTGGTCAAAGAATAATGTGAGGATGCGATAGGTGGTATATTCTTGTAGCATATGATATAATTTTGTATCATGTGATATATAAATATATCAGTTTTTGTTTTATCCCCTGACTTCGTTTGACGATAATCAAAAAAAGTCGCTTACAGACGAAATTATATACATCCTATGAGTGCTTGTCTATTCTGCTATTCTGCGACATCTATTTAAATAATCATGCATAAGTTATGTTTGGAAACTATGGAAACAGAAGAAATGCACAGCGAAATGACGGAAATCAACATTTTACGACAGATACAGAGTGACCTCGCTTTTATCAAGCGAAAAGTGAGCATAATTGAGGAGGAAGTGGATGCGATAAGCGGGGATATTCATGAACTTCAGCCAGAATATGTTAAAAAGCTGCAAGAAATAGAAAAAAAGGGAAAATTTCTTTCTTTCAAAAACGTTGATGAACTGAGAAAGTCCATAGAGTCCTTCGAGCAGGCATGATGGTTTAATGCACGAAATTCTCATAGAAGAGAAGCTAAAAGAAACGCTCGGCTGGCTGTATAAAAAAGATAGGAAACGTTACGAAATTTGCATGAAGAAGATTGAAGAGATTGTAATGGATCCTGAACATTACAAGCCCCTTAGAAATGATATGAAAAACATACGCAGGGTTCATATCGCCAAGTCCTTTGTCCTTATATTCAAAATCGAAGGCGATGCTGTTCGTTTTCTTGACCTGGAGCACCATGACAAGGTATACAGATGATGAAAACACATCTATGCAAATTATGATTTATAGGACTTAAATCCGTTTTTCTTTGGTCATATGTGACATGGTATATATTTTTTATGTGACCATGTCGCATACGAATAGCATTTCAGAGTTATTAAATAGATTATTGCAGCGAAGCTACAGATATTCGCCATCGAGGCCCTGCTGGGGATGGGAATATTGAAAGAGTAGGCGCTGGTAGGACTAAAAGGGATTATGCGCGCAATGTGGAGATGTGCAACTGAGTTGTAAAGTTGTATGCAGAGATACAGAGATATAAAGTCTTAAATAGAATTAGGATTTTTCATACAAATAAGAAATAGAAATAGTGTGTTATTACAAAATGGAAGTCATATGATAGTTTGTCAACTATGTAAAACACCACTGAAAGAAGGAAATCTGGGTTATGCATATGGAACCAGTGAAGGATTAACCCATCTCAGTCGCCATCATATATTCCCCAAAAGACTTAAAAAGTACTTCACAAATGATGAGATTCAGAAAATATTCCATATCGATAATCCATCGAGTTCAATGGTATTCTGTTACGAGTGCCATGAAGAGATACTTCACAATATAATCCTGAATGATTCAATGGTTGCAATGCTATCGACATTATTAGATAGAAAGGATAAGAAAACAAAAATAAAAATAATTCATGAAATACTTAAGAAAGGTATTGAGGAATATTCAAAAGAAATTTGAAAATATACAAATTAAATTTTCTATATATAAGCACGAATTTTAAAACTAATAGCAACAATCAATTCGTTAGTTTCCTCTCATCCTCCCCGCCTCCTCCTTCCCCGGTATCCGCAGCACGAAACACCCGTGGCACGGCTTCACATACGGCAGAATAACATCCTCCCCCTCCACAGCTATCGGAATCGGTGGAACTCCCACAAGATAATTATCAAAGATCTTAAAACCCGCCTCCACATAATAAACCTCTTTAAAATTCTTCTTTATAAAATCCGCGCATTCCTTAAAAGAGCTATTGGGAAGCAGTATCTCATAATTCATCTCGTCAATGCAGCCCATGATTTCACCCCGTCGATTTGCGCCCTCAGAGGCGTTGGGTTATGTACGGCCTTTGCAGCTATGATGATGGAATCTCCGCTTGCCTCGATAAGAGGCTCGATATCTTTTCCGAAAATGACAGCCACTGTCTTTGCTTTTGAGAGGGATTTGACAGTTGCCAGGTATGATATCCCGCTATCGCTGTGTATGAACACAAAGCACAGGTCTGGCTCCATTTTCTTTTCTGCAAGCGCGCCGATACACCTGTCAAGGTCCATGATCTTCCTGATATAATGCTTCTGGGGGTCGGAATTAAGAAGCAGGCTCATTGCGGCTTTATTACCTGCAATGGTGACCTCAAATCCTTCATTATTCAATTTGTTCGCGATATATAATCCAGCTGCTGTCTGTACAGGCAGTTCGGGGCATCCCATCATTAAAAGCGCTTTCAATTCTGGTTCCTCTCTTTTGATCTCTTGTAATATTCGATACGCTGGCTCAATACACACCCGCCGCCCCGTATTCCTCCTATCGGATTTTTCGGGACGCCCATCGAGTTCATGCAGCGCGCCATCACGGCGGCGCCCCTTGCAAGCCCGTCGTCCACGAACACTACCATGTCTTTGGGTTCTTTATAAATCCCGAGCTTTTTGATGTTTTTCAATATCAGGTACGGTTTGCATCCGGTTATGGTTGCCCTTCCCGTCAACCCGATGGAAGTTTTCCCTGTAACAAGTCCCCTATCAATACCGAGTTTCACGAGGCGCATAACCATCATGGCAGATACGAGGTCAAGAGTGGCAAACATTGTTTTCAGGCCGTGTTTTAAATAAATTTCTGCTCCTATGTCGCTGAGTTGTGGCATAAGACTTCCGTTCATACCAACATCGCACCCGATAAGTATAACACCGATATCCTTTGCAGCCGCGGGGTCAACAGGCACACTGCCATACCTGTCCCTGTCTTCGGGAACTATTTCAATGGATATTAGCGAATTGATCGCATTCGCATATTTTTTTATTACTCCGCTTTTTGTGAGCCATACCGTGCGTTCTTTATTATCCTTATACAGATCAAGAGCCGCGCCATATCTTTTATCAACAAGACCCGTGCCTTTTATGACCGCATCCGGGACAGCACCCGCATAACCGCAAAGATTGGCGATGGTCTTTGCATATGGAATATCGCTATTTGTTATCCTTCCTTTCAGCGTAGTCCCGAAGTCCATTGAGAAAACTGGATTCCTGAAATCCACACCTGCCCATTTCGCACCCTCTTTTATGCCTGCGGTTGAAAGTTCACCTTCCATTTCGTTTGCGACTATCTCAACCCCGGTCGAGCCAACAGGAGGAAGAACGCCGCCCACAGCCCCGGTGAACACTATCTTATCGATAAGCGTATGATTCTTAAATCTCACAGGCACATTTTCTATAGACATCGCAGGCACCATCTTTTTTGGCGGAATGCCTGCAAGCAAGCAGCCGTCTGCAAGGGCTTTGATGAACTCGCCGACTTCATGCGGCGAAGAGAATCCTGCAACAACGCCTGTTGACCTCACGGCAAAATCAAGATCAGTGGTGATATCAAGGTTGGCCGCCCCATGGGCTTCAAGAAGCGTATCCCTGACCAATTCGGCTATCGATTCCCTTGTGAGCGACACGCCGCTCAGCGTCGTCCCGAATATCCTCTCATTCGGCTTGGGCTTCCTTACATCACGGGTCATCTTCACTGTCTTGTTAAGGAGCCTTGTGCGCCCGTCCTTCATGTTCGTTGCCGTAAGGATGCATTTTGTGGTTGTATTCCCGACTTCGACTGATGCCACTATGAAGAACTGGATGACCTCGGCCATCCTTGGATCCCCTTTGAGTTCGGCCGGGCGGATGGGCAGGCTCTCGGCTATTCTTGGTTTTGGCCCGAGGAAGCAGCTCAGCACTAATTTAATCGGGTTTTGCATATTCACCTGTTTTCAGTTTCCACTGGATGCGGCGCAGAATGCCCCGAAGGGTCTGGACTTCGCGCCCTGTCAGTTCGGCCCGCCCTAATATTCTCCTGAGCATAAGCCTTGTCTTGTCTTCTTTATGTTCTTTATACTCTATATCGTTGAGCACCTCATCGATGTGCTCATATAAAAGCTCGATGTCAAAATGGTCTGATAAATAAGTTTTCCCCCCGTCCAGGTCGCTGAGTTCATAAAGCACGACCGCGACTGCATGGGAAAGATTCATGCTGGGATAAACCTGGCTTGTAGGGATGTTTACGATGATATCGCACATCTCAAGCTCTTCATTCAGGAGACCGTCATCCTCCCTCCCGAAAAGCAGCGAGATCACACCGCTTTTGCCTGCCAGTTTTTCCTTGAGTTTTCGCGGGGAGATGAAGGGCATCCTCACATGTTTATTATCCGTCCTTCCAGGAAGCCCGGTCATTCCCACGATGATATTTGACCCATTCACGGCGTCTTTTAGAGAAAATTCAATCCTTGCGTTCTCTACAATGTCATACGCATGCACAGACATCAACCTCGCGGCGTTATCAAGATCGCAGGGATTCAAAAGAACAAGCTCATTAAAACCAAAGTTCTTCATCACGCGGGCGACCGAGCCGACATTGCCGCTATATAGAGGTTCTACGAGGACAACGCGAAATTTAAGGGAAGACATGAATTTTTGATTTATTGGTTTGTTTAGTTCTTTTAAGTTTTGCTTATTTTTACAATAAAAATTTTTCATCAGTTCAAACAACACTTATTTTGCCAGGTGGCACATATAACCCATTTTTGAGGAAAATGAGTACAATTTCCATAGAAACAACAAACGAGAACCAGCTCACGGTCGAAGAATATGTCCGCTTCATGAAGTTAAAAGAACATGTCAATAAATTCATCGAGAATACAAACATAAAAGAGATGCTTTGCGACTCTGAAGAGACCATCAACGGCCTGACAATAGATCTGAAAATCAATTATTCAATTAACAAGAGAAAATTTTAGCTTATATCCCTGTCTTGAACCTCAGTATCGCCCCTATGCCTCCAAATGCAGTAAAAAGCTGGTTGCCTTCCTCAAAGTCATTCGAAATGAAGACAGTATTCGTGCCCATCTGATCGGCAAGGGTCGAAAGCTCATCCACTATATCGACGGACTCCTGGATTACAAGTCCTGACCCGCACTGCTTGCAGTTACCGGGCTTGTATTCCTCATCCCCCGCTTTTTTCGTTATGGTTTTTTTCTCTTCAAAACCGCAGTTGTTGCATTTAATGGTCAGGCGAAGCTTCCTGAGCTCATCCGAAAGCAAAAGGGTATCAACAGAACCCATTTCAAGGTTCTTCCTGACCTGCTCCTCCCCGTAAGAAGCAAGGCCTGTATCGCTTACAAGCTCCTTCAGGAAACGCTCCATATATTTTTTCTCCTGTATGACCTCAACATCCTGCAGTGCATCACCGAGCTTGTCGAACAGCTCATACAGGCCTGATTCGTCTGTATATGCCACATCAAATAGATCAAGCACTTTTTTCTGTATCTCATGGTGCAGGAAACCGCCGCTTTCGAACTCTTCCTTCGTGGGAGACGGCCCGCCTATGAAAACACCTACGAGGTCCTTCTGGTCAACGCCGAGAAAAACCTCATTTGCCGCCTCACCTATCCGGGTATAAAATTCGTTGATCGCAATAAGGCGAAGCTGCTGGAACCTGTGCGAACTCTGGCCCCCTTTTCGCTGTTTGCCAGGGACGGTGGAAGTAAGATGCGCCATTGGCTCGATATGTTTCCCGCGCAATAAACCGATAGTAGCCTCCCGCCTGTCAAGAACGATAAGACCGTAAGTCTTTTTCTCATGGAGCATCTCCTCAAGAGGCGTAAGTAGGAAAGACGAATCGCAATGGTACTTATAAGAAGTAATGGGCTCAGGCGGTTCGATAATGAATGTCTGCATATCAGTCTTGTTGGCGCCGATATCCACAGCCCCGCAAAAGATCACGACGCCGTTCTCCGGCGCCCTGGGTATGAGTTTAAGCCTTGATAGCAGTGATTCGATAGCACCTGTAACATTCTGTCTTGTCACTCTCGATTTGATGTTCGACGCCTGGCCGAATTCTTCCCTTAGTTGGCTCGAAACCTCATGCACCTGTTTATCATGGGGGATATAAAGCGAGATGAGTTCCGTACCTCTGCCGTGTTTATCACGGAGCGCTTCAAGCGTCCTTTTGAATTCGTACTTCTTATGTGCTTCTGATTCGGCCATTTTGTTAAACTCCGGGATTTGTTCGTTTCATATCTGCTATTATAGATAAATGTTAAGTCAAGAATTAACTTTTGATTTTCTCGCACACTACGACCTCATTACCAAACCCGAAAATATGAAGTGTCCTGCTGCCTGATAAACCTTTCTCAAGCTTTGTCCTGATTTCCCAGTATTCTTCAGGCGGGATGTCAAATCTGAGAACGACTTTTCCGGCATTTTCTGATCTTATAATCTCTTTTATCTTTGAAATATCCATAACTGTCTTTCCAAGAACAAGGTATCTATCTTTAAAAAAAGGAGAATCGATCAGTCCGGAAGAGGTTAAAAGGGTGCGCCTCTCATCACTCATGTATAAAAAAATATCATTGCCTGAGGTTGCTATTTTTTGCGCAAGCTCACCGAGAAGGTTTGCTTTCACGACAGAAGGTTCAGGTTCATAAACATAAACTCCGAGGGGCCCTTCTTTAATATCAGGCATATCAGGCGCATTCGATGAATATAGTCGTTCTTCACCCGGAATAACAACGGCGCTACATTCGCATTCCTTGAGAGCGCCAAAATACAGTGTCAGCCTGTTCAACTGGCCGTTCAAAGACAGGTACTCACGTTCGCAATCAAGGACGATCCGCTCAGGCGGCATCTGTGGCGGGGCATGGAATGCAAGTTCCTCTGTGACGTCTGAATAGATTTTTAATATTTCTGTAATCGGCGGTTCAAGGTGCTCCAGTGTCCTCTCTCTTTCTGATAAAGGACGGGCCGGGTCTGAAAAGATTATGTCGGCATCGGATACTTTCTTTTTGATACTTTCGGATAACGCATCGCCAAGGATGAATTCAACGTTATCAACACCGTAGAGGGCGCAGTTCTTTCTTGCATATTCAAGTTTCTCAGGATTCCTCTCAACTGCATATACTTTTTTGCATGCTTTTGCAAAGAAAATGACCTGGCCGCCTATCCCGCATCCAAGATCGGCAATCGTATTTGTTTTTAACCTTTTTGCTATATATTTCGCGACAATCTCGGGTGTGGCAAGCTGCATGCCTTCGCTGTTTGAAACGACAGGTCTTGAGAATTTAATTGTGTATTTATCCCTGGTCATTTGAAATCTCATGGGGCACAAATAAAAAAGTGCCGGCTATTTTCTCTTTACCTTGAAAATGTATACTAATATGATTATTATAGCCCCGACAGCCAGTATACTTGCATCCCTGATTCTGGATATCGTTTCCACCAGTGGTTTTGAAACATTGCCTTCAGTGAGATTATCCGTTCCTGCAGTTGAAGTTATATTTATCTCGGGCAACTTCACAGATGTATTCTTTTCCAGGCTGAGCATTATTTCTCCCCTTCCAAAAGATATGCCTTTGAAAAATCCGGAGATCTCTGTATGGTCAGTAATGTTTTTTGAGACATTTGACATACCGCCAATATCTGCAACGTCAACACCCTCGGGGAGGACAATTGTAATAGATGTGTTTGCCTGCCCCAGGAACCATATACTGCTTGCGTTCAGAATACTGTCCCTAAACCTGTATGTGACATCATATCTGTTCACGACCGCATCGACATTATGGGTTTTTCCGAGAAGTTCAGGCGATAAGGTTGAATTTATATCGATCACTTCCACCCCTGCAACATCATTGTTAATCTTTACATCATGTTCCATGTCGATCAGGCTTCGAAGCTTTTTACGCATCTCCTTGTCAGCCTTCAGTACCTCCCACGCATTGATAAAACTGTCATTATTTCCAAGTTCTTTGTCGATGTAAAATCTGTATAAAATCGAATCGTTACTTGTAAAAGTTTCTGTATAACCCCATGTCATGTTATATTCATTCACCGTTATGTTATTGGTCCATATGTCGGCGGCATCAACGGCCCCAACTGTAATGGCTATCAAGGCGAAAACCCAAAAAAATCTCATAACGTTATAACCTCACAGCCGTCTGCTGTGACCATAATGGTATGTTCAGCCTGGGAGATGAGCCCTCCTTTAATCTCCTTCAGTATGGGATACGGCTGGATGATATTCGCTTTGACAAGCTGCACCATCGCAAAATCAATGTTGTCACCGAGCCATCTTTTCGCAAATGGCAGTGTCTTATACTTCTCTATCTTCTGCAATAATGCCCTCGCAGACGGATGACGCACAGGTCTTGGTGATAAAAGATGATATATTTCGGCGTTCCCTGCATCATGTATTCTTCCCGCTCCATCTGTTGCGAACGGTTCTATCGCGACTATATCTCCCTCCTCAAGAACAATCCCGTGAGGCATCCTCCTGTTGGGTATTGCGGGGGGAGCATGCTGGATGTATTGCGCAAGACCATGTCCCGTGAGATTACCTACGGGCTTATATCCGAATGAACTTATGGTATCCTCTATGACTGCTCCTATGTCGGATGTATTAACCTCCGCGTGGATGAATTTTATGGCCTCTGCAAGAGCGGACTCGGATGCTTTTACAAGTTCCGGATTTCCTGAAAGATCAACGGTCACAGCAGTATCCGCGATATAGCCGTCGATGTGCACACCGATATCCAGCTTCACCATGTCTTCTCCGAAAACCGATCTGTCATTAAAAGCCGGGGTCGAATGTGCCGCCTCATCATTTCTTGATATATTGACGGGAAAAGCGGGCTCTCCTCCCTTCTCCCGTATCAGGTTCTCTGTGAACTCAGCAACAGAAAGAAGGCTTGCGCCCACTTCCACTTTTTTTACCGATTCGGCACGTACTTCAGAAAGAATTTTTCCTGCCTTCCGGTATTTTTCGATTATTTCTTCTTTCTCTTTCATTTCAGCACCAGATTCTTCCCGAACATAGTTAAATTCTTGCATCCGCTCGTTGTCACGACCACGACATCCTCAAGCCTTACTCCGCCAGCGTTTTTGTAATAGAGGCCTGGCTCGACCGTAACCACGCAGCCTGCTTTTAATTCCTTCCCATTCTCGCCCAGGCTCGGGCCCTCATGTATATCAAGCCCTACGCCGTGCCCTGTCGAGTGGATAAAACCTTCAGTGAGTTCCCCGGTTCTGCCCCTTCCCGTCTCATAACCCCGCTCTTCAAGCACATCGCATACGATGTTGTGGATATCACTGCCTGTAACACCTGCTTTTATTGTCTTTATGGCGGCAGACTGTGAATCATGAACAGCCGAGTACATGTCTTTTAACTTATCCCCCGGCGCCCCGCGCACAACTGTCCTTGTCATATCTGAATAATACCTCTCTTTTTTTGAACGCGGTACCATGTCGATAACTACAGGTTCATCTGCCAGCAACACTCCTTCTCCCTTCCAGTGCGGATCAGAGCTTCCTTTCCCGCAGGCGATAATTATATCCGGCGCCTCGCATCCCTCGCCCATGAGCGATCTTTCTATTATTGCCCTCACGTCCTCTGCCTTCAGGGGCGAATCCCCCCGATAAAGCATGCCGTTCCTGATGATTGCATTTTTTATGGCGCCAATACCTTCCCCCAGCGCTTTCTCCCCTGCCCTCTGTGCCTTCTCGATGGCGGCGATTTCGTATTCTTTTTTTACTTCGCGCATTTCGCGAAAAGGGCTTTTTACGGGAATTATCTCTAAACCACTTTTTCTCATGCAGTCAGCGAGATGGACAGGAAAATAATAGGGCACAGCAATGCGTTTTAAGTTTTCTGAGTGCAGGAATTCAATTATCATTTCGCAATAAGCCGAATCCGCATCCGCAAGCTTCCTTATTTTCTCCATTATCCCGAACCTGGAGGTGGGGATAACATCTTTTATTTTTGATTCTTTTTTTGCCCTCCCGAGTTCCATATCCGAGACAAGGAGTTTTTCGCTTCCTGAATTGAGATAAATGAAGGAATCGTAAGCTAAAAAGCCGGAGGCGTAATACATGTCGGCATTGTGTTCGCTTTCGCTGACCATAAGGTATGCATCTGCGTTATCAAGATCGAGTTTCATCATGCCACATAAGGAGGATGAAGATACTTATTTTCTTCGGAAAATCTTCAAACAAGGCCAGCGGCATATTGGATTGAAAACATCGCGATTAATGCCGCATACGGTACTGCGATATTATCCTGCTTATTGATTGCTCCTGCCATCATTCCGAAAAAACTCCCGACAATCGCTATGGGCCCTGCAAAATAAAATCCAACCAGTGATGCCGCTCCGAAGCCTGATAATGAGCCTTCCCAGGATTTGTTTTTATTGAACTTGAACCGGTGTTTCCCGTATTTTCTTCCCATCACGCCAGCGAATCCGTCCCCTGCGGCAAGGATGGCGATCGCCGCATAGCATATTTTCTCATCTACGAAATAAGAAAGGAATAGAAGCGAAAGGACTGAAAAAAAATAGGATAAAGGCTCTATAGAAAAACCTTTCAGTTCATTTTCCCTGTAAACAAGGGAAAGAAGGTCCGGGCTTATTTTTGGTTTTAAGAATTCAAGAGCAAGATAAATACAAAGAGCAAGAAGACCAAGAACCAGGGTCTGTGTTTTTCCAATGATACCAGCAACTACCGGTATCAGGACGCCACCTATATGGATCACTTTCCGAAACTGCACAAATACCATGTTGTTCTGATGGTTATTAAAACCAGAACATTTTTATTCCCGCAGGCATCTTGGAATAAACCATGAAGGTCCTATTAGTCGGAGGCGGTGGACGGGAACACGCCATTGCGGAAGCAATCGCCCGCAGCAAAAAAAACCCAGAGCTTTATGCCGCGATGAGCAAGAAAAATCCCGGTATAGCGCGCCTGTGTAAAGATATTCTCCTCACAAAGGAGACAGACCCGTCGATAGTTGATTTTGCAGTCAGGAACAGGATAGAGCTTGCAGTCATCGGCCCTGAGGCACCGCTTGCGGCAGGCATTCCTGATAAGCTGTGGGATGCCGGTATCCCGGTCGTGGGGCCGCGAAGGCTTGCGGCGCAGATAGAATTTGACAAGGCCTGGACGCGCGATTTCATGAAGAAATATGGCATTGCGGGACTCCCTGATTTCAGGGTGTTCAGGAAAGGCGGGCATGGGACTGATGAATATATCGATGAATTGAAAGACGTTGTTATAAAACCTGCGGGGCTGACAGGGGGTAAAGGCGTGAAAGTGATGGGGGATCATTTCGATGCTGAGGGCGCGAAAAGCTATGCAAAGGAAGTGCTTAAAAATGACGACCTCGTCATCGAAGAGAGGCTTATCGGCGAAGAGTTCACGGTACAGGCGTTCGTGGACGGAGGCAGACTTGCTTTTGCCCCGGCCGTCCAGGATCACAAGCGGGCGTACGAGGGGGATAAGGGGCCGAACACGGGAGGGATGGGCTCGTATAATGATTCAAAAGATATACTCCCATTCATGAAAGAGTCGGATTATATTGAGGCAAAAAAGATAATGAGCGACACCGTTCAGGCAATAAGGAAGGAAACAGGGATTCCTTACCAGGGAGTCCTTTATGGGCAGTTCATGGCCACAAAAAAAGGTATTTCGGTCATCGAGTTCAACGCGCGATTTGGAGATCCTGAAGCCATGAACGTCCTGCCGCTTCTTGATAATGATTTTCTTGATGTATGCACAGGTATTGTGAACGGTACGCTTGGCGAAATGAATGTCATTTTCAAAAAACTGGCTACCGTCTGCAAGTATGCCGTGCCTGAAGGATATCCCGATAGTCCTGTTCGGGATTCTGAAGTGATGGTCAGGGACGTCCGGGATTCGCTTCTTTTTTATTCGAGTGTGTATGAGAAGGATAATAAAATATATACCACGGGTTCGAGGGCTGTTGCAGTCCTGGGAATCGCCGGAACCATAAAAGAAGCTGAGAAAAAAGCAGAAGCTGGCCTTTCAGGTTTAAAAGGCAGTCTTTACAGCAGGCATGATATAGGTACTGAAACCCTTATCAGGAAAAGGGTATTGCATATGGAAGGATTAAGAACAGGATTATAACTATGGCAGCGGCCATCTTCCGTAGGAAGCGTTCAAAACAAGAACACCAAGCCCCACAACTACTGCAATTATAATTACTGTTTTCGGATTTATTGAAACCGCTGTCTCCTCGGAATCATAATACCTCATTAAACCGGCCGAGGATTGGAGACCGCTACCTTCTTTCTTTTTTGTCATATTTTCAACTAATGTTTTTTTAAGCATTTGAATGTATCGGAAAGTTGAAGTTGCATCCAATACAAAAGATATTGTGAAAAGTTGATGAAATATGAATGAACAAGAAAACATAAAACCCGACAGGGTCCTGGATTGTATCGGATTATATTGTCCTGTACCGATATTCAATACCACGCAGGAAATGGAGAAAATTGAAACCGGGCAGGTGCTGGAGATGGTCACGGACGATCCGGCTGCGGTACAGGATATTCCGCGCTGGGCCAAAAGGGCAGGTCATCAGTTTTTGAAGCTTTTTAAAGAAGGCGATCATTATCATTTCCTGATAAGGAAAGGATAGATTTTGTCTAAAACTGTGAATAACTGTTTTTAGCCCAAAAAAAGCAACCCCTTTATTTCTACTGGAAAAATAATCCTGAATACTACATAAGCTTTAAAGTTCTTATTGTCATCACATAGGATTTAATTAACCAATAGGATTCTAATAATGTGTATTTATTGAATAAGAGTTGTTATCGATTATTTTTTGACTTTAAGTCTAATTAACCTCTATTTCTACTGAAAAGCTTAAATAACACAATATACATTTATAACAGTGTTCACAATATTTCATCCAGAAATGAGACATCGGAGGGGATATCCGGATGCCTCGCTGTTCACCCTTTGCGGGTGAACAGCACAATTTTTTGAGGTATTATGAAAATACGGCTTGAAATCGAAGGAAAAAATACGGGCAGCGTGAATTACAGGGGACCTGATTCAGCCGAAATGGCAATCGCTTACTTGAATTCGATCCAGGCCGATGATATCCAGATTTATCTGGCTAATGACGACGGTACAAAGGCTTTTGCCGAATTCGAAGGTGAGTTTATGACCGTATCCGCAACCAGGTTTATCCAGTCGGCCGCAGGAATCAAACCAGGGCAGACGGAACCATCCTATTCTTCAGGTATAGGCGAACCCGGCCCTCAGCTCACATTAAAAGAACGTCTGGAAATGTTCCTGCGATTTGAGTATCCAAGAACATGGTTCTCTTCACTTGATGTAAAAAAGCGATACGAGAACGTTTACGGTGAAATCGGTCTTAGCACGATATCGACTTATCTGGCAAGGATGTACAGGGACAATATGCTTGAAAAGAGAGGAAACCGTAACCAGAGGGAATACCGACTGTTGGATGAAAGAAATCCTTTGCTTAACATTGAGTACGCATCATCAAAATAAAGGGCTGGGTTGACGAACCGACCCCTTCGGGCCTGCAGCACCCTCGCAACACTAAACTTTATGTCGTCTTCGCCGCAGATTGCGCTCCATGCGCTTTCTTATTGCACTCCTTGATGGAAGAAATCCCAGTCAAACCACCTTCCTTTTAGACCTTGGTTGGTCATGGAGCAGTTACGCCCTGGAAGCCTGTATTTATATATCCAGTATGGTTCTTCTGTCGATTTCTTGCTGGCTCGTCGCAGCATGCACCTTATTACCTGATGTAATAAGGTAAATAATTATGTTGTTTTATGTTACCTAATAGTTTTCGATAACAAGGCTGGTAAAGAACCTGATAAAAAATAAAATTAGGCGTTAATACTCTCAAGCTTGAACATCACGTTCAATCCCGCAAGTGTCATCTGGACTTTATCGCCAAAATGCAGTATCTCCTCCACATCTACATTCTTACTCCATTCGTAGACATAATCGTGAGTCCCGCGCATGGGTTTAAACCCGAGGGACATGAGACGCTGGTTGATCTCTGACGGCTTCCCGCCCTCGCTATTGAACCATATTATTAGATAGCTCTTCATATTTTTCTGTTTATTTTTAATATTATATCATATTTTTGGTCGTTCATATTTCAACAAATCCAAGCTCATCCAGAAGGTTCCGGGCGATTTCAAGCGATTCTTCTTTACTTTTGGCTTTGATAATCATCCTGCCGCTTGGATACAACGAGATTTCCACGCCTTTATAATTTATCAATAATATATGCTTTGTTGCCACCCTTGTTTTAATCTTCCTGCTGGCTCCAATTAGATCCATTTTAATATTGGTGGTCACTTCAAATGCGGTCCTGCCTGAACACAACCTGGCCGAAACTGGCATGATGCTTTGACATGCGAAGGAAATATATAAGCATGCGTACTGACTCAATGAAAATAATATGTTGAGAAATGTATCAACCTTATTTTTATCTTTATTATTTATAACATCTATCGGTCAGGCGGCTAATGATATTTTATTGAACAATACCGACCTTTATCTTGCTACCGGGGAGCCAAAGGTGCTGGATCAGGGATATGTCCTCACTGTCAAAAGCGTAAGCAGCGATGGTTCCGTGTGGCTCCAGCTATCAGAAAATGACACAATCGTAAAAAGCGAGATCGTACGCGATTACGGATATTTGACATACAACAAGACAAAAAGGAAAATTCTTTCTGTCAAGATCAATAAAATTTACTCCGGTTCTATGGAACAGAGTCTTGTAGCAATGTCTGTTTACCAGTTCATCGATCCCGATAAACCTCTGCCTGCCAATGCAAGCATTACACCTTCAGATGCCCAAAAACCCGGGAATAGCAGTTCATCGCCAAACCCGAATAATCTTCCTGAACCTCTGATATGGACATCCGTAATTGTTTTCATCCTGATTCTTTTTTATCTCCTGCGTAAATTATGGTGAAGTATGAAGGTCTTGAAAAAGGAACTGAGATTCAATGAAGGTGAGATTTCACTTATCACTGAGTCGCTGGACGATCTCTGGCATCTGAAATACATACTTGAGCCCGGTGACATGGTATATGCATTCACAAAACGGAGGATAGAAGGCGCAACCGATAAAATAAGGCCTGAAAAGGCAGATAAAAAAACCGTCCGCCTCGGGATAAAGGTCGAGAAAGTCGAGTTCCATAAGTTCTCAAACCGCCTCCGGGTGCATGGGACTATCGTTGAAGGAATGGACGCCGGGGCGTACCATACCCTGAATATCGAAGAGGGGACCGATTTTTCAATAATCAAGAAATGGAAGAACGACCAGCTCGAAAGGATTAAAGAAGCTGAAATAGCATCCAGGCGACCGAAAGTGATTATTGCCACGATCGAGGAGGGGGAGGCGTGCATCGGGGTCGTTCGCCAGTTCGGGGTCGAGGAATCCTCAAGCCTGCGGCAGTCTCTTGGTAAAGGTGAGGGCAATAAACGCAATGAGTTCTTCGGGGAACTGGCGTCACAGTTGAAATGGGCTGCCGAAAAAGTTGACGCTGTGATACTGGCAGGACCGGGGTTTACGAAAGAGGATTTCCAGGAGTTTATAAAAACAAGAGAACCTGAACTTTCCAAAAAAACGGTTCTTGAGGATACCTCATCCATCGGTGTATCGGGTTTCCAGGAAGTACTGCGCCGTGGGGCCGTGGACAGGATAATGCAGGAATCAAGGATCGGCAGGGAAGCAAAGCTTATCGAGGAATTAATGAAAGAGATCTCGATAAACGGGAAAGCAGCTTACGGCATGGCCGATGTCAGGAATGCGCAAAGTTTAGGCGCAATCGAGACACTGCTTATCACAGATGAACTGTTGCGCACAGAGCGTGAAAGCGATTCTATAGATGATTTTTTAAGGGATGTTGAGCGTTCACAGGGAAATATCGTCGTATTCAGCACCGAGTTCGAGCCCGGGAGGAAGCTTGAATCCCTTGGCAGTATCGCCGCGATCTTGCGGTTCAGGATAAACGCATGAATTTTAAGGATGCTGCTGTCGATATAAGGTATCTTCTTGGCAGAGGTTATCCGCAAAAAAGTGTAATCGCATTTGTCTGCAATCATTACGGGCTTGATGAAGGAGCACGACATATTTTATCAAGAACAGTCCTCTCACGGATGGTTTCTGAGAAAAGGCGGGCAAAGTTCCTGCCCTGTGACAGCATAAAAGGCAACAATATAATTTTTGACGGCTATAATATTATTATCGGAATGGAAAGCATCCTTGATAAAAAGGCATACCTTTGCGATGACGGCGTTATAAGGGATACGAGGGGTGTTTTCAGGAATTTTAAAATCTCAGGGAATACCGAAAAAGCCATTGAATTGATACTGCAATTTTTAAAAAAAGAGAATCCTGCCCGGGTTTGTTTTCTCCTTGATTCACAGATAAGCAAAAGTGGCCTGTTCGCAAAGATGCTGCGGGAAAAAATCAGTTATTATGGGTTTAAAGGAGATGCAAAGACCTCAAGACACGTAGATTTTGATTTGAAGTATTCAAAGGACATTGTTGCTTCAAGCGATGGGGTAATAATCGATGAGGCGCCAAAAGTGGTGAATTTCCTGTATTGCCTTGTATCGAGATTTAAGTATCTGGAATTTACAAAAGTTTTTAGCCCTTCCCGTGCTATATGATGATGATTTCAGCAAAGATGTTTAAAATTAGAAGGCAGGCCGCACATAAGGAACTATCCAAACTTGTTAAGTTTGAGATAATCAAACTGGAAGGCAAAGGAAGAGGGGCATATTACGTTCTTGATTGATGTTTGTCATTCAGGTTATCGTTTTTCATATAATTATCAATAAATCGTTATCAAGAGAAATACCATGAAAAAAATCGGAATTGCAGTAACCGACCCCGACGACTGGACTGGAATTGCTCTGGGGAACGCCGTCCAGCACATCGGTATGCAGCCCATTAAATTCAACTTCGGCGCAGCAACTTCGGATATCCCGTCAGAGAAGTTATATGCAGGTGACCTCGACCTGCCAGAACTCGATGCTGTCATTGTGAGGGACCTCGGGCCAAGCACCAGCAATGACATATCCTTCAGGTTCGACATCCTCTGCCAGCTTGAGGATCTCGGAATAAGGATAATCAATTCACCTGAGTCCATCGCGCGGTCTGCGAACAAGTACGTCTCAAGCTATCTGTTCAGGAGAAATGGCATCAATACGCCCGGAACACTGGTGACCAATAATCTGGATGAAGCCATAAAAGCGCTCTCTGCCTTCGGATGTGCTGTGTTGAAGCCTGTTTTCGGATATAAAGGGATCGGCGTTGAGCGCATAGAAAATAATGATGAGGGAATAAAGAAGCTCAGGGAGCTGCTTGGAAAAAACAACCTCCTCTACCTGCAGGAATTCATACCAAATCCCGGAAGGGACATAAGAGTATTTGTGGTGGATAATGAAGTTGCAGGTTCCATATACAGGATAGCGCCTCCCGGAAGCTGGATAAATAATCTGAGCCAGGGAGGCAGTGCAAAATCCTGCATATTGACAGATGAGCAGGAAAGGCTGGCTTTAAAGACTGCGCAGGTGATAGGCACAACCTATGCCGGCATCGATATCATAGAAGGAGAGAAGGATTATGTTATTGAAATTAACGGAACGCCCTCCGGGAAGGGCGTTTTTGAAGCATGCGGCGTGGACGTGACGAAAAAAATAGCGGAATACCTGGAAAGGTATGTCAGATAAAATGCCGATTAAAAATCAGCATGCACCTCATCTGGCTTTCTTCGTTCTTTTTGCCTTGGATTTCTTTGCCTTTGACTTCTTTGCCTTAACTACCTTTTTTGTCCTGTTTACTTTTTTTGGTCTGGCTGCTTTTTTTGCCTTTACTTTCTTTGGTTTTGCTTTGGTTCTGACAGGCTTGACCTTTTTAAAACCTGCAATTATTCTGCGTCTCTCTTCCCACCACGATGATGTGGCGGATTTGACCAATTTAGTTACCATTAGAAGTTCACCTTCATTATAATGATTATAATGATAAGATTTAAACTTATCGGTCAAAATCAATTAATCAACAAATTTAAATTCCGGGAAATGGAAATCAAATAGTGAGAGTGGATGTTTTGACTAACGGGCTGCCTTCAAAATTGGAACAATATATGAGATGGCTCGGTTTTCGAAAAACCCCAATCTATTGCCGTATTCTTAATGTAAAAGTGAAAAAATGCAAAATGATTACCTGTGAATTTTATGATATGTGCCATGGCGGGCAGGGCAAATAGGAATTCTGGTTGCCGCATGTAAAAATAATTTCCTGCGCAATTTTTTATTAGTAACTTAAATCAACCAATATAACATATTACCCCTTCGCATGAAACAGGAAATGTCAAGCGTTGATGTCGCTGCGCTCATTAACGAGCTTCGTCCCCGCCTTCTCGATGCAAAGATAGGAAAGATATACCAGCACTCACCCGATGAGTTCAGGATAGGGCTCCATATATTCAAAGAAGGCAGGACCAATCTTGTTATCGAGGCAGGCAGGCGTTTTCACCTGACAAAATATCCCGAAGTAGCGCCAAAGTTCCCCCAGTCTTTTCCCATGCTGCTTCGAAAATATTTAAGCGGCGGCAGGATAACTGATATTTCCCAGTACGACTTTGACCGCATAATCGAACTGCAAATCAAGCGGGGCGAGGATGAAACAATCCTACTTGTCGAGTTGTTCTCCAGGGGAAATATCATTTTGCTGGATTCTGAAAAACGGATAATCCTGCCATTAAAATCCATAAGCTTCAGGGACCGCAAAGTAATACGGGGTGAGCTCTACGAGCTTCCCCAGGCACAGCTCAGCCCGGCTACGGCCACGCTGGATGATCTAAAAGACATGTTCTCAAAATCCGATACTGATGTTGTGAGAACCATGGCTACGCGTATGAACCTGGGAGGACAGTATGCCGAGGAGATATGCCTCAAAGCAGGTATCGAAAAGAACATGCCTGCATCTTCATTGAAGGATGCGACGAGGGTGCTGGATGCCCTGCAGGAAGTTTTCAAGCCCCTGAGTTCAGATCTGGTGCCCCATATCGTATTAAAAGACAATGCCGCGATAGATGTCCTGCCTTTTCCACTCTCGCAATATGAGAAAAACGAAAAGAAATTTTTTGGGACTTTTAATGAAGCACTGGATGAATATCTCAGGAAGGGAACTGCTGAAGAAAAAGGCGGGGAAATAAAGGAAAGCAAAGAGATGCAAACCAAAAAAACAGGATTGTATGAATACCGCCTGCAAAAACAGATGCTCGCACTCGGCAAATTCAAGGATGATGAGGAGAAACTGGTTCGAAGGGGTGAGCTGATATACGCGCATTACCAGATGTGCGAGGGAATTTTGAAAGCGATCAGGGATGCCAGGGATAAGGGATATTCATGGGATGACATCAGGGAGATATTGAAAAAATCAGATATGCCTGAAGCAAAGGCAATCAGGTCCATCAATGCGAGCAAGGGAACGATCGCGGTGACACTTGATAATGGGGAAGTTGAACTTGATGTAAGACTTTCGGTGCACCAGAATTCCCAGCTTTATTACGATAAAGCAAAAAAGCTATCTGCAAAGATAAAAGGCGCGCTTTCGGCCATAGAAGAGACAAAGAAATTAACGGAAAAAGAACAGACCCCTGAGGTAAAAAGAAAAGTCCCGAAGCCAAAACAAAAATGGTACGAGCAGTTCAGGTGGTTTGTATCCTCGGACGGTTTCCTTGTAGTCGGGGGGAGGGATGCCCAGAGCAACGAGGATATAGTGAAGAAATATCTTGAGAAAAGGGATATATTCTTCCATGCCCACGTATCAGGCTCGCCCGCCGTCGTGATAAAGACTGAAGGCAAGGAAGTTCCCGAAACTACGCTGCTTGAGGCCGCGCAGTTCACAGTCTCCTATTCCGGTATCTGGAAATCGGGACAGGCAGGCGGGGACGCATACTGGGTGCTGCCCGAGCAGGTCTCAAAGACCCCAGAGCCGGGAGAGTACGTGGCAAAAGGGGCTTTTGTGATACGGGGAAAGCGCAATTATTACAATGATGTTTTACTGGGGGCTGCGGTCGGTCTTGTGGTCAACGAGGAAAAAAGGCTTATCGGAGGCCCTGTGAGTGCAGTGAAGAAGAAGTCGCAGTTCGTTATTGAGATAGAGCCGGGTGAGTTTAACCAGAACGACCTGTCAAAGAAGATATACAGGATGCTGAACGACAGGTTCGAGGACAAGAAGCTCATCAAGGCGATAGCTTCGCCCGACAGGATTGCGATGTTCCTGCCGCCGGGAGGGTCGAGGGTGAAGGAGTGAGGAGAAATGCAGAGGATTTTTCTGGATATTCCATAAGTTAGATAGCGAAGATGATCATAAGGAAAGAGTAGCAGAATATTGAGAAAGGAATTCCTTCAATTAAAAGAATTGTGGGATGTAGTTGAGGTATATTCAGGCACATAATACATATGAATATAAGAGGGAATAATCCTGAAATCGCTATATACAGGCCCGGGACAATTTGTCCGGTGTATACCGTGACTGATCGCGATAGGGTTGTGTACATCCATAAGATTGACTAAAACCAATATAATAAATTGTGGATCAGAATACGAGTACATATAGGGTTCTCTAATAGCTGTTGTCCGAAATGATTAACTAGGAAGATTATAAATCCTTAGATACTATAATTTTGGAGAAATGAAGGGAAGAGACACTATGGAACTGTTAACAGATAACCCAATTACTAAAGTCACAGAGGATAGATTCGGTTTTAAACTGTACTCAGATGTTCTCGCTAATGCAATTCTCGAAACAAATAGATTACCTTTTTGCGTTGGAATATTTGGGGCATGGGGAACTGGTAAATCAAGCCTAATGCTAATGATCAAGGAATTAGTTGAAAAGAATGATTATATAAAAACCATTTGGTTCAACCCATGGAAATATGATAAGAAGGAAGAATTATGGAACGCCTTGATTCAAACTATTTTGTATAGAATTGCTGAAGATGATGATAGAGACAAAGTGAAAAACAAAGCTAAAGAGCTTGCTAAATCTACTTCTTGGTTACTTCTTAAGAAGGGCTTATCAACCCTAACAGCCGGTATAATTTCAGAAGAGAATGTTGAGAATATAAAAGATGTTATTGTAAAAGAGGATGAAATACATTATCGACATGTTAATCATTTTGAGAAAGATTTTGAAGAAATTGTTAATTTATATACGAAAAACGGAAAACTCATTGTTTTTATCGATGACCTTGATAGATGTCTCCCAGAAAATGCTATCACTGTACTTGAATCGCTGAAATTGTTTATTGGAGATGCAAAATGTGTTTTTGTTATAGGCATGGATCATTATATTGTTGAAGAAGGAATCAAATTTCGATTCGGTGAAAAAGTTAAAATGTCTGGGCGAGATTATCTTGATAAGATTATTCAAGTACCTTTTTTCCTGCCACCTGTACCATTCAACAAATTGCGTGATGCATTGCGGGTTGCTAAAACAACAGACTATTCAGAAGAAATCTGGAAATTAATTGAATTTGGTCTTGATACTAACCCACGTAAAACTAAAAGATTTGTTAATTGTTTTTACTTATTAAGAGAAATAATTAAAGGTGGTGCCTATACTTATATTGACGATGATAATCGAGAATATGGATTAGATCCGATGTTACAAGATTTTTTCCTTGCTAAATTGCTTATTTTTCAAATGTCTTTTTCTAACTTCTACTCACATTTAAAATTATATCCGGATGATTGGGAAATTTATCAAAGACAATTACTTTATCAAGGTTTGAAGCCGAGTATATTACAACAAAGACCAGATCTTGAAGAGTTTTGGAATGATGAACAATTAAGGAGATTTATGGACAAAACCAGCGGGCTCTCAAATCCACCGGATCCACCGAGTGCAAAAATTGTATCTGAATTATTAAAAACTATAATCTTAGTTAGCCCCAGCTATGGAATGGATGCAACAAAGGCTTGAACTCCAATCCTATTCATCCTCGCCTTATTTTTTAGTACCCTCTTTATTGATAAAGCCAGAATAACGAATGAACGATAGGAATTCTCATGTACCCACACCGGGATGCAGTGGAATTCAATCCGGTGTTCGTGACTGCAAACAATAAATTTTTTTCATACTCAAAGTCGTTATGGATATAAAACAACTTCTTTAATATTAAAATCTGGGGCACTAAACATCAGAAGTTAAATAGTCCTCAAATTTATGATTTTATGCAAAAATGTGTTCCTCTAATAATAAATACCCTAAAACATCCGGTAAATGCACTTTGTATTAAGATCTGTAAACAAATTCAATATCTTCTCTTATGTTTTCAAAGTCATGTCTCCAACTACCAGTAATTGGATTATAATCATGAGGTATTCTTTTGTCTGTTATTTCACCAATTCTTTTTGCTATCCTCTCTAAATCTGAATGTCTTTTTGCATTGTAAATTTTTATAGATTCTCCATCAATTGTACTTAAAAATATACTCCATGATCTGGCCACCAAGATGCCATCGTCATCACTTAAAGTTGGAGTGATTCTTATTTCTTCTATATCCTTAAAAGGGATGTATTTTAAATCTTGATGTTTTTTGATTACTACGCTTTGAAGTGTTTTATCGATGGATATCGATTCATCATTCAATAATTTACCTAATCCCCCAAAAACAAACAGTAATGCCAAGAATGATCCTAATAGTAAAAAGTTGCAACTATTACGAAAGATAAAAAATATTCCAAAAGCAATCAATAAATATATAATAAAATTCCCAAGCCGATCTTCATCTAAAATAATCAGATTATCAGTTTCTTCTTTTATTCTATCGGGCATGTCGCTTCATTTAATTAACTCTTTCAAGATATTATAAAGATTTTGGACATCTTCTAATATTTACATGAGCATAGATATTGTTTTTCACCATGCCCACTTAATCAAAATCCATGGTAACCAAAAGCGATGCAAACGCCATGAGTATCAACCTTATGCTCCACACCCTCCAGTGTGGAGTTACTGAAGACGATAGGTGTTCTCATGCTCGTAAGCGATAGAATCCAGAATAACCTCTTAATAACTGAAATTCAGGTGCAAGATACGTCGGCGAAAATAGGTAGTCAGAGAACCGATAGTCTAACTATCCTGATCAAAAAAATGAAAAGGTGCAAAAAGATTTATACCCATGAGAACCCCATTTCATATTGGGGTTAACTCATGGACAAAATAATCTGCTCATCAGCGACCAAGCTCGCGAAGGCCATTCGTGCCAAAGAAATATCTTCGGAGGAGGTTGTAAATGCATACTTACAGCGGATCGAAGAGGTAAATCCAAAATTGAACGCA
>DATCUE010000053.1:0-18086 GCA_036567605.1 Candidatus Methanoperedens sp. | reverse complement strand
TTCGCTTATTTGTGAAACATCTTCAACCGAAACCGTGACTTCTTCTACTGATGCGTATTGTATTTCTGCGGTTGCTGCGATCTCCTGTACCATAGCTGCGACCTCCCCGGCTGCTTTGACAATGCGGTTAATGGAGGCGACCGAATTCTCGATTGTCCTGGCACCTTCGTTAACGGTTTTTGTGCCTCTCTCCATGCTTTCAACGGCCTGCTTTGTTCCCTTCTGCACTTCTTTTACGAGTTCTGTGATCTGGTTTGCCGAAGTTCTCGATTCCTCCGCAAGTTTCCTTACTTCATCGGCCACCACTGCAAAGCCCCTGCCGTGATTCCCGGCCCGGGCAGCCTCGATAGCCGCATTCAGTGCAAGCATGTTTGTCTGGTCGGCGATAGTTGTTATCACGCCTATTATCTCGCCTATCCTCTGGGATTTCGCATCAAGCTCCTTTATTACTTTTCCTGAATTATCAACCGTTGTCTGGATTTCGGCCATTTTCTGCGCGACCTCTCTTGACATCACGCCTACTTCCTTGGCAGTCTTATTGGCCGCCTCCGCGCCCTCTGCCGCTTTCTGCGAATTGACTGACACCTGCTGCACGCTCTCAGACATTTGCTTCATGGCTTTGTTGATCTCTCCCATCTTGACCGCCTGCTGGCTTGCGCCCTCAGCGATATGCTGGGTCGTAAGGGATATCTGGTCGGTAAAAGATTTCATCTCTTTGCTTGATGTTGATAATTCCTGGGAGGAAAGCGCCACATTTTCAGCACTGGTTTTCATCGTTAATAAAAGCTTCTTCAAGCTTTCCTGCATATTATTTATACCTGCAGTTATCTTTGCAAAATCGCCCCTGGCATCCACCTGGACGCGCTTTGTCAGGTCGCCCTGCGATAATGCGCCCAACACATTGTTAATGTCCTCGACGATTCTTCGCAGATCGCTTTGCATTTTGTTTATCCCGGTGGTTATCTTCTCAAATTCCCCCCTGGCTTTTACCCGGACTTCACTCCCGAGGTCGCCTTCGGATAAAGCGCCGAGCACTTTGTTCACATCCCCGATTACTTCATGAAGATCATTTGCCATAATCTGGAAAGTGTTAGATAGCGTCCCGATTTCATCTTTTGATGTAGCGACCATCTTGATTTCCAGTTTCCCTTCTGCAATGTCTTTTGCACCCCTTACGACTTCGCACATGGGTTTTGTTATGGAACGTGAGAAATAATACCCGATACCAATCCCCGCAGCGATCGCCAGGATGGACAGCGCAGTCACTATCACTGCAGCTTCTGAATTATTCCTGTCCATATCATTCATTTTTGCGGTTTTGTCGGCATCGAAATCTATGAGGAATTCAGTCACTACCGGCTCAATATTGCCAATAACCGATGCGAATTCGGCATACTTGGAATCAATCCGGTTGTTTATGTCTGCTAACCTGTCAAATGCCGAAGTATATATAAGGAGTTTGGCATTGATGTCATCCCTGGCTTTCCGGGGTAATTTGCTGGCCGAAATATCGGTTGCAAGTATCTTTTCATCATCGTGGAACTTATTCCGGTACTCATCGCCGCCGCGCAGCATGTAGTCCTTTTCGTCCCGCCTTAGCTGCAGGATATCTGCAAGGAGCAGGTCATCACCCTGCCTCCTTATCAGACCTTCTATCGTATTCGCCGCAGTCCCGAGTTCATTCTGTAGTCCCGAGTTCTCATCCACACCCTTTACCCTGACAAGCTCGACATGCTCAAGTAAAAGTTTTTCAGACTCGGTCGACAGGAGTATGACCCTGTCAGCCATATCTTTCCTTTCCTGCGGGATATCCATTCTTTTTATTTCTTCTGCGATTTTCCTGACTTCAGTGCCTGACTGTACAGCCTTATCCGCAGAGTTTACATCGTGCAACATCTTGAATTGCAGTGCATATTGCCTTTCTTCAAGCATTTTTATTTGCATGTTGAGCCCCATCTGTGCGGATGAAAGGTCGTCCTCCATAAAACGTTCCATTTCCCCGTCCTGGGAGTTAAGGGCTGTAAGGCTTACTGCGCCTACTATTAATAGTAATATGCCTATCAGCGCGAATCCGCCGATTAATTTGCTGCCAAGAGACAGGTCTTTTATATTAGATAGCATACGTTTTTCTTTCTACTCCGGCTTGTTATCGCCGGGTTTGACGGGCTCCGTTTTACCCGTGTCTTCAGGGATAGCATGTTTCTTCACATGCTCCCTTACCATTTTTCGCTTGGGTTGTGTTTTCTTTTCGGGCTTTGGGTGTTCTTCAGCGCCCTGTATATCCGATATCTTTTTATGAGCCTGCTGCCCGGCCACTTCCTCTTCATCCGAACCCTTCTTTTTATCCTTCGGGGGTTCATTGATATCTTTTATATCTGATACCGCCTTATGTTCTTTCTTCCCCGTAGCTTCATCTTGATCAGGTGGTTTTGTTTCATGCCGGGGCTGTTCATCAATGGGATTCACTGTGGAAACTGTTTTCCCAAGATTGAATTTAGCGACTTCAGCCTTCAATTCTTCAGACAGGTCTGCCAGTTCCTGTGCTGCTTTTGCCAGCTGTTCCATTGAGGCAGACTGTTCTTCTGCACTGGCCGAGGCTTCCTGGGTGCTTGCTGAAGATTCTTCACTTATGGCAGATACCTCCTCAACCGATGATGTGATTTCACTCACAGACACGGACTGTTGTTCTGATGCAGCCGCAATCTCCTGTATCATGGTGGCAACATCCTCGGAAGCTTTGACGATACCCTTTATTGCAGCGGCTGCACCCTCCACCGTCCCTGTGCCTTCGCCGACCTTCTTTGTGCCCCGGTCCATGCTTTCAACAGCCTGTTTTGTCCCGTGCTGTATCTCCTTTATCAATTCAGTAATCGTTCCCGCTGCTTTCCTTGATTCCTCCGCAAGTTTTCTGACCTCGTCAGCCACTACGGCAAAACCCCTGCCATGGTCGCCGGCCCGGGCGGCTTCAATGGCGGCATTCAGGGCAAGAAGGTTGGTCTGGTCTGCAATGCCGGTGATTACGTCTATAATTTCTCCGATTTTCTGTGACTTGGTTTCAAGCTCTTTTATTACCGCAGCCGAATCATCTACTGATGACTTGATTTCAGCCATCTTGTTTAGCACCTCGCCTGACATGCTGCCGACTTCTTTTGCTGTCTTATTGGCTTTGTCCGCTCCTTCGGCAGCTTTCTGTGAATTGACTGAAACTTGCTGGATGCTGTTTGACATCTCTCTCATGGCTTTGCTTATTTCAGCAAGCTTTGAAGCCTGCTGATTTACGCCGTTGGCGATATCCTGTGTTGTAACCGATACTTGCCCGGTGGCGTTTCTCATTTCCTCACTCGATGCTGAGAGTTGCCTGGATGAAACAGCCACTTTTTCAGCACCGTTTTTTAATGCGGTTATAAGTTGATGCAGATTATTCTGCATGTTTTTTATCCCGGTAGTTATCTTCCCGAACTCTCCCTTTGCCTCTACCCGGACTTCCCTTGTCAGGTCCCCTTCTGACATTGCGGTCAGAACATCGTTAACTTCCGTAATAACTGCCCGCAGATCATCCTGCATTTTCTTCATCCCTATGGTAATCTTCTCGAAGTCTCCTTTGGCTTTCACCTGGATCTGCCTGCTTAAGTCCCCCTCAGATAACGCGCCCACTACACTGTTGACGTCCTCAATGACGGCCTGCAGGTCATTTGCCATTGTCTGGAAAGTGTTTGATAACGTTCCGATTTCATCCCCGGATGTATTCTGGATTTTTACTTTCAGTTTCCCATCGGCGATTTCTTCTGCAACATTTACAAGATTATATATCGGTTTTATTAATTTGTTTGACATTAAAAGCCCGAGCAGCATGGCAAAAACAAGGCTCACTGCACCTATCAGCAATATGTTCTGCTGTGCGTTCTTCTTAAGATCAACAAAAGGGGCCTCCGGCGTTCCCACATAAAGTATACCTATTACATTTTTATCGATATCGTATATGGGCTCATATCCTGTAACATACCATGCATTGACCACGAACGCCCGGCCGTAGTAGGTTTTTCCATCGCGCAGGACTGCATTGTATATTGGTATGGATACCCTTGTGCCTATCGCCCTGTTCCCGTCCAGTTTCTTAACATTTGTGGAAACACGAAGGTCGTTCATGAAGATGGTGGAGGTCTCTACCTTCACCGCATTTTTGGTTTCATCCACTATGGTGAAATCCCGGTTTATGAGATGTCCTACCACGACGGTTCCGGCAATCTTCCCGTCCGAATATATCGGACTGGACGCTTTTATCATCATTCCCGATGTTTCAACCTTCTTGTCCGTGGGCATCGCCCCGTCTGTGGGGATGAGTTCAAGTCTTGCCTGTTCATCCAGTTTATCCCTGGCAAGTTCATCTGCCTGAACTATCGCAGAGGCAGACGCTTCCTCACCTTTGAGTGCGGAGGCAACGAAAGGGTCGGATGCAAGGCTCTCTCCATTCTGCGAAGGATTATTGCTCCTTGCAATGACTTTTCCCGAAGAATCAGTAACTATTATCGTACTTATGAAAGGATACTGGTTCTTAACCGATTGGATATAATTTGAAATACTGGAATTGGAGGAAGTGTGTGTGTCCACTTTGCTCGCCACGAAATATGACGTCATCTGGAGTTTCTTCTCCATGCCGCTATATATCTCATGGGCTGCCCCGAGGTCTCCCACTATCTTTGTCTGCGCCTGCCCGCCTATGCCTTCGTCTATGAGATTTGTGCTAAAAAACGCAAGGGCGATCAGGGGTATCAACACGACAGCTACTATTGTTATCAATAGCTTTGTCTTTATTTTTATATTTCCTAACTTTGCGATATTCAGCTTCATTATTTAGTTCGACCTCTAATTATTGGTTCCCTCTACGGCTGCACCTGGTGCAAAACCTGATATTATATGCTTTTTTTAATTCTCTCACCAAAACAGCGTTTTTTAATATCTTCTTAAGCTGTTGTTTTCAATGCTTTCTCCATAATATAAACCGATTTGTGAAGAAAGTGTGACGCATTTTACATTTTACCATCTAATCCTCCGTTTTATCATTCACATCTGTTTTTCATAAGAAAATGAATAGCGTGATGATGTAATAATTAATATCATAATCATGATAATGAATTAAACAAATATATATTTTAAATGGTGTGTAATATTTCAAAGCGTTTAAAATATTAATTAGCTACCTTTTTTGTTAGAGTATGGGCTTCCATATTCCTACGCTGCAACTTTTAAAAGCTTCCATCCTCGTGGCCATTTCCGGTGCTTTCAGGGTGCATATAGCTTTTCTTTTCCTGGGGGCAGAGCCAAATTTCAGTGTTTATATTGCCGGGGGCCTTATAATATATACGATTTATACTCTTGACAGAACGCTTGAATCCAAAGAAGATGAAATAAATAAGATCGAACTGGCTGGTTCTAAAAAAAATGTTGTTCTTGTTGTATCCTTCATTGCTTTTATAACTGGAAGTCTCATTTTATTCATGAAGAAGCTATATATAGTACCCATCCTGCCACTTTTAATCGGATACCTGTACAGTAAAGGTATAAAAATCAGAGGCATGAACTTAAAACTTAAAGGCGGTCTTGGAGTGAAAAATACGGTGGTAGCCCTGACCTGGGGAGTCTCAATCACAGGAATTGCTGCAAGCAAAACAGCCAATATGGCTTCATTATTTTTTATTTTTTTTTTGCCGATAAGGTTTTCATAAATTCGACAATATATGATTTCAAAGATGTAAGAGGCGACTCCCTGGCTGGTATCAGAACTTTACCTGTGCGACTGGGCCAGAAAAAAACAATATCTATTCTCCTGATGCTCCATCTAATGTCACATTCAGTGATGTTATTAGCGATTATGATGGGATTCATTGCTTTTGAACCCATAATATTATTATATAGCCTTACTACCGGAATAATATGCCTTTTATTTTACACGATAGCTGTAGATGCCGAGCCGAAAAAAAGAAAATTCATACGGGAATTCCTGATAGATGGGGAATCCATTACACTTGTCTGCCTCAGAGGGTTCATATTTTTTTTATTTCCTCAGAGCGCTCTTTATAATAATTAAAAAGTTTTTCTCCCCATAATATAGCAGATTTATCAAAGCTAATTATATCCTTGGTTGTATCAAAACCCCCTTTTTTAAAGAAAAGGGATAGTGAAAAAAAGACTTCCGTCGCAACAAATGCAAGTTTGATATCTTCATCCGAAACATAGAGACTGCCGTTCTTGAATTTTAATCCCCGGGCAAGTAAACTGCCGTACTCTTTTTTTACTTTGTTGAATACATTTCTTGTAAATATAAGGGAAATGTCGCTTCCTTTTTCAACCATTTTCAAGAAGAAGTCGGGATACATCGGATGAACTACGGGAGATACTCCCCTGATTTTTTTAGACTTTAAAATATTTTCCAGAAATTCCCTGTGAGGTTCGTATATGTTTTCCATTCTGTGTTCGATAATCGTGCAATTTCCTAAATCCCCAATTTTCTCTAACAAAGCGGGCGGAATTGCTTTGATATCATGAGTCGTCCAGAAGTCCTCATATTTTTCAATGACGTTTATTGTCTTAATAAATGAATTGAAAGCTTCGGCTATTATCATTCCCGTATCCGTGAGGACATAAGTCTTACCCTCCTGCCTGACAAGATTTTGCTCCTCCATTTTCCTTATCTGAGGAATCATTCCTGATGATGTCACATTAAGCGAAGTCCTGATATCTTCAAGTGTTTTTGGTCCGTCTATCAGGAATATGAGGAGATCTTCTCTTTTCCTGGAGTAAGTAATTGTACTTAACAGTTTATTTATTGCTTTTTTGCCTTTCACGGATTTCATTTATGTTTTCAATGAATTCTGATATCAATAATATATACAAATTTGTGAAAATAGTGTGAATAATAAAAAAAATAAAGAAATAAAGTTTAGTTACGTTGCAGCCGCTTCTGATGCTTCCGTAGATATACTCTGGATACTGTGCAGTTCCTTTGCGCCAAGCACTTTATCAAGATTGAGGAGTATCAAAAGCCTGTTATCCAGCTTGCCCACACCGAGGACATACTCGGTGCCTATCCTGCTTGCGATCACAGGCGGGGCAGGTTCAACGTTCTTCTGCTGGAGCCTGATGACCTCACTTACTGAATCAACGACGAATCCCATCACAGTCTCGCCGATACTTGCGACTATGATCCGTGTGTTTTCATCCTGTTCCTTACTTTCCATGCCCATTATCACATTCAGGTTAATCACAACGATTATCCTGCCCCGCAGGTTTATTATCCCCCTGATGTACCCCGGGGCCTGCGGGATCTTTGTGATATTGGTCATGCGGATAATCTCCTGCACGTTCATTATCTCGACGCCGAACTCCTCGCTGCCTATGGTAAAGACGACGAGCTGGAGCTCGCCGTCCGCTGCTGTTTTAGCTTCCTGGTTTTGTTCTGCCATATAATGCCTTCCTATTTCAGGACAAGGTCAGGGAGATCGGATCCGGCAACGTTCTCCTGCACCGGCTCCTGTTTTACAGCAGGTTTCTGTTCCTGCTTCCGCGCCGTCCTGCCTTTTCCGGCTGGTTTCTTTTCGACCTTTGCCGCTTCATGCTCAACCATATGTTTCTGTTCAAGCTTTGGATGTTCTTCAGCATGCTTTAATACCGTTGCGACCTTCGGTTCATGCTTTTCTATCAACTTATGCTCGATTACAGGTTTGTGTTCATGCTTTAAGATATCATCCACTTTCATTGCCGTTGATGTTCCCAGGTTGAACCTCGCAACTTCGGTCTGCAATTCTTCGGCCAGACCTGCCAGTTCCTGCGCCGCCCTGACGAGCTGTTCCATTGAAGCTGCCTGTTCTTCGGCAGCGGCAGAGGCCTGTTCAGTACCTGCAGCGGATTCCTCGCTTATTGCGGATACGTCCTCCACCGAGGCCGTGACCTCTTCAATCGATGCAGACTGCTGTTCAGCGGCGGCGGCTATCTCCTGCACCATCGTGGAAACTTCCCCGGCGGCCTTGACGATACTGCCGATTGCCGATACTGTATCCTCGATGCTCTTTGCGCCTTCGCCGACGGTTTTCGTGCCCTGCTCCATGCTCTCAACAGCCTGTTTTGTACCCTGCTGGACTTCTTTTATGAGTTCCGTTATCTGGTTCGCCGCGCCCCTTGCTTCCTCGGCAAGCTTCCTGACCTCGTCGGCAACTACAGCAAATCCCCTGCCGTGTTCCCCGGCGCGGGCCGCTTCTATGGCCGCATTCAGTGCAAGGAGGTTGGTCTGGTCCGCGATATTGGTTATGGCGCCTATTATCTCGCCAATTTTTTGTGACTTGGTGTCAAGTTCCCTTATCACGGAAGCTGAATTATTAACAGTCGCCTTGATCTCTGTCATCTTGCGGGATACTTCATCCGACTTCTTGCCCACATCCTGGGCCGTCTTATTCGCCTTATCTGCGCCTTCAGCAGCCTTCTGTGAATTTGATGCGACCTGCTGCACGCTGTCTGCCATCTCTTTCATGGCCCTGCTGACTTCGGTCATCTTGGAGGCCTGCTGGCTCACACCTGTAGCTATATCCTGCGTGGTGCTTGATATCTGGTCTGTGGATGCTTTCATCTCCTCGCTCGATGCTGAAAGTTCCTGGGCTGTTGAAGAGACCTTCATTGCTGAGTCCTGAACCTTTCCGAGTACGCCTTTTAAGCTGTCGGTCATTGTCTGGATTGCCTGGGAAAGCTGGCCCACTTCATCTTTCGAATCGCTCTTCACATGCACCGTGAGGTCGCCTTCAGCCACCTTGTTGGACGCGTGAAGCATGTTGTCCACAGGCTTTGTGATGGCGCGGGAGATATAAAGCCCGATTCCGATGCCGGATATTATTGCGATGACCGAGAGGATTATTACGGTTGTTTTTGCGGTTGTGTTCATCTTGTCGGTTTCGGCTATCATTGCAGCTTCGTCTTCTTTCGCATCGGTCAGGAATTCGTCAACCAGGGGTTCTATCTGGTGGACTTTATCCGTGAACTCGGTTGTTTTGGTTGCAATCTGGGTATTTACATTCACGATCTTGTCAAAAGCTGCAGTGTAAACAACAAGCTTGGCATTAATATCGTCCTTGACGTTCTGGGGCAGCTTGCTTGAGGCCAAATGGCTCTTCATTTTTTCCTCGTTATCATGCAAGGTCTTCTGGTACGATAGATCGCCCCTCATAAGGTAGTCCTTCTCGTTTCGCCTTAACGTCAACATGTCAGATAGAAGAAGAGTGTCCTGCTGGTTATTAATGTCGGTTTCCACTGCTTTCACCGCAGTCCTCATTTCCCCCTGTAGCCCCGAGTTCTCATCAAGCCCTTTTGTCTTGTATAGCTCGGCGACCTCAAGGAACAGCTTGTTGTAATCTCCCACAAGGATTATTGCTTTATCAGCCATATCCTTTCTTTCCTGGGGGACTTCCAGCTTCTTTATGTCCTCGGCGTCTTTCTTTACGCCATCGGTCGCCACTTTCACTTTATCGACATACGATAAATCAAGACGGGCGAAGAAATCTTTCTCAGAGCGTCTTGCCTCAAGCATTTTCACATCAATATCAAGGGCTTTCTCTTTTAACGCGACTTCATTTTCTAATAATGATTTTGTCTGGCTGTCAACAGAGCTAAGGGTGTTAATGCTGATTACAGCCACAATCAACAGCAATAGGCTGACAAGCCCGAACCCGCCCAGCAGCTTCTTGCTCAACGACATATCTTTTATACTTACCATGCTTTCCTCCGTTTTCCATGTTTTTTCATTTTCAATTTTTTTGACTTCCCGTAACGGCTCACAGGAGTCACTCTTATAATGAAGAGAAATTTACCCATTTATATACAAATTTGTGAAAAAAGTGTGAACTATTTTTTTCAAAAAATGAAAAATGGCAATTCATATATGCAATAATCGTTTAATTATCAATGCTGCAATGTTGATATATAATCCCAAAAATTAGATACGGTTCCCCAAAAAAGCATAATTAAAAACGAAGCCGGTTATACAACCAGCAACATTGCAGCTAATTTTTCTTTTCAATCATTTACTTTTCTGCTCTGCCGGTATTAGAAAAGTGAAAGTGCTGCCCTCACCATACCTGCTTTCAGCCGTGATTTTCCCCCTGTGCAGTTCCACCAGTTTCTTAGTGATAGAAAGCCCGAGCCCTGTTCCCCCATATTTCTTTGATATCCCTGAATCGAGCTGTTCAAATTGATTGAACAGCCTTTTCATATCTTCTTCCCTGATGCCAATGCCCGTGTCAGAGACCGAGAACCGCGCCATGCTATCTTCTTTTTTTGCAGTTATTGTTACGGTTCCCCCTTCTTTCTTGCTGAATTTAACCGCATTGCTCAACAGGTTAAGAAATATCTGCTTCAATCTTTGCGGGTCGGCTTCTATTTCCAAACCGGGATCTATCTTCTTGATAAGGATTATATTCTGCTTTGCCGCTTTTTCTTTTATCAGGGTGATTGTGTCATTTATTATTTCATGAACTGATATCTTTTCAACTGAAAGCTCGATTTTTCCTGCTTCCATCCTTGAGAGGTCAAGAATATCGTTGATAAGGGTAAGGAGGTGTTTGCCACTTTTATTAATATTGTCAGCATAGCGTTCCTGTGTTTCATTCAGCTCCCCCACCGTCTTTCGCAAAAGAAGTTCCGAAAAGCCTATGATAAGGTTCAGGGGAGTGATAAGTTCATGGCTTGTGTTGGATATAAATTCGCTTTTGATCCTGTTGGCATATGAAAGACGCATGTTTTCAAGATGCACTTCTTCTGCCTTCTTTCGTTCCGAAATATCGCTGAATACAAGGACCCTGCCTTTAATTGTTCCTTTGTTATCCCTGATGGGTGCACACACCTGTTCAATAAATATTTTTTTCCCGTTTCTTGAAATAAGTGCGGATTCACCTGTTTCTTCCACGGTTACATTATATACTTCTTCAAGAGATTTCCCTTCTACATCTTTACGGCCCGTCATTGACCGCGCGACCGGATTCATGAAAATTATCCTGCTTTTGGGGTCTATGGCAATTATCCCGTCGCCGATACTGTTCAATATTGCAGACATCCATTCCTGGCTCTCCCTTAATTTATTTTCCATCCCGGATTTGTAGAGAGCCATCTCTATGGTGATATGCAGTTCTTTTTCATCAAACGGCTTGACGATGTATCCAAACGGCTCCGTTATTCTCGCCCTTTTTAAAATCTCTTCATCTGTATAGGCAGTAAGATAAACAACAGGAATGTTAAAGCGCGATCGTATTATCCTTGCAGTTTCAATCCCGTCCATTTCACCCCTTATTACAATATCCATTATCACTAAATCCGCAGCATTCTTTTCCAGTTCTTTGATGGCTTTGTCGCTTGAAGATGCTATTGAAACAACAGTGTATCCCATCTTTTCCAGGCTCTTTCGCAGGTCCTCGGCAACAATTCTCTCATCCTCAACGACAAGTATCCGGATTTCAGCCGTCATTATTCATTAATTTCAAACAGGTTTCAAATTCAACCGCTCTTTCCAAGCTTTTCTGCCGTCCGCTTGCGCTCCGCGATGTCATCGAAAATAAAAGAGATACCGATGATGTTGTCATTTTCGTCTTTTATCAGCGAACCGATAATATCAACAGGCAATTTCAATCCGTTTTCCAGTACAAGGGCAGTATTCATAGAAAGGCCGTAGAAAACGCCTTCCTTTACTGCTTTTTCAACCGGTTTCTCAACTTTTCCATCGGTTTCTTCATCGACAATCTTGAATATTTTTTCCAGATGTTTCCCCGCGGCTCTTTCCTGCTTCTGGCCCGTCAGTGCCTCTGCATAGGCATTCATGATCTTAATATTCCCTTGTTTATCTGTAACAACTACGGCTTCCCCGAGGCTTCTGATAGTTGCGGCAAGCAAACATTCGCTGTCTTTCAATTTTTTTTCCATCTCATGCTTGTATATGGCGGTCTCGATAGCAGTATATAATTCTCTTTCATTATAAGGTTTGATTATATACCCGAAAGGCTCAGTTATCTTTGCCCGTTCCAGTATTTCTTTATCCGAATATGCGGTGAGATACACAACAGGTATTTTAAAATTCGACGATATCATCCCGGCAGTTTCTATCCCGTCCTTTTCACCCTTCAGCACTATATCCATTAAAACGAGATCTGCGGCATTTTTCTCCAGATCCTTGATGGCCTTTTCTCCCGAGGATGCCACTGAAACCGTGTATCCCAGTTTTTGCAGGCATCTCATTATGTCCTCGGCAACGATTCTTTCATCTTCAACGACCATTATTTTCTTTTGTACCATTATTTCAACCTCTAAATTTTATTGTAAATTCGGTTCCTCTGCTCCTGTCCATGTTTACTTCTCCAAGAAGCTGGTCTTCAACCAGTATTGAGACCAGGCGCAAACCAAGAGTGTCAGTTTTTCTGAAATCGAGTCTCTCTGGAATGGAAATCCCGTTGTCTGCGACTACGAGTTCAAATCCGTTGTTGTTGTCAATCCTGTGGAGGTCTATCCTTATTTCACCTTTCCTTCCATCCGGAAATGCATATTTTAATGAATTGGTGACCAGTTCATTTATAACCAGCCCGCATGGTATCGCCGTATCTATTCCCAGATATACATCCTCGATATTCATATTCAGTGATATGATGTCTTTATCAATAAAATGAGACTGGCATATGCTGCTCACCAGGTCATTGATGTAATTTTTAAAATTTATGTTCGTGAAGTCTTTGGACTGGTATAGTTTCTCATGGACAAGGGACATTGTTTTTATCCTGTTATAGCTGTCCTTAAATACCCCAAGATACTTTTCATCTTTGATATTTTCAGACTGGAGCCTGAGAAGACTGGATATTATCTGCATGTTATTTTTAACCCTGTGATGAATCTCACGCAACAGCACTTCTTTTTCTTTGAGGGAGGTCTTTATTTTCTCCTCAGCCAGCTTTCTTTCCGTTATATCTTTGGCTATATGGACAACCTGTGTTACATTCCCGTTTTCATCCTTAATAGGAGAAGCAGAGACCTCTACGTATTCCTTTGTGCCGTCCCTGTTATAATGGATATGCTCGGCCGTTGAATATTTGCCCGTCTTCTTTGTTTCCAGAACCGGGCAAATATTATCCGGAAAAATGCAGGGCGTATCCTGTCTATGGATTATCTCAAAACAACGCTTCCCTATCAGATCTTTTTTCTCCATTTTCAACTTGTCGAGGACGACCTGATTGACGTCAACTATCCTGAAATCACGAACATCAATGATTGAGATCTCATGATTCATGCTGTTAAGTATGGTTTCGCTGAATTCCTTTGAACGTTTTAGTTCCTCTTCAGCCCGTTTGCGCTCCGTAATATCGCGCTCCACGCTGATGACGAGTTGCTTGCCCCCGATCAGTACCATCTGGGTGTTGGCCTCGACATCAAACAGAGATCCATCCTTTCTCCTGTGACGCACATTTAATAACAGGGAAATCCCGGGTCCCCCCTGTGATTTTCTCTCTCCAACTTTTTCAGGGGATGCTTCGGGATCTATGAAAGAGATAGGCTGCCCCAAGATTTCTTCGCGCGAATAACCGTGCGCACGGAGAGCAGCTTCATTCATATCTACGATAGAAGCTATGTTACCAGGGCCCATCTCCAGCACCATGACATAATCGCCGGCCTGCTCAAAGAGGGTGCGATAGCGCGTCTCGCTTTCCCGCAGGTTCTTTTCTGCCTGCTTGCGCTCCGTGATGTCATGCGCAAAACCGCAGTTGTATTCCTTACCGCCAAACTGCACATACGTCGATATAACCTCAACCGGGAACTCGCTGCCGTCTTTTCGGCGGTGCACTGATTCTGCGGAAAAGAATCCCTCTTTTCGAAGCTTCTCCCACACAAGTTTCAAGCGTTCAGGTGTGGCCCTCGGATTGACATCACCGACATACTTCCCCATAAGTTCTTCACGCGTGTATCCAAGTGCCCTGCAGCCTGCATCATTGACGTAAATGAACCTGTTGTCGGTATCCATCCAGTATGCGCCATCGTAATGGACATCGACAGAATGTTTCAGTAATTCTATCTGCTCCTGCGCCCGCTTTTGTTCAGTAATATCCCTCGCAGCAGCAAACACTCCCTGCACTTCTCCGGCTTCGTTCCTGTATACAGAGGCATTGAACAGGACTTCCGTAACTTTACCAGATATGTGCCGGATGGCGGCCGGAAAATCTTTAACAAATCCCTGTGATAATACAAGACTGAATCCTTCTTTTATTTTTTCCGGTTCTGTGAGGTAACCTGAATAATCGCTCCCTATAAGCTTCTCGCGGGGCAATCCCGCCGCAAGTTCAGCAGCCTTATTCACATCCGTGATCTTGCCTTCCAGGTTGACAGTGATAAGCGGGTCAAGGTTTACCTCGATGAGGCTTCGGGTATATAATGACGCCTCACGTAACTTCTTCTCAGCCCGCTTTCGTTCGGTGATGTCTCTGATAATTACGCTGTAATAGGCATCTTTTTCGATATTCCATGTTGCAAATGATATCTCAAGCGGGAATTCACTGCCGTCTTTCCTGTACCCTGTGGATTCAACAGTTTTTCCAAAAAAGTCGGACCTCCCTGTTGCCATAATAAGCTCTACCTTTTTCCTGTATCTCTCAGGAATCATGAAACTTGCAGGTTTACCTATCATTTCCTCTTCCGTATATCCGAAAATAGCCTGCGCGCCTTTATTCCACAGGATAAGTTTCCCATTGCTATCTGAAAGAATAATTGCATCATTGGCCGACTCCACGATAGAACGGAATCTTTTTTCTGATTCCATGAAGGACTTTTCAGATTGCCTGCGCTTTTCTTCTACTGCGATTGCAGAGGCAATAATGCCCATGAGCTTTTTATCGTCTTCGCCCGGAGAAAAGTCATTTTGATATACCACGCACAGCGAACCTACATAATCCCCACCTAATCTGACCGCCCTGCCGACATAAGTTTTCAAATTATAAGCCGTCACGTTGGGGTCGGTGCGGGCATATACGGTTTCAGGCAGGTTGCGAACGACCAGAACCTCGTCGCTGCCCGCATTAATGGTGTCATAACAAATGTGACCTTGCGGTTTGTCAACCGGATTATAACCGGGCGGCGCGTTCCACTGCCCCCAGGAGCACAGCAAACCTTTGTCAAGGCGATTATATAGCCCACAGGCTGCCCCCATGAGTTTCCCGCAGAGGGCGGTCAGGCGGTTGATATTTTCAACTGGGTCAGTTCCAAAACCCAGGAAGCATTCATTCAGTTTTGCCAGCCTTTCCTCGGTCCGCTTACGCTCTGTAATATCAATAAAACTGCCACGGATCAACCTGCGATCCTTTGAAGGCAGCCTGATGAGCCACACCTGACACATGATTTCCCTGCCTGCAGTGTTTCGGACTGTTCGCTCAAAGGTAACGGTTTCTCCTGCAAGAGCGCGGGCAGTGTATTCTCGCATACTCTCTTCGATCGGCCGGTTATCAGGCTGGGAAGGTGGATAGAACCGTTCAGGCCTGGATTTCAGGATTTCCTCGCGGCTGCATCCAAACAGCTTCTCAGCGTTCCTGTTTGCGTCCACGAACAGACCCGTATCTCCGTCACGAACAAGGATAGCTTCGGGCGCCTGCTCAACCAGTGTGCGGAAACGTTCTTCACTCTCGCGCAGCGAGGCCAGATTCTCCTTGAGCCGGGCGGTCATTGTATCAAAGGCATCCGCCAGGTCGCCCACTTCATCACCGCGCTTCATCTCCAATTTTTGATCCCAATCACCCTGCGAAAGTGCTTTTGCGGATCGGGACAGGCGTGAAAGCGGCTGAGTCACCCGGCGGGCCACCAGGGTCGCCACGACAGTGGACAGGAGTAATGATGCCACTATGAGCAAAAGAGTATTTTGGTAATTGTCTGAGATATGCCCCATAAAGTCCGACTCCGGGACAATCAGTACAACGTACCAATCCAATCCTTGCGTATCGTGGTAGGGAGCCACTCGTAAAAAATGGCGTTCTCCTTGTATGTTAAACGTGGATTGGTACGAGCCTGATAGTCCGGTTGAACCGGCAAACTGCTCCACAATGCGGTCGGCAGCGGATGCAATCAACGGTTCGGAACTGGCAGAGGCATTAAGTCGTTTTATCTCATCACCTTTAATGACATAAGGCTGCTCTGAGGTAGATGAGGCAACGATGAACCCATTGGGTTCCATAATAAATATCTTTCCTGAGCGGCTGATGTTTATATTCTTTAAAAACCGGTTTATCTGAGCCAGGGAAACATCAAGGTAAAACACGCCCTGTAGCCTGCCTTCCCGGTCATAATAGGGCGTAACAGCCGTTAAATCAAGTCTGCGTCCGGTGAGTGCAGGATTAATGTCTGTCCATACGGGCTTTCCTGCCTTTGCGGCAGTTTGATACCAGCCCCTGCCATGAACATCGAAATTTTGCACCTCGCGTTGTATATTGCCGGTCAGGCGACCATCATCACCGACAGCATAGCGGCGCAGTACCATGCCCGTTGGTGCTGAGCTGGTAATGATAACGTAATTCTCAGGCTCATTTGCAGCGGCAAGTTCGCCTGCGTCACTGGCAAAACCCATCGATCCGAATCCCCTGAACAATTGCCCCTGCTGCCAGAAATAACGGGCCATCTCTTCCGTATTGCTGCCGTTTATTTGTCCCTGCCTCATTGCATTGAGGTTTATCTGGTTTATGGTGAAAGGTGTACCAAGATAATTATCCAGGTGTTGCCTTACGCGGGCATCGATCTCAAAAAAAAGCTGGGTCACCATATCATTTACTGCTTCCTGCCTGTCTCTAAAAGCAAGATAATCCGTGACCCCTACAGTCGCAAGAATGATTATCACGAAAGAAACTGTCAACACCAGGCGCAGTGGAAGCCTGACCACCCGCTCTCCTGATCCGGGCTTACTGTCTATGGTCTATTCCTCCTTGATAATCAATGGATATTACCTCCCTGCCCCATATGAAGAATAGCATCCAGGCTTCATTTTCCTATCCTCTTTTTTGCCTTTTTTTTAATTTCTTTTCATATTATTAAATTTATCTGACTGAAGGAGTCTCATTCCGTGCAATGCATAATTTCCTTCAGCAGTTTAAGCGTTGGTTTCCCATGTCCTTATCGCATCTAAGATATATTCCTCTGCGCGTATGAATTCATCAATTCTTCTCTCGATGATCCTTCTCCCATCCGCAGTGGTAAAATAAATTTTTGTCCTCATGTCGCCTTTCATGAACTGGACATTTACGATGCCTTCCTCCTTCAGGGAATATAAAAAAGGATATACTATTCCCAGACTTAACAACACATCGTATTTTGCCTGGATTTCCTTTATCAATTCATACCCGCACATCGGCCTTTCGTATAATAATTTCAGAATAAGTACTTCCAGATGGCTTTTGACCATGTCCTCCATAAGTTGGTCTGTGCCTTTCTCTCCCATTCCCGGCTCTTGCCGGAATGTGCCGGGATTATCGGGCTTCATGCCAGAATAAGTTTTTTTAATCCTGAGCAATGATTTCACCCTGGCGTTTAGTATGTCGATGTCTATGGGTTTGATAATAAAATCATCCGCTCCTGCCGTTATAGCATCAATTTTATTTTGTTTCTCTTTCAAGACTGTAACCATTATGATCGGGATAGATATGGTTTCAAAATTGGTCTTCATCCGTTTGCATACCTCGTAACCATTCATATCAGGCATCACAATGTCCAGAAGCACAAGATCAGGAAAAGTTCTCTTAACTAAATTTAGCGCTTCCATCCCATTATACGCTTTCATTATTTCATAATTTTTTGAAAGGATCCCTTCCAACAGTTCAATGTTTATCGGTTCATCATCCACGATGAGTATTTTCTGTTTTTCCATTTTATAACCCGTTTTTCCCTGTTTAAACAAGAAAGAATTATACTTATATTAAAAGGTATTTGTGAAAAATGTGTGAGTGCTATTTTTTATGGAAAAACTTAAAACCGTAAATGAATTTTGGTATCTCGACTGCGGTTATTTTTTCTATCATGCCGGGAATGCCGTTGAATGAAGGCTTATTAAG
>DATCUE010000052.1:0-20817 GCA_036567605.1 Candidatus Methanoperedens sp. | reverse complement strand
GAACTCAAGTCTGGCAAGCAGGATAAGAATTATGAGATATGCTTCAAGCAGTGCAAGTTTTGGGAAATCAATTACATCCATACGCGGAAGGGCGACGGCGTAAACTATGATCACAAGTGCCGCAAGGATCTTGATCCTCCCATCAATCCTGTGCACAATGCTTTTTTTATAAGTCTCTCGTTCGATCTCCCCCAGGGATATGTGCATCCTATTTCACGACCTGCAAAATTTCATCCCGCGCCTCTTCAAGCGTGAACCTGACATTCACAGGTACTCCTTCTTCCTTTAGCATTTCGATGAGCTGGGCGACTATCGGCAGGCGCAGGTGGGTTTTTTTTATCAGTTCGTCCGTTGAGAAAATCTCCTGCGGCGTGCCGTCGCCTATGATTTTCCCGGACGACATTATACATACCCTGTCTGCAAGCAGCGGCACTATATCCACTTCATGGGTGGCAATGATAGTGGTTATCCCCAGATACCTGTTCATTTCGTTTATCAGCCTGATGAGGCGTACTGCGCCTCCGGGGTCGAGTCCCGCAGTCGGTTCATCAAGAACGAGAACTTCAGGCTGCATTGCCAGAATACCTGCTATTGCGACTTTCTTTTTTTCGCCTGTGCTGAGGTGGTGCGGCGCTCTTTCCTCAAATCCCGTAAGGCGCACGGTCTCAAGCGATTCACGCACGCGTTTTTCTATGATATCTTCGCTGAGACCAAGATTCATGGGACCAAAAGCCACATCCTGCTTCACGGTGGGGGCAAATATCTGGTCATCAGGATCCTGGAATACCACTCCTACGGTCTTCCTGGCTTCGAGAATATTTTTCGATGTGATGGATTCTCCTTTAATAAGGACTTCGCCGCTTGTGGGTTTAAGTATCCCGTTAAAATGCTTGAAAAGAGTAGATTTACCTGCCCCGTTTGCTCCTATGAGAGCGATTCGTTCCCCGGGTTTGGCTTTGAAATTGACGCTGTCCAGCGCCCTGATTTTCCCCCTGTAGATATGGGTCAGGTTGCGTGTTTCGATTATGTTCATGTTATGTCCTTCTTAATAATTTTGTTATCCCCAACCACAGTAACAGCATCACCGCCAGCCCGATTACAATAGCTGCTACTTCTCCTGTTTTACCCATACCGGGTATTGAGTAACCTGGAAATAACGGCTTTATTGGCGATACGGTGTTGCTTATCTCTTCTTTTATTACCATGCTGGCAGTCCGCCCAAGGCCGTCGGGATCGCCGGACGCAAGAAAAGGCGCAGCTATCGCAAGGCCCGAAAGTGCGATTATACCGAATACCGCCACCTTTGCAGCACTTACTTTCTTATGGGCATCCTCAGTGATCATTTCAGGCTTCGCCCTGATTATTGCGCTGAAAACTATGATGGTTATAATGCCTTCCCCTATGCCGGCCACTCCCTGGAATATACCCATCAGGAGAACACCCTGCTTTAGCGGGAATGTCCCGGCAAGCCAGAGTTCAAAGGCAAGAGCGATTGCGGGCAAGATCATGCTTGCCCATGCGCTGATAAACATGGCGACAGGTCGCTTTATTGAAAGCTTTGAAAGACCTATGAAGCCGTAGTAACCCATGAACCCGCCTATGATTCCCATGTTCATTATGTTCGCGCCCATGACCGTGAATCCGCCGTCACCGAAGAGAAGGGACTGTACTCCAAGTACAAGCGTCATCAAAAGGACCGCGGCCCAGGGACTTGCGAATATTATCGCAATAAGCGCTGCGCCCACAACATGCCAGCTTACCCCCCCCATCACAGGTATCGGGATAAGAAGGTTTGCAGCGATGTTTATGCTTTGCAGTACGAACATACCAGCAGCCACAACAGCCATAAGGGGCAGCATGTCTTCTTTCATGTCTTTCCTGGCCCATTTTATCGATCTTGCGATGAAAATCAGGGCAATTATCCAGTAAACCGCCGCCTGGTCAAGCGGTATATAGCCATCCGGGATGTGCAAAATTTATACCTCCTTAGATAATTTTTATTAAGACTTTTTAATTTTACACCCTTATAGTATTACAAATTTGAAATTTTGTAATACTTGATGATAGTGCATAATAAATCGTTATAGTATATGTAGATTTTGATAGGGAAAAATGGAACTACATAACTAATTTTTAACAGCACGCGTCAAGGACCCCGGAAAATGCCCGGCAAGTCCAAGAAGCAGCATACCGAGTGAAATCGGTATCAGTGCAGGTACCTGTAAATATATCCCTTCTGCAAAGAGCACAGCAAGGAAAAAAACGTGGAAAACTATGGGAACGGCCAGCAGCCTGTAATCCGGATTACCCGCGCCAAATCTTCCTTTTGTTTTAAGCAATACCGCTACCAGGAAGGCAAAAAGGATAGCGGCTACTATTGCACCCGTCAGGATGATAGGTACAAACTCGACCCATATCTCAAGGCTGACAAGGAGGGGCACCAATGAACCTGCCAGTAATGCCGCGATCCTCTTATAATCGCTTTTCGGCGGGTGCTCCCTGAGCCATCTGGCTGTAAGGGAAAAGAAAAAAACCACGCAAATCCATCCAAAAAAATTGCCATAAGGTACACCGAACCAGCCCCCGCCGTTGGTCCAGTTCCAGAACCCCACGCGAATGGCTATGGCATCCATAGAAAGGTCGATATTGAGCGCAAGAAGGGTGTCAAACATTGGCCTTAAGGACGCGGGTATGCCGAGCCTGTCCGAGGTTTCCATTGCGCTGTAGATTATAGCCGCCCAGCCCAGGCCAATCCCGACCGGCACGTCCTTCACCATGAGAAGGAAATCGGTGCCGTATGTATATTCCCTGAAAAAAAGGATTGTCAGTTCCTCAAGCATGACGCCGTATATGATAAGAGCGGTCAGCTCAATCAATCGGGCTTTTCCGTGATTCCTGGCATGCATGAAGCAAAAAATCACAAGGAGTGCCATCAGGACTTCAAAGATATTGAACACCGGATTCATAAATCCAACAGCATGACAATGCATTACATATTATAAAGTTATCGAAGTGGAATATCACCCTTGATGGGAAAAAGCTTCGGAACTCTCTTTTTATATTCTATATATTCCAGTCCAAACCTTGCCTGTAAATCCTCTTCTTCCGCATCCGCAATACGGGACAATACGAGCGCGAGGATAACAGAATATATAAGCCCGAGCAGTGAGCCTGCAAAAATAGCAAGCCCGACGGCGCCAATAATCCCTCCGAGGTACATGGGATGCCGGGCGATGGCGAAAGGGCCTTCGGCTGTCAACCTGTTTCCCGGGACAAAAACCGCTTTTCCAAGAGCATAGATACCCCAGAATATCATGAACAGGCCCGTGGCGAACATAAGAATGCCGGAAGCCATAAAAATAACATTGACCGGATTAAAATCCAATGATATTGCCCATAAATAGAGGAATATATTAGAAATTACTATGAACAGGTGGAGCAATACGAGAAGTATTTTCGAAATACGGTTGAATCCTGCAAAAACTTGGGATTTCCTGTATTTCAATGCAATTATATGATATGTAATAATCATATACACGATGATCAAAGCGAATTCAAGGTATCTGTAAGATAATTTCATTATTCTGGTAACCCAAATTTCCCGTTAGCAGTTAACAGGCTTATATAACGTATCGCGCTGCTGCGGCACCCTGTTAATCTCCCGTATCAGGTTTTCAAACTCCTGCGGCGCCATGTATTCCCCATTCTGTGCCCCTGCGCTTTTTGAAATATTTTCCTCCATCAATGTACCGCCAAGGTCGTTGGCGCCGCAATTGAGGGCAGATTGCGCAGCTTTTTTCCCAAGTTTCACCCAGCTCACCTGGATATTTTTTACATGCGGATATAGAAAAACCCTTGCAAGAGCATGGAATTTCAAGTCATCGTTACCACGCGAAACTACCCTTCCATCGCCAAGGAGGTTATTGTACTGCATGAAGGGAAGGGGGACAAATTCCGTAAAGCCTCCGGTTCTTCTCTGGATCTCCCGTATGGTCGTGAGATGTTCGATCCGTTCTTTCAATTTCTCTATATGCCCGTACATTATAGTGGCTGTTGTGGGTATCCCCGATTTATGTGCAGTTTTTACGACCTCGATCCATTCATGTGTGGTGAGCTTGTCTGGGCATATTTTCTCTCTCACCCTGTCAACAAGTATCTCAGCCGCAGTCCCGGGCATCGAATCCAGTCCTGATTTTTTGAGGGTTAACAGCACATCTTTCACGCTCATATTGCTGTTCTGGGCTGCATGGAAAACCTCCATTGGAGAAAAAGCATGTATGTGCAGGTGGGGAAATTCTTCCTTTATCCTTTCAAGTATTTCACAGTATTTAAAAACATCCCAGTCAGGAAGAAGTCCCCCCTGGATGCATACTTCAGTGGCATTGATATTGACGGCGGCTCTTGTTTTTTCAAGGATCTCAGGGATAGACAGGAGATAGCCGTCGGGCTTCCTGAAAGCGCAGAACCTGCACGTCCCGATGCACCTGTTCGTGAAATTGATATTCCTGTTTATCACATAGGTAACGGTCTCTCCTACCGCTTTTTTTCGAAGCTGGTCTGCAAGGGAGAAAAGAAAAGCAGGATTCTTGTAAAGAACATGAGCATCATACATCGTGCATTTGCCGGCTTCAACGCGGCAGAGGATATCATCAAGAACACTTTTTAAGAGCTGTATAATACCACCTGGAGTTGCAGTCTTAATGCATTACTTATTAATATGTTTTCCGAAATCCTTCTGCGTCTGAAAGCCTGTGAACAAGAGAAGCAATCTCCTCACTATACCATTTTCTTTTCACATACTGCGGGTATATGGGTAATCGTTCCCTTAGACTGACCTCCAGCATAGCCCCGAGTTCCGAAACTTTCGGCCATGCGCATTCAGGATTGATGTAGTCGATCGTTTCAGGGGAGATGCCCCCCAAGTCCGAGGCACCGCATTTAATTAATTCCTTCGGATCGATAAGGTTAGGAGAGACCTGTAGCGCCACATCGGGAGGCAGGATATCGCGTGCCATCATGACAGTTTCAGCCATTTCCCGTATCCCGGGCGCTGGCCATGAGGCCATTTCAGTGCCTGATTTCGGGAGAAAATTCTGGATTATTACTTCCTGGATATGCCCATACTTTTTATGCATCTCTTTTATTACCTGTATCGAGCGCACCCTGTCTTTCGGGGTTTCGCCTATCCCCACAAGAATTCCTGTTGTAAAAGGAATACCGAGTTCTCCCGCAAGCTCAATGGTTTTAATGCGTGCGGCAGGAACCTTTCCTGCACAACCACTATGAGCTTTGACTGGAGCCATAGTCTCAAGCATTAGTCCCATGCTGGCATTGTATGGTTTTAATTTTTCAAGTTCCATGCGTTCAAGTATTCCCGGGTTGCTGTGCGGCAGTAGCCCGATTTTGATCGAAAGCTTGCACATATCAACAAGATAATCGATGATCGTATCGTACCCGAGCTTTCCCAGCCATACCCCAAATCCCGGTACTTCATGCGGCCTCTCCCCGAAAGTAAAAAGGGACTCGGAACATCCCGCACGTGCGCCCCTTGAGAGTATATCGGTTACCTCCTCGGGTGATAGGAGTTTTGCCTCGGGATGCCCGATGTCGCGCCTGAAACCGCAATAGCCACACCTGTTACGGCAGACATTTGTTAGCGGGATAAAGACGTTGCGTGAGAATGTGACAGAGGGCATGGGGCGTAATTTGAGTGGATTGCACATAAGGATGCCGAAAAATGTATTGTAATAACGATTTTTTAGGATTTATCAAGACATTGTAAAATTGACACTGTTGCTCGTGCCATTTTGATTGACCACAAAGACGGGATATGTTTTAGTTCCAGGTTTAAAGAGGATATCTATATCCTGACACCCAGTGAAGGGGGCAGTTTCAGGCAGCGGAAATAGACACGCACTTAGCACATATGGTATTACGAATTCGATGGTTTTGCCGTCATACGATTTGAGGTTGTTAATGTATCCAACTTTATAGCCCGCAGTAGATGCTTCATCGGGCATCAGCTCGAAGGCGACGCTATTATTTTTGACGGTGAAACCTGAGCCTGTGATAATTACATTTGTTCCGATTCCCCCGCTATCGGGTTGAACTGCAGTGGTAATTGCAGTGATATAAGGAGGTCTTTTCATCATTGTCGGCTCTTGCGGGACAGGTTTTCGAGGGATTTTTGCAGTCCCGATTGCTTTTTTCTCATCCAGATCAATTATGTAACTCATTATAGTACCCGGTTTATCCTGCTCCCCGATATCTAAGGTAACTACAGGGAAGAACCCCGAATAATTCTGCGAATCATAAAAACCCGAAATTACTCCAGTGATGTCATAACTCTCTCCTTTTAAAGAGGGATCGCTGCCCGCTATTGCTATTGCCGCCTCTTTTTCCTCTTCGCTCAGAGGCGGTGCATCAGTAAAACCTACAAATAGGGAAGATGAACCTGTTGCCCTTTCTTCCTCACTTAAAGTTGTTGGTATTATATAGCCTACATTCCACACACTTTTATCCGGCAGGGGAAATTTTCCACCTTTTCCAATTCTAAAAGACAGAACTGCGCTTTCTACATTCAAACCTTTGCCTTTTCCGCTGATCGTTACATAATACTCCCCGTCAACAGCATCTTTATCCACGCTTACTGTCAAATTGGAATACAAGCCTTCAGGTTGCTCTAATGACTTAATCATTCGCTGGAAAACCAGCGGCTTTTGTTCAGGGGTTAGGTGCACGGTTTCAGGATTTTCCTCCCATGAACCATCAAAGCGCCATATCTGGGTTTTATAATCAAGGGAAATCTCAGTACCTTCCATAACTTCGTTGCCGCTTATGGCAAGAGTAACAAGTGTTGAACTTCCTTTATATGCAGGCGGGTTGTAGGAATCGACAATGATGATAACGTTAGGGAAAGCCGGGGTTTGAAGATTTTCTTTTTGTGTATATTGCGGTAATTTGCCTGAAGGGTATGGTTCGATAGAAACGGTAGTTTTTGTATTTATCACAAATTGACTTGCAATCAAAATTATTACAATAAAAACCGAGACAATTAATGCAACGCCAATAATCCTGTCTTGAGGTGAGCCTGTTCCTTTAATGAGAAAATAATATATAAGCGCCCCGATAAGCCCTGTAAAAATTATAACCAGTATCCAGATAAGCTTGGCATTAGTTCCACCGATTTTGAACTTATCACCAGGTCTCTTGAGACAATCTACCAGCATCCAGAACCAGAAAATTATAGTAAAAACAAATACAGGAAAAAAAAGAATTAATAAAATTTCACTTGCGCCTATCATTTTCCTTTCCTCCTTACTTCTTCAATCTCCGCCACACAAGCAGGACACCCATGATCCCTAAAAACATCCCGAATCCGGGGGCTTCCTTGCTTGCCTGTTCCGTCGGTGATGGGACAGGCCTCTCAGGTTTTACAGGATCGGATACTACAGGTACATCAATTATCTCTACATCTTTGCCGGGTATTGACCAGTTTAAATCCAGGCTGAATGCCTCAGTCTCTACACCAACAAATAAGCCGCTGTCTTTGATCGTAAATAACGGCACTTCCGAGCCGTCGGGATTCCTGCCTTTAAAGGTATAGGATTTACCGGTCTCGATTTTGGTATTCCCGATAGTTCTTCCCAGGTATGAAAGTGAAACCAGGGCGAAATTCGGTTTTCCCTGCTTATCTACAGCCTTTACAGAAATATTCCAGCCGTCTTTTTCCCATGTATCGCCTACCTTTACCATTACCCTTTTTTCCTGGGCCGCCTGCACAGCGTATGGCGCTACAATCAGCAATATAATTAATAAAAGCACCCACGCATTTATCGATTTTTGGTATTTCCTGGTTTGTGTCATTCGAATTCCTCTATTTTTATTAAGCTGGTATCCTGATTTCGGAACTTACTGCCTGGTCCCACCATCTTGCGGTTACGATCACCTTATATCGTTCTCCGGCCTTTCCCTTGACTGCTACCCGCGACATAATATATTTTTCAGCCGAAGGTTCGCCATTTGAGAGCTCAATAACTACGATGGGTGCAAATGTCTGGGTAAAGGAAGTTGTTCTCATGCCTGTAATAGGGTCAGATGTAGAATTGCGCGATTCCCAGACCACAAGGGGCTCATGCTGCTCATATTGGTTGGCGTTTAATGAGTACGTCCTTGAAACTGTTGAAACCGTTTTGTTTGTTTCTTCATTAATTACTGTAATATCAACCACAACCCCGGATGCACGGCCTTTTCCAGTCAGTTTCAGATCGCCATATACAGCGTATACCTCATTAGTTCCATTAATGCCCTTATAGTCCCAAAGCTGGATCGCAATTTTTGGGGATGGAACATTGATTTCGATCGCCTTATAATCTATGAGTTTCCCATACTGGTATAACTCCACCTCGACTTTTTGCGGCCCCGGCACTTCATAGCCCACGTTGAAAGTCATGCTGTTAGTGCCTGGTTCCAATATGACCTCTTTCTGGGGTTTACTTGCGACTTCCGACTCATTCGATGATATATAACTCAGGTTTTCATAGGCTACAACCCAGACTCCTTTTAATCTTTCCCCTTTTCCATCTACAAATGAATTTTTCACATTTATGGTCACATTTACATCACCTGAAGCATTGTTTTGCATATTGACCTTTATAGAACCCAGTTGGCCGGTTTCAAGTTCCGCTGGTGCATCTATGCTCGCAATGCTGACATTTGACGGATTGAAATACCAGAATAGAACTCCTAAAGAAAGTAATACTATCGCTATTATTGCTCCTGTAATCATTTTATTGTTCATTCTTCTCACCTCTCAATTTATTCACCAGAGCGATCTTATTTGTCAATCCATACTGCTTCTTGACCACCAACCCTCTTTTTTCAAGCTCCGAAACCATTCTTGAAACTTTTGCTTTTGAAAAATTCAGTGTAAGCACGAGTTCATTCTGAAGTATCTCACCGCCATGATCTGCAATCTCTTTAACCAGCTTCTTTTCATCCCCTTCCAGCGCCGTTAAGACTGCATCGATAAGCTGCGAATCTGTATTAACCTGTTCAACACTAACTGAAGCATCAGTTCCAGGGAACGGTATTTCTGGTGGTTTTTCTAACATTGTCATTTTCTTGATTTCATTTCTTCCTGTTGAAAATAATGATGAGAGAATGTACGATAGCATCATGCCGCCTATTGCCGAGCCGATGACAAGGACGTAAGCATCGTTCCTGGTATATGTGTACGGAAGTTCAAGGATTTTGAAAGTCCCGTCGTTTACCTGGATGATCGAGGGCCTGCTGGCAAGCAGCATGCTCGTGACTATTACACTGGCTACTATCAGTGCAGCACCAGCAAGTACAAGTGCTCCGGTTTTTTTTGATATCATCAATCTTACACCTTTATCTCTTCTCTCAATTATATCTCCTTTTAATTAAATAGATTGCAGATAGAATTCCTACTGCAAACATCATGTCAAAGCCCGGCGCCTGAGGGGTATCAGTCGTCACTGCTGGCGCGCCTGTATATTCTTCCAGTCGTTCTTTTATTATGCCAGATTTATTTGTAATACTAAAACCTTGTTTTATCACCTCAGGTTCCCGACCGGATATGACTCCATCGTAGCCCGAAAGCGTAGCAATGAAAACCTCTGTCCCCCATAACCTGTTGCCAGCAGATTCGATCAAGATCCTGCTGCCGTCCGGGCTCCAGCTCTTCCCCGCATCGCTCAACCTGTAACCTTTATTTTCGCCTGCCGTTATCTGTGTACTCTCAGTGCCATCCGGATTTGCAATAAAGATATGTTCTCCATTGGCAGTATTCGAGGAAAAAGCTATTTTATCTCCCGATGGGCTCCATGCATAAGGACTTGTCAAGCTCCATGAAAGATTTGAAGTCAGGAGGGTCTCCCCCGTTCCATCGGGATTTATCGTGTAAAGACTTACTCCGTTTTCTAAGGAGGCAAAAGCTATTTTATTCCCCCCAGGATTCCAGCTAATTGCATCTAAAGAACTGCTCTCGTCATAAATTAATTTTACATTTCTTCCAAGCGAATCGCTTACATAAATCCCAGGATTCCTTCCTTCAGTAAAGGATTTGAATAATATACTATTACCATCCGGACTCCATACAGGGTCTTCTACTTCGACGCTTTTGATAAGCTCAGTTTTATTGCCGTTGCTTAGATTTATCAGGCGGATACTTTGGAATCGATCATTCTCTTCTTCTGATGACATACACAATATCTTGCTGTCATCCGGACTCCATGCTCCTCTCCAGCAATCACTGAGCAACCTGATATCCGTGCCGTTGCTATTCATAATCCATAGATTCTTTCCGCTGAATGCTATTCTTTTTCCATCATGGCTCCATGTAACGCTACCAAGATAAGGTTCATTTACATCGCTGGCAAGCTGTTTCATGTCAGAACCGCCAGCATCTACTGTATATATCTTTTGAGACATAACAAAAACTGCTTTTGTCCCGTCCGGGCTCCATGCAAAATCCCCCTGGTTCTGGATTCCTGAGAGGTTCGTAAAAATCGAGACCATGTCAGAAAAATTTGTGCCGATGGGCCTCAACTGTGTTCCATCCAAGTTTGCGAGCATATAAAACCCCCCCATTCTTGACTTGCGCGAATAGATGGCAATCTTGTCTCCCGTGGGGCTCCAGGGAGTAGAATACAGAGGGATTGAATACATAGGGTTTGAATACATAGGGTTTGAATACACAGGGATTGATAGCGAAATCGGAGAACTGCGGTTATTGATCTCGTTCGATATTATTTTTGTAAGATTGCTCCCGTCGGCATCCATAATGTATATGACATCTATCCCGTTTCTATTAGCCGGACGGAAATCAATATCACCAGGATACCATCCTATCATGCTCCTGATTGACAACTTGCTTCCATCAGGACTCCAGAAAGCCTGGGGCGGAATAAAATTTCTCCGCTCAGGCGCTGCATTAACAGACCTTGCAAGATCACGGATGGCGGGATTGACGATAGATGAAATCGAAGTGATATTATCTATACGAATGTGATTATCTTCCTGTGCTGTAACGGGCGCCGATGTTGCCAAGACAAGTGCAAAGAGTATTAAAGCTAGTGTCCGACGGCCTGCTGGGGGATATGTATGAACTCTTATCGCCAGGGCAAAGGGCGTAAAGATCATTGTGGCTATACTTTGCGTTCTTTGCGGTGATTTAGATACATTCATAATAAAAAAATCCAGTGGCAGGGTCATTTTACAGACCTTGCCATCTTTGCCATTTCTTCCGGGGTTATTGAAGTACTTGTAATATTGTTCTCTTTATACGCATAACTGCTGATGGTCAGGCTGAGGTTGCCTACCTTCCATTCCAGAGTCTTCATACCGCTTGTTTCCTCAAGAAAGCGCCCCTGAACGCCGTTTATATCTATGAATTTATATGGAGTTTTATCAACGCTTTCTGAGTCATTGTTATCGTCTTTTATTATCAAAAGTTCTTTTAGGTCAAGATGTTCGTTTTTCTCGAAGAACTCATCTCCCTTTATATAGGGAATCATCACCTGTTCAGCTTCCAGGGAAGTTCCCCTGAACTTTGTCCCTGAGGTCTGCCATGTATTCATCCTGTATCCTGCGGGAATATAAGCAGGCTGGAGGATCTTAAATGAAACCTTATCCTGAGCCTCTGCGATAGCCTCATCAGGTGTTTTTTCCCTGACTGATTCTGCGATCTTTATCATCTCCTCTTTGCTAAGGGAACTGTCTGTCTGGTTCTGGCCTTCATTCTTCCAGCTTTTGATACTTAAACTCAGGTTCCCTATCTTCCAGCTCAGAAGCTTTATGCCGTTCTCCAGAGAATACCGCCCTTCGATGCCGTTTATGCTTACTATTTCTCTCGTATCGTCGGGTATGCTGGATGGTGCTGTGCTGTTCCTGGTTACCATTATTATCTCTTTAATGGTAAACGCCTCATCTCCATTCTTGTAGGAAAAAGATGACACATCTATGTCATTCATAGCTCCCTTGAACCTTGCACCTGTTACACTGTCGAACTTATAATCAGAAGGAATGTACATGGGCTTAAGAATCCTGAAGGAGACATTCGACTGGGCCTGCTGGATTGCTCCTTCCATGGAAATCTCAGAAATCTCGTTATCTACCTGCACCTGGGGTGGTGTTTGTTCTGTAACCTTCGCATGGACTTGTGCGTCGGCAAATGCGTTAAACTTTGTATCCGTGTCTCCAAAACCCAATGTGACCGCTACGAGGAGTATCCCCAATACTGTTACGATGGATATACCTATAAGTATTGATTTCCTCATTTTATCACCTTTATATTAGATTTCTCCATTTCATCACCTTTATATTACAGTGCATATTTTTGCACTTCAAGTTATCCAACAGGTGAAACAACTGATACGCTTTATGCAAGACGATATATGAAACGGTTGCATAAAAGTGAAACCAGCGTCTCTGTATATCGATATACCTGATCACATCAAATATTCTCTTTGATATAATCTACATATTATTCCCCCAAAACCTAATAATAAGCACAAAATCAATTAAGGTGTATGATCCCCCTCCATCTGTATCATGCGAACCAGTGCGACCCGAAAAAGTGTTCAGGCAAAAAGCTTGCACGTTTCAGGCTTGCGATATTGCATGATTCACCAGGAAAACTTCCGCGCGAAGCTATACTTCTTGACCCGTTCTCAGAGCAGGCTCTCTCTCCTGCAGATGACCCCAAAAGAGGAGTGGTCGTGCTTGACTGCTCATGGGAAGAAGTGGAGCGGGTATTTCCCATACTGGAGCGGCGCAAACTCAGGCACCGCGCCCTCCCATTCCTGCTTGCTGCCAATCCTGTGAACTACGGGAAACCTTTCAAGCTCAGCACAGTTGAGGCTTTTGCGGCAGCGCTGTACATTCTTGGTGAGAAAGAGAATGCATCATTGATCCTGAACAAGTTCAAATGGGGAAAGACTTTTATTGAGCTTAATCTTGAACCGCTTGAGAGGTATTCAAAGGCAAAGGACAGTACTGAGGTTGTCAGGATACAGAGTGAATATTTATAAAAAAAACAAAATTTTCTAATCAACTCTTACATCCACCACCACATGCCACACCCCCGGAGAGTATTTCTTAATCCTTCGGATATTCATTATTTCAGCATTCCTTCCCAGTTTTCCCGCAGCCTCGATTATCCTCTTAACAGGGCGGTGCTCAATAGCCTCGGGTACAGCCTCATGATAATGCAGAATCCCGCCCGGCATAAGGACGCTTAGGCCCTTTTCAAGATATTCATATGCGTCTAAATATCCCATTATGACGCGGTCTGCTATTCCTTCAGGCGCGACAACGGAGCAATCTCCCGGTACAGGTTCTACAATACCCTCCACTTTATTAAGCTTGATATTTTCTTTTAAATAACTAAAAGCTACAGGGTTGATTTCTATACTGAATATTTTTTCAGGTTTTGAATGCACTGCCATCGGAATTGAAAAATAGCCTATGCCTGCGAACATATCCACTACTGTTTCATTTTTTCCCTGCCTGCTCATTCTCTTTTTCTCGGCGAGATTCCCCTGCGAGTACATTATCTTCACGGCGTCAAGCCTGAAAAGGCATCCGTTCTCCCTATGTGTGGTCTCTGTGCCATCCCCGGCAATAATCTCCCGAACCGGCTGTCTTAACCTCCCGCTTATCCCCCTGTCAAGGAGGACGGTTTTGCATCTTGGATACATTGATAATAACGCCTCTGCAACATCTTGTTTTCTGCTTTCCAGCTTTTCATGGAGAGAAATTATTATGATATCCCCCAGTACCTGCCAGCCGGCAGGCAGGAGTTTTTTTTCGTTTGCAGGAATATCAAGATAGTTAGCCAGGGTTTTATTCGGGGTATAAAAGTGAGGCTGTTCCTGCTCAATTAATGTAAGCTTCCCCGCTTGAAAAAAATCATTTACCGGGATTTCAACAAAATCTCCTTTTTTCACAAGTTTTCTGGTTTTATCAAACACGCCCATCGAAAGCAGTTCCTGTCTTGCGGCTTCAGCCTCATTTTTCCCGACAAGCACGGCTTTCATGAATTTCTTGCAATATATAAAATATCGCTGAGAATGGAACTTGCGGTCTCTATCGATCCTGCGCCTTTCCCGCTGATAGTGATTCTTCCGGCAAGGTCTGTCTGTATTGATGCTACATTTAATGTGCCCCCGACTGCAAGCGGATGCCGCTTTGGAACAAGGCGCGGGGCCACGGTCAGCGCCCCATTTCCTGCCTCGCAGATGAGTTTTACAACATAATTGTTATTGCCTGCAAGTTCAAGGGCTTCGGGGGTTATCTTTGTGATGCCCGTGACATCAACATCGCGAAACGTTGCGTTCTTTCCGAAAATCGAGTTGGCGATGATAACGAGTTTACATGCCGAATCTATGCCTTCCACGTCATAAGTCGGGTCGGCCTCGGCTATCCCGAGTTCCTGCGCCTCCCTCAGCACATGCTCATATGGCAGCCTCTCTTCCGCCATCCTTGTGAGAATATAATTCGTGGTTCCGTTAAGTATGCCCTCGATTCCCGTGACGGTGTTTCCCGCAAGTGATTCATTGATAAGGTTGAAAATCGGGACAGCGCCCCCGACGGTCGCTTCATACCTGAAAATCAGCCCGTTATCCTCCGCGGATTCCTTCAATTCGGCAAAACGCAGGGCAAGGGGACCCTTGTTTGAAGTAACCACATGTTTTCCGGAATTAAAAGCTGCAAGCATATTGCTTAATCCGGGTTCCCCGTTTTCGATATTCGTGGGAGTTACCTCCACTACTATGTCATGCGGAACTTCGCGGATAATATCAATAGCACTTCCGGATCCGTTTGCCACTGTTCCTTTCTCTTTCTTCTTCATTAATAATTCTTCAAGGTCTATCCCCTCGGCATTCATATCACACCCTTTCTTGTCCGCTATCCCTACGACGCGCAGGTCAATCCCCAGTTCATTGAGGTATTCTTTTTTTGACATAATAGAGCGCGCCACCCCCTGGCCGACTGCCCCGAATCCAATAATGGATAATCTCACGATCTTCATGCGGCCTCCGAATTCAATCTGATAGGCTCGATCATGAGCAGGTCTTTTTTCTTTGCCACGTTGCGGAGGATTTCAAGTGATCTTTTTAACTCCTTTTCCCCGATAGCATTGATAACAAGGTATGCAGATGAGGCTTTTTCAATGCCGGGCATTGAAAGCGAAAGATCCACAACTTCCGCAAATCCCGTGGAATCTATCTTATGGATAGTGTCGCCTATATCAGAATGGACTATATGGCCGATAAGGATCACGGATACGGCGGCGCTCAGCCTTTCCTCGCCCACCCTTGCTACCCTGACGCCGCTTTTTTCCAGGCGTTCAATGAGCTCATCCAAGACTTTATGTTCAATGCCGAAAGTGATCTGGACAGGAATCGTGCCTCTGGGAGTCCTCTCATCGCGGTGGTGTACAACACTCATGATATTCCCGTGCAATTCGGATATCGGAGTAAGGGCCAAAACAAGCTGCCCCGGAATATCTTTGAGTTCAAGACTCATTGAAACAATCATGGTTCCCACTATGCAGAGGTAATTAATAAGTTTATTTGGTGTCTACAACAGGAATGTTATTTTACGTTATTTTAGGAGTTTTTTCATCGCATCCTTGCAGACGTTTACCCCCGGTGCACCTGCGGTCACATACACCACACCGAGCGTATCCAGGATCTCCTCCTTCGTAGCTCCATGATGAAGTGCGCTTTTCATCTGCATTTCTGCACATTCCGGACAGAGCCGCCCTGCGACCACAGCAAGCGCCATCAACACCTTAATCTTGGCAGGGAGCGCTGTGTCAGTCCAGAGCGCCTCATCGCTGTCGCTGTACAGTTTAAACCACGCGGGTGCATGCTCCCCAACGATATGCTGTATCTCGGGTACGAAACCCATGCTTTTCCTTGCCATCTCAAACTGCTCTTCAATTTCTTTCTTTGCCATAATTCATTCCTCCAATATTTGTTACACAGTAAGATTTCCCATTATCCCACCAAAGGTATCATTTCTCCGCACGCCGGGCATTTCCCATCCTTTATCCTGATCGTGCCCATCCTGAATCCCATTCGGTCGATCAACAGGTTGTTGCATTTCGGGCAATATGTATTCTCGTACCTGTGCCCCGGAACATTACCTGTATAAACAAACCTCATCCCTTCTTTCTTTGCAATATTATAGGCCATCTCCAGTGTCTCCAATGGCGTCGCATTAAGGTCTGACATCTTATACATGGGATGGAACCTCGTAAAATGCATGGGTGTATCGGTTCCGAGATTATCATGCACCCATCTCACGATCTGGGTAATTTCTTCAGGCGAATCGTTCTTCGTGGGTATCAGCAGGGTTATCGTCTCAATATGCATCCCGAGCTCTTTTGCAAGATTTGTGGATTCAAGTACGGGCGCAAGCCTTGCGCCGCAGATCTTTTTGTAGAACTCATCGGAAAAGGATTTGATATCCACGCGGTAAGCGTCAAGGTAAGGGGCAATGCGCCGCAGCGCTTCAGGAGTGATATAGCCGTTGGTCACGTATATTGTCTTCAACCCGGCTTTCTTGGCAAGTACGGCGCTGTCATATGTGTATTCGTGCCATATGGCAGGTTCATTATAGGTCCATGAAATGGAACTGCACCCGGCCGCAAGCGCCCTTTTTACCGCTGTCGCCGGTGTGATCTCCATCGTATAGGCTTCTTCCAGAGCCACCTGCGAAATGTTCCAGTTCTGGCAGTGCATGCATCTGAAATTGCAGCCGATAGTGCCAAGGGAATAAGATAACGTTCCGGGCAGGAAATGATAGAGAGGCTTCTTCTCTATCGGGTCAACAGCTTCACTCGATACGGTGTTATAAATAAGCGTGTAAATCTTGCCATCAATGTTCTTCCTTGTCCCGCATATTCCGAGTTTGCCCTCGCCGATGGTACATCTGTGCGAACATACGCGGCATTTAATCTTATTGTCAGGCAATCTGTCAAATAGAACCCCCTCTTTTATCATTTCCCGCACTCCCTCACTTCATCAAGCATGAGATTTCATACGTATATACCCGGTCTTGTCTCTATCTGTTTTGAGCGTTTCTTTCTCAGCTCATCTTTGATTTTTTCATAATATTCCATGATATCAGGCGTGACAGACGGGCCCGTCTCCTCCACAGCAGAAAGGAAATGCGCCTGCCTTACCTTCTCGGCATTGATGTTCTCGCGCATGGCAAAGCGTCCTGCTTTCTTACATACCGCAGCGATATCTGCCCCGGTGAAATCCTCGGTAATCCTTATCAATTCACCAATATCTACATCGTCGGAAAGCGCCATCTTCTTTGTATGCACTTTGAAGACCTCAAGCCTGGTTCTCGCATCGGGGACAGGTACAAGTATCATCTCGTCGAACCTGCCCGGGCGAAGGAGGGCGGGATCGATTATATCGGGCCTGTTTGTGGCCGCTATTACCATAACACCGCGAAGTTCCTCAAGTCCGTCAAGTTCGGAAAGGAGCTGGTTTACTATCCGCTCGGTCACATGCGGCTCGCCCATGGAACTCCCCCTCACGGGGGCGAGAGCATCAAGCTCATCGAGGAAAATGATGGCAGGCGCAACCTGGCGCGCCTTCTTGAAAACTTCTGCAATATGCTTTTCCGATTCGCCGTACCATTTTGATAAAATATCGCTACCCTTTACTGTTATGAAATTGGCTTCGCTTTCATTGGCGATTGCCTTTGCAAGCAGGGTCTTTCCCGTACCCGGCGGCCCGAATAAGAGGACACCTTTGGGCGCCTCAACACCAATCCGCCTGAAAGATTCACCGTAGCGCAGCGGCCATTCCACGGCTTCCTTGAGGAGAGATTTCACCTCATCAAGTCCCCCGATATCTTCCCATGTAACATTTGGCACCTCAAACAATATCTCCCGCAGAGCCGATGGTTGTATCTCCTTCATGACATCTTCAAAGTCCGAACGACTGATTATAAGTTTGTCCAGAGTCTCTTTCGGTATCACCTTTTGTTCAAGGTCTATTTCCGGGAGAACCCGGCGAAGCGCGGTCATAGCAGCCTCGCGACACATGGCTGCGATGTCGGCGCCAACGAATCCATAAGTACGGTCGGCAAGGCCATCGAGGCTTACGTCCTCGGCAAGCGGCATGCCGCGGGTATGGATCTGGAATATTTCCTTCCGTCCGTCGCGGTCGGGAACCCGCAGTTCTATTTCGCGGTCAAACCTGCCCGGACGGCGAAGCGCCATGTCAAGGGCCTCAGGCCTGTTGGTGGCGCCTATCACAATCACATTCTTCCTGGATTTCAGCCCATCCATGAGAGAAAGAAGCTGGGCTACAACACGCCTCTCCACTTCTCCTGTGACTTCTGCCCTTTTAGGCGCGATGCTATCGATCTCATCAACGAAAATTATAGCCGGGGTATTTTTTTCGGCCTCATCAAATGCCTCCCGCAGCTTATGCTCGCTTTCACCGTAATACTTGGACATTATCTCGGGACCATTGATCGTAATGAAATAAGCGTCGCTTTCGTTCGCCACTGCCTTTGCAAGCATGGTCTTCCCTGTGCCCGGCGGCCCGTGAAGGAGCACTCCTTTGGGTGCGTCTATACCGAGGCGGCTGAAAAGCTCGGGATGTTTGAGTGGCAGCTCGATGATCTCCCTGATCTTTGTTATCGCAGGCTTGATACCCCCGAGGTCCTCGTACATGACTTCCGGTATTTCCTGCTCCATCGCTACGGCTTCAGGCATGAGTTCCATTTCTGTTATATCGGTTATCTTGACAATCCCGGCCGGTGATGTGGAAACAACCTGCAGCTTTATTTCCCCAAGGCCGAAGGAGCCGCCGAAGAATCCCTCGAATACATGTTCGAACATCACATCACTGCCCAATGATTCCCTGGGCTTACGGACGCTTGTTGTCGTAATTATGTCTCCTTTTGAGACCGTCCTGTTATGGAAAATTGCCCGCAGGCTCTCGCTGGGCGCATAGATATGGATGTTCTGTATTACAGGGGCAAGGGTCACTTTTTTTGCTTCCTTCCAGTCGGCCTTTTTGACTTCCACGGATTCCCCGATACTTGTTTTTGCATTGGTGCGAAGAAGACCATCCATTCTTATTACGTCAAGTCCCTCATCCTGCGGATACGACCTGCCTACCATGGCAGAGGTTGCACGTTCCCCTTTTATTTCAACAACATCAAAAATATTGATACCGATAGCATTTCGGAATTTTTCATCGATCCGTACTATTCCTTTCCCGACATCTCTCTGGTCTGCCTCAGCCACTTTCAGTCTGACGGTGTTTTCCATAATTCTTCCAATAGTCAAATCTGGCTTCTCATTTCATAAACGTTTGCTTTCTTCCCGGCCCCACGGAAACGAACTCAATATCAACACCCATCAACTCTTCAAGCAATTCAATATACAATCTTGCGTTTTCAGGAAGGTCTGTAAAACTTTCAATGTCTGAGATATCTTCACGCCACCCCGGCAAATCGAGATAAACAGGTCTGCACCTGGCGATATCATCCGACAGTTCAGGCGGGTAATCAATGGGTTTCCCGTCTATTTCGTACCCGAGACACAGCTTCAAAGGATTAAGCCCTGTGAGGACATCAAGCTTGGTAAGAGCCATGCTTGTGTATCCATTAAGATAAATGGATTTCATTGCAAGAGGTACATCGAACCAGCCGCATCTTCTCGGCCTGCCTGTGGTTGTGCCAAACTCTCCCCCTTTTTCCCTCAAATGCTCACCAATCTCGTTTTTCTGCTCCGTGGGAAGTGGTCCTTCCCCAACGCGGGTAATGTAGGCTTTTATGACACCGATTACCTTGCTCACTCTTGTGGGCCCGACGCCCAGTGCGGCACAGGCTGAACCCGCAACCGTGCTTGAAGATGTCACGAATTTCTGGGTGCCGTGGATGATATCAAGATGCGTACCCTGCGCCCCTTCTGCAAGCACTTTCTTTCCATCTTTTAAAGCAAGATTTATCTCTCTTGATACATCGGTGATATAGGGTTTCAACTTCCTGCCTATCGCCAGGTAATCTTCGACCTCGGACCGTGCAATCCCGGGGTCTCCGCCCAGTTCCTTTATCGCAGCTTCTTTTTGCGGGGCTATCTCCTCAAGGCGTTTTAGAAGCCTGTTTTTGTCTACTATGTCGGCCATCTGTATCTCGTCGCGTCCGACTTTATCGATGTATGCAAAACCGATTCCCCGGCTTGTAGTCCCGATCTTTACTGCGCGCTTTGATTCCCGCAGGCTGTCAAGCGTTATATGATACGGCATGATTATGCTGGTCTTTGCATCTATACCAAGCTTGGCAGGAGTCATTTCCACACCGCACCCGGAAAGCATGGAAAGTTCCTCCATCAATATCTTCGGGTTCATTACTGTGCCCGGACCTATAAGAAGGCGTGCATCGAAAAGCACACCTGACGGGACAAGATGCAATTTGTAGGTCTTTCCCTCAGCGACCACGGTATGCCCGGCATTGTCCCCGCCCTGGAAGCGGGCGACAATGTCGTACTCTGAAGCCATCATATCCACGATCTTGCCTTTGCCTTCATCTCCGAACTGTGCGCCTGTTATTATTGTGAACATTCTGTATCAAGCGTATTCTGACGTGAAATATGATAAGTTTACCTCAGTACTTCCGATCGGTCGTAGTTCCGAATAGCATTCTGAATCATATCTGTATTAACCGAGTTCGAAGTGCTTGAATTCTGCTCTCATTGTATTCTCGTAACTTGCTCAAAAATGCTGCAATAGGAACCAAGCATAGCGG
>DATCUE010000051.1:0-13853 GCA_036567605.1 Candidatus Methanoperedens sp. | reverse complement strand
ACCTGGTTATCCTCCGGTCTTGTGATTTTTGCATCCTTGAAGATTATTTCACTCACAATTGTAAATATGTGAATCTCACTTCATAATCCTATCGTACACATCGCTCCACGAAAGCTGTGAACCGGCAGCCACGAACATTGCGCATGCAACGGCCTCTGCTATCTGCTCGTCGGTAGCCCCCTGTTTTTTAGCGCGCTCTGCATGTATTTCTGTACAGCGTTCGCATCTCATGAGAACCGCCGCTGCTATTGATATGAGCTCCTTGGTGCGAAGGTCAAGTGCGCCTTCTTTGTAGATAGCATTTCTCATTTCCCCGAAAGCCTTTGCGACTTCGGGTGTTTTCTCACTGAACCATGACATATTTCATTCCTCCTTTTTAGTTGGATTCCCCAATGTAGCGGCAATAATTTTTCTATTTATAGGGAGACCGTTCTGGTCAAACCATATAACGCTTGCTTTCCTTGCAACGTGCACCAGCCCCAGCATGACAGGCACCTCGATCAGCGGCCCCACGACCGCTGCAAAAGCCTGCCCCGAACCGATGCCGAACACAGCGACCGCTACAGCTATCGCAAGTTCGAAATTATTGCTTGCTGCCGTGAATGCAAGAGTTGTGGATTGTTCATAACCGAATCCCAGCCTGTGCGACATGATAAAAGAGATGCCGAACATTATAATGAAATATGCAAGAAGCGGGAGCGCTATCCTGGCAACGTCCAGCGGAAGTTCAACTATTTTTTCCCCCTTTAGAGAGAACATGACGATAATAGTAAAAAGTAAACCCACAAGCGCAGTTGGACCGAGCTTTTTCATGAATACATTGTCATACCATTCTTTTCCTTTATTTCTCACCAGAACGGATCTTGTTACTATGCCTGCGATAAAGGGAATTCCGAGGTAGATAAATACCGCTTTTGCTACCTGCCATATCGATATGTCCACTACCGCGCCTGCCCCGGCCCCGCCTATCCATGTTGATACGACTGTTATGAATACATAAGCCAGCACCGAATAAAGCGCCACCTGGAAAAGCGAATTCATGGCAACAAGGACGGCACACAGGTCATTATCCCCACCTGCAAGCTGGTTCCAGACAAGCACCATTGCTATGCAGCGCGCAAGGCCTATCAGGATCAGGCCTATTCGGTATTCGGGAAGGTCGGGAAGGAATATCCAGGCGAGGGCGAACATAAGCACGGGGCCGATAAACCAGTTCTGGACTATTGACACACCCAGGGCTTTTCCCTGCCGCTTCATTTTTGAGAGTTCCTCATATTTGACTCCGGCAAGCGGCGGGTACATCATCCAGATAAGACCTATGGCTATGGGCAGGGAGACCTGCTCGATGCGCACTGAATCTAAAATACTTGCCACCTGCGGATACGCTGCACCCAGGATTATCCCGCCTGCCATGGCAAGGAGGATCCAGAGGGTGAGGTATTTGCTGAGATTTGAGAGTTTTGCTTCTATAGTTTATTCCTCCATTTAGAGTCATTCAGCGATTTTTTCATTTTTCCGGGGTCTAAACCTGTCTGTAAATACTCTTTTTTGTTAATAACGTCGATGAGAAGGTCATCGAGTGCATTCATATCCTGATTTGATAATGTCTTAAAATCTTTAGATTGCATAAACTCCTTGATTTCGTCTTCCAGTTTTAGAAGTTCAACCCTGCTGGAAATCCCTGAATATTCTTTTTTGAAAGCTGCCACTTTGCCTGTCATTATAACATCACCTCTCTTCATCTCTTGTAATTGCAGTATTTTATATATTCGTTTGTCAACGTCGTGGCGTATTCATCCCACGCAGCAGGAGGGACATAGTTGTGCATGGAAATTTCCCTGACGAGTTCCCGGGCATCTAAATCTTCCGGTTTTTTCCCGGATTCGTGGAACTTCTTGAAAATATCGCCCAAGCCCACCAGACCAACTTCGACTAATCCAATCCTGACTTTCGTTACTCGTGGGCCAGAAGGTGAACAGCAGATTTCTCCCATATACATTTACCTTATATTTCAAATATAATTGAAATATCTGCACATAAAGATTGCGTTTCGAATAATATCGTCCTTTACGCTTTTGGTGTGAAAAAGTAAGGAAAAAACAACGAACTGGAACGAACTGATACGAACTCAAAAAGCACAGAGTTCGTACGAGTTCGTATTGAGTTCGTTGTTAATGTCCATTTTACTGCTTTTTCATCATCATCTATGAACCTCGGTTCATAGCCGACTTGGAGGTGAAGTTCCATATCGCCTGCGCAGCCAATTATTAACGATTCCAATTACTTCACCACCGGTACAGCGAGCAGGTAATGCGCCACCGCAGCAAAGAGCGCTATAAAACTCAGGATGAGGAAAAATTCAGAAATTTTTAGCATCCCGTGCTTCTTCGCCACGATCTCCTCGAATCTCTCTTTTGAATCCCGGCTTGAGTTGATATTGATGGCATAAGCCTTCGGCGAAAGCGTCAGCACCGCGAAAACAAGGCTCAGGAGCCAGAGCAAAATGGGCGCAAGATAAACGTCTGCGATCCAGCCGGAAAGCACGGGCTTCACATCCGAGAAGGCGATGGCATGGAAATAGATGCCTTCAAGCAGGCTGTTCACGGCGATAAGCTGCTTTGCAACGTCCTCGATTGTAGAGATGGATTCGCCCACGAGCTTGCGGGCGTTCTCGCGCCAGAAGGGATTGGGTTCGACGGGGATGATGGGAGGTTCGGTGTCGATCATGATTCCACCGGATGTTCGAAGGTCTTCTTGCAACTGGGATTGAGGCATTCGATATCGATAGTTTTGACCCGTCTGGGCTGTGATATCAAGGAATGCACGAAACTTCGATAAACAAATGTTTCGCCATCTTTCTCTTGCTTTCCTATGTCTATTCGGAATTTGAAGCCGCAATAGGGGCATTTTACAAGCTCAAGCGCCATGGCGCCTCCTGATTTCTTCCATTGCATTATTGAAAGCTTCTTCGCTCATTTTTTCTTTTAATCTGGCAAGAGAGTCTTCCGCCACCTTGCTGTTGGGATCGTTTAGCTCCTTCGAAATTGAAAGAGCGATAAGGTACATTTCGAGGGCTGAAGTATAATCTTTATCCTTTTCTTCGTATACTCTTCCGAGTTGGTGCAGGGTGATTGCAATGCCGCTTTTATCCCTAAGCTCTTCCTTTATCTTTAGGCTCATCTGGTATAATTCAAAAGCTTCCTCATAGTTGTCCGTCTCATTGTATATATTGCCGAGATTGTGCAAGACTTTTGCAATAGTTCTTTTATCTCCAAGCTCTTCACTTATTTTCAGGCTCTGCTGGTACAACTTCATAGCCTCTTCATAGCTACCTTGGGCATGGTGTATCATTCCGAGTTGGCCTAAAGTAAATGCTTTGCCTTCTTTATCCTCCATCTCCTCTTTTATCTCCAAGCTCTGCTCGTATAATTTAATAGCCTCCTCATAGTTACCCTGAAGGTAATGTATGTTTCCAAGCTGATGCAGGGTGTCAGCGATGCCACTTTTGTTTTCAATCTCTTCCTTTATCTTTAGACTTTGCTCGTAAAGCTTCAATGCTTCCTGATAGTTGCCTTGTAATTCTTGTGCCCTTCCGAGATTATGTAGAGCGCTAGCGATACCTATTTTATCTCCCTCTTTTTCAAATAAAACCTTTACTTCGGTAAATAGTTCTAAAGCAGTTTTCCTGTCACCTAGATCATACAGTACAGTAGCAAGCGTTCCTACCGAATAAGCTTTTCTCGTACCAAATGTAGTTTTTATCGATAGATTTAACAGGGTCATCGCCAGTTCTATATAACCCCATCGCACGATATATTCACAAGTACTCTTTAAAATATCATCTGCTCTTTCCCACTCTTCAGCTTGATAATAGTATTCCCTCGCCTTAAGATAATCCCATACGTTCTTTGTCGTCTTGGTAAGATTCTCGTAATACTGCGCCGCCCTTATCAGCAGCTTCTTCCTGTCCAGCTTTTCTTTCTTAAGTTCCTGCCCTGCAAACTCCCTCACCAGCGTATGCATTGCATAAAATTTTTCTTCACTCTCATCCTGTTTCGCAATCAGTCCCCAGTTTATAAGCTTCGCAAGCGCCTCATTTACAGGTGGGCTTGGCTGGCTCTTATCCCCAATTATCCACGACAGCGCCTCTACAGGCACAGCTTCCTGGTAAATTGATGCGCAAAGCAGCAGTTTCTTAGCTTCCTCATCGAGTTTAGAGTATGATTTATCAAGCAGTGTGAAATCTATTAGCTCCTTTTTCAACGGCGCAAGTTCCAGCAACACGCTGTCCACAGTTTCTATACCCGCATGTCTTGCAAACTGCCCTATCGTCCATGGATGCCCTCCGATCTTTTTATAGATCTCCTGCTTTTTCCTTGTTTCCAGATTTGCAAGTTCTTTATAATTGTTCATGAGCCATACGGTCTGCGGGAAAGGCATTTCAGGCAATGAGATATGTTCTACTGCACCCGTCAGCCTGCCTTCGAGAGGATCGAAGTTGTAGCGGGTGGTAATAATGAACTTCGTGTTGCTGATAGTAGTATTGAGAAGGTGCTGGATGAACTCCTTAAGCTCTGGGCTTGCTATATTGTTCCTTGCCTCATCAAGGCAATCCTCAAAATTATCAAAAATTATAAGAAAGCGCCGTTGGTTCAATATGCCTACCAGCGATGCGGCTTTGACTTTAAGCGGAACAGGCTGGTACAGTACCTGATTGAGCGCCGATATTCCAGCCATGTTCAAAAAGGCGTTTAACTCGTTCAGGATATCCTCAGGTCTTGTAGCAGCTCTGCACCTTATCCCAAAAACGCCATCAAAATAATGGTTCATCTTCAGCGCAAGGCGCGTCGCAAGAACGGTCTTGCCGATGCCTCCGAAGCCGTAGATTATCGCGGCGCGCTTCACATCAGACATGAAATCCTTCTGCAAAAGGCGAAGCTCCTTTCTTCTACCCACGAAGCCTTTTTTCATGATCTGCATTTCAGCGAGCATCATGGGTTTGTTAGAAAGCTCAGATGCTTCAGGTTTTATTTTGCCGATAGTTATACATTCAGGATCAGAAAGATACAGTACAGGCGTTGCAAAATCCAGGCCGTTGCTTTTTTCTGCATTTTTCATTACAATCCTTGCTTCAGTGAGTGCAAGATCAACCGACCTACCGCTGGCTATTGTTCGATAAAACGTTTCAGCGAACTTTATGGCTGAGATGTCGAGTATTGAGTATTGCATAGCCACAATAGCAGGTATGTTCTTTCGCGCCAGATGGCTTGCTAAATCAGCATATGCCTCCTTATTCGAGGTTTTGCCGGATTGACAGGCGCTAAGCACCACAAGCCTTACATTTCTGCCAGCAAGCAGATCTGAGATTGCGTTGTTATCTACTTCTCTTGCTCCTTCGTTCTCGGTCTCAAGAATTAAGTAGCCCTTATGTTTCTCATTATCGTATCTGCCGTGACCTGTGAAATGCACGATATGGTACTCTTTCTCGTTCAGGTAGTCATCAATGGTCTCAAAAGTAGCATCTTCGGTAAAATCCACCTCTATTTTATGGTCTCTCTGGAGCTTATCCACAGCTTCAAGAATGACCTCCTGCTCAAGCTCGGTATTCAGGAGCGCAACTCCTGGATCATTCGGGCTTGAGACCACGACCAGCATGCGCAGAATGGAATCCAGAGGATTGGACTTTGCTTTCTTTACACCAGAAGGAAGCCTTGAGATCAGGATATTTCTGTCGGTGACAAGGAAATCATCACCATTGTGGAGAAATTCCCACGGCAGCGCCGAAATCTCCTGGGCGCTATCATCACATCGCAGGCAGATTCGTAGCCCTCCGCCGCTTTTCTGTCCCTCTTCCAAACACTTCCTGAAATATTCCCCAAGCTTACCTGAAAAGACTTTGTTGTATAATTCTCTGCCGAACTCTATATGGAAAGTTTCTTTTTCAACTTTTTCCGAAGCCCCGATCACTCTTTCTTCCAGGCGCCGCAGACCTTCAAGCACCTTTAGCTCGCCCGTTCGCAATTCAAAGGTCTGCTCCGCTTCAACACTGCCGTTATCCAGAGCGCGGGCGCGATATAAGTTGGGCGATTCTTTTGAAAGCTCAAGTTCGAAGTCCCTGTAACTCACGATGGCACCACCCGGGGAATTATCCCTGTTTGTATTCGGTTTATGAATGAAATAGCAGGCAATAAACCTATCTATTTACCGAAATCTCCGACAACCTCTTAATCATCTCCAGCCCCATCCTTCCACTATCCGTCAACCTGTACAATAAAAACGTGCCTTCCCGCCTTGAATCAACAAATCCCATCTTTTTCAATAATTTGAGATGATACGATAGCGCCGAATACCGATAATCCGTTATTTCCACAAGCACACAGACGCATAATTCCTGGACAGAGAGGGCGAGCATGATGCGCAGGCGAATGGGGTCTGAGAGGACCTTGATCATTTTTGAAACGGACGTTACATCTCTCTTAAGGGCAGCCCGCACCTCCCTCTGGCTTCGCTGCGGCAGATAGTACTTATCGCAGGATGACCTGTCAATGTTCTTGCTTTTTGACTTTTCCATTATATTCTTAATTATTTTCAATTAATTTATAATATGCTTTGCTCTTTGAGAAACTGTTTCTGTGCAGCCATCGCAAGAATGGAATTAACAAGCTTCTTCCCTTCTTCTATGTCATTCACCATCCTTACTGTCACTTTCCCGCTTGCGAAAAAAAATTCACCTCGCGTGTCCCCAGGCGGACAAGGACAACGCCGAGATTCTCGGAATAGCGCGCTTCCAGCGTTTCGGCGAGCTTCTTAAGATCCGGCGGGCTGTCAAGATGGGCAATCAAACGGATCTTCCAGGGATCTGCGATGCAGGGGAGCACCTGTTCTATCCTCTCGACGAACATTTCACTTATCAATTGGCTAACTTTATTGATAATCCTTCATCCCGTATATCAAGAAAAATTGAAAATGTCCAGAAAAGGGGCAATACGGAATCATCGGAGGGGATGGATGCGATGCCGAATGCCCCTATGAAGTATATATTTTTCTTCCCATATAAGCATTACTCATCATCATGCATTTTCCCCATAATTTTAAATGATAATGCATTATATGTGCCCTTATGCAGGTCATAAAACTTGTAAATTCCTCTTATGATGCCAATGCATACCTTGTGGACCGTTCCATACTCGTTGATGTAGGTATGGAGGCGGGGCCGATAATAACCCAGCTTGGAAAATACATTCGTCCGGGTGAGCTTAAGACCATAATCCTGACGCACTGCCACTACGACCACTCAGGAGGCGCCGGGGAAGTCGCCCGAGTCTTCGGGGCAAAAATAGCCATTCATAAGGACGATGCTGAATTGCTTGGCAATGCGTATGCCAGTGCAGCATCCCTTTTCGGCGAAAAAGCGCCTTCCGTTATTCCAGATATATTGTTAAAAGGAGGGGAGATGTTCGGAGGCCTTGAGGTCATCCACACGCCGGGTCACACACCGGGAGGCATATGTCTTTATCATGTCGGTTCAAAGAGCCTTTTTTCAGGAGATACAGTGTTCCAGGACGGAAGCTTCGGGCGTACGGATCTTTACGGCGGCAACGCACAAAAATTGGCACAATCCATCAAAAAGCTAACACTTCTGGATGTAAACACAATGTATCCCGGCCACGGGGACGTTGTGGTGGGAAACGCTGGCGAACAGATAAAAATGTCGCTGTTGATGGCGAGTGAGTATTCAGGCACCTGAGGCAGAACAAAACCAATATGCTTTTAAATAAGAAAAGACGATTGACCTTCAAACAGGAGGAAATATATGTTTGGTATCGAATTTGTTCCGGCTGACCCGGTTCTAAAGCTTGCTTATTACACAAAGCTCGCAGAAGAGAACGGGTTCGACAACGTATGGATAACAGACCACTATAACAACAGGGACGTGTACACCACGCTTGCCGTACTGGCAATGAACACGAACAGGATTAAACTGGGTACGGGGGTAACGAATCCTTATACAAGGAATATTGCGATCACAGCCCAGAGCATAGGGGCGATCAATGAAATATCCGGAGGCCGCGCTGTACTTGGCATCGGCCCGGGTGATAAGGCCACTTTCGATGCGATGGGCATCGAGTGGGTGGAACCCATGACGACCATAGGCGAAAGCATAACCGCGCTCAGGGCGTTCTTTACCGGAAAAAAGGTTTCCCAGGATGGGAAACGCGTAAAAATCGGCGGTGCAAAACTGGCTTTTAAGACGGGCAACATCCCCATATACATGGGAGCCCAGGGACCGAAGATGCTTGAACTTGCAGGCAAGATCGCAGATGGCGTGCTCATAAATGCATCCCACCCGAAGGACTTTGAATTTGCAATCAAGCAAATAGCGGTCGGCGCCAAGGCCGCAGGCAGGGACCCGAAGAATGTGGATGTCGGCGCATATGCATGCTTCTCTATCCATAAGGATGCAGAGAAGGCAAAAGGCGCAGCCAAAGTTGTCGTGGCATTCATAGTTGCAGGTTCACCCGATACCGTACTCCAGAGGCACAATATCGACTTGGCTGCAAAGAAAAATATCGGCGATGCCATAGCCAAAGGGGACTTCGGGGCATTGAATAGCCTTGTAACCGATAATATGATAAATGCATTCTCCATATGCGGGACCCCGGCTGACTGCAAAGCAAAAGTGGAGGCACTTAAGAAAATCGGTGTAACACAGATAGTTGCTGGCTCTCCAATAGGTCCGGATAAGGAAACTGCAATCAAATTAATAGGCAAGGAAATTATTGGAGGAAAGTAAGGTGGAAGCGAAACCGGACAATGGAGCACATAGTGTGCAAATCCCTCTTGAAAGAGGGATTCCCAAAACAGACCAATCCCAGGTACTTACAAGACTGGGCGATATGCATGCCCCCAACGTGGGATTGCCGAAAATCGCCGACGTAAGGGCATATGATTATTGCTGCTCCTGCGGTACCTGCGAAGCCATATGTCCGGTGAACGCACCCGTTGTCAGGAGAGAGCCTGTAGATGTCTCGAAGGAAAAGAACAACTACAGGAAAATAGAGATAAAAACCGAGGCCCTTTTCCAGGGAATCAATCCAACCAAAATGGAGGTAAATCCCTGCGTCCAGTGCTATGCATGCGAACGAGTATGCCCGCTTCTTGATGGTTTTCCGGTTGATGAATTCAACAATATAAGGACAATGAAAGCCGGAAAGAGCAAGACGCTTCACGGGCAGGACGGCGCAGTGGTGTCACAGATACTCAAGTCCCTGCTTGAGCAGGGAGAAATAGATTGCGCCATCGGGGTCGTCAGGAACGATAAATGGTCAACAAAAGTTGTGATGTTCACAAACCCCGAGGATGTAGCCAAAGCCAGCGGGACGAAATACACATATCAACCTGTAGTTGCCACAATGCGGGATATTCACAGGGCATATATTGATACTGCTGAATCACCACTGATATCACATGATGGCGTCATGCAGGAAAAGCCCAGGGCCTATGTGGAACCCATTAACAATATACTCAAGAAATATAAGAAAGTCGCCCTTGTCGGCGTCCCCTGCCAGGTACATGGGGCGCACCTGTTCAGGGAGAATTTCAATAAAATTGAATTAATAATCGGCCTGATATGCATGGAAAGTTTCTCAGAAGAGATAATGTTCTCTGAAGTCATCCCGAAAATAATGGGTGTCGATATAAGGGATGCTGTCAAGATGAACTTCCATAAAGGCAACTTTATCGTTGATACCACAAAAGAAACAAAGGAAGTGCCTATAAAAGCCGTGGCGCCCATGGCACGACACGGCTGTCATTTCTGCCAGGACTATACTTCATATTTTGCAGACATCTCGGTGGGTTCTGTCGGTTCGGACGATGGATGGAGCACCATATTCGTAAGGACCGAAAAGGGAGAAAAATATCTCAGCAAGGTTAATGATATCGAGTATTCTGACAAACCCATAGTTCTGGATATGGTTAAGAAACTTGCGGCCATGAAGCATAAGAATAATAAATGGGACTGGCGCGGGTTCATGAAAGAGATATGGAACCGTGACATCCCGGTAAGACCGTGGGGTGCTGAGAAACTTGCAAAGATCCCGCCGCCTCCGCCGGAACAACCGCCCGCAGCAAAGCCGGCAGCAAAACCCAAAGAATGATATGAGAAGAGGACTTTACCTCGGAAGATTCCAGCCGTACCACCTGGGGCATCACCAGGTTTTAAAAGCGATAGCAAAAGAAGTGGATGAGATAATTATAGGTATCGGCAGCGCCCAGAAGAGCCACGAGATAGAGAATCCTTTTACAGCAGGCGAACGAGTTCTTATGGTGTCATGCGCCCTGTCTGAATTCGACATAAAACATTACGTCATACCGATTGAAGATATCCAGCGCAACTCCCTGTGGGTATCGCATGTGAAATCCATGGTACCGCCCTTTGAGATCGCATATACGAACAATCCACTTGTGATAGAGCTGCTCACTGAGGCGGGAATAAAAGTCAAGCAGTCGCCTCTGTTCAAGCGCAACAGTTATTCGGGCACTGAGATCAGGCGGAGAATGCTTAAAGGCGAGAAATGGGAGCATTTCGTACCTGAGAAAGTGGTTGAGATCATCCATGCGATCGACGGCGAAAAAAGGATGAAGACAATAGCGCAGTCGGATCAGGAATGAGAGAACACCAAATTTAATGATGAACCGTGATAAATTATAAATAGTATATCAATAGATAAAATGCATCAGGAGAAAAAATCATGGGAATTATCCAGCTGGCAAAAAGCTTGCGTCTTGTTTATTTTACAACCTTAGTTGTGGCAGCAGTTGTGATTTACATCCTGTAGATTTTGGATTTCATTCCACCGTATCAGTTCTTTATGATGGAGCTATTGGTCTTTTTGGTGTTACTCTTTGGTTTATTCGGTATTATATCCGCTCAGTACATCATGCAGTACAGGGAGGCATATGCTTTATGGATCAAGAAGATTGTTTATGCAGAAGATATTGACAAAATCAATAAAAAAGAGTTGTGCAGTAAGCTTGAATCCTATTCCAGAGAAACTTGTGAACTCGCAGACTTTATTTTCATAGTTGTTGTTCTGATGTGTATCACGTTTGTCATAATCATCTACACATTGAAAAAAAATATACCACTTTTATCTTCATCAACAAACCTTAATATAGCTTATGCATCAGGGGCACTTACGGTGATGTTATTTCTTGCTTTACCTGTGATATTGCGTTATCTAAAAATTGATATAATTGCGTCTTCCAGAACGAGCTCAATTGACGAAAAAATATTCGAAGTATGGTATGTGAACAGATGTTATCGGTGCAAACATGAGGACTACCGTAATAAGTTAGAACCTCGCAGACTTTACGAAACACTCGCGGAAAAAATAGAAAAAGGGGATATAAAAGACGTTCCACAGGAAGACATTAATCTTGTGAAACCACTGTTTCGAAATCGAGATTACTTTTCTCGTCCTTAGTCCTCTTCCAATTCCAGCGCTTCCCGCAGCGTAAAATTTCCCACATACAGCGCCGCCCCCACCACAACTCCTGTAGCACCTGTCTTTTTTAGTTCTGTAATATCCGAAAGCGTGGTGATGCCTCCCGAAGCTATTACCGGGATTCCCAACGCCTGTGCAAGTTCTTTTGTAGGTTTGGGATTTACTCCTCTTAGCAGCCCCTCGGTATTAATATCCGTAAAAAGGATGCTTCCTGCCCCCAGTTCCGCAAATTTCATTCCCAGTTCAACCGCTGTGAAACCCGATTGCCTTGCCCAGCCGTGCGTTGTTACCTTCCCGTTTTTTGAATCAAGGGCGACCATGATTCGTTCGCTGCCGAAATCACGGGCAAGCTCCCTGACAAGGTCGGGGTCATTTATGGCTGCAGTGCCCAGGATAACCCTGTCCACCCCGGTGTCAAGAAGTTCCCCTGCATCCTTTTTCGATCTTATTCCCCCGCCTACTTGCATTTCGATATTGAAATTCCTTACTATGGACCTGATGATTGACCTGTTCGATCTTTTTCCCTCTATGGCGCCGTCAAGGTCGATAAGATGCAGTACCCCCGCGCCTTCTGCCACCCAGCGTGAAGCGATGCCGAGAGGGTCGTCAAGCGAGATGCGCTCAGTGCCGGGGATGCCCTGGACTAACGAAACGCATTTTTTGTTTTTCAGGTCGATGGCGGGAATTACTCTGAACATTTTTAAATACTACTTATACTTACAACTACATAATGCATACTTATTAATAAATCCTTGCGAAAAGTATATATACAACATAATTACTTATATGACATCTCCTTAGAGGCGTAGATTGAAAAGATTGGGAACTGTTCTTCATATCATTGATAACCTGTTGATAGTTCGTGGTGACAAAAACCTGGAAAAAGGATTTTTTTCTCAGAACTCAACAGTATTCACAAAAAGAATGAAGAAGATCGGAAGGATAATAGAACTTTTCGGACCGGTAAACGCTCCCTATTTTTCCATTAAACTATTCAAAGAGATTACAGAGTCTGAAATCAGGAATATGAAAAACGAAAGGGTATATTTACAATAACCCAGGGTGAACAAATGCCAGAAATTGAGAAAGTTAAGGAAGTCGAAAAGACAGAACGTGAGAAAATAAAGGAAAGTATCAAGTTAAGGAAAGAAAAACAAAAACTGGGACAATTTGAGAAAGCCACGGTGGAGTGCCCTGAATGCGGAAGCCATACCCTTGTCCACGACTATGAAAGGGCAGAACTGGTTTGCAGCGAATGCGGGCTTGTGGTTGATATGGATTTCATAGACCAGGGACCCGAATGGAGGGCTTTTGACCACGACCAGAGGATGAAACGCTCCCGTGTGGGCGCCCCGATGACCTATACAATACATGATAAAGGCCTGTCCACAATGATAGACTGGAGGAACAGGGATTCATACGGTAAATCCATCTCATCAAAAAGCAGGGCCCAGCTTTATCGCCTGAGAAAATGGCAGCGCCGCATACGTGTAAGCAATGCAACCGAAAGAAATCTTGCTTTTGCCCTTTCCGAACTTGACAGGATGGCGTCGGCACTTGGCCTTTCAAGGAACGTTAGAGAAACTGCGGCCGTTGTATACCGCAAGGCAGTTGAGAAAAATTTGATAAGGGGAAGAAGTATTGAAGGCGTCGCAGCGGCGGCATTATATGCAGCATGCAGGCAGTGCAGCGTTCCAAGGACACTTGATGAAATAGGTGAGGTCTCAAGGGTAAGCAGAAAGGAGATAGGGAGAACATACAGGTTTATCTCAAGAGAACTCGGCCTGAAACTGATACCAACGTCACCCATCGATTATGTGCCCCGGTTTTGTTCAGGATTGAACCTGCGCGGAGAGGTGCAGTCCAAGGCAGTTGAGATACTCAGGCAGGCCTCAGAAAAAGAACTTACAAGCGGCAGGGGGCCGACCGGCGTGGCAGCCGCAGCGATATACATAGCTTCGATCCTTTGCGGCGACAGGAGGACGCAGCGGGAGGTTGCCGAGGTCGCTGGGATCACCGAAGTGACGATCAGGAACAGGTATAAGGAACTGGCTGAAGAGCTTGATATCGAAATAATCCTTTGAGGCCTGTGTGTACGTTAAAGATTCAATCATAGAAGCGCAGATTGAAGTAGATTTACAGAAACAGCGCCTGAAAGGCATGATCGAAGAGGTTGAACACGAACTCAACCTTTCACCGAAAGGCAGTTCACAGAGGGCTTTACTTGAGAAAAGGCTGGAAAAGCTAAGAGGAGAATTAAATCTTCAGGGCTGATTTTTTGATTTTCTGTAAAGAAAAGACATTCATAGTATGAACTTTGATGAATGGGAGCCAATATATGAA
>DATCUE010000050.1:0-12783 GCA_036567605.1 Candidatus Methanoperedens sp. | reverse complement strand
TTCAAACTTCATCCTATGCCAAGTTTTGATGCGCTCATATGCTCTATTATGAGCAGGCAGGGAATAGAACTGCTTGTATCTTTTGACAGGGAGCATTTTGATGCTGTTGATGGTATCGTGAGAGTTGAAAGCCTGAAAGAGTTAAAAGCAAAACTTGGGAAAAACCAATAATCTGTATTCTTGATTTTTCCCGGTTTTGATACCACTTTTCAGCTAATGCCCGTCCCCGGCATAATCCGGATGGTCTCTCAACACAGGCATCCTGTTCACAATCCAGCGATATACCAGTATTTCAATGATAACCACAGCTACAACCACAATTACCTCTTTCCAGTAGAAGAGTTCCCTGTCTGGAAGCTGCCAGTTGAATGTTATCAGTGTCAGGTTAAGACGGTTGAGAATTATACCAATCATGGTAAATGCTGCCGCGATCTGGACAAGGCCTACATTCTTCTTTTGCACTCCGTAATAATATACGAAAGGAAGGATGCCAAGCAGCCCGACTTCCACAAGGAACCAGTGACCGATGGGCGTATCAATATATTTCCATGCCCCTTCATGCGTCACACTGATCAACCGCAGGCCTACATATGTAAAGAGAACAAAGGATGCTGCTTTCCCAAGACCCAGCGTGATATCATCGATGCTTGCCAGGTACTGCGGGGATGCCCTGTCCCTCAAATAAACAGTAGTAAGTTTGCTTACCACTATTAATAAGGCAAGGGCCCCTCCGATAGCCGAGATAAAGGCAAGCCAGGGTAAATACGACGTATACCACAGGGGGTGGACCTTCCCGGGTGCGAGAAGGAACATCGCATTGAGGGCGGACTGGTGAAGTGTGGAAAGCATCACACCGAATATTGTAAGCCCCAGAGTCATGCTCACTGCAACCTTGCGAAGGTACCCCTGTCTAAGCCAGGCAAGTATGGAGGGTGAGAACTCAAAGAACTGCACCGAGAGATATAAGGCAACATGCCATGCCACGAGGAACATTACAGATGCTGTCCCGAATGAGATAAACATGGGATAATATATTCTCCAGGGGCGTCCGAGGTCTATCATAAGGAAGATCACGGCGAAGAGGTAACCCAGGAAACCCAGAAGGATGGCATTCTTTACTATGGGCTGGTATTTCTTAAGACCGAAAATGTACACTGCTGTCCCCAGGACAAATCCGCAACCTGAGAAAGGTACTCCTGTGAAGAGACCCCAGCTAAGGAAGAGACCCCATGGTTGTTCGTTCGAAGCCTCGGTCACTGCTTCAAGACCGAAAATGAACCTCATGAGTATTAATACAAGCCCGGCAAATACGATGATACCTGCAAAAATATTGAGTGGAGTTATAAGTGTTTTCAGGTATTCTTTAAATGTAAGTCCCAGGAATATCTCTTTCCTGATCCAGTTGCTTATAATTTCAGAACCTGTCGGTTCATCCTCTTTATGTATATGTTTTTCCACATATTCACTCGCATATTCGTTCATTTATGTTCCTCCTTGACTTTTTCATCATGAGCAGAATGGGGCTTTTGATGTGAAGCAAGATAAAAGCCTCCAAGAAGGGCAGGCCACGAGACAAGGGTGAGATTCACCATTGAGAGGAAATCCTTGGTCAGTTTCGGATACGAAGTCGTCCCGATGTTTTCAGGGAAACCAAGCTTCTCAAAAGGCACACCCGAGATATACAGCCAGCCCGTACCGCCCGCCTCCTCTTCTCCATAAACATGGTCAATATATTTGTCAGGCTCATTCCATATCCTGAGTTTTGCGATCTTGATCAGATCCTTTTTTTTGCCGAATGTGATGGCTTCTACAGGGCAGGCTTCTGCGCATGCGGGGATAAGCCCTTCTTTTTGCCTGTGGTAGCACATGAAGCATTTCTGGACCTTTGGCTCAAATGCACTTGAATATTCATAACCCGGGACATAGAACGGGCAGGCCGTGATGCAGTATCTGCATCCAATGCACACTTTCTCATCCCAGATCACCGGTCCTTCCTTGCTTTTCTTCATGGCTGCAACGGGGCAGGCCGAAACACATGACGGTTCATCGCAATGCATGCACTGTAATTTGCGATATACAGGTTTTCCATTATCGCCTTCATAGCGATTGACTACGGTGTAGGACTGCACATCTGCAACATAGGGTTTTCTTTTCTCCTCGAAAACGGAGGTGTCTTCAAAAGATATTTTTGCCTCAGGCAGGTTGTTCGCCTTGTTGCAGGCCGCTTCGCACCTGCGGCACCCGATGCACCTTGTGGTATCAGTCAGCATACCTACGCGGTCGGGATTGCCGGCAAAATCTTCAGTAGCCGATGCATTTGTGGCATTTCCAACAACGCTCCAGGCAGCTATTGTGCCTCCAATTTTCAACAAGTCCCTTCTATTTATCATATTTTATCCTCCGACCGGTTTGTGGCATCCCTGGCATGTACTGCCTGTGCGCCCTGCGTGATCATCCGGTATTTTTGCGGCTCCAGCGACTCCTTTTGAATGGCAATTGATGCAGCTGTCATGATAAACGATCTTTGCCTCCTTACCGCCGTTCGGGATTCCGTCTTTGTGGCACCTGTTGCAGGTTTCCCATGTCAGCTGGTGGGGACGGGACGGGGCCTGGACGATGGAGGTTTTTGTCTCTCCGGTATGGCACTTGGTGCAGCTCTCAGGCCCGCCGAAATCCTCCTCGTGGCATGACTTGCACCTCTGGTGGTAAGCAGCCTTGAGCCCGGGCATACTTCCGTTGTGGGGATTGGTGGGAGTTTTATGGCAGTCCTTGCAGGCATGGATTTCATCCTTGCTGTTGTGATGGCACGTTGTGCAGCTGACTTTAGTGCTCATCACCTGGTGGAACTTTGTTGCAGGCCCGTATTTTATTGAGAGATAATCTGAAGTTACCTTGAACTCCTTGTTATCTGCCGCGAAAACAACAGAATCACCTGTGTAATTCCCGGGAAGTTCAGGTTCGGATATATTCGTAACATTGGCGGTGGCAGCCGTATCAGTATTACCATATGTAGCGAACACTACCGCGCCACCTCCGAAGACCAGCGACAGCGGAACAACCAGCGAGACCACTTTCGATATCGCTTTATCCCTGGAATTTACCAGGCTCCAGAGGGCTATGAATCCGAAACAGAAAGCAATGACTATCAGGTATTCTACTCCCTTGACAAATGTTATATATTCAAGTAGTGTTGTCATATTATCCTCCGCATTTATTTTTTATCCTCGATCCAATTTTTTGTTTTATTTCCTGCCTGTTCTCATTTCCTGATGGATTTCCTTTTATGGTACTCGTATTAACACCTCACAAAAATTATCTCCATGTGACAATAATTTTTTAACGTCCAGTTCCACCCTGTTCCCGAATGCGTAATTCATTGCTCCCTTGAAGGTCTCCCTGATCGTATGGCAGACGTATGTGTCATAAGCACTTCCTTCTGAGCATATATTGCATTTTTTGACAGTATACAACAGGTTCTTTCCTTCCATCCTCCATTCGCTTTCCCTGTGGAGCCTGGAATCGACTATTTCCAGGGCTTTCTGGAAGTGTTGCAATTCCCAGCTTCTGATACCGTTTTCTTTTTCGTACTCAAGCATCAATGACTTTCCAATTCTTCTCCCCAGGAACGTCATGGATAAGGGTATATCAGGAATATTTTTTAGCCCTTTGAGAAAGGCCATGAACATTATTAGATCCTGATCCACCCTGCTGTTGCTTATTTTCAGATTGCCGACGATTTCATTGATCTTTATGCCTACATCCGGCCTGTGTGTCAATACAATCATATTGGCAGTTGATTTTGCATCATACAGGTGGCCGTTCGCCTCTAAAAGCGTGATAAGGCTCTTTTTCAGTTTTTCTATTACTTCCTTGTTCCTGTAACTGTGGAATAATATTATGGTCTCCCTGTCTATTTCCACCCTGTCTGCTACCCTGGAGGTCTCATAGACCTCTTTTACAAGGGAGAGTATTTCCCTGAGAGGTATCTCCTGTATGGGCTTCTTGGCAAGTGTTTCTATGGTTATTTCACCCATGGGTACTTTGCCTGCAAGCAGGTCCTCAAAGTAATTCCTGTGAACAGTGACCATATTATAATTGCTCAAAAGATGACCGTTTATAACCGCTTTCCAGAAAGCGGGGCGGGCCTTTATGGCTTTTATTATTTCATTCATGCCGCCGAATGTGTTTATCAGGCTGTCGGTTGCATCTTTTTTATTCGATCTGGATAATTCAACTTTTATGCCCGTCTCTGAATTAGAAACTGACCTTATCTCAAGAGGCGCATGTTCCGGTGAGTTTTTAACCAGATACTGTGATATTATGCGTGCGGCAAATTTTATTTTCTGGGATGCACCTTTTATCTCGATCAGGACTTCTGAAGGGGATGTATCGTCGTCACACCTCAGGGCAAGATTTATGTCCCATTCAAGTTCCCCGAACCTGCTGTTAAGATACTCTTCGAGCTTTCCCATCGAATTTATCAACATTGGATCTATCAGGTCATCCATTACATTATCCGGGATCAGCATTCCATCTATCTCGTTCAGCATCCATTTGAACAGGGAGTTGTCTATTGTAGACAGGTTCTTTAGTGAACTGTATTTTCCTGCCCGATCGATTATCTCCCTTATTGCCGCACTGAAATTGCCCTTGTTTTTCTCAACATAGGGTTCCATCTTCTCGATACAGTCGTTGTCGAGGGAGATATGCCTTGTAACGATCATATTTCTAATTCAGAGCTCCCCTGTCACCTTTTTATTCCTTTTCGGAGGTCTTCATACAAAAGCTCCTTTTCCCTTGCAAGTTCTGTTTCCCTGCGGGCAAGAGCTTTCATCGCCTCGCTTGGCTTAACAGACACCAAAATCCTGTTCTTCCTGTCCCTCATATATTCCCTGAGCCCATAGGCCAGATACATGGCGAACGCTGCCGGGATCAGCAGCAACCATGCCATCACAAAAGTGATGAAGGTTTCAGACGGGAGAAAACGGACTGCGGCTATGACCGTTCCAACAGCAACAGCCGCCGCAACATACCTTTTCCAATACTTCATATTAGTCACCCTTTAATCATGATTATCTAATGCCAACACTAAAAGAATATTTGACAAAAATTTAGCATGAAAGGCCAAGAGATGACATGGTATGTCAAATCAATACATATTATGTCAATAAATGACAAAATCTGTCATAAATGACAAAAAGTATGCCGGATAGAATCATTAAATGAAATTTTTTGAAAAAAACGATTATGGGACCCGTATAACCACTTCACAATACTTGTCTCCGTGTGTCAATAAATGCTTGATCTGCAATTCCGCCTTATTTCCAAATGCGTAACTCAACGCACCTTTGAATGTTCCCCTGGCCGTATGGCAGACATATTCATCAAATGCATTCCCTTCCGTAACGATATTGCACTTCCTGACTGTATATAGAAGATTTTTCCCATCGAATTTCCATTCACTTTCCCTGTGGAGCTTTGAATCGATTATCTCAAGAGCTTTCTGGAAGTTCAGAAGGTTCCAGCCCTTGATCCCATTTTCTTTTTCATATTCTTTCATCAATGTGCCCCCGATTCTTTTTCCTAATGCGGCGAGGGATATGGGTATATCAGGAATGTCTTTTAAGCCTTTCAGGAAAGCAAGGAACATTATCAATTCCTGGTCCAAACTGCTGCTGCTTGTTTTCAAATTGGCCACTATTTCATTTATCTTAATGCCCACTTCAGGCCTGTGCACCAGTACGAGCATATTGGCCGTGGACTTTGCATCATATAAATGCCCGTTAGTTTCCAGAAGCGCCACCAGACATTTTTTCAATTTGTCTATCGCTTCCTTATTTCTGTAATTATGGGACACTATTATTGTATCCCCATCGATGTCCACTCTGTCAGCAATCCTGGAAGTCTCATAAACGTCCTTGATATAAAAAAGCAACTCTTTTAATGGAATCTCCTGTATCGGTTTCTTTGCCATGTTTTCGATGGTTATCTCATCGGTAGGTACCTTATCTGCAAGGAGGTCCTCAATATAATTCCTGTGTACCGTAACCATATTGTAATTACTCGAAAGATGCCTCTTGATGATCATCTTCCAGAAAGCCGGGCGGCTTTTTATTGTTTTTATTACTTCATCCGCCCTTCCGAAAAATGTGATGAGGCTTTTGTATGCATCATTCATATTCGATCTTGATAACTCGACTTTTATGCAATCGCTGAAACTGAGAAGAGATTTTATCCCAAGCGGGGCAGTTCCGAGCGAGTTCTTTACAAGATACTGCGATAGCAACCTGGAAGCAAATTTTATATGCTGGGGGGCGCCAGTCATTTCTATAGATACCTCCGAAGGAAGTATATCAGTATCATATTTTAATGAAAGATTGATATTCCACTCAAGTTGCCTGAATCTGGAGCTTAAGTATTCTTCAAGCTTTGACATTGAATTCATCAATCCGGGGTCTAACAGTTCATCTATTATGCCATCCGGAAGGAGGATATCATCTAATTCGGTCAGCATCCACCTGAAAAGGGAAGTTTCCAGCGCCGATGTGTTCATGAGCAGGCTGTACTTTCCTGCATGGTCTATCATCTCTTTTATCGCAGCCCCGAAATTGCCATTGTGTTTCTCTACATACGGTCTTATTTTTTCAACGTAATCATCATCAATAGAAATATGCTTTGTAACACTTAATGTAATATTTACTCCCCCGAATTTACTGATTTGAACATAATTCCTTAGTTGAATTTATACTATGCCAACGTTAAAAGACTATTTGTTCTTACTTTCTTTGAGAATGACAAATACTGGTATGTATTGTCAATATTATTTAATCCATCAAGCCGAGTTCTCTCAATTTCTCCGCTGTCGGCACACCGTTCTCATCCCAGCCCCTGAATTGATAATATTCATCCAGCGCCTTTTTAAACTCCTCCCTTTCTATTCCGTCGCTCTCAAAGAACCTTTCAGGCAGTGTGTCGTCCCTTCTCGAAAATCCTGTCCTGATATTGAACAGCCTTTCAAGGTTCCAAATCCGCTCCCCGCATTTTAAGAATTCTTCGGTTGAGTAGTCAACGCCTGTTGCAGTCCTCAGGAGGCCTGCAAATTCACCTTCGGACACGGCGAACGAGGCGAACAGGCACAGCACAAGTGAATCAAGTGCTGCCATCTCGTTCTGGAAAAACTGCACAAGCCCTGCTTTCCCTGAGAAAGTAAGGCGGTCGATCTTTTTGGGCTTCCCGAGCACCTCAGGCGCTATCATGTAGGCGCGAAGATGGCAACCCCCCCTGTTTGAAGTGGCATAGGCAAGCGCCATCCCGAGGACACCGCGCGGGTCATAGCCCGGCAACTCAAGCCCTTTGGCATGCATTGCAACATCTTTTTTTCGGTCCCTTGAAATAGCCTTTGAACCCCTGCCAAGCTCTTTCCCGATGCCTTCACCCTCACCAATTTTTTTTACAAGCCCGGATAGTTCTTTTATATCCTCGCCCATTATTTCGGCGCAGGCCGCAATCGTCGAGCCTGATGAGATCGTGTCTATCCCATAGTCGTTGCAAAGCCGGTTCGCTTTTATGATGGCATCCATATCGTTATTGTTGTTATCAGGGCCGAACGCCCACATGGTCTCGTATTCCGGGATCTCATGACCCTCAAGCGCTCCGCTTTTTATGACATGCTTGCATGCGATAATGCAGTTATAGCAGGAATGGCTTCTGATATCATAATTTTCTTTTATGAACTCACCTGAGACCTTATCTGCACTGCTAAATTCGTTTTTCCGGAAATTCGCCGCTGGCAGGATTTTCATATGGTTTGCAAGGCTGAGAAGCGCAGAAGTCCCGTACGTGGAGAGCCCCTTTGACGCTACCGGGCCTGCTTTTATAAGGCGCATCGCATCATCGCGCGCTTTCCTGAACCCATCCTCATCCGCTATCGAGGGTTTGTTATTACCTTTTGCAACGACAGCTTTCAGTTTCTTTGAACCCATTACTGCTCCGAGTCCTCCTCGCCCGCATGCATGGAAATAATCGTTGATGACATTTGCAATGGGAACCATGCGCTCTCCGGCGCGGCCGATACATGCCACCCGCCCCTGCGATGAAAGCTTATCCGTACATGACCTCACGTTCTCCCCCCACAGACTTCCGGCTTTGTGTATATCAATGGCGTCATTCTCGATCGATATATAAACCGGCTCCTTCGCAGCACCTTTTATTATCAGTGCATCGATCCCGGAGAACTTCAGTTCTTTTCCGAAAAACCCGCCGCTGCTTGAATCAAATATCGTGCCTGTAAGCGGGGATTTCGATACCATCACATGTCTGCCTGACATCGGGGCGGCAGTTCCCGTGAGAGGGCCGGTGGCGAAAATAAGGATATTCCGAGGGCTCAGGGGATCGATATTCGGCTCTATTGCATCGCAGTAAAGTTTCACACCAAAACCCCTTCCCCCGATAAATGAGTGGAGAATAACCGGATCGCTCTTTGCCTCCGCGATTTTGCTGTCTGTCAGATCGATTGTTACTGTTTTTCCTGTCCAGCCGTGCATATGGATTTTATAATAGGGAGTGTATCTATTAAAGGTATGGATATCATGGAAGAGATCATATTACATAAATTCAAGGATATGAACCTTGAAGATGCGACCGTAATTAATGGCTTCCCGACTGGCGGACTTGTCAGTACTATAACTGCAAATTACCTTATCGGGGCATTAGAACTTGACCAGATCGCCGCCCTTGACTCGCCCGGATTCCCAGCGGTATCCATGATATACGATTCCAAGCCCAAGTTCCCTGCAAGGATATACGCTGATGAGAAAGCAAAGGTAGCCGTGTTCCTTTCGGAATTTACGCCTCTGCCGAGTCTTATAAGGCCGCTTTCGAATAAGATATTCGGCTTTGTGGATGAAAATAAGTGTTCAAGGATAATCGCGCCTGAGATCATGCCAGCTGAAGGTGAATCTCTTGAAGTATTCGGGGTGGGAAGCACTGACAGCTCAAGGTCATACATGAATGAACTGGGAATAAAATCCATCTCACATGGCATTATAACAGGGATTTCGGGAATATTATTGAATGAAGGCAGGAGGCGGAATTTCGATGTCATTACGCTGGTGGCCCAGGCAAGACCCGAAATACCGGATGCTAGGGCTTCGGCATTGCTGATAGAGACTATAAGCAAGATAATCAGCATCAACATTGATATCGGGCCGCTCTACCAGGATGCAGAGCTGATAGAATCCCGGATAAGGAACCTGAGAGAACAATCAAAGACGGCCACGAAACCCGCAAACCAGAATATGTATATCTAAGGCTCGATACGATGTCATTGTTTGTTTATTTCCTTATGATTTCCTGTATCGTCTTCAATAATTTCTCAGTTGTGTAAGGCTTGTTTAGAAAAGCATGTGCCCGAGTTTCTTCGAATTTTTCAAGCTTGTCTTTCTCTGTTAATCCGCTGACAGCGATAATCCTGACCTCAGGGTTGGCTTTATGCAGTTCCCGAATACTCATCGGGCCGTCCATAACCGGCATCATCATATCCATGAGAATAATTTTGACATCATAACTATTTTGATTATACAATGCAAGTGCTTCCGCTCCGTTCCTTGCCGTGATTACTCTATACCCAGATTTCTCCAGTATCGCCCTGGTAATCTCCAGGATCTGCGGTTCGTCATCAACAACGAGAATCAATTCTCCATGTCCTGCAGACAATTCAGGTTGTCTATCTTCCGCTTTTAGTGTCTCAATTGTTGTAATGGCTGGCAAATAGACTTTAAATGCCGTCCCATTCCCGATCTCACTATAAACATTTATAAACCCGCCATGGCTTTTCACAATCCCAAGAGCTGTAGAAAGACCAAGACCTGTGCCTTTGCCCGGCTCTTTTGTCGTGAAAAACGGCTCGAAAATCCTGCCCCGTATTTCCTGGGCAATACCGGTTCCGGTATCGGAGACTGTGATAGAAATGTAAGGACCGACTCTGGCTTCAATATTAATACGGGCAAAGTTTTCATCAATTAACAGATTTTCAGCAGAAATACCCAAGGTACCACCGTCCGGCATCGCATCGCGGGCATTTACACACAGGTTCATCATAACCTGATGCAGTTGAGTGGCATCTCCGGATACGATCCATAGATCTTTGGGTATATCGGTTCGTATTTCAATAGATCTTGGAAATGTCTCCTGTACTATCTGCCTTATTTCGGAAATAAGATGCCCAGCTTGAAGTGCAATGCGTTCACCCTTTATTCCCCGTCCGAATGACTGGACCTGCTTTATTAGGCTGGCTCCACGCTTCACGCTTCTCTCAAGGATATTAATTAATTTCTGGCTTTCAACATCTGTGAATCTTTCCTTTAATAAATCCAGTGATAGCAAAATCGGCAAAAGAACATTGTTTATGTCGTGGGCTATGCCGCTGGCAAGCGTACCTATACTCTCCATCCTCTGGGCCCTGAGGAATTGCTCTTCGAGTTTATTTTTCTCTGTTATGTCCAGAAGAGATGCAGTGCTTTTCTTTGTTCCGGGGATCATAGCTATAGAAAGAAAAATATCCCGGACTTCGCCACTTCTGTTAATTAACCTGAACTCATATTTATCCGGAACCATCTTCGGATCAATTCTTCGATCATGGTGGTGTTGCAGCATTCTCTTCAAATCATCTTTTACAACAAATTCTGTCCAGCTTCTCTTGCCCTCCACTTCCTCTTTGGAATAGCCAGTGAGTTTTTCAAACTCCGTGTTCACCAGGGAGATTAGGGTGCTTTCCTCAATTATCAGTATCGCGGTTCCTGTGGTTTCAAATATCGTCTTGTATTTGTCCTCCGACTCTCTTAGCGCATGCTCTACCCTTTCGCGTTCAATGATTTCGGCCTGTAGCGTCCTGTTGGCATTTTCAAGCTTTGCGGTTCGCTCCTTTACTCGTGATTCTAACTCATCGTATGCTTTTCTCAACATCTCATCAATTCGTTTTCTCTCCGTAATGTCGCGGGAGATGCTGCCTGCCTTGAAGCCCTTGCCAGTCTTGATAAGAAATGTCAATACCTGAACGGCGCGCCGTGTTCCATCGGGACGATGGATTTCAGTCTCCCACAACTGGTTCAGCCAGGGTGATTGCCCTGTCCTGAGTAATTCAAGCATCTTAACTTTTAGCTGTTCGTATGCCGCTTTGGTCTTCTTCTCCTCAGTGGCAACACCGGACTGGACATCCCAAAGGGGGCGGCCTACTGCTTCAGCTCGCTTCAGGCCAATAATCCGTTCCTCACCCCGGTTCCATTCAATGATGATTCCCTGTTCATCGGTGAGAACGATGCCGTCGGCCGATTGCTCAACGATGCTGCGGAACTTTTCCTCACTCTCCCGAAGCGCCTCCTCCGCTTGTTTCTTCTTTGTAATATCTCTTACGATGCAAATATGTCCCTGGTAATTGCCGTTCTCATCCCAGAGACCATTGCCTCTTACATCTGTCGGGACTATTGTCCCATCCTTCCTCAAACCCGGGACTTCCCCGGAAAATATACCTATATCCCTGGCATGCATGGTGGTGGATAAGCCCTTTTCGGTTGGAGCTATCATCTCAGGCGGAGTGATTTTGCGCCAGGTATCTCCGATAAGCTCTTCAGGTCGGTAGCCAAAAATCATAGCGTATGCTTCATTTACATATATGAACCGGTCTTTTTCATCTGCCAGAGTGATACCATCAGTACTGCTGGCGAAGGCCTTAAGGAACCTATCTTTTTCTTTCTCGGCCTGCTTGCGCCCGGTTATGTCGCGCGCTGTGGTAAGGAGTACTTTACGCCCTTCAAGTTCCAGCAAATCCACGTTCAGCAGCGCATAATATATTGTCCCGTCCTTGCGTTTTAGTTTAACTTCCCAATCACGCAGTCTTCCGGTTTCCTTCAAAGTTTTGATTAGCAACCTCCGCTCATCCGGATCAACGTAAGTGATACCGACATCCCTATATTTTAATTCTTCAGCAGTGAATCCGGTCATCTCCATCATATTCACGTTGCCATCAAGAACTTTGCCTTCAAGGTCTGCAATTCCTATCCCCACAGGGGCCGCCTCAAAAAGGGCACGGTACTTTTTTTCGGATTCCCGCAGCGCTTCCTCAATTCTTTTGCTCTCTGTGATGTCCCTGATAACTTTGACCCCACCTATGATTTTCCCCGCAGAATCCCGAAGAGGCGAACCCTTAAGCTCGAAATACAATATGCCGTTGTCAGTTGCCACACTCCTTTCTGTCCTGTGAATCTTTCCATCCCTGAAAGACCCTTCAATAGGGCAATCTTCACAGATAGTATCCCTCCTCTCATATACTTTGTAGCAATATTCGCCGACATGGTTTCCATATATTTCATTCTGGATCTGATTTTGATATATGACTTTAAAGTCGGTATCCTGAAGTATGATACCATCGCCCATGGCTTCAATAACTGCCTTTGCTTTATTTTTTTCATCCTCAGCCTTTATTATAGCTGCTTTTAGAGCTTCTTCCGCCTGCTTGAGTTTTGTTACACCAAATTGCGTATAAATGCCAAATATGATGAAAACTGAGCTGAATATGAACCTAAGTCCGGTCTCATGAATAGATGGATTAACAATTTGATCAATGATAGCACCCTCATGAAATATCAATGAGTCCAGAAGAGAATCCAGTATCCAGGCAAACGCTCCGAATCCAATGCTAATCCATATAAGGTTTCCATAATCATCAAATCCATGTATTCCTCTTCTATGGTTGCTCAATTCTATTTCTCCTCGATTGACTTTTCATGA
>DATCUE010000049.1:0-8585 GCA_036567605.1 Candidatus Methanoperedens sp. | reverse complement strand
ATAAGTGAAACTATTAAGCCCTGGCAGGATTATGCATCCATGGTCGGGGATATAACAGAAAGTTTTGATGTAATCGCCATGCTTATCTCAGGCATTGGGTTGTTCGTTGCAGGAGTAACGATATTCATAATAATTTATATGAACACCATCAGCAAGAGGAGGCAGATAGGCATATCGCGCGCTGTTGGAATAAAAGAATCCATCATCATAAACACGTATTTTCTCCAGGCGATGTTCATAGTGTTGTGCGGGATTGCTGCCGGATTGCTTATCATGTTCTTTTTGGTCGTGCCATGGTTCGTTGCCCACCCGCTGGATTTCTCAATCGGGAAAATTTCGTTGTTGATACTCCCTGATAGAGTATCCATAAGTGCGATAAGCCTGGTGGTAGCGGCAGCTGTAGCCGGACTCGTACCATCGATGATGGCTGTGCGTGAAACGATAATAGAAGCGATGTGGGGCAATTAACATGACAGGAAATGCCGGAAATGGAAATGAGGCACCTGTCATGGTAAGGAACTTATGCAGGATTTACGTCATGGGCGAAATAAGGGTGAAGGCGCTGAGTAATGTCTCTTTCGATATTTCCACAAGACCCGCGGAATTCGTTGCCATAATGGGAAAAAGCGGAAGCGGCAAATCAACCCTGCTGCACCAGCTTGGCCTTCTCGATACCCCTACATCGGGTGAGATCATTATCGATGGAAAGAATGTCCTGGGTCTATCCGAATTGCAAAAGGCAAGGTTCAGGCTTGAGCGGTTCGGATATGTCTTCCAGGAGTACGCACTGCTGCCAGAACTTACAGCGCTTGAGAACGTATATCTGCCTGCAATGGCGCTTGGCAGGAAAAAGGTGGAATATACAAGGGCTGCCAGTGAAGTGCTTGATCAGGTAGGGCTCGGTGAGAGACTGCACCACCGCCCCCGCGAGATGTCGGGAGGCGAGCAGCAGCGGGTCGCCATCGCGAGGGCGCTTATTAACAAACCCGATATACTGTTCGCCGATGAGCCTGCCGCGAATCTGGACAGCGTCTCGTCAGGACAGGTACTTGAACTGTTCAGGGAACTTAACCGTGAGTTCGGGCTGACGATTTTGATGGTGACACATGAGCCTGAGGATAAAAAGTACGTGGACAGGGTTATATGGCTTAAAGACGGTGAGATTGCAGAGCAGGGGACATGAAATGATGGGGCGACATTGATGACATTCCAGAAAGAAAGAATCGCAGTAATGCTGTTTTTCACAGCTTTCTGGTTTTACCTGTTCTATGTGATAGGGACTGTAGAACTGAGCCTGACTGTGGCCGTCCTGGAGATCGGGATGGGCATAGCAGGTGCTGCGCTCATATTTACGCTGTTTCGATGCGTAATAACACCTTTGTTTTTCGGCAGAGCTTTCTGTTCCTGGATTTGCTGGAGTCCGGGCCTGTTTGACCTCTTCGGGCAATACAAAAGCAAAACGAACCTCAAAAAAAATAAATGGCTGTATCTTAAGTACGCAGTGGCAGCCATAATGATAATTTTTGGCTTAAGAAGCCTGCTTGCGGGAAATGCAAATTTCCCGACCAGGGAGGTTTCGATGATGAAAGACATATCTGTCATTACTCTCGGCCTCCTTTTTGCATTCCCATTCGGCCACAGGTGGTTTTGCAGATATGCGTGCCCCCCGGGCTCATTAATCGCATTTTTCTCCAGGTGGGGTTTATTGAAAGTGGAAGGAGATACGGGAAAATGCAGGCAATGCGGAACATGCCAGATGAACTGTCCGATGGGTGTTTCAGCCAGAAAATATATTCAAAATGGAGAAAGGATATATGACCGTGAATGCATCCTTTGCGGAAAATGTATAGATGGCTGCCCGGATAACGCTTTGAAATATTCATTCAAAAGGGATAAAAACACTTGGTGATTATGGAGGAAAAAATGAGAATTACATATATAGGACACTCAACAATCTTAATTCAGGATGAAGGTTTCAACATACTTACTGACCCTTTTTTCACAGTAAACTTGCCTTTTGTGAAACGAAAAATCTTACCCTCGATGGGTGTAGAAGAATTGCCAGAAATTGATTTGATCCTGATCTCTCATAAGCACCCTGATCACTGTGATTTCAATGCGCTTGGCAAAATAAGTAAATCCATAACTGTTGTAATGCCTCAAGGAACATCATCGAAAGTAAGAAAGATGGGTTTCCAGATAAATGAACTTGGATACTGGGAATCTAAAGATGTCGGAAGATACAAAATAACAGCTGTCCCGGCCAGGCACCAGGGCAGGTGCGCGGGATATATTTTGGAAGGAAGCAAAACTATCTATTTTGCCGGGGATACGCGTTTCATTGAGTCAATGAATGAACTTGGACAAAAGTTCGATATTGACATTACATTCCTTCCTATAAGCGGTAACAGGTTTTTTGGATTAAATATGATAATGGGGCCGCATGAAGCTGCACTTGCTGCCGAAAGTCTGAAATCCAGACTGGTGATACCCATCCATTTTGGCACATTCGGGAATATCCCTCTGGTTTTCAGCATGAACGGGAATCCATTGGATTTTATAAATTGCATCGGGGACGATAGAATACGGAAAACAGTAAAAGTGCTGGATGCTGGTGAAAGTTTTGAATATTGAATATCGTATGGAGCATCCCTGGCGATATTTCTGGGGAAACAATATGTCTACTGGAATCTGGAGTACCTGCCGGCATGATACGGTAACTTCATGGTAATGGTGTATGAATCTACGCAACCGGTATTGCAGTTGTTGATCTTAACTGAACTTATAGTCGGGTTCGGTTCGTTTCTGGCGGCCCGAAAACTAACGAAAAAAGGAGGATAATAAATGAAAGTTTCAATCGTAAAATGTAAGGATTATGAGCATCGCAGCGTCAAGAATGCCATACTCAGGAGCCTTGAACTCATCGGCGGCATCGGGAAAATAGTAAAACCCGGAAACACCGTGCTTCTCAAGGTAAATGTCATCATAGGCTTTCCGCCCGAGCGCGCAGCGACCACTCATCCCGCAGTTGTCGGTGCAATGATAGAGATTGTAAAAGAGGCGGGCGGTATTCCCTGGGTGGGTGATAGCTCAGGCGCTTACGGCTTTACTGCAAAGTCCCTTGAGCTGTCGGGGATAAAGGGAGCATGTAAGGAATATGGCGGGAAGCTCATTAATTTCGAGTCAACAGGCGTATATTCCGTGAATATCGATGGTCAGATATTGAAAATGGCCAACATCGCAAAACCTGCCATCGATTGCGATGTGCTTGTTTCCATGCCCAAGATGAAAACGCACCAGCTTACAAAATATACGGGTGCGGTCAAGAATTTTTACGGCGTGATCCCGGGCTCGGGGAAGGCCGCAATACACAGGCAGGCGCCAACCGAGGAGAGCCTGAGCCGGGCCGTGGTCGATATATATTCAGCCCTGAAGCCGCAACTTGCGGTGATGGATGGCATCGTCGGCATGGAGGGAGAAGGCGCCACGAACGGGACGCCGATAGCCTCCAACGTCGTACTTTCATGCAGGGACTGCGTGGCACTGGATTCTGTGGCCTCTGAGATCATGGGATTCCCACATAAGGATATACTGACCACGCGTTTTGCGAACGAGAGGGGACTGGGGATCGGGGAGCTTGATAAGATCGAGGTGACTGGTGAAAAAATAAATGATGTCAGGCTGGATTTTAAGAAATCAAAGTATATGTACTACAAATTACCATCGTTCCTTGGAAAATCCATATTTAAATATGCGGAAAATATCTCAAAAGTAGAAATTTCTGAAAAAGACTGCAAGCGGTGCGGGATATGCGTTCAAAGTTGTCCGGCTTCCGCTATCAAACTTGAGCCGTGGCCGTTAATCGACCAGGAAAAATGCATAAAATGCTATTGCTGCCATGAACTGTGCAGGAACGGGGCAGTGAAGCTCAAGACATCATATCTGGGGAGGTTGTTATTGAAAAATATGAAGTATGAAGAAGCAGATTGAAACGGAATATTATCTAAAGTTTAATATCATCGTGTTCAACAAGTATCTTGAATTCTTCAAGGCTCAGGCGGCCGCTTTTCTTGAATTTCTCTTTTGCCATTTCCCTCTTCCCCAGATTTTTCTGCTCATCCTTCAGTAACTGTACTTCTTTCATCTGCTCAAGATAGACCCCGAGTTCCTCCCTGATTTTGGGGATTTCGGCCTTGATGGTATTGATTTTCTTCCGCATAGGAGCTATCCCTTTGAATTTTTCGGAAAGCTGGGAATGATATGAGTCAGCCTCTTTGCGGATGACATCCATCTCATTATAAATTGCGATCATTTCCTCATGGTATTTCTGGGATTCCTGTGCAAGAGCCTGTATCTGTTCATGCAAAGAATCCATATCAGTGTAGATTTCCTTTGCCTTACTGTATTCCTGCGACATCTCGACATGTATCTCATTGGCTTTTTTTGTGGCATCAAATCTCTGGCTTAATTCGATCAAACGCTTCCAGAGATTGATCTCGTGCTCAAGGGGGATATCGGCAGTTAAAAAAATATTAAGCTCCTCGCTGTATGCCTTTTCAAGGGTTTCAACACGTCCCCTTGCAGTTTTATTCAGTTCGTCGCGCGTTTTCTTAAGTTCCCCTATTTTTTCGCCAAATTCTTTCCCCTTGCTCCTGTACTGCTCACGCTGTGATTTCAACTCCGCTATCCTGGCATTCGCCTCATCCCGCTTTTTTCGCAAATCCGCTGCCTTTGTAGAAAGCTCCCTGACCCTTGAATTCAAACCATCACGCTTGGCTTTTAATTCCTCACCGCCTTCATTATGCAGGGATATCTCGCGAAAAGTAGCCCTTAGTTCCCTTTCGTTTTGTTCCAGCCTCTGCCTGAGGAAATTGATCTTTTCTTTTAACTCACGCTCTGAAAGTTTCGGGTAGGAAATATCCACTCTCTCTTTCACGATTTCAGCCTGTTCCTGATGTTCTATTTCAGGGACTTCAGGAGCATTCTGCGCCTGTCCACCGACTAATTCATCCAACCTTTATCCCCTCCCTTTGCTTTTCCCAGTAAGCAAGAGCGTAATTATGGCTTTCGATCCTGTGCTTTAGCCAATTATAGCGTTCTTCAATTTCACCGATTTGTTTTTCATGTTCTTTGGAAGAAACCGAATGTTCTTTTGGTTTATCCTGGAGGGACAATAGTTCCCTGTGCGACGAGTTTGCTTCACTTAATTTGTCAATGATTCCTTTACATGTTATGATTATTCCGGCTTTTCTTGCCCCGGACTCAAGCTCGTAAAGGAGTTTCTTTATTTCGCCAATCATTTTCTCCTCATCCTCGATGTTTTTTGAGGTCTGGAGTTTTTTCTCGATCTCTTCCAACCTGGCGGACAGGCGCATCATATCATGCGTGTCAGCCTTGTTCGCATGCATCTTATCAAGCACACTGCTGGATATTTCTTCCCTTTGTTTTTTTGCCTGGTGGAAAAGTAAATGGTATTTTTCAGTAAGAACGAGTATTTTCGATTCGGTCGTGCCTATTTCCTTTTTGATCGCCTCTGATTCCTGCTTAACAGATTTTAACCTGACACCAGTTTCTGAAAATTCATTATTATATGTGTCCAGGAATTTTCTATGTTTTTCAATGACCAGTTCAATCAATCTGTTACCGTCAATTATTTCACTCATATCCTTACCATCTGTGCGTGGGGCACGCCATCAATAAAAATAACGGCGTCCGGGTCTATACACCCGCAATCCACAGCGCATGCTATTGATTTTTTACCTGCTACGTTGGCGATCGTTGCATATGAAAGGGCGTTTTTAACATCTTTTTCACACGAATCATCCCCCTTATAGAAACCTTCGTCAAGTTTAAGGACAAGCTCCCCTTCTCTGAATTTTTTCCCTATTATATCCTTATCGCATACTGCTATAATAATTTGCCCTTCTGCTTCATACTTTTTCATGTACATGTTCTTAAACAACCCTGAACCTTTCGTTGCTCACTTCAATTATCTCTCCGGCGCTCTTTAACTTTTGTATCATATCTTCAATCGTGTCTTTCTTTATACCAGATTCTTCGGCCCTTGATATAATATCTTCTAATGGTGCGGCACCTTTATATTCATCCTGGAGTTCCCTGATGATTTCCCTTAAGGTCTTGGCCTTTACCCGCTGGCTCTTGCCCATCCCGACATTGATAATATCAGAATCCAGTTTCCCTGTTTCGGGGTCTGTCATAACCTGCTTGAGGCTCGCCATAACGATCCTGATGACCCTGTCCGTATCCTCGGTGGTAATTTCATCGCTCAGGCGTACCCTTGCACTTGCTTCCGCGAGGCGGATAAGCGCCTCAAGCTGGCGGGCAGTAACGGGTACGGGGGAATTGGGATCTTCACCCTGCTTCCGAAGGCCCAGGTAAAAGTCAATGAGTTGTTTCCTTGCGTCGTCCTGGATAATGGGAAAGATGCTCCTTTTTGTATAGGCGATGTATTTGCGGAGCATGTCGGCCTGGATAACAGGCTGGATGACTTCCATGGCTTTTGTTATTTCTTCCATTTCTATGCCCGAATTAATAATGTTCTCCCTTCTCATCGAGAGCTCTCCCGCATAATGCGCCTTGAGAATATGTTCTGCGATAGCCGTATCCCTGCTTACCGAGGGTTCGTCTGTAAGGATGAAGATTAGGTCGAAGCGTGACATCAATGCGGGAGGCATATTGATCTGCTTTGCTATCGGTTCGTACCTGTCAAACCTTCCGAACTTGGGATTGGCTGCCCCAAGAAGCGCGCAGCGCGATTTTAATGTTGCCATTATGCCCGCTTTTGCGACGCTTATGGTTTGCTGCTCCATTGCCTCATGCATCGAACTCCTGTCGTCAGCCTCCATCTTGTCAAGCTCGTCAACGCACGCAAGCCCCATATCGGCAAGCACAAGTGCCCCGGCTTCAAGCGTCCACCGCCCTTCCCCGAATTCGTCCTTGACAGCGGTCGCGGTCAGGCCGGCCGATGTTGAGCTTTTTCCGCTTGTATATATCCCGCGTGGAGCAAGCCGTACGCCGTAACGGAGCAATTGCGATTTTGCAACACCCGGGTCCCCCACAAGGAGGATGTGGACATCGCCTCTTATCCGTGTCCCGTCGGGCAGCGATTTAGCTATTCCTGAGAATAATTGCATCGCCATTGCTTCCTTGACTTCTTCGTAGCCATAAATGGAAGGGGCAATCGAATATATCACTTTTTTGTATATCTCCGGGTCTTTGCCCATTGCAAGTATCTCTTTAATTTCCTCTTTTGATATCTCGATGTCTTCAAACTCCTTATCCTCTATCTCGATGGATATCCCGTCAAGAACAAGGTCAAAGAAGGTGCTTTTCCCCTGCTGGGTGCTTCTCTGGTACGAGCGCAGTATCCCCGAGACCACAACGCGGTCACCCGGGGCCACTATCCCCGCAAGGTCATCGTCAACGTCCACATCAAGCGTCTGCGGCTGCTCGCCCCCCCTCAGGTCGTCCGGCGATTCCTGTACCCGAAGCTTCTGTGCATCGATAAATTCCGATTCCTCATGGACCAGCTTGAAAGGGCCTTTGCGCCCGCATACGTCGTTCTCACATTCAAAAGGTTCAACGAACTTGCCTTCGCCCTGCGGCATCATTGTCACATGCTCGCATCTCTGGCATTTGAAAGCCGCATTGATTATTTTCGGTCTTACCTCTGTGGCTTTCCTGATAAGGCCTGATACTGCTATGAACCTGTTGATGTTGGCGCTCCTGAGTTCTCTTATCTGGACGCGTTCGGGAAGACTGACTATCCTTACATGGGTATTAGTGAATTCAACATCGGCTGGCAAATCGATCGCTGAAAGCGCCTCGTTTGCATGTTTCAGGACGGGCTCAGGGTGCTCGAGCAGCTCACGGGCAAGCTCGCTGTCGAAACGTTCGATGTCTGAAAAACTGACCGACAGGCTGCGCTTTTCAGGATAATATTTCGCAAGTTCCAGTATGTTTTCCCAGTAGTAGCGCTTGAAGAAATCTTCCCATAATTGATTCGATGATAATGCCATTTTGAACTACTTAAGCCCGAAAAGTACATCAAGGTTTCGAGACAGAATTAACATGGGTTAGACATACAGCGGAGGAAAATGGTAAAATTCAACGGAGTAAATCATCTTGCAATGGCAACAGGCGATATGGACAGGACGATACGCTTCTGGCGCGACCTTCTTGGCATGCGCCTTGTGGCAGGCCTGGGGCAGCCGGGATACAGGCATTATTTCTTCGAAATATCACCTTTTGACCTTATAGCGTTCTTTGAATGGGATGGCGCGGAACCCATGAAAAAGAAGGAACACGGCAGACCCGCGGGCGGCCCATTCGGATTTGATCATGTCTCATTCGGCGTGGAGGAGGAGGAAGACCTCTGGGAGTTGAAAGACAAACTGGAAGCCGCAGGTTTCTGGGTATCAGAGGTCATCGACCACGGCTTCATCCACTCCATTTATGCCTATGACCCTAATAATATCCCGGTTGAATTCAGCCATAACGTGGAAGGGATAAATGTAAGGAAACACCCGAACATGGGCGACAGGCAGCCCGTGAAAACTGCACTT
>DATCUE010000048.1:0-15929 GCA_036567605.1 Candidatus Methanoperedens sp. | reverse complement strand
ATCGGAATGATGATTGCAGGTGTTCTGATGGTATCATTAGCCTCTCCCGCGGTATCTGTTTCGATAACTTATACAACAGATGCAGATTTTGATCAAGGAATATTAAATGGTGTAAATCATGATGCAGTTCATGATCAATTGCAATTGAATAAGACCGTTACAACTTTTCCTGTTATGTGGGTTGCTAATGCCGGTGAAGATACGGTTTCCAAAATAGACACAAAAACAGGCAGAGAACTGGCACGCTATAGGACATGGTTTGGACCAGCCGGTCAATCAGGATATTTAAACCATCTTGGGAATGCATATGCTGGAGCAGCGCCATCCAGAACCGCGGTAGATATAGATGGTAACGTCTATGTTGCCAATAGGCATTTTGATGGAAAGATAGTTGATGTAATAAAAATACTCGCACATGGAGGTATAGACCGGAATGGAAACGGGGTTATTGACACATCTAATGATACAAATAATAATGGCGTTATCGACCCGTCTGAAATATATCCAATGAATGATTCCAATAGCAATGGAACGATCGACCCTAATGAAATTCAGGATGAAAGGATTGCATGGATAAAACAGGTCGGACCCCCAAACGGTTTGGGTCGATCTCTGGCCATAGATCCTGATGGCAATATATGGGCTGGTCTCTATAATTCAAGAGCTTATTACAAGATTAACTCATTAGATGGCTCAGTCATTGCAGGACCAATAGATGTAAGTCCCAATACCCCATATGGTGCCTTAGTGGATGGAAATGGAACACTTTGGGGCGCATCACTCGATAATACATTGCTCAAACTGGATACAAAAACATTAACAAAGAAAATATATTCTCATTCGGGCAGTGACTATGGCATAGCGCTTGGAAATAATAAAGTTTATATGGGCTGTCCTTCAGGATGTTCGTTTATTCAGTTTGATACGGTCACTGAGATATTCAGTTTTCCCGCAGCCATAAACTATGGTACCTTGGGCATTGCAGTTGATGCAAATGGCAACATCCTTGTCGGAAAAAACAATGGCGGCATCACCAAATTCAGGCCGAATGGTAGTGTTATCTGGGACGCTCCACCGCAGCCGGGCGCGGGTGAAGCAAGAGGAGTTCAAGTAGATTCGGACAACAACGTCTGGTCAATCAATAGGCCCACAAATAACATTTCTAAATATAATGGTACTGATGGGGTTCCTCTTGGTGTATTCTCAGTTGGAGATCAGCCCTACACTTATTCAGATGCCACAGGGCTTGGATTACGTATGTCTATATTGACAGGAACTTGGACAGTAATATACGACAGTGGAACAGCTGGTATAGAGTGGGGCCGAATCTCATGGAACGGTAGTGTTCCAGCTGGAGCGAGTATAAATGTCACTCTCAGGACAGCAGATACAATAGAAGGATTACAGTTAGCCACATATCAGCAAGCGAATAACAATGAGGACTTTTCTGCAACTGGACGTTTCATCCAGATAGAGACGCGTCTAACTGCTAATCCTTCAAAGGATTCTCCACTCCTTTACGATCTAACTGTACAATCTAAAACAGCAGGTAAACGTGGCAAAGTAGTCGGATGGGGAACCTTAGGGCATAAGGCAGCTCCGGAATTGACATTCAAGATCTTTGCATACACCGAGTTCATCTCGAAAGGCACTGTAGAAACTGAAGACGATGCTGGAAATAAGATCAAGGCAACAGAAATCAACTCCGTGATAACTAACAGGAATGTAAATCCAATGACTGGAGAGATAAAAGGAAAAGCGACATTCAACGGCGCCGGCCCATATGACTTCTTAGTCAAAGTAACAGATGGCGGAGATCCATCACGTGCACCATATGTAAGCCAAGATACTTTCGAGATATCTATTCCAACAAACAATTACCATAAACAGGGTGGACTGACTGCAGGGAATATGCAGGTTATATACTGAGACAGTCAAATCATGTTTGAGGGATACAATCCCTCTTTTATTTTTATATTCATATTTCGATTTTTTTCTGTCTCACTTTGCCAAAAAACCTGAATAGTTATTCTTTTTCTAATATCCATTTATTATTCGTTTGAGTTTAATTATATATATGCAATATTTTCCTTGTAAACCAAAAGATTTAAGTATATGTTAGAAATATATAACATAATGTTGTAAATATACAACATTTGGAGGATGAATATGGGAAAAGAAAACATAATTAGATTGATACTCGCGCCGATTTTCATCGTTATTTCTATTTACAGTGTCTTATACGGAGATGTCTTTATAGGGGAGATAATGGCTGCCGTCGGAATAGCCATGTTTATGAATTATATTATTAGAAAATTAATATATAAAAATGAAGTGAAAGTTGATGAAATGATAAAAAGGATCTCAGGAAAGTCTTCAGATTTCGCTTTCTTGACTACGATAATATCGATGGCACTGTTGTCGATTATGCTGCATTACTATCCAATGCTTATCGATGCGAAAGGCGTTTTGTTATTTTTGATGGTGGTCATATTGGTGTCGAAAATAGCATGTCAATTGTATTATACGAGAATAAAGAAAGAAATCGATTTCTAATGAACAAAGGAGTGATAAAATATGGGCAAATCCTTAAAATATAACACGGCAAAGATGATCGGTTCTGCGATCGCTACTACTATCGGTATTGTACTGGTGGGTTCTAAAACATACAGCTATATCGGAATGATTCTTCTTTCATTCGGCGGCGTAATACTCGCCTTATCCCTTCATGCAAGAAAGAAAGAAATCACGTCGGATGAATTGACAGAATGGATAGACGGCAAGTCCGCAGTGCTGGCATTCTGGGCGACCTGGTCAACTATAGTCCTGTTGCTGGCGGTTGATCTGTACAGACCCAACTTTATTGAGACCTGGATAGCACTTGGTATCGTGATGATGGCAACTGCGAGTGCATTGTTCTTTGGCATGTACTATTACGGAAAAGTCAGGAAAGATATCGGATTTTAGTAATAATATGGTGATACGATATGAAAAGTGAGGAAAATAACGAAACTCTATTGATAAGTAAGATTTTACTGGCGCTAAGCATAGTTTTACTCTTATTTGGTTCTTTTAATATGTTTCAAAACATTCATGAAGGGAGGCTGTATTACGAGAAAGGCGCGCTTGGCGGGTTTCTTATAGGGTTGACCCTTATAGGATATTGGTATTTGAGGATCAAAAGAATCAACGCAGAATCCCAAGGTAAAATAACAGGTGATGAACGGTCCAAGCGAACAGTCGAGAAAGCCGGATTTTATGCATTTTTCCTGCTCCTTGCAGCCCTGATGGTTTCGGGTCTGGCTAACAGCATCTTTAATCTGGGGCTGGAATATACAAGCAGCGTGAATGTGATTCTGGTTGCCTGCGTATTTCTTTGGATAATTGTTTCGTACTATCTTGACAAAAAAGGCGAAGTATAATGAAAACAAGGATCAAGGAGCTTCGGGCAAGATATGATTTAACACAAGAAGAACTCGCTGATAAAGTAGGTGTGAGGAGGGAAACTATCGTGTTCTTGGAAAAAGGAAAATATAATCCCTCATTAAAACTTGCATATGATGTTGCAAAAATATTGAAATCCAAAATAGAGGAGGTCTTTATCTTCGAAGATTAATTTTTCTTATCCAAGGGTAAAGGTTAAATAGGATGTTGTTATTTAAAATCAGGTTTGTCCATTAATAGACAGGATTGAAAATCCAATACAGAGGCTTGAAGCAGGCACAAACAAGAAATCCGGAAACGCAGGAGGGACATTATGAATTTCACAGAAAAAATAATGGAAACAATAAAGAACCCCAAAAACGTCATGAAAAGGATAGCAGAAGAGCCCATGATCGAAGAAGCCGTAACAATTGTGGGGATATCCGCAGTCCTGGGCGCGCTTGCTGCTTACATACAATCATACAAAGTGACGTATGTTTTCGAGGGTTTCCCGGAAATACCATCATCAACAATGATGGGTATTTTCGGTATCCTCTACGCCCTGATAGGCTCTTTCATTATCTGGTTCATCATAGCAGGTATCCTTCATCTTGTTTCGATGGCTTTAGGCGGCGAAGGCAAATTCCATCCTCAGATGATAACAATTGTGGGCTACAGCTTTATTCCTACGATTTTTGCAAATATCGTCAGCATTGCAATGCTTTTGATTATCGAACCCATGACAATAACGATCTCACCAACGGATCCAACAGCAATGAAAGGATTTTATGAGAGCTCTTATTTCATAAATTCAAGCATAATCGAAATAATCATTCAGATATGGATATCAATAATCCTGTTCTTTGGAGTACGGGAGGCACACAGGCTCTCGACAGCTAAATCCGCAATCGTAGCAGGAATCCCACTTATATTTATCGTTATGTCCCTTTTGTGGACTTTCCGGAGCTTCGGCATCCTATGAGAACCGTGCTAAGTATCGAAGAAGTTTCCAAATCCTACCACCTTGGCAAACTCGATGTGCCTGTACTTCACGATATCAACATTTCGATCAGTGAAGGCGAGTTCGCGGCAATTATGGGGCCCTCAGGCAGCGGGAAAAGCACTCTGATGAACCTTATCGGCTGTCTTGACAGGCCCACAACCGGAAAAATCATCATAGGTGACAGGGATACTTCGCTTCTTTCCGATATTGAGCTTGCGCGCATCAGGGGAAAGATGATCGGCTTCGTGTTCCAGACCTTTAACCTGATATCGCGTTTGACCGCCCTGAAAAACGTGGAAATGCCGATGGTCTACCAGGATATTCCCCGCGCGCAAAGAACAAAAAGAGCCTCAAAGTTGCTTGAAATGCTCGGTCTTGGCGACAGGGCTGACCACAGGCCTTCCGAACTTTCAGGGGGGCAGCGCCAGAGGGTTGCTATCGCCCGGGCTCTTGCCAACGAGCCTGAGATACTGCTCGCAGATGAACCCACAGGTAATCTTGACTCAAAAACTGGAAAGGAAATCATGCAGGTATTTAATGAACTCCATAATGAAGGAAGGACAATTATCATGGTGACACATGACCAGGGTCTTGCCCAAAACTGCGATCGGATTATCAGGCTCAGGGACGGGAGGATAGAAAATGGAGCATAAAGTTGAAATCCGGCATGCCTCAAAGTCTTTCAACGGCCAGGCGGTCGTTGGCGATATATCTTTTGATATCGCACAGGGTGAAGTATTCGGGTTGATAGGACCGAACGGGGCTGGAAAAACCACGATCATCCGAATGCTTCTTGATATAATAAGAGCGGATTCGGGAGTTATCAGGATACTGGGGAGCTCACTTTCTGATGGAATAAAAGACAGGATCGGTTACCTGCCCGAAGAACGTGGCATGTACAGAAGGCTGTCTGTTATAGATACCCTCGTCTATCTCGGGGCGCTAAAAAATAACCCGGACAAAAAGAGGGCGCTTGAACTGCTCGAAATGATGGGGCTTTCTTTGCATAAGGATAAGAAAATCGGAGAGCTCAGCAAGGGTATGCAGCAGAAGGTGCAGATAATTGCAGCGATCCTTCATGACCCGGAATTCATAATCTTCGATGAGCCTTTCTCGGGCCTTGACCCTGTAAACATGAAGCTTGTCAAAGACCTGATAACAGGACTCAGTAAAGAAGGAAAAACCATACTGATCAGCACGCATATGATGGACCAGGTCGAGCGCATGTGCGACAGGATTTTCATGATTAACAGGGGAAGCGGTGTACTGTACGGAAGCGTCAGTGAAATTAAATCCAGATACGGGAAAAACACGATTTTCCTTGGGTTCGAAGGCGAACTGGAAAGCATAAAGGGAGTAAGGAAAATCAATCTTTCAGGAAATTTTGCAGAATTAATCCTTGAAGCTGGCACTGATCCGCAGGATGTATTGAAAGATGTCGTGGAAAAGGTCAGGGTCAACAGGTTCGAGGTATCCGCGCCCTCCCTTAACGAAATATTCATTCAGGTCGTGGAGGGCACATGAAAAAATGGGGCACGATTGCAAAGCATGAATACCTGTATAATGTACGCAGGAAAGAATTCCTTTTTGTGACTTTCGGGGTTCCGCTATTTATTTTTGCTGCAGCCGGTCTTCCGATTTTCTTAATGGGTAGCACAATGAGCCCTGATGAATACAGGATAGGCTTTGTGGACAAAACCGGATTATTTGAGCCTGTGAATTTCACAGAATATGCTGATGAAGAACTTGCAAGAAAAGACTTGCTTGACAATAAGATAACCCACTTTTTTGTCATACCCGAAAATTATACAGCTACCGGAAGGATCGAAATTTTTTCGGCAAAAAGGAACTTTGCAGGATCAGTAACGATTGAAAACCGGATACGGGGATTCCTGCTCAGCAACCTGCTCAAGGGAGAAAAAGAAGAGATTATAGGAAGAGTAAAGGACCCTTTGAAAAGCGAATTTTTCACGCTGGATGAAAAAGGAGGGGCCAGCAGGGAAGGAATATCCACGATTTTAGTCCCTATCGCATTTGCGATGCTCTTCATGATTTCCATATTCACGTCGTCAAATTTCCTTTTGCAGGGGGTCGTGGAAGAAAAAGAGAACAGGGTCATGGAGATACTCCTGTCTTCTGTCTCATACAAAGATCTGCTCACAGGCAAAGTGATCGGTCTTGGAGCTGTCGGCCTCACGCAGGTATTTATCTGGAAAACTATCGGGATAACGCTGTTATTGTCGAACCCGATAGTAGCTGCCATCATACTTGATATGATCAATGTCTCTATTCCGATACTTGTGCTGGCATCCATTTATTTCATATCTGGTTACTTTGTCTTTGCGAGCATAATGGCAGGCGTGGGGGCAATTGCAACAACTTCAAGGGAAGGACAGCAAATGGCCGGGATTTTTACGATAACCGGGGCGTTACCATTGATCGTCTCCGAATACATAATCGCAAATCCCAATGCACTTCTTTCAAAAGCATTAAGTTTTTTCCCCCTGACATCTCCTGTCTCAATGATCCTTCGGCTTTCCATTACGGATGTGCCGTTGTATGAAATAATAATCAGTATCGTGATACTTGCTGCTTCGACTTTCCTTATCATTGAACTGTCGGTAAGGATATTCAGGGCAAGTCTTTTGATGTACGGGAAAAAGCCAACTATCGGTGAGGTGATAAAATATGTACAAAAAAATTAAAATATTGATCGCGCTTTGCATCATATTATCTTTTATAGGTGCAGCAAGCGGTGGGGTTGCGGATAGCCAGCTTGAAATAAGCCTTATGAAATATGATCCTTATCCTGTCAGCCCCGACTCGGATTTCAGCATATGGGTCAAGATCAAAAATATTGGGGACAGCGATGTAAGCGGTGTGGCGGTTGAATTTGTCCCGAAATACCCTTTCTCGATAAAATCGGGGGAGAGTATGATAAAATACCCCGGCACAATACGGAAAAAGGATGAAATAGTGTACAAATATTCCGTGCATGCCGATAAGAACGCCTTTGTGGGTACAAATACAATAGAGATCGGCTACAGGATAGATGGCATTTTCACCAAAAAGGAATTCGATATCGAAGTAGGGAGCGAAGTCGTAAACACAAAAGGGACGGTGAGGCTCGAAAAATACACAGTATCACCCGAGGTGCTTATGGCAGGCGATACAGCCACTGTGACCCTCACACTGAAAAACAGCGCTTCAGACTACACCATCAAGATAGACGGAAAGGATTACAGCATGAACGCCCAGATTCAGGAGGCGGTGCTTCTGGGAAATGAAGTTGTGGATGTGACCAGCGACCCGTACTACAACGCAGGTATCGTGGGACCCGGAGATTCTATCGAGCTTTCATATACAATAAAGGTAAAGAACGATACTCTCGACGGCACATATTTCCTTGACTTTGACCTGAAAGGGGCAGCAAGGCTTTACAGCCTGAATCTCAAGATACCGGTAAAGGTGGATTCTTCCTCCATAGGAACCACGCTCTCCGAGACACCGGAGTTAAACCCTGGCAAGATCATTCTTAATGTGGCGAACAACCGTCCGAATACCGTCCAGGCTGCAACTGTTATACCCGTTGGAAATGCGACCTTCGAGCCTGCCGAGTATTTTATAGGCACGATGGAACCCGATGAGCTCTTCACTGTCAAGTTCGACATGAAGGCCAGCAACCCGGACAATATCGGGTTCAAGCTGAAATTCAAGAACGGGAACAACTTGCACGAATCGGAGGTGCTGGGCGTGGCGTTCAATGGTTCAAATATCCCACAAAAAGAAAATGCAGGCAAAGCATCCCTCTTACCCGTGATGGCAGTCCTTGTGGCTGCGATTGTCGTAATTGCAGTGTTCTTTGTGTATATGAGGCGCAGGAGAGCTAAGTCGGGATGAAGCTCATTGATGCCTTTGAGGCTGTGTTCCTCAGTTTCAGCAGTAATAAATTCAAAACCCTGATGTCAAGCCTCGGGATAATAATCGGCGTTATCGCCATAGTTGTCATGCTTTCAGTCGGCGAGGGGCTCCAGGAAGGTGTGGGCAAGGCATTCAGCGACATGGACCTGGATGTCATCACCGTATTTCCCGGGGGTTCCGGTTTCGAGCAGGGAAAATTTTACCAGAAGCCTGCCGAGTTTGATGATAAGGATGTTCATGCACTTGAGAACGTTGTTGGCGTAAAGACTGTATCGCCAAGAACGGATGGTTCAATGTCGGTAAATTTCAGGGACGAAGAGCGCATGGTATCAATATCTGCTGTAATACCCACAAAAACGGCCGATCTGGCCGAATCGGTGGATAAAGGGCGCTTTTTAATGGATTCCGACAGGAGCGCGATAGTGATAGGAAGCGACATCGCAAATAAGATGTTCAAAATGCCACTGAACCCGGGCATGCGTATGAGCATAAAAAACAAGAACAACGATGTGAGCAGGGAATTCACGATCGTGGGAATACTTAAAGAAAAAAACCAGACCAGCGCCTTCGGGGGAAATGCGAACATGGCAGTCTATACAACGCACCAGGCAATGAAAGACCTGCTTGATGTAAAGAATTATTCATATTCTTATATTCTCGTGACAGTAGAAGACCAGAATCAGGTAGAAACCACGGCAAAAAGGCTTGATGATCCCCTGAAAAGGCTTCACAAGGACGAAGCATATACCGTGTTCCTGATGAAATCCGTCCTTGAGCAGATAGGCCAGGTACTTACGATGATAAAGTACGCTCTCGGCGGTATCGGCGCAATATCGCTTGTCGTGGGAGGCATCGGGATAGTGAATGTAATGATGCTGACAGTGACCGAGAGGATAAAAGAGATCGGCGTGATGAAGGCAGTGGGCGCGACACGCGGCAATATTCAGATGCTTTTCATGCTTGAATCAGGACTCATGGGATTTGTAAGCGGTCTCATCGGCATAACAATCGGCGCGGGAATTTCATTGATGATTTCAACGCTTGGTGATTTCCCAATGGCGATCAAATGGACATCGCTTGTGATAGGCCTGGCTTTCGGGGTAATCACAACGACTATTGCAGGTGTTTATCCGGCGAACAAGGCTTCAAGGCTTGATCCTGTGGAGGCCCTCCGGGCTGAGTGAAGACTATCAGTCGACAACGTCGTCTGACTATCTTTATATCTGATAGAAAGTTCAGTTTTCTATTTCCCTCAGAATATTCATTTCCTCTTTCCATCAAAATGCCAATTTTATTGGCAATCCAATGTTTGAAATTCAGAAATGAACATTGTAAAAAGGATATGCAGAAGGCATGATGCCATTCTGAGGATTAAAAAAGATTAAAAAGTAGAGTGTTAATAGTAATATGAACGCGCGCCAAACATAGATGCTAAAATCATTAACAGAATTATTGGCAATACAAAGACTACTGTAATAAATAGTACTACAGCCAGAATTGCTTTTCCAGTAGTAAGCTCATGGAGCTGCCGTATTCCAAGAATTCCAAGAATCAATGACCATATCGCAAAAATGAAACTTATAATCGGTATCCAGCCCAACAGCAACGGCGTAGAGCCATACAACACAACTTTTATTGTCTGGGCAATTCCATTCCTCCCGCCAACAATATACACGAAAATATGAAGGACAGCTCCGCCTATAAATGCTCCGATAATTGCTAAAATCATGAACAGCACAAAAAATATTATCGCCCCTGCTACTCCTGCACCAGGTCCAATCAGTCCCATTAGAGGCGAGCCAAATGAGGTGCCTTCGAGTGCCAACAATATTGCAAGAATCGCAGAATATATTGCAGCAATAACGGCATAATATTTTATAGCTTCCTTCAGGTTTTCTCCTTTAGTAGCGTCAAATGTTTTTGACGGTTCCAATAAAAATCCTTTTACTTTTTCAAAGAAATCTGTAATTAATGGCATTAACTCCTTAAAAGTCTTTTCTCTCTCCTTCCATAATCTCTCCTCTTCTTCTTTTCTGCGTCGTTCTTCTTCCTCCTTTCTCAGTCGGTCCTTCTCATCTATCTCCTTCAGTAATCTCTCCTCTTCCTCTTTTCTGTGCCGTTTCTTAACTTCCATTTTCTCTGCTGGTGGCTCTCCCAGGATTTCTCCAACTGACTTTAATAGAAGATCAAACTCAGAATTTGGCAACACCCCCTGCCAGTCTATTAGTTGCGCTGCTTGAATATGCCTGAACTCAAATGGAATCTTCACATTGTCGATCAAAATAGGAACCAGTATGTGTCGTCGTGCGCCCTCACGTGCTTCATTTTTCACCCATTCTGATATTGTGGACTCTTTGGACCAAAGAACAATTACACATTTTGAAGCATCTAATGCTTCCTCAATAACTTGGTCGAACGTTTTTCCGGGAGGAATAATGCGATCCCACCAGACTGAATAACCATGCTGCTCAAGCGCCTCAGCGATAATTTTTGCTCTTGGTTTATCTTCACTTTTGTAGCTAAGGAATATATCACTCATTTCATTCCCACTTTTTAAAGAACATAGAGATGCTCTTTGTTTACCACAATTTCATCCATTCGTAGGTCTATATTTATTAATGACAATTGTTATGGTAGAAATATCTTTTCCCTCTTTAATTTACTTCGTTTGATCTTTCTCTATCTTTTCCACTGTTGCCTCCCATTTTGCATGTTCTCTTGAAATCAATGATTCCACCCGTTCAGCGAACATTACTTCAGGGTCTTTAGCATCCTTATAAGGTCCAGCTTTTGAAAGCCAGAGATACTTTTCATGTTTTAACTGCTCAGCGGTGGAACGATATGATATCCAATTATCATGATATTGGTTCAAGCTTTGTATTCCAATGAATATGACGATGAGAACGCCGAGGATTCCTGTAAAAATACCGAACCCATCAAATCCAGCTGTGAATGGAATAATAGCTGCTGCAATTATTTCAGCAATTTTTAGCCGTTTGTACCATTTCTGGTTCTCCATGCTCTTGTTATCATACCATGAGAGTTGATCTTCAAGCCTCTCAAATGCTGGATTTACTTCATCCATGATTATTGCTATTGTTTAACTAAGTATTAAAATATTCCAATGAATCCAAAACAAAAGAACGATGCGTTTACTTATTCAGGATGCTACCTGCGCCAGAATAGAAAATGGAAAGCAAGTAAACGACAGAAATGCAAAACCTTGAGCATCCGTGCAGGTATGATTCGTGTCTTTCAGTGCGCGTACATGATCCGTTACAGTAAGTCATTTTTTCCTTAAACTTAACTTCAAAAGATAAAATCCAGCTTCAATTCAGCTTTATCCCCGTAATGCTTGAGATATTATTCTCCTGCATCGCCACACCCACGGTCCTCTTCGCTGCCTCTATCATAGGCTTGCGCAGCGACACCACGATGAACTGCGCCCTGCCCGCAGACTGTTGAATCCGTTTTGCCACCCTTTCGGCGTTCACTCCGTCAAGGAACATATCTATTTCATCAAACGCATAGAATGGCGCGGGCCTGTACTGCTGGATGGCGAAAAGCAACGATAGTGCAGTCAGGCTTTTCTCCCCGCCCGACATGGCCTCAAGTCGCTGCAATGTCTTTTCAGAAGGCTGCGCCTTTATCGTCATCCCGCCCGAGAACGGGTCGTCGGGTTTTTCAAGGAAAAGCTCTCCGCTGCCTTCGGATAATTCGGCAAAGACCTGCCTGAACTGCTCGTTCACGCCGTTAAAGGAGTTCATGAACGCCTCTTTTTTCATCTCTTCATATTTCTTGATCCTGATGATAATCTCTTCCCTCTCATGGAACAGGGTATCGCGCCGCGATTTTAAGTCTTTCTGCCTGTTCTCGACTTCGTTGTACTCATCAATTGCCCTCATATTGACGGGTTCAAGTTTCTCCATGGCACGCGCAAGCGCCGTTATCCTTGAAGCTATGGATTCTGAGGATGGCACCTCTTCATCACGGTTCAATCCGCGCTCAGCTATCTCATTATCAAGGCTGATTATCTGCTCGGTCAGCGCGTCTTTTGTAGAATTGAGGGCAAGGATATTCCGTTCTATTTCCGACAGCAGCCTCTGGACGTCCTCAAGCTTCTCCTTTATCACCCCTTCTTCTTTCTGCACCTGTGCACGCATATTCTGGAGTTCCAGGAGTTCTCCCCCGATTTCTTTCTCCCTTATGTTCCTGGCGGCAAGGTCTGATTCAAGGGTCTTTATCCGCCCGTGCAGTTCATTTATCCTTTCACGATGAGCTTCTTTCTTTTTATCAAGTTCAGAAAGCCGCTCTTTTGTCTCATCAATTTTTGCCTGTGCGTATTTCCTGTCAAGGGTAACGGCGTTGATCCCTGCCTCGATGTCGCGCAGCCTCCCTTCAAGGCGGTCGATTTCTTCCTCTATCTGCGAGGCCCTGCTGCTGAGTTCAGGCACCTCCGAGCCTTTCAACAGTTCTTCGATCCTGCCTATTTCCTCAACAAGCTTGTTGATAGCTGCATCTTTTTCGCGTTTTTGCCCTTCGATGCCGTCCATCTGCTTCTTTATCCCGGCACGGTTTTCTTCGATTTCCTTTATCTGGTTTTTCCGCGCTTCTATAATTTCAACAAGCCTTGTGCCGCGGCTTTTTATCTCGGTCATCTGCATCTCAAGCTTGGTTAACTCGCTGTCAAAGTTCCTGGATTCGGTTTTTATTTCATCAAGATGCTGTTCGAGCTTTTCGAACTTTGCGACGGCGGATTTGCGCCTGCCTTCATATTCTGATATCTGCTCTGCCGTCCTTTTGAGGTTTTCCTCCTCTGCGCTTGCAAACGAGAGTTTTGACCTGATAGTGCCTCCGGTCATTGCACCTGCCTTCTCGATCAGTTCACCCTCCAGCGTGACAAGGCGTTTTCCGCCCATGAGACGGCGTGCAATCGCCATATTTTCAGTAACAAGCGTATCCCTGAAGACATACCAGAAGGCAGAATTGAACTTTTTATCATAATTTATCAGGTTGATGGCATAATTGATGACGCCTTCTTTTTCAGTTTTTTGGAGAGATGACATGGATTCCATTTTGTTGAGGGGCAAAAACGTAACCCTTCCCAAGCGCCGCTCTTTCAGGTAATTTATGGCCCTTGCCGCATCCTCATCCGTATCCACGACCACGGACTGCATCCTCGCCCCCGCGGCGATTTCAAGCGCAACCGAGTATTTCTTGTCAACTTTCCCGAGCTCTGCTATTGTTCCATATATACCGGGAAGTTCTTTGTTCTTCTTTGCACGAAGAAGTGCATCCACGGGTTCGCTGTAGCTCATTTCTGCCGCTGCCTTGATGCGCGCTTCGGATTTTGCGTATTCCTGCTGGAACGTCCGCAGCTGATTCTCAAGGTCTGTTATTACATTCTTTATCTGCACCCTATTTTTCTCAAGATCGACAACATCCTTTACATGTTCCTGCCTCTTTGCCGTTATCTCTTCTATCTGGTTTTTGACATTGCCTGCATCAAAATCGGCGGATTGTATTTTTGATTTGGAATCCTCTATCTCGAGTTCCATATCCCGCGCCTCTGAAGATTTCCGCCGTATCGCATCAAGCAGGCGGTCCTCTTCGCGCATGAGCTCGTTCTTTTCGTTTTTTGCGGCCTCAAGTGTTTCTTTTGCCTGTGCAAGCTTATCGCGCGTTTCTACAAATTTTGCATCCACTTCTGCTATCCTGCTCTTTATGACCAGGAGCTGTGTGCTCTTATCGTTTATCTCATTGGAAAGCGTATCTTTCCTGAGGGTTTCTTCATTCAGCCTGTCGCTGTATTCTTTCACTTTTCCCTGCGCTGCATCGATTTCAAGGAAAGCTTTTCTTCTTTGCGACTCTATATCGTTGATTTCATTCTCGGCAAGCTCAATAGTGCTTTTGCATCTTGAAATCTCACCCTTTATTGATTCCATCTCCTTCTTAAGGGCAATCTGTTCGCCCTCGCCTTTCCGGGCTATTGTCGAATTCAGTTCAGAGAGTTTATCCTCGATATCGCGCAGTTCTTTTTTGCGTTCATCCACCTGCTTTGAAAGTTCTTCTTTCCTTGCATCCTTGTCCCCCAGCTCATGTGTTATTTTATCAAGTTCGTTCCTTGCATCCTTGAGCCTTGCCAGCAGGACGTATCCTTCGTATTTTCTCTTCTCATCCCTCAGGGACTGGTACTTAAGCGCCTGGTCGCGCTCCTGCTGGAGCTTGGTAAGCTGGTCATCCACCTCTGCAAGGATTATATCCACCCTCTCTATCCTTTCCCGGACAATTTCAAGTTCATTCAGCGCCTGCTCTTTCTTGTCATCGAATTCCGCCACCCCCGCTATCTCATCGATGATCTTTCGTCTCTCGGTAGCCGTCATTTCGATGATGCGTGTGACATCGCCCTGCATTACGACATTATACCCTTCAGGGGTTATCTTGGCGCGGGACAGGTAATTATGGATATCGGCCAGGCCAACAGGGGTGTCGTTAAAATAATAGTAACTGTAATATCCGGATTCTGTCTGCCGCACTTTCCGTGTGATTACGACCTCATCGGAATCCACGGGCATCTCGCGGTCTTTATTATCAAAGCGTATGGTTACCTGGGCAAAATCCTTCCTCCCCTTATCTGCATTAAAAATCAGGTCTGTAAGCTTCTCGGCCCTCAGGACCCTTGAATTCGAAAGACCGAGAGCAAAAAGGATACCATCTATTATGTTGGATTTACCGCTTCCGTTTGGGCCGGATATAGTAGTGAAATCATCAAAGAAAGGGATTTTTACTTTTTTACCGAAAGATTTGAAGTTTTGAAGTTCTATCTCTTTGATATGCACTTATCTACCTCTTCTTCGGGGTTTCAAATATTTCCACCCCTTCTTTCAGTCTTTCACTCCTTTTGACCAGCGAACTTCTTTTGTCTTCTTTTTCCACGGGTTTATTTTCAGCTACAACAGGCTTTTCTTCCTCTGCCTCTATGACCACCTGCTGCCTTTTTCTTTCTTTGGGGACATAGTTCTCAGCAATTATGTATTCGCCCTTCGGCTTTGGTTTTTCGGGAGGCTTTGGCTCTTCCCTGGGTTTAATTTCCTGTTTTACCTTTGGTTCCTCTTTCACTATCTTCTTTGGCCTGAGTTCCTGAAGTATGGATTTCTGGTCAAGGAGTTCCTTCATTACACCATCGTATGCACTGTTAAGTTCTATAAGCCGTTTTTCGATCCTTTCCATCCGTTTTTCGGCGTCACTTATCACGATTTCCGACTTTCGCTGCTCAACCAGGGAGTCGCGCAGGGATTTATTCATTTCAATAATCTCATTGACCTTTTCAGTGAATTTCACCTTGATCTCATCGAGAGTGGACTCCCGAAGCTTTAACTTGTCTGCAAAGCGCTTTTCCATTTCCTTGATAACGGATTCCCGCAGTGCTTCCTGCATCTGTGCAAATTCCTTATCCCGGGCAGCCAGCTTTTGCTCAAGTCTCTCGATTATAATGTCCCTTTCAGTACTCATCTCATATCCCTCTTATAAACGGCAAAAATAGTCAAATAGTTTTTGGTAAGTCTTGACATTTTGCACAATA
>DATCUE010000047.1:0-3566 GCA_036567605.1 Candidatus Methanoperedens sp. | reverse complement strand
GTCAAAGTAACCATAATCTTTTTTTATTCTGTCAAGCATTACGATATTACCTATTGGGAAAGTTACATTTTCATTCATGGTTTTTGATCAAAACTTGTGAAATGTAATTTTCCTTTATAGGTTAACTGGCGAAGTCAGGTTATAATACGCTGATACACTATGACCATTGATCCAATTAATGTACGCAGTCTCATCAAGAATAAGAACTTTTATATCATTTCCACTGCCACCAAAAGCTGTAAAATCCCCAGATATACTTGCCTGTGACGGAACTGAAAATTGATAATAAACATATTTTCCAGCCTCTACTGGAATAACCCCATTTACGATATTTTGATTAATTGTATTTTGAACTGGAGATTTATAAGTTGAAGATTCGCCATTTGAAACACATCCGGATATCAGAATTCCAAATATCAGAGCTATGAACAGTAAACCTATTTTCATTCCATCACCTTTGAGTATTTTCATTAGTTCACAATACTATTTATATATTTCGGAAAAAATAATCGTGTTTTTATGCATTGTTCAAATAGAAATCAGCCAGATATTTGGAACTTTCAATATTTTTGAGCATCCAATTTTTCACCGCAATATCATATGGCTAAATTCCATATCTTGACTCTTTTTCGGTCTACAAATTTAGGATAATTTAATAAGTAGGAATAAAATGAGTGGGATTCGATGGTTGATATTGGGCAAAATAAAAAAAGGTGGAAATTATCTAAAAAAAGAATGATCGATCGTGGTATCGATACAGAAAACGATGTTATCGAGATTGATCATGATATTGATTTTGAAATAACGGCCGGGGACTTTGATGAAAAACCACCCAAAAGCAAGATGAATATCCGCCAGGACAATAGACCAGCGGGCGAAGTGTCAGGCGAAGAAATACCTACCGGAAAACAAAATAATGATATATACATAACTATTCAATCGATATGTGAGGCATTAAAAGAACTAATAGGCAAAAAGAAAGAAGTCAAAAAAATTTGTTCATACAAAATCCGTACATCCAGGAACCAGAGGGATATCACCCTTGATTGCAGGAACTGTGAACTGGGCGAGTCTTCGATCACATGGCCAATATGCAGAAAAAATATTTTCCAGATATTAATATCAGAACCCGTTGCAGACCGACTTATCCTTTCACATCTTTATGAAAGAGAATACGAGATGGAGAACCTGGATTTTTTATACCTGCTGGCCAGATTCATCGATAGCATTAAAATATATAAGGATGCAGAGATGGGCAGGGAGTGCAACGGTGATACTTCTCAATGGAAAGAATGGATATCATCTGTCATCGAAATAAGCAGTTCTGATCCTGTAAAGGCATATCTGGATATCAGTGGTAAAATCAAAACCCTGCGAAAAAGTGATGAGTCTTTTGATGATAACGGCAAAAAATGCAAAGCCCGGTTTATTTCAACACTGGAAAAAATTGGTTCATGTGTTCCCGGCCTGGCAGAAAAGATCAAAGGCGATAAAACGAGCTCGTATTATTATGAATATGCAATAAAATCCCTGGTGCGGCCGAATTTTTCATCATCACGCATCTATACGGCGCCGCCGTCCAATACGGAATTTCTCGAAAGTTACGAGGTACAAAGATCGGGGGGCAGGGTTATGCCAATCAGCCTTTATAAACTCACGGACAGGCCCGAAAGCCTGTACTTTGCGATACCTGCTGAATATAACATGCGGCCGGAGGAACTGGAAATCATAGACTCGGTCAGGAAGAAACTGATGAAGCACAGGCCTAAAGACCTCAAATTCTCGGATTCTGCAAGTTCGAGAGAGTATTTCAGGAGGCTTGGAAAACAGATGCTATCCGAAGAGGCCGCGGATATGGGCGTAAAACTTACTCCCGATGAGATCAATAATTTTTCAGATATAATCGCAAAATACACCACTGGCCTTGGAATCCTGGAAGATGTACTATCTGATGAACGTGTTACCGATGTTTATGTGAATGCCCCATCAGATATAAACCCGATCCATGTGGTCGTGGACGGGGAAGAATGTCTTTCGAATATTTACTTATCCCAGGACGATATCGATTCAATGATAACGCGATTCAGGGCAATAAGCGGGAGGCCTTTTGGCGAATCAAATCCCGTCATGGATATGCATCTTGCCGAATTCGGAACCCGCGTTTCCGTGATCGGAAACCCCCTTGTGGCTGGGGGACTTGCGTATGCTTTCAGGAAACATGCGGCAAACCCCTGGACGCTTCCAAAACTCATTAATGCCGGATCCATCTCACCCCTGGCTGCTGGTCTTTTGAGTTTCTTGATCGACGGCCAGTCCTCAATTCTTGTTGCAGGCGGCGTGGGTGCGGGGAAAACTTCGCTTCTATCTGCCATGCTGCTTGAGATTCCCCAGAAAATAAAAGGGAAGCTCAACGACACAAAGTCGGAGTTAACAGTACTCCAGACGGAAGTAAGGGAAATCCAGGTTTTAAGGCTGTGGGAGAAAGATGGAAATATTTTCAATATTCGCATAGGCTTTTCTGCATCCTTCCCCTCATAATTCCATCCAGCCGTTCCTCCGTGTACCCAAAGGGCAGCAGCGTGCTCTCAGCAGCCCGCAGTAGATGTTCGTAGTATTTCTCCCTGTCAAACTGCGTGTTTTCATCGGCAAGTTCTGGTACAATCACCCGTTTCCGATAAAATCTGGATTTATGATCTGTTATTATGTAGTGGATTGTCTGTCCCGGCAGTGTTTCTATGCCCTCCTCTCTCATCTGCTTCATGGCAGCCATCCGGTCATTAAACTGCCTGTACTCATCACAGCCCTTCGATACATGAGTCCCAAATACCATGTCATCAAGGGCACACTCTCCGTCAAGAACTTTTCCCGTATATTCCCGCAGCACCTCAAGGGCTTCAGGTATCTTCGTGTAAAACTCAGATGCATTTTTCGCCTCTGCAAGTTTTCCAAGCATGGCTTCCTGCAAGTTCCTGATTAACCTCGGTGTATCACTCCGTCTTATCTCTATTCCCCGCACTTTCAATTTCCCGTTTGTCATCACACCATAATACCGATTCAGTGCACCCACTCCATTTGATTTGTTAGGAAGGAACACTATCCACCTGAATTCGCCTTTAAGCTCAAGAGGGATGCCAATCTCCCTGGTTACAGTTTCGCAGAGCCTTTCAGGATTGCGTCCCTTTACCCAGAGGCTGTCCACTATACCGTGCAGTATCTCAAAGCCCGTGCTGTCTGCAATCTCTATTGTGCGGAGCAGGATTTCCCGTCCGTAAGCTGTTATGGATTCGTGGCATTCTATCCTGCCGAAACGTGCCTTGTTGAATCCCATGTATCCGAAACTTGTCACCAGGAGCCATTTGAGTATATTCTGCTTCATTTCATATTCATCGGCTCTTTCAGGTTCGGACGTGATTCGCTTTTTGTAAGTCATACGCCTCTCTATGAGCGGTTTGAGCACTCTTGGAATGAGACCCGTATGCTGTTGGCAGATATTGTAATGGGTAAAGGGAACACGCTTCTCCGAGTCCGGGCAGCAGGTGCAAAGCACGGTTTCCGGGGAGATGTTG
>DATCUE010000046.1:0-16359 GCA_036567605.1 Candidatus Methanoperedens sp. | reverse complement strand
ACAAAATGTTATTCAAAAAAGAAATCACGACTCACGAATGCCACAGAGATTTTTCAATTTTATTGGAATTTCATGGACAGGTTGCCGAAAAGTGCCACACCGGCGATGATTGAGAACCTGACAAATCATCAATGGAGCTGGAAAGAATTTTTTGATTTTCCATTAAGTATCCTAAATTAGGACAATGGGCACATTTCTTTAACTGTAGAATTGAAGCTGTACCATCAGCACCTGTATTTTAACATATATTTGGTTTTATAAATAATAGCATTTTTAATAATGGTCAGGTATAATCGCAAAGGGACCTCAAATTCATCCCCCTGATAATCCTTTCCCCAGTGCCCCCGCAGGGCTGATAATATATTCATCTTATTTATATTAGAATTTTTTTGTATTTCAATAATTTCATTTAAATCTTTTGCATTTAAATTCCAGTAAATCATTCCCTGTATCCAGGTATTCATATCACTTATGAGCATGTCGTTCCATATTTTCTGATATTCTTTCAACATGGTAATATCGCCAAGTGCCGCCTTTGCACAATATTCAGCACAAATTGCTCCTACCTTGTTGATGTAATGCAGCCCCATCCCGTGTATAGGCTGGACCATGCCTGCGTTATCCCCCAGGAACACAATATTATTTTTTACAACCCGCTTGACCGGTTCATAAGGGTAATACACCATGGCTTCTGATTCGCATTGCGCCCCATCAAGCATCTCACTGTAAGGCAAATGATTCACGAATCGCTCCATATTTTGTTTCTCCCTATTCGAAATATTCGCTTTCTCCATCCTGGATAATTTATTTATCCTCTCAGCCACACCTATTTCGCACTCACCTTTACCTGCAGGATAGAACCAGCCCCCGGCTGAGCCGATATCCCCGACAACAAGTTGCACCGATCCGGGATTTGGTATATTACAGTTCGTAAGTTTCTTGAAATAAAGATGATTTTCTATTTTCGGCAAACCAAGGTTTAGTTCTTTTCTGAATTTATAGCCCCATCCGGAAGCGTCTACGATTACTTTTGCATTCACGGAATCATTTTTCAGTGCAACTTTTCCCCCTTTGAGAGACTTGACTTCTTCAAATATGACCTCGCAGCCGCTCCTGTTTGCCATTTCTTTGCATACTTTTTCATAATCTACAAAAGCAAAGACATCTTTATCAAAAGCACAACTTACATTTGCACCAAGCGTCGATACGATATCTATTTGATTATAGTATTGCCTTACTGATTTCTTAATATCCAGATCATCAATTACATCCGTAAATGTGAAAGCTGAAACCGGTTTCCCTCCCAGCCCGTCGCGTTCGATCAATGCGATTTCAAGACTTTCTTCCAATTTTGACAATTTATAAGCCAGTGAAGTCCCGGCGAATCCACCGCCTACAATCGCAATATCGTATTTCCCCATAATATCCATTCTTATAGTGTATTAAGCTACACACTCATTAATTATCTTCGTAGTCCTTAGCATTTCAAGCGACGTGAGCTGCTGATTGGCTTCGGCTTCCGTGATTGTCACAAGTACGGTAGATTTAGAAGACGGCGCTATTAAGATCCTGTTATTCCTGAAATAAAAAATTGTCTCATGAAGTCCCTCCCGATTCATCTCCCCCAGCACATCCCTGATGTGCTTCTCCAGCCAGAACATGGTCTCAAGCAAATGCTCTTTGTATCCCGGCACTCTGAGTGCTATGGGTACGCCATCGATCCTGTACAGAATGCATGCCTCGACACCCTCGATTTGATACAGATCGTCCAGCGTCTCCTCAAGTCTTTTTAACATATCCTTTAGATTCTTCTTTCATGACCATCTTAAGAATCGAAGATGGATCCTCCTCGCTTGTCCAGTTCTTTCTCAAAGATTCAATCCTGACCGCCAGTCTTTGCCCCATAGCTCCCATGGATTTTGTTTTTTCGATCGCATCCGAAAATCTGTCATCGAACTTGGTTTTTGGTTTTATTCGCTCGATCTGTTTTTCCGATGCATGAAGCACTATCCCAAGCCCGTTTTCTATGGAATACGGGTATAACCCTTCCCCGTGCTTTGAACCGCGATGTTTTATAATTCTCAGGGTCCTGTCATACATTTCTCCAAAACCCAGGTTCTGAAGATGTATTACCGTATCTGCCAGATAGAGGGGCATTGCTGAACTATCGACAGTATGATTGCCATTAGCGGGTTCTTCAAGTACAATCAAAGCAGTTCCCAGTTTACGCAGTTCCTGGAAGATGGTGCTCAGGGACTTCCTCTTCTCCTTATCGGAATAGAATGTTGGATAGGTAAGTGGGTCGATAGTTATCCTGAGGTTCTCACCGGGCATTGATTTTCTAACTATTTCAGCAAAATCAATAGAAGGAAATGTTAGATCTTCTCCAAAAAGATGAATTATCTTCAGGTTTCCCCTGTCAATGTAGTCTTCGATTTCCCCCCAGCCTATGTCCCTGCAATCACGGACTATCTGGTCATGCGACATTTCAAAAGAAACATATAATACTTTTTCACCGTGGTTGAGGCCGTACAGGGAATATTGCAATGCAAAAGTGGTTTTCCCGACGCCTGTGCCTCCGCGCACAATATTAACGGTATTTTCTCTGAAGCCTTCACTTATCAGCTCATCAAGACCGTATACACCGGTAGAAATTCGACCCTTTTTTACCATCGCTTTCAACCTGATTATGTTTAATACCTTATTTATAGTTTTTCTAAAATATCTAAAATTTCTGGATAGCCCTTCCTTACTATAAAAAAAGTATTTAAGGTTTTTTCAAGCTCTTTCATCTGACTGAACCTCAAAAGGCTCAGACTTCAATTCATCACTCGATTCTATTAATTTCTCAACTTTCTGTTGCGCATTTTTCAACCTGGTATTGCACTCTTTTACTAATTTTATTCCCCTGTCAAAAAGTACGAGACTTTCGTCAAGGGAAAGCTGACCGTTCTCAAGTTTTTCCACGATGTTTTCAAGTTCCAGAAGCGACTCCTCAAAGCTCATTTCCATTATTATACCTCTTATCATTCACGATGCAATTTATTTTTCCATCCTTTACAATAACCTGTATATCATCCATTTTTTCCACGTTATCTACACTGCTGATAAGCATCTTTTCGGGAAGCTTCACTGTTATGCTGTAACCCCTTGAAAGAGTACCAAGAGGGCTGACAGCATCCAGTTTACCTGCTTTTGCGCCGAATAGAGCAATTTTGGCATCTATTATCCTTCGGATACCTAATTTCTGCCTCTGGCTGACTTCATCCATGTATTGCATGTACTGTGCCAGGCGTTCGATGAATAAACGCGGATCCACACCAGAGGCCAGTTCCGCAAGATGAGATAAATCATCACCCATCCTGCGCCTTTGATTTTGGATCAATCTGTCTTTTATCCGATCAATATGGTTGAGAAGTTCCCGTACGTCAGGAACGGCCATCTCTGCTGCTGCCGAAGGTGTGGGAGCGCGGACATCAGCTACAAAATCGGCAATGGTGTAATCGGTCTCATGCCCTACAGCAGATATTATGGGGATTTTCGAATTAAAAATTGCCCGCGCCACGGCTTCTTCATTGAAAGCCCACAGGTCTTCAATCGAGCCTCCTCCCCTGCCCAGGATGATCAAATCTACATTAGTCCTGTTAAGTGCTTCTATTGAGCGCATTATGCTTTCAGTAGCCTGTTCTCCCTGGACTACTGTGGGGATAAATAATATGTTTAAAGGGTATCGCCGGTTTATGACAGTCAGTATGTCATAAAGGACAGCTCCTGTTGGTGATGTTGCCACGCCGATTTTCTTCGGGAATCTTGGAAGGGGCTTTTTATGCGAGGGTGAGAACAAACCTTCCAGCGCCAGTTTATTCTTTAACTGTTCGTATGCCTTATAGAGTTCCCCTATACCGTCTGGCCTGACAGCCCTTACCTTTAACTGGTATCGGCCTTTTGGTTCATATACATCCAGATCACCGAGAATAAGCACTTTCATGCCGTGTTCAAGTTCAAACCTGAGGTTCTTGCCATGCCATTTGAACATTACGCACTGCAACTGGCTGCTTTTATCTTTCAGGGTAAAATAGCGATGTCCTGAATTATGGTTTGTAAGATTGGAGATTTCGCCCCTGATCCAGACATCATTGAATTGACCTCCTGTAAGCGTATTCTTTACGGCGAGCGTGAATTCTTGCACTGTATAGATGCCTTTTTCTTCAAAAACCATAATCTTATTAATATAACCTGAGAAGCATTTCCTTTACGATAGCAATGTGAAAGTATTGATCAGAAGAGAAAATTATCAAGTGACTTTATGCCTTCAAGCTCCTCTTTATTGACGATAGCTTCGGAAAGTACGCTTTCCCTGACATTAATGGGTGCCCGGCATCTAAGCGCAATCGCTATGCAATCGCTTGGTCTTGCATCCAGTTCAAACTGCCTTCCGTCCATTGAGACAGACATCCTTGCATAATAAACTCCGTTGTTCAGTTCATCTATAAGTATACTTTCGATCCTTGAACTTGTTTGTTCAAGCAGTGATATAAAAAGGTCATGGGTCATCGGCCTCGGGGGGACTTCATGATTTAAGGCTGCATTTATGGATATGGCCTCAGACAGCCCGATGTATATGGGCATTATGCGTTTTGCCTGATCCTCAAGCAGTACGAGCGGTATGGGGCCCCCGCCCCTCTCAATCAGGTAAACGCCTTTTATGGCTACTTGGATAATTGTGCCGTTCATTATTGTATTATTAATAAGAAAGGTAATAAGGTTACTGTTTGTAATAAAAAAACTTAATATAGAATAAAATAATTAAACAGGGGTGATGCTATGTCTTCTGCAAAGAATATCTTAAAGATGGTGATTGGAATAGTGATATTAATTATTGGTGTTGTGTGGTATTCGGGAATACCCGGATTTTTCGATGGCTTCCTTGGTGACCTTATCGTTTTGATTAAGGGAACTGTAGGCCTTTTCCTTCTGTTTGTCGGATTGATTATCGCCTGGATGGGCTACGATGACTACAAGATGGACATAGAAATGGCAAAGGAAGAGAAGAAAGAAGAACCCAAAAAACCAGAATAATAAAAATATAATGAAAATCAATAATCAGAGATAGTTCTCTGATTTTTATTGAATTTTTCAAGAAGCTTTTTTGCAGTTTCCCATGAGCCCCGGGCAAAGTCCGGGAGCGTACCTTTTTCCTGGATCCAGTTCTCAAGGAACCTTATGGTCTGCGGGTCGGCGGGATAGCCGCTTCCGATCTCAAACCCGATTGTTTTTCCTATTTGTTTTACAAGCGCATCCCTCTGCACTTTTGCAAGGATTGAGGCTGCCGATACAACAGGGTATTTCTTATCGGCTTCATGTTCGGAGGTGATGTTTATATTCCCTGAGTATCTCCTTTTTAAATTTTTCCCGAAGCGCTCTGCAATGACATCCGCCGCATCCACGAATGCATGGTCGGGTTTCAGTACTTCAAGGACTTTTGCAAAACTTGCTACCATAATTTCGTTCATTGTCATTATTTTTCGAAGCTCGTCAATCTGCGTCGGGCTGACTTCCAGGATATAGTATCTGGCGGCCAGTTTCTTGATGCCGTCATCAAGGGCTTCTCTCCGCTTTGCACTCAACTGTTTGGAATCACGCACTCCCATTTGTGCGAGAGCCCCAAGCTTATCCTCATCAATCAGGATTCCCGCCACGCACATGGGACCAAGCACAGGCCCTTTTCCAGCTTCATCGATCCCGGCTATCATTTTAACCTGAACTTACAGCACGATGTCCGAGGTAGTTATTTCGGTTCCATAGATATTTTTCATATATTTAAGCGACTGTTCATAGGGTCCTTCATCTATCGAAGCCGTGCAGTCGGTGGGCACTATTGTCTTATATCCTGAGAAATAAGCGTCGGCCACGTTGTTCTGCACGCATATATCCGTGCTAACCCCCGCAAAAATAAGCGTATCAACGCCGATTTTCTTAAGAATTGCGGGAAGCCCGGTATCAACGAACCCGCTATACCATCTCTTTTCGATAACGATATCGGTCTTTTCGGGTTTAAGCTCGGGGATTATCTCCGAGCCCTGCGTGCCTTTCATGGCATGCTGCCCCCAGATGCTCATTTCTTTGTCAGCCGGGGTGTGTGAATCGCGTAGGTAGATCACAGGGATGCCCTGATTCCTTGCCTTTTTCAAGAGAGCAACCACATTCGGTACGATCTTCCGGGCACGGGCGCTCCCCAGTTTCCCGGTCACGAAATCATTAATCATGTCAACAACTATGATGGCTTTTTTCATACTTCCACCTGGAAATAGTTTTGATTGCCATTACCTTAATACTTTGGCAAGGAGAAATTTTGATTCATATAAGGAAAAGTATATAATCGAACAAAACCATTTTAATTATGGTGAGCATAATGCTCATAAGAGAAAGTAAAAAAATAAGTTTTGACTGGGATGCTCTTGATAAGCACTGGTCAAACGCATACGAAGCAGATTATGGCCACTTCTTTTCTGATACTCCTGTTGAGCGGCTGGACTTGCGCCTGTCGATTAGCACCATTACAAGGGGCAGAACACCAGTAGAGAGCCTTTTTTAGGTACTGAGCCATTTTATAGGGGCATACCCGACGCACGAGAATAATCGAAATATTCATATCCTCGTTTGCAGTATCTATCAACCATGGCAAAAGATAAGAAACTTGTACAATCAGGGAATTGCAACGGATGCGGCATTTGTGTTACAGTCTGTCCAACAAACACAAAGCTTTCAAAAGCTGAAGATTTCAACATAGATACGGCAAAACTTGCGATTCATGTTACCAACGGCAACGCGGTCGTTGATTACGGAAGCTGTATCGCCTGCGGGATATGTTCCAAGAATTGCCCGGTGGGTTCTCTGGCAATGGTTCAATTATAATTTTTCTATTTAATTGATATTCCACATGCAGCATGACAATATAGGCCGGGATATCAAAAAAGCTGCAGATATCATAAGAAGCGGGGGCATTGTGGTGTATCCCACCGAGACCGTATACGGTATCGGGGCAAATATTTTTTCAGAGGATGCTTTAGAAAAAGTCTTTTCGATCAAAGGAAGACAAAAAGACAAACCGATATCTGTTGCAGTGTCCAATTTTAAGATGATGGATGAACTTGTGCACATAAGCGGAAAAGAGGAACTGTTTATTGGTAAGTTCCTTCCCGGGCCGGTGACTGTTTTACTGAAGAAAAAGAAAGCAGTCCCGGATATCCTGACATCCGGCCGGGATCTGGTGGGGATACGGTTCCCGGATAATAAAACCGCTGTCAGGCTCATAGAACTTGCAGGTGTTCCTATCACTTCGACCAGTGCCAACATTTCAGGAGAAGCACCGCCGCACAGGGTGGAAGAGATAAAAATAGACGTGGATTACATCCTTGACGGAGGAGAGTGCAACGCGAAGCCTTCGACTGTTGTTGATCTTGTTAACCGCAAAATCATACGAAAAGGCGCAAAATATGAGGAAGTGGTTGCGGCCCTGGAGGAATTAAAGAATACTGTATATGAATAAAGACAACTTTTTCCATCAGATCAAATCACTTTCACCTTGCATTGAATAGCTTTAATAAGTCCGTGATAGACATCAGTTTATGCGCACCGGAACAGTAAGTTTACCCCTTCATGGCGGAAAAGCGCCAAGATGGTTATTTCAGAGAATGGTGAAGCTCGCAGGTGGTATTGCAGAGATGCTGATATTCGAATACGGCCAGGATGAATTTTTAAGAAGGGTTTCCGACCCTTACTGGTTCCAGGCATTCTCCTGCGTTCTCGGGTTTGACTGGCATTCATCGGGTACGACAACGACCACATGCGGTGCGCTGAAAATGGCATTGCCTCCTGAGAAATACGGCATAGTAGTTGCGGGAGGGAAGGGCACAGCTTCGAGAAAAACACCGGTAGAGATAGAGAAGAACGGTGAACTTTTCTCTCTTTCTTCAGATAAGATTACGAGGTTGAAGTATTCAAGCAAGATGGCGGCAAAAGTAGATAATTCCTGCATCCAGGATGGTTATGAATTGTACCACCACTGTTTTTTCTTCACTGAGAAGGGCGATTGGGCCGTGGTTCAGCAGGGTATGAGCGCGGATTATGCACGGCGATATCACTGGCTTTCTGATTCTGTAAGCACTTTCATTAACGAGCCGCATGCGGGTATTTGCTGCGACAGGAAAGAGGTGCAAGTTCTGGATATGACCGCAAATGAAAGCGAATCTGCGCGCAGGGTAAGCCTTGACCTTGTGAAAGATAATCCTGTTCATCTTAGAAAATACTTTAAGCCCGCAAAACAGCGGATGCTTGAAGATTTTGATTGTGGATTCGGTCTTCCGACACATCATCCTGTACTTGATATAGACATCAGCGAGCGAGGGATGGAAGTTCTCAAAAAAGCTTATGAGTTACAGCCCGGAAATTACGAGGAACTTATCGCACTTCAAGGAATGGGACCGAAGAAAATAAAGGCGCTTGCCCTGATATCCGATCTTGTGTATGGCAGCAGACCGAGCTGGTGCGACCCGGTGAAGTACAGTTTCACGCACGGGGGAAAGGACGGTTACCCGTATCCGGTGGACAGGGAAGTTTATGACCATTCGATACGGACGCTTCGCGAATCCCTTGAAAGTGCGAAGCTGGATAAGACGGAGAAGTACAAAGCAATAAAAAGACTGGGCGAATTCATAAATCCATAGAAAAGATCCGGCATTTTTTCAGGAGGCTTTGATCAGCGCAATCCTAAATGAGCCACACTAATGCCGGGTCTTCAATAACCTTTTTACATCTAAAGGAATATATAACTATTTGCTATATCATGATAAATCATTACAATATTATCGTTTTGTTCATTGATCGGGTGAATCAGGATGGAACTTGCAGTAAGTGAAGATATTATTAAGAAAACCACCAGATGTAAGAAAGGCTTTTCCTGTTTATCAGGGGAGAGGAAAGATATTTGCAGGGTTGAATTGTGTATAGACGACAAAATCCATTTTCTCAAATGCTCTTACGACAACTTTTGCGGTTATCAGGTACCCTTTGGATATTCTTCTGTCTGTACATGCCCAGTCAGGAAGGAACTATTTAACCGCTATAAAATATGATCCGTTTAAAGACAGTTAAATTTTCTGCCAACGCTATTCTTATATAGAACCTCAAACATTGATTTGCAAAATTCATAAATGGAGGATAATATTCATGGCGGCACAACTTGGCGGACAGCCAATCATAATTTTAAGGGAAGGCACGGAAAGAACACGCGGAAAAGAAGCCCGCTCAAATAATATCATGGCAGCAAAAGCGGTCGCTGCTGCTGTCAGGACTACACTGGGGCCGAAAGGCATGGATAAAATGCTGGTGGGCGGAGGCGGCGATGTCACTATCACGAACGACGGCGTGACGATTTTGAAGGAGATGGATATCGAACATCCTGCAGCAAAAATGCTCGTCGAGGTAGCCAAGACCCAGGACGACGAAGTGGGAGACGGAACGACCACTGCTGCTGTGCTCACAGGAGAACTGCTTGAGCGCGCAGAGGAACTGCTGGAGCAGGACGTCCATCCAACCACAATCGGAAGCGGATACAGGATGGCAGCAGAAAAAGCCGCAGAATTCCTGAAGGAGATTACACACGAAATAAGCGAAAACGATGGGGAAGCGCTTCTTAATATAGCAAGGACAGCCATGACCGGCAAAGGCGCCGAAGGCTCAAAGGAAAAACTTGCAGCAATCACAGTTTCGGCGATCAGATCCATCGTGGATGAAGAAGGCGGGAAGAAAGTTGTCGATATCGATAATATAAAAATCGAGAAGAAAGTCGGACATAGCGTGGATGATTGCGAGTTAATCAAAGGAATCGTCATTGATAAGAACAAAGCGCATCATAACATGCCCAACAGGGTGAAGGATGCACGGATCGCGCTTATCACACGTCCCATAGAATTCAGTAAGATGGAACTTGAAGCCGAGATCAAAATCTCAACTCCGGGCGAACTTGCACAATACCTTGACAGGGAAGAACAGATAGTGCAGGGTATAGTGGACAGGATCGTGTCAAGCGGGGCAAATGTAGTTCTCTGCTCGCTGGGCATCGATGATATCGCCCAGCATTTCCTGGCAAAGGAAAATATCCTTGCAGTTGAACGGGTCGATAAAAAAGATATCGACAAGCTGGCAAGGGCTACAGGCGCAAATCTAATCACAAGTGTTGATGATTTCAGTGCATCGGACATTGGATCAGCGGGGCTTGTGGAGCTGCGCGGCCACGGGGAGGAGAAGATGCTCTACATCACAGAGTGCAGCAATCCAAGGGCTGTATCCATATTGATCCGCGGCGGGACAGAGCATGTTGTGGACAGCACAGAACGGGCTCTCGAAGATGCCTTAAGGGCCGTCGGCACAGCGATTGAGGATGGAAAACTTGTCGCCGGGGCAGGTTCACCCGAAACAGAGCTCAGCCTGCGGTTAAAGGAATATGCTGCCTCGCTAAAAGGCAGGGAACAGCTTGCGGTAGCAAAGTTCGCTGAGGCACTTGAGGTCATCCCGAGGACGCTTGCCGAGAATGCGGGTCTTGACCCGATCGACATGATGGCAGAATTGCGCAGCCAGCATGAAAACGGAAATAAAGACGGCGGGCTTAACGTGTTTGCAGGGCAGGTCGAGAATATGTGGGAAAAAGGTGTCATTGAGCCCCTGAGAGTGAAGACGCAGGCCATAAGCTCAGCAACCGAAGCCGCAATAATGATCTTGAGAATAGATGATGTGCTTGCAGCCACTGGCGGCGGCGGGGAAAGCCCTGAAGCATGCGGGCCTGGCGGCGCCCCATGCGGTATGGGAGGAATGGGCGGTATGCCCCCGGGCATGATGATGTAGGGATACTTTCCTCTACTCTTTTTTGAAAAAACATATATCCTGGCAGGATAATCCATAATCATGCTTACAAAATCAGAAGGAGAGCTGGCGGTACACCTTGCAAGAAAGGCCATAGAAGAATGCCTCAGGAATGGAAAAAAGATAGATCCCGATGACCTGCCAAAAGTATTTCGCGAAAAACGCGGGGTTTTTGTTACATTGAATAAAATAAAGAACAGCAAAGAGCTTCGCGGCTGCATAGGACGGCCTTATCCACTGACGCCTCTGGGGGACGCGATAATTGCTTCTGCGATAAATGCTGCAAGAGATGACCCCCGGTTTCCACCTGTAAGACCTGATGAGATAGACGAACTGATCATCGAGGTTACGGTTCTGACGGTTCCCAAACTCATCAAAGCAAAACCCAAAGATATGCCCGAGAAAATCGTAATCGGAAGGGATGGCCTTATAGTGGCGACAGATATGTGTCAGGGACTCCTGTTGCCCCAGGTGGCTGTGGAACACGGATTTGATTGTACAGAATTCCTCTGCCAGACTTGCATGAAGGCAGGGCTCATGCCGGATGCATGGCTAAACGGCGCAAAGGTATATTCATACCAGGGACAGATATTCGAGGAAATTGAACCCGGCGGGGAAGTCAGGGAAAAAATATTATCCAATGAATGTTAATTTACATATAAGAGAAAAATAGACAAACGGGGTGTGTTAAATTGTCGGAACTACGCATATCTGAAAATTCTTCAAGCGACGATATTCTTCCACTGGCAAAAATGGTTCATGAATTGATATCTCTTCCTGTTACGATGCGAAGCAGGAACAAGAAGGGGGTCAGGCTTGAAAAAGGGAAAGTGGTCGATATGGATTATACAGGCCCGGTGCTTGAAGAAGCCTTGGTAAGTAACTGCGTGATACATACGATACCTGACAGGGGGGCATATAAAGGCATACCTGTGGTTGTTTCTCCTATCCGGGACAATAAGGGAAATCCGATACTGGCTGTTGGCATAGTAGATGTTGTGGGAACCATCGACCTGGCATCGGTGTTCGGTAATTATCCTGAGATAGTGCGGCAGGTGGAGGAGAAAAAGAAGTCAAGCCCAAAGGGTTAAATCTGATGACATTATAGTAAGCAGTCCACCAAGAGGTTAAATTATGGCAAGATTCCCGGAAGCGGAAAAAGTACTTTTACACATGAAAATATGCATGAACTGCAACGCGCGCAATTCATTACGTGCGACCAGGTGCAGAAAATGCGGTTATACAGGCCTCAGGCCGAAATCAAAGGAAATAAAGGGCAAAGGAACATGAATTGACGGGTAATGCACCCTTATATTTCCCTTGGCAGGCCCCTTACATCATTAATGATAGGGCTTGCCGTTTTTACATCTGCACTTATTGAAGCAGGCGGCAATGTAGGCAATTACTCCTTTGCTGTTATTCTCGGGTTTACGGTCGCATTTTTATTTGGCATTGCAGGCAATGCTATCAACGATTATTTTGATTATGAAAATGATAAAATAAACCATCCAGAGAGGCCGATCCCCTCAGGCAAATTAAAACCCGGCCAGGCTCTCGGATTTTCGGTTTTCTTTTTTACGATTTCATTGCTCTTTTCCATTTATTTAAGTTCAATGGTGGGATACGGCGCACTTCTCGTTGTTGTGACGGCTTTTGCGCTTCAGATAGCATATGAAAAGAGATTCAAGCATGAAAAAATAATAGGGAACATGATAATAGGTTTCCAAACGGCACTTGCGTTCATATTCGGCGGGATTGTCGTCGGCAGGAACGTGCTAACAGTTATAATCGCGGTCGCGGTTTTCTTGTCGATCGTTGGGCGCGAGATAGTAAAAGACATTGAGGATGTTAAAGGTGACAGGGACAGGACAACACTGCCGATGAAGATCGGGGTAGAGAAAGCAGGCGTTGTTGCGGCCGTCCTGATAATCCTGGCCGTTTTAATAAGTCCGCTGCCTTATTATCCGCTTCGCATATTCGGACTGGAATACTTATCCGTCATTTTGATAGCCGACTTTTTGTTTATAGGTTCTATACCTGTGATTTTCAAGAACGCGAAGCTTGCAAGAAGGATGCTCAAGTTTGCAATGCTGATATGTATATTCGCTTTTATAACAGGCAGCGTTTTTGCAGCATAATCCCCGGGCTCGCCTACAGCACGATAAAAGAATATTTGATTTTTCTCTCTTTTACCTTCTCCATCACTTTTTCTGCCATCCCCCCGGATGCAAGAATACTTACATTAAAACCCCGAAGCGCCGCAAGCATACTTGATTGAGCCACGTCGAACTCGAAATCACTCCTGATTTCCATTTTAGAAAGCAACACTTTTGCGGACGTGCCCATGGCGCCAATTTTCCCATCCTTGTTTTTTTCAAGGATTGCACGAATTTTGTCCATTTCCACTGACCTTGACCCTCCTTCAATGATCCCTGGCACCCTGATAATAGTCATGCTGCCCGCAAGCTGCTGTAAATCCCCGTTAACGCCTTTTACCGCAATATCCTCTCCCTTCCTACCGCCAAATACAACACTTCCGCTTAATCCTTTTCCATCCCTGTTCGCAATAAGCATACCTTCTTTCATTTCAAGGCATACCTTATCTCCTGAAGACAGGTCGCACCCCGCTATTGCACACCTGATGCTGATTAATTCTGCATCAACGGATTGCAGAAAATCAAGAACATTCAGGGGTATTTCTCCTTTTGATATTCCCCGCGCGCGGAATTCACGGAATGTCTGGACGATGACGGGATGGTTCATTCCTGCATCTGCAACGAGTTTTTCTTCTGCAAAAATGTGTTTTGGGAGACCTGATCTAAAAACTTTGCCTTTGTTAAGCAAATACACGCGGTCGGCCCATGAAGCAGCAAGGTTGGGGTCATGAGTTGATAAGATAATGGTTTTCCCGTCATCATTCAATTCATCAAGGATATCGATCGTATCCGTAACCCCCCTGGAATCCATACCCGACGTGGGCTCATCAAGCACCAGGATTTCAGGCTCCATGGCAACGACCCCGGCGATAGCTACTCTTTTCTTCTGGCCTGCACTTAAGTTTGCGGGATTTTTCTGCGCCAGGAATTCTATGTCGAACCTGTGCAGCACCCCTTCTACCCTGTCTTTTATTTCTTTTGAACAAAGCCCGAGATTTTTCGGGCCGAAAGCTATATCCTCAAATACAGTGGGTGCGAACAACTGGCTATCAGATTCCTGGAATACCAGGCCGACACGTTTCCTGATATCATCGATGTTTTCCCCGCTTATGTTTTCACCGAAAACCCGGATCTCCCCGGAAGTGGGCTTTACAAGGCCGTTAAAATGATAGAATAGCGTGGTCTTGCCGCTGCCATTCGGGCCGAGCACTGCGATTTTCTCACCGGCATTTGCTTCAAAATCCACGCCTGATAAGGCATGGGTTCCATCCGGATATACATGTTCAAGCCCTGTTGTTTTTATGACGTTCATTTATCCTCAGGCGAAACTATCAATGGCTATGAGACTTACCATTCCTGCAATCAGTGCAATTCCCATCATAATATCATTTTTATCTAACGGCGGGAAATCCACCGGATATTTTAGTCCCGGTTTCCACCCGCGGGAAACCATGGCACTGTAAACATCATCGCTCCTTGCGAATGCGCGCGAAACGAGCGCCCCGCATATGGATGCTGTATTATGCACATTGCCTTTAAAACCCCGCTTTCTTCCGAAACCGCATCTTGATTCCATTGCCAATTTAATTTGTTTCCCTTCGCGGGAAAAACTTTTCATATAACGCATCATAAACGACGAGATTTCAAGCATGGTTTGAGGTATCCTGAACCAGCGCATGCCCTCAAGTACTTCCTTCTCGGAAGTTGTCTTAATTAAGAGAACGAGGACGGAAGCAGAAGCAAATACCCTTGAAAAAATAAGAAGACCATAATTGAATCCTTCGGCATAGACCGGAATTATGCCCGGCATAACCGTTTCGCCATAAGTGAAACTCTGGACCGCCAGTATGAACAATGCCATAACAAGCGGGAAAATAAGCTGTTTTAAGTAATCCCTTATTATACCAAGTTTCAAAGAAATAACAATGCAAAGGGCTGATGCAATGACGGGAAAATACCAGTGTTTCATCAATGTAAGGGATATGATAATGAAAAATGATGCAAATAGCTTGACTCTCGAATCAGCCATTTTGCCCCTCCGCCTTTTTATTCCGCGTGATTCTTTTCCTCCTTAAATTGATGTACCTGCCTATTATGAGGGAAATAAAAAAAGCAACCGTAATAACGATACCATTTAACGGGTCGCCGCCAAGCCATTCGAACATCAGCGTCCCCTCCTGAGTTCAGGCCAGAAATATCCTGTAAATAGACCTCCTGTTATACCAACAAGGGCAAAGCCTAACGGTTCGCCAAAGCGGGCCATCAATCCTGCACCGATGCCGTCCTGTTTTGCATCCGGCGCCGCAAGCCCTTCAACTTTACTGTCAGTGCCCGCCATAGCCTCTCCTTTCAGGTAGCCCAGATATGCTCCGAATGCTATCACGGATGTAATAAGAATCATTAGCAGGATAGCTGTTCCTGTGAACCTGTCAATACCTTTTGGGGCACTGGCCAATTCCTGCCCTGTCCTTGAAAGGTATTCCATTGCATATCCCGTGAATGCGAATTCCGCAATCGCAAGAGGTAATTGCGTTGGAATAAAACCCAGGGCGTATAATTTCCAGTAATACATCACATTCCCCGGGTTCAGCGAGAGGGCAAGCTGGAAGGCTGTGGCAAGATACGTCAGGATGCTGCCGAGAAGTCCTGCCATTCCTGCTGAAAACCACAAGGGTGAGAGGTTTTTAAAAAATCTGTATACAATATAACCACCAAAAGCTCCGACTACCCCCATTGAGAACGTGTTAGCGCCGATGGTTGTTAGGCCGCCGTGGGCCACGAATGCCTGGAAGAAAAGGGCAATTGCGCTTATTACGACAGCCGCAAACGGGCCTATGATTATTGCGGCAAGCGGCGTGCCTACCGGATGGGACGAGGAACCGGTAACAGGCACGGGAATATGCCACACCGATATCACAAAGACAACGGCGCCAAGCAGTGATATCCTCGGAAGGTATGATGGGTTGTCCCTGATGCGGGCGTTGATTATCCTTAATCCGAACGCAACGAAAATCGCGGATGCTGCGAACCAGAATAAAATCCATTGGGGTTCCAGGATCCCGTCTGAGATATGCATATCTTACACCAAATCAAGTAAATTTGATTTAACTAAAGTTTATTTGATATATAAAGATGGTGATTCGTGAACCATGCTTTTTGCTGTTTTGATTGGTTCGGGATTAGAATCGACTTTTTTGACTTGTGGGTGAATATTTTCCAGAGGAATCTACCACAAATGAAGAGCTCCTCATCACGGAACAACCACAACCTTCAAAGAATCCTT
>DATCUE010000045.1:0-2983 GCA_036567605.1 Candidatus Methanoperedens sp. | reverse complement strand
AACATGTTCATGCAGGAAAAATGACAATCCTGCCGCAAAGAGAAGAATGAGGGTAATGGGGCTTTTGAATTGAGCAAGAAAAAGCGCAAGTGAATCCGATCTTTTTCTGGGCGAAAGGAGGTTAGAGCCATAACGCGCGAGTCGCTGCCGTGCTTCATCGCTGGTAATGCCCAGTGGTGTTGTCTTGAGTCGCGCAAGTAGTTCGGCGGCAGGGTGGCTCCAGAAATCCAGAGGATGTCGATCCATTGAATTAATCTTTTTGGAATATTGCATAGTTGAATATATACACATCGGGTAAATTATTTTTGATTGACATAACTATATAGCTCTTGGAAACGATTACATCATAGGAGGTAGAAAAAATGATTTTTAAAGAAGATTGTGCTGATTTTGGATATTCAAAGAATGACATTACTGAATCCGGAGTAGAGCAAAGACGATTTATGGATATTCCTAATTGTAGAATACATAAAATGTCTCTATGCGGATGTTCTGAAACCTGCTCATATTATTCAAGTAATGTTTCAGGCGTGTCCGAATGAAAAAATAAAGCCCTCTTAAAGCTGGTTTATCATATCTATTAATAAACCTGATGCAGTGGTTTGTTATGGCAGGAGCATATAAAATAAACATCGACGTATTTTGAAAGCCTCTTTGGGAGTTTCTGTTCTCATTGGTCTCTTTCAGCACTTTCAATAAGCTCCTCCACGTTACATCTTTCCGGCTTTTCTAACCGGAATGGTTACAAAGGCTTTCGTCCCTGGATGATTCTGACCAGTATCACGATGATAGCAGCCACCAGCAATATATGGATTAAGCCCCCAACTAAACCGAGTGAAAATCCCAATAGCCAGAGGATCACCAGAATTACAACGATTGTCCAGAATAGGTCCATACATCTAACCTCCTTAAATATTGGATTGTCTCTGGATTAAATAAACTTTTGCGCTTGACACGGTGGATACAAGCCCGGGCGGGAACGAATTCCATAGTTATTCCGCACACAGCATTACCTGTGTTTGGTATTTCTATATCATTCTAAACTTACGAGATTACCACGCAGGTTTAGATAATGATCACCCGGTTTACTCTCCATTTTATTTGTATAACATTAATGGGATTTATAAATTTTGGTTATCAGAACTTATACTTATGATGGTCACCAAAGGTTACTCAAAACCATTGGTAACCACAGGGAATGCAGCGATAGGAAAATATATGTATGTTAGATTAAGAAATCATAGGATGGAAGAATATCATGGAGTGATGTCATGGCTATAATTAGAGTTGGGGAATTGATGTCTGGAAGGTTAATTTATATCGACTCGGAAGATAACGTTATAAAAGCAGCAATTCTCATGAGGGAAAATAATATATCCTCTCTTCTGGTGAAACATAAAGGTGACTTCGTCAGTATTATAACCGAAAAGGATATAATCAACAAAGTTGTGGCGGAGGAACTCTATCCGGGAGACGTTAAAGTTAGTGAAATCATGGGCAAAGACCTGTTTACCGTCTCAAAAAATGAAAGCATAGAAGAAGCTGCAAAGTTAATGAGAAAAAAGGGTGTCAGAAGACTTGTAGTCCTTGAAGATGAAAGAATTGTTGGCATAATAACAGAAACCGACATTGCAAAGCATCTTAAAGTAATAGTTAGAGGAGCACCTTAAATTCACTGGGAGTGGAATTAACGGGATTGAAAAAAGGGTCTCTGCCTCATTTCCGTCTCTCAGTCGCTCCATTGAGTTGCACGCAAGGCCCCCGTATTAACTCATGCGGTCGCCTGAGAGAACGATATTTGAGGATGGTCAGGATACAAAATAATGGTAGTGTTAATACTCCATAATGGCCAAGGTATTTGACAGATACTAACCATCTATTGATCTGAGGAATGGGTATGGGCAGAATTAATAATATCATCCAGAGGCTCGTTGATGAAAGTATGGAACAAAAGCTGGATCTTTTAACAGAGCGGTTGGAAAAACTCGAAAAAACCGTCCTGGAACTGAAATCGGAGATCTCAGAAATACGGAAAGAACCGAGAAGTCGGCTATGAACTTCGTTTCAGTCCGTGCCAGTTCGTTGTTTATATGGTGCTGTTTTTCTTACCAGAACGAAAAAAGTAAAGCGGGATTGTTATTGGATTAACTTCCCCTTATCCGGCAACCAGAGGACTCTATTACAAACCCATTCCGGATTGTCTAAGTTCACTTCTCTTTTTCTCAAGGAACTTATAAACCGGACCGTGAGCAGCCCCTTCAAGTAGCATATCGATCCCCTTTCTTGTTACCCTGTTCTGTTCAGGATATCCGATCAGTGATACGGTTTTTCCATACACGGAAATGTTCGTATCGGTCAGGTTCTCAAAAAAATCCCGTGTCTTGCCGTCACTGCCAATGATCCTTCCCCTGACGCGCTCGAGGTCTTTTTCTGTCCTGGCGATATTTGATAGATCCATTGTTTCGAACATGAGATCTTCGTTATCAAACAGCTTCAGGGCTTTCTCAGGACTGAAACCCCCGGCTATGGCATGGACAACCTCTCGTGCCCGCATTCCCTTCATCGCGTCTTTGGGATCCTGTATCTCCACCTTCCCGTTATCGCTATCGATATTGAGCGTGGCAGTTGATTTTTCTTCGATCAGTTCCTTGGTACTCCCTTTCGGACCTACAAGGACCGCTATCCTCTCAAGCGGAACTTTAATGTATTCTGTCATTTTCCCACCTCCATCTTTCTACTGATCATATCACAGCATTAACTTTTCAAAAATCCCTTGCGCTCAAGCCAGTTGACCTGAGGAGGGCTGTATTTCCAGATGATATCAGCCTTTTCATTCTGGATTGACCATGGAACGATAATGATTACGTCCCCCTCGCGGATCCATATCCGTTTTTTCATTTTACCGGGAATGCGGGTGAGCCTTACCACGCCATCCATGCATCTTACTCGCAGTTTATTTGCCCCCAAAAGGCTTTCAACAGTC
>DATCUE010000044.1:0-2178 GCA_036567605.1 Candidatus Methanoperedens sp. | reverse complement strand
CTTCTGAGTGGATAAACGGGTTTGACGTCATGATATATGCTGGCTGAGAGTTTGCCTGTTACGACTTCCTGTATGAACTGCGCCATATCCAGTTCCTTTGCCCTTGATGCTATTACATTATTCATTATTGAGCGGATGGCTTTTATCTGGTTCGCGCGCGCTCTTTTTATAGTATAGCATGAGGGTTTCACTCTTACTGTGTAATCATCCTTTGTCTTAACAGAAATGTTGGTCTCGATACTCGATGTCTGTCTTTTTACGAGCGAACGCAGGTAGTCCTGCGTGAGCTGGTGTCCTGTGTATTTCGTATAGGCCGAATCGCCTCCGACCCTGTCCACCTTAAGGAGCAATTTGATGTTCTGTTTTGAAAGGTCGTTCGTTAATTCCCCGAGGGTTACTTCAACGACCCTTCCCATCAGCTTTTCGGGCACATCAGCCACTGTTTCTCCGATATTCGATTTTCCGAACATTTCAGGTGCAACTATGTTGTACCACTGTTTAGCTTTCCAGCCTTCTGCTTTCGTTACTGCCAAATGATTTCCTCCAAATTAACGGAATTGTGAAACAAGTCCACAAAATTATACGCTTAATAAGGCATTCAATACTTAATACTTTTGGAAACCCTTAAGTTCATTAAGTATAATTCAGCATGTCCTCACCATTCGGCATGATGAGGCCGTTGATGCCACTTAATGCAGATTTACACTGCGCGAGGGTAGCCAAGTGGCCAAAGGCGATAGCCTCAAGAGCTTTTCCCGTAGGGGTTCAAGGGTTCGACTCCCTTCCCTCGCATCTCACTTTTAAGAAAAGTGAACAAAAACGGAGTACCATACTAAGATTTTTTCAAAGTATGATTTTAGGCGATTTCTTGAAGTTCAAAAAAACCTCACTAAAGGTATTGTAAAGCTTCATATCCTAAATGCTGAAGTCTTTTTCAGGTCTAAAATGGGTGTCCAAGATTTCCTTTATTCAATAAAGCAACAAAATCACTATCGACCTATGCCAATTATGTCAAAACCCTTAGAGTTCTCTTTAGAGATCCACTGAGCTTATCCAAATTCTGAAATAATCTAAGCCCTGTGTTTAAAAAACAAGAATAAAGCAATCACAGCAAAGGCAGCAAGACCTAACCAACCAATCCCAGGCATTGTAATAGAATATCCTGCTATATTTCCAGTTTGTGGACTAATTAAAAACAAAACGAGTAGAACAGCTATTACTATTATCCCTCCAATAGCAATTATATCTCCTTCTTCGGACATATTTTCCACTCTTGATTTATTAGAATTAGATATATTTAATGATTACTATAGTGGGTGAAATATTGCGCCAATTAAAGAGAGTTGCTTATAACGCATACTAAGGGCATTTAATGTGCTTTTGACCAATGCATATAAGTAATTATAAATTAATAAACTAATTTATGTTTGATATAACCAATAAAGAAATCAGAGAGTAAAAATTAAAATATATAGAAATTCTATTGCTTGTTGGGGGAATAATTGGTGGTTTAAGGCTTCAAGATAAAAATGACCCGATGAGTATAATATTGGGTGTTTTCTTAATAGGATCAATGCTTTATTACTTCATGGTATCCAATACTCAAACAAATTCAAGGGCAATGAATTTATTAACGTCAATTAGTTTTTTTATTGCCATTGTCTTTCTTCGTTTGGTTTCTCTGTAATAGCCATTTTACCATTTGTATTGATGGGAATTCCTCAATTATCTGGGCTTTTGATTATAATACTGGGGTTATTGCTTTCCGTGTTAATTTTTATAAATCTTTATCGTTAGACGATGCAAAAAACGTCCGTTTTTTTCCAACCAGACCATTTTTCCACCATCCAGTATTCTTTATTCACTGTTGTTACGATTCAAGCAAATCGTTAGACGATTAACAATAGAAAAATGTTTTTTAAGCTTCAATTATATAAAATCCGTTACGGATTATGATTAGAGAAGCAAAAAACAGGTGATTAGGAAACACAACACAAAAAGGGAAAGGGGAGTGGTGGGTTTTTAAAGGAACAGTACTTCCGATCGGTCGTAGTTCCGAATAGCATTCTGAATCATATCTGTATTAACCGAGTTCGAAGTGCTTGAATTCTGCTCTCATTGTATTCTCGTAACTTGCTCAAAAATGCTGCAATAGGAACCAAGCATAGCGGTTTATAT
>DATCUE010000043.1:0-1599 GCA_036567605.1 Candidatus Methanoperedens sp. | reverse complement strand
GTCAAAGTAACCATAATCTTTTTTTATTCTGTCAAGCATTACGATATTACCTATTGGGAAAGTTACATTTTCATTCATGGTTTTTGATCAAAACTTGTGAAATGTAATTTTCCTTTATAGGTTAACTGGCGAAGTCAGGTTTAAAATATCCATAAGGAAAGAAATGGAACAAAATCTCTTATGGCATTCGATGCTGGTATTATACAATAAGAACGCTATGAATAATCACATTTTCCATCGGTCATCTACAGGAAAACACTCGTTTATCCACATAAGGGTTTTATTTTTATAAATAATCCTGTACTCTCTCGAAAGAACAGGAATACCTCCAAAAAATTCTGAACTGATAATTTCCATATTAAGTATATCTCTTCTTGTCTCAAGCTTGTGCTCCCGAAGAATCCTGCCTATCGGGATATCAGCCCGCATGATATCATCAGCGACTTCCCGGGGCATTCTTCCAATAGGGGCCAGGGATTTTGCCACCACGTAGACAGTGTTGTCCACATTCAGCGTCACAAGGCGCCTGTTGACCTCATCCCCGGCTTCTATTTCAAGGAGCCCTGCGATATCAGGCGCGGCTTTTATTACGCGCTGCTCCATGGTTACTACTTTTACGGTTTTTCCCGTGAGTACCTCAAGGAGCTGTGTTACAGAGCCGTCCGTTCCTGCGCAGATGCGAAGACAGGCGGGAATATCGGGTCTTTTAAGGACATCCTGCAAATTCAGTCTCCCTGAACAGCTTTCTTGGCTTTTGCAAGGCGTTCCTTGGCAGTGTAGCCGGTCGCCTCTTCAAGAAAGATCCTGTAGCGCTTATTGGTATCAAGAATTACTTCATCAGTTACATCCTTGTCGGATTCAGTTTCCACGCACAGCTTCTTTTTATCGACCCATACAATTAAACACTTGAAAGCGCCGTAATTCAACGTGTATTTACCATTTTCCTCTTTTATTCCAGCAGGAAAATTCTTCACCAGTACCTCCCGGATCCGAGCTATGTCCGGGGAAAAACCTCTTTTAAATGAATACTCCTGAATAGTATCACCGGTGTTCTAAACGTATGCATAAGATTAAAAGATTGCGAAATTATAATGCAATTTTTTTAAAAAAATAACTCAATTCTTCATAGATTTCTTGAGGTATTTCAAACATATTTCCATGCCGTGTATTGCAGTCCCGCTCTCTGCATTCAGGTCAAGGGCTGATTTATAGCACTCCATAGCCTCTTTAATATTCCCCTTTTTATAAAGCGTGCTCCCTTTATTGTTTAAAACCACATAATCATCAGGATTGATTTCAAGCGCTTTGTCGTAGCATTGTATGGCTTCAGCAAACTTCCCGGATCTGGCCAGCGCCATTCCTTTATTGTTCCACGCGGTATTATTTCCCGGATCTATCTGCAACGATTTATCAAATGATTTGATTGCCTCCTCATACTTTTCCATAGAGAAAAGCTCATTTCCATAAACCACAGATTCTGTTGACTGTTCTATCTCCCCGGATGAAATTGGACCCGGTTTATCAATTAACGTTTCTTGGGTTTTTTTATGTTTATTTGATATATTATGCGTAGAAGGTTTTTTCTTGGCTTGTTTAGGA
>DATCUE010000042.1:0-33907 GCA_036567605.1 Candidatus Methanoperedens sp. | reverse complement strand
CCACAGCGGTTTTGCCGGTTATAATGATAGCATCTGTAAAGATTGTCATGGAGGTGTTTTATCAGGATATTTAGAAACAACCCTTAACTTCTCGCACAGTGTAAGCGAAGGAGGCGGGGGACCGGACTGCATAAGCTGCCATGACACAGGCGGAAGCGGGGCACCTGACGATAAGAGGATAGAAGTCTTGTATGTAAAGTTGGGTGTACATAAGAACCTGAACAACAACGCCACGAACACCACGGCGATAGACCAGATAAACAAGGCTTGCTGGGCATGCCACGGGGAAGGTACAGAGCCTTCAGGCCACCCGGTGAGGTACAGGACGCCGCGTGAATGCAGCAATAACGATTGCCACACGCTTACCCAGTCTTTCAAAGCCCCAATGGTTTACTCACACTTTAAAGATGCAGGGCTGAACAGTAATCCCGGCAATATCACGAATTATAATGTTTCAGTAAAAACGTCGTGTGAATCGTGTCATTCCAACAGCATTGCCGCAAGCGGTGACAATCTCAATGCCTCAGTTTCACACTATGCAACTCGCAATAACCTGATAGATTCAATAAATTGTATTTACTGTCATCTCAATAAGGATAATGCTGAAAAATGGGGCAATGCCACTGAGATAAATAAAAACAGGACTGCCATGATTGAGATGGACAGGATAAAAAACAAATTCACGGCCCAGGTTGGGGAATTTGTGGAACTCGGCCTCGGATACAGGCTGAAAATTAAAGGCATATCAGATAAAAGGGGCAGTGCGATTTTCGAGTTATACAGAGGGAACGATCTCCTGGATACGGGGCTTGTCAATATCGGAAAATATGTCTATGAGGATTACAGGATAATAGATAATTCTTTATCAAATATCCCTGTTATCGAACTCAATGTTACGGGAATGTTCCTGAAAGATAACAATGAAGGCTTCATACAATTCGGAGGCTCACGGATAAAAAGACTGCATCCTGAAAACAGGACTACTTCATGTTATCTGTGTCATTTCACAGGTGGGACTGAAAAACACAAATATACTGTGATGAAACGAATTGATGATGATTTATATTATACAGAAGTATTGGTGAATTCCTCTGACAGGAAAGAATATGACCAGGAGCGGGCCCTGCAGATACTTGCAGCTAAAACATCTTCGGATGCTCATATCGACATAGATAGGACAAAGAGAAAAACGCTTAAGAAAGGTGAAACGTGGAAACTTGCGGAAAATTACGTTCTTGACCTTAAAGATGTAGCCCAGAACAGCGATTCAGCCCTGTTCCTGCTTGATGCAGGAGGCAACAAACAGACAAACATCGTGAAAAAAGGAGAGACGCTTGATTACAAACTGATGGTATATTATCCAGATTATACATATTCAAATGACACGATATTCAGGGCAAAAGTATCCGAGATAATGCAGCCTGACATTGTTGTTCTAGAGGATATCGTTGCACTGTCACCGGAAATAAACAGAATTAAAATTAATTCAAGCATTCATGGATACAATGCAAGCTGGCTCTGGGAGAATAACACATTCATGACAGGCAAGATCCCGGAAAATATGCATGCGCCCCTTTTGATCGATGGAAAAGACGGCGGCCCGGATTGCATTTCATGCCATAATAAGGGTGATCTTGGATTCCATAAGGACATTAATGCAGAGGCAAAGAGCACAGTTGCCGCAGCTAATAAACCCTGCTGGGCATGCCATGGGGACGGAAAAGAACCGAGATGGCATCCGGCACGTAACCAGAAACCAGGGGACTGCAAATCATGCCATGTCGAGAGAAAGATGCCGTTTTACAATGCCACGTATATCGGGGATGAAAAACACAGCACAATCGAGGATTGCAGGCCGTGCCACGTGGTAGGTACGCATAAAATAATCCGCTTCCAGGTTACCCCTGGGATAAAGGAAATCTCTCTATCCAAGAATGAAGTCCTGGCAGGAGAGAAAGTTATTATTAATGCTACAGCGGCTTCAGGATATGCGATGAGCATCAGGGGCGCTGAGTATTATATTGATTCTTCCTCCAATGCATTCCCCATGACTGCTGTGGATGGTTCATTTGATGAAAGGGTTGAGGAAATGACGGCTGTGATAGATACGGCAGGATTAAAGCCCGGGAATTATTCGATTTTTGTCAGGGCCATGGAGAGGAATGACAGGTGGGGCCCCGAGAATTCAATAACTCTGGTAGTAAAGGAAAGGGAAACCTCAGATAAGAAACCGGGAAAAATGATACCTGAAGTGCCCGGGTTCATATTGATTTTGGTACTGATAATACTGGCAATAAGGAAAAAAGTATTTTTGCATTAATTTTAAAGAATTTAAATCATTCCAATTATAAAAAGATTTAATAACTATGGAATTGTTTCCTTGTTAAATCAATGGTGGCAGAAAATACAAAATATGCATCTATAACGGTGAAAAAATGACAGATCTTAGATCAAAGGTAGAAGAAGACAGGGGATTATTAAAAAAGATCGAACTGTTCATTCCCGGTTTCAGGGGATACCGCAAGCGTGAGGATATAAGGGCAGCGGACAGCCTGCTTCGGCAGCAGCTTGCAAACAGGCTCGGAAAGGTAAATAAGAAATTCGAAGATTGCAGGGAAGAACTTGCAAGAACAGCGGAACTTTCGTCTATTTCGGATATGGGCGATATCCTGAAGTCCGGAAGGAATATTGAAAATAAGATCCGCCATGCAGAACAGGGCTATTCGGGGATTTCCGCGGATATCAGGATTGAAGAAGAGGAGATCAATAAATTATACGAATGGGATCTTGCACTTCTTCAAACAATAGAATCCCTCGGAAAACTGGCAGAGGATCTTAACGCATCAATCGCAGGGAAAGATGGGGCAGCAGCCCAGAAGATCAGGAACGTGAGAAAAGCGCTCAATGATTTCAGTTCGACTTTTGATAAAAGAATAACCCTAATTTCAGGTCTGGAGGTAAGCTGATGATATTTGATAAAAAAACACCAACAACCCAGGGCTCGGGGGGAAGTCTCTCAGGCGCCACCACTTTCATGTGGGACGATGCCGCAAAGGGTGAAAAAGTGATGTACAGGATACCCCGCAACATCATCTGGAACGATAATGTCGTGGTCAGGGAAGATGAATACGCGGTTTTCTTGAGAGACGGAAAAGTGCTTACCGTGCTTGACAGGGCAGGTCGGTTCGGCCTATCATCACTTAATATACCTGTACTTACGGAACTGCAAAGAATAATCACGGGTACGCAGCCGGTGGCTGAGGTCTATTATGTCCAGCGAAGGGAACTCCAGGGCAAGTTCGGAACTGCGGAGGCATTAACCTTCAGGGACCAGGATTTCGGGATGATAAGGCTTCGTATTTTCGGGCAGTTTTCATACAAAGTCGTTAATCCCATACAGTTCATAACGCAGTTTGTCGGTACAAGGGGCTTTAGCGAAAGCGACCAGGTCGTAAGCTGGTTAAAAGAGGCAACCATAATGCAGCTTAACGACGCCCTCGGTGAACTCAAAAACAAAAGCCAGGTTTCAGCCCTGGATCTGCCTGCGTACCTGGACGAACTCGGTGAGATTCTTCTTTCAAAATTAGAACCTAAAGTGGCAGAATACGGCCTCAAGGTCATGCGCATCGTCGGTCTTAACATCAATTTCCCGGAAGAAGTGCAAAAGGCGATAGATACCCGTTCAGGCATCGGGGCACTCGGCCTTTCAGACCAGAAGCAAAAAGAAGCATTCATGGCGTTCCAGGCAGGAAATGCCATGAGGGATGCGGCTAAACAGGAAGGCGGGGCTGCCGGGGCAGGAGCGGGCGCAGGCGTAGGGATAGGAGCGGGGATGGGACTTGGTATGATGATGGCATCACAGATGGGCCAGGCAATGCAGCAGCCCCAGCAGGCAGCGCGCCAGCCTGGGATCAAATGTCCTTCATGCGGCGCCGATGTTCCATCTGGCTCGAAGTTCTGTACCAACTGCGGCGGCAAGATCGGTGGTGGCGCACCGTGCCCGAAATGCAAAGCCGATGTTCCTCAAGGTTCGAAATTCTGTCCATCGTGCGGTGCAAAAATCATCACGAATTGTCCGAAGTGCAATGCAGAACTTCAACCCGGAGCAAAGTTCTGCCCGAGCTGCGGTGAGAAGATAGAATAGAGGTTCTTGCATGGAAGTAAAATGCCCCTCATGCGGCGCTGGAGTAAAGGTACTTGAAGAACAGACGTTCCTGACATGCGAATACTGCTCCTCTGCCATCTACGTGGACAGAAGCATGGTCGTATTCCACTACCTGCAAAATCCCACTCTTGACCAGGCTGCTGCCGGGGCGTCGCTTCGGCGCTGGATGGCAGGAAGTACGACCGTAAAAGGTCTCGATAAGGAAGCCCGGATAACCAAGACGGAATTTGTCTATTTTCCGGTGTGGTATTTCAGGATTAAACAGGACGGGAACGAGGCTGTCAGGATACAACCTGCATCCCCGTCCCCAATACCTGAATTAAAGAAACTGCCTATCTCCGCCGGAGACCTTCGGTTCTTTAACCAGGCAGATGCCGGAAATCCTGCAATAAAGGAGCCACATATCCTCTATACATCTGCCCTTGAATGGTTAAAAAGTGAGGGAGCGGATGTATCGAAAATTACCCAGAGCGCGCTTGTGCATATCCCGCTTTATTTCTTCAATTACGAATACAGGAATAACAGTTACAATGCGGTTGTGGATGGTTCGTCAAGCAAGGTGATGACGGCGGAATTCCCGACAAAACATGAAATGCCGTATCTGGCCGTAGGCGGAGGGGCGACCATACTGTTCTTCCTTGAGGGGATGTCACTTGATTTTCCCGAAGTACTGGGTGTATATTTGATAACTGCAATAATAGTGACAATAGCTGCCGTATTCGTCGCCGAGAAGGTGTGAAAATGGCGCAGGAACAACCCGAGATAATTAAAGGGCTCATGTGCCCGGGCTGCGGCGGTGCAGTTGATCTCAGGGAAGGAATTAATGTATTGAAATGCCCTTACTGTGAAACTTCGCTGCTTGTAATGGGAGATGAGGGAGGGCTCAAGTATCATGTCAGAAGTAAAATAAAACGCGATGAAGCAAAAGCCGTGACTGTAAAGTGGCTTGGCGGATTTGATAAGGACAGGAACCTGAAAAACGGGGCTGAGTTCACGGAGATTTTCCTTGTCCATTTACCTTTCTGGCGATCAACAGGAAAAGTCTGCGGCTGGATATTCGGCAACAAGATACACCATGAAACACATACTGACAGCAAGGGGAATGTCACAACTACAACACGCAAGGAACCAGTTGAGCGTATCGTAATGCAGGAGTATTTATGGAACAGGGCGGCATGCGATGTATCAGAATTCGGGGTCGAGGAACTGGACAACTCAGGCCTTATGGGAAACCTTGAGCCTTTTGATTTCCAGAATGTGGAAAAACAGGGGATGATATTTGAGCCCACTCATTCAAGAACCGATGCTATCAGGGAATCCGAGCAATGGATGCTTGAGAAAGCCAGAAAAAGCGTGGATGTGGATGAAGTCATCTTCCAGAAATTGCAGTCCATAGGCACAAGATTGTCTGTGGTCTATTATCCTTTGTGGATACTCAGGTACAGGTTCAAAGAACGGAACTACCAGGTAGTGGTTGATGGTATCCACAATAAACTTCTCTACGGAAGGGCTCCGGGTAGTACCCTGTACAGGGTGGGCATGTTCATTGGCTGTCTTCTTGTGGGGAACCTCCTTCTCACAACGTCGGTGAGGCAATATCTGAGCGCAGGTTCAGGAGACATATTTGGAATCCTCGCACTTGCCGGGCTGACATTGATAGTGTTCGGGTTTGTCAAGTTCAGGTACGGTGGTGAAGTAGTGGAGGGCGGTAAATCAAGAATAAAAGGAGAGAACATACAGGAGACTATGAACTCGTTGAAGAGCGGTGATTTTACTAAAATCTTGGGGGTGAGACAATGACGCAGGCTTCAGGGCTGCGGCTGGTGGCATTGAAATGCAGGAAATGCGGCTCGCTGCTGGACGCAGACCCAAAAGATGTTGTATATTATTGCAACAATTGCGGTACGGGTTACGAGCTTATCAATGAGAAGGACGAGCTTGTGGCGCTGGATATTGATTTTGCGCTCCCGAAGAAAGCTGTGGATGCAGAGGTCGAATACTATCCTTTCTGGGTGTTCGATGCAGACATTAAAATAAATGAAAGGGATGCCAACGGCACACTGGGCAGTGTCGTGGATTTCATAAAGGGAAAGATTACAGGCGGTCCGAAACCGATAGAAAAATTTTATGTGCCTGCATTTGAAACTCCGATGGAAAATATCAAAAAGCTCGGGCTTGAATTTACAAGGAACCAGCCGGATTTTGACATTTTGAAAAAGGATAAGCTTAAAGGCTGCGTATATTCAAGCAGGGATGCCGGAAAAATAACAGATTTCATATTCCTGAGCATGGAAGCGGAAAAACCCGATATGCTAAAGGGTATTTCCTACGACCTTGGTCTTTCATCCCCGAAAGTTATCGGGATACCGTTCTACAGGAACGGCGCAGGATTTATTGACGGGATTTTCGGGATAAGGATATGAGACAATTGACGGAACTTGATAAAAAAATTCTTGCAAAACTGGCTCCCGAACTTGAAGGTGCAACAGGCCCCGCACCCGGGCATGACTTCAAGTTCATCCTGCTGCCTGTATCCCACCGTTTCTCGGATTCCCCCGAAGACTTTGCAGCAAGGATAGGTAAATTGACGGATGACGAATTGGAATATCTTGTTGAGCTTATTTTGCGCGGGGATGAGGATGTTCGTTCGCTGGCTGAAGGGGATTTTGATGCGCTGGTCAAAGTGATCGAGAAAAGGCTTCCTGAAAAGGCCATGAGATTAAGGAAATCATAATTGGTACAAAACTATAATTGGGGGAGAGCCAATTACGGATAACTTAATTTGAAGAGTATGACTCAGAACCTGCGCACTCCCATAGTATGTGTTATGGGACATGTGGATCACGGAAAAACCTCACTGCTTGACAGGATAAGAGGCACGACAATAGCCGAGCGTGAAGCGGGTCTCATAACGCAGCATATCGGCGCGACAGAAGTGCCGCTTGACGTCATAAAACGTGTATGCGGCCCTGTTTTCAAAGGAGAAACGAAGGTTCCCGGTCTGCTTTTTATCGATACCCCGGGGCACAGGGCTTTTACGACACTCAGGGCAAGGGGAGGAGCGCTTGCAGATCTTGCGGTTCTTGTGGTGGATATAAACGAAGGATTCCAGCCACAGACCCTGGAAGCGATCGAAATTCTTAAAAGATTCAAGACACCTTTTGTGGTTGCTGCAAATAAGATCGATAAAATCCCCGGCTGGAACTCGCAGCCCGGGCAGCCTTTCATTTTTTCATATCCCAAACAGGCCGAGCATGTTAAGACAGCACTTGATGAAAAAATATATGTTGTCATAGGAAAACTTTATGAACTGGGATTCAGTTCCGACAGGTACGACAGGGTGCGTGATTTCCAGCGAAATATCGGCGTGATACCTCTCAGCGCAAAGACAGGGGAAGGAATAGCCGACCTTCTCATGGTGTTGATGGGGCTTGCGCAAAAGTTCCTTGAAAAAGACCTGGAATACAGGGCAGTCGGGCCCGGGACAGGGACTGTTCTTGAAGTGAAAGAAGAAATGGGACTTGGTACAACCCTTGATGTGATTCTCTATGATGGTGAATTGAATGTAGGGGATACGATAGTAGTCGGAAGCCTGGGTATCCCGATAGTGACGAAAATCAGGGCTCTTCTGAAACCGCGTCCCCTTTCTGAAATGCGCGCCGAAGAGAAATTCAAGCAGGTAAAAAAAGTCGTTGCCGCATCGGGCGTTAAAATTGCAGCGCCCGCTCTTGAGAAAGCACTTGCGGGCTCGCAGATAAGGGTGGCGCCTGATAATATCGATGAAGTGTCGGCCCAGATAAAATCAGAGATAGATGCCGTAAGGATCGAAACAGAGTCAAACGGTATATTCATAAAGGCAGATACTATCGGCTCCCTTGAAGCTCTTGTAAATGAATTAAAGAAGGAGAATATTCCGATACGAAGGGCGGATATAGGCGGTATATCAAAACGAGATGTTGCCGAAGTCAAGACTGTTAAAGATCCGCTATTCTCGGTGATCGTGGGATTTGATGTGGATGTGCTGCCCGACGCGAAAGAAGAACTTGCGGGTTCTGACATCAAACTGTTCATGAACGATGTGATTTACAAGCTCATTGAAGATTATAAGAAATGGGTGACAGAGCAAAAGCAGCTCATCCAGAAAAAACGGTATGAGACGATTATCAAACCCGGCAGGTTCATGATACTGCCTGACTGTACTTTCAGGCAGAGCAAGCCTGCTGTTGTTGGTGTCCGGGTTATGGGCGGTGTCATTAAGACAAATCTTGAAGTCCTTAAGGAGGATGGCAGCCCTGTGGGAATAATCAAAGGGATACAGGAACACAGCGAGAACCTGAGCGAGGCTGTTACAGGAAAGGAAGTGGCCGTGGCTATAGACGGGCCGACTGTCGGGCGGCAGATAAAAGAAGGAGAGATACTCTATATCGATGTACCCGAGAAACATGCAAAAATCGTGGAACAGGAACTTTTCGATGCCATGAAAATCGAGGATAAGGAAGCGCTTATGGCATTTATGGACATAAAGCGCAGGGGCAACCCTTTCTGGGGGAAATAGATTAAAAGTTCATACAGAAGCTGTTCCTCTTTTCCGAAGCGCTCGCTTTAAATCCATTTTATAAATCCATTCTTTCTGGCTATACTTTTCCAGCAATCGGTTTGTGAGGTTAATCTCGCTATCTGTCAGCATTCCATCTCTCAAGCTTATCCCGATCGCTTTTTCAAAGCTCTGCCTCAGGGTTTTTTTTACTTTTCCGATATCGGTTATGCCCATATCCTTCAGGGTTATCATCCCTTCCCTTGCAGAAGCCACAGGACGAAGATTCTTTGCGGGATTTTTCAATACCTTATCCATCAGGTCAAAATCAAAATCCAAAAGTAAGCTGCCGTTGACCAGTATCGCACCATCGAATCGCCCCTGTGCATTCCCTGATATTTTCCTGCCTTTGGAATAAACAGCATTGCGCTCAGGTTCGATCTCACCGTCCGCACCAAGGGTTTCAAGCGCGCTAACAACGCCACCGAGGACTTTTTCATACGCCGCTTGAATATCACCCGGTATAACGCTTCCCTCCCTTCCCGCAACAGAATAAAGTATCTGTTTCTCATCGCAAAAACCGCACCCGCCTCCCAGAATCCTGCGCACTACCCCTATATTGCTGTGAGCGCAGAAGTCGGCATTAACCTCATCGCCGACACACTGATGATAGCCAAGATACACAACAGGCGAACTCACACGCCAGAAAAGAATGGTCTCTGGAACTTTGCTTGAACCCACATGCCTGCCTATGGATTCAAAAAGTGCAGCGCTGTAAAAACCATCGATCTTATCAAGGTCAAGAAAGCGCCATTCCGTATTCATCGATAACTTATATACAAAGAAAGGTAATATTGTTATCGCGGATGCCTTATGAAAACAATTGATGAATTGATCCAGAAAGCGGCCGAGCTTCAGGCTGCCGGGCTTTTGACTGGCCAGATTGCAGATGAATTGAACGTGTCACGCGAAACCGCTACATGGCTTCTGGTCCATGCCAAGAAAGGGGATGTCGAGCATGCACCCAAGGACATTTATGTTGACTGGAGCAACATAGGTAAAAGCGCGAGCAGACAGAGGTTGATAGCAGGCGCCCTGGCCGATATGATACTTGACAGCCTTGATGAAACCGAGCAATGTGTGGAGGTTGTGATCGGGGTGGCACTCAGCGGTATACCTCTTGCCAACCTGGTTGCAGATGAATTTGGATGTGAGTTCTCCACTTACCATCCCAATAAGCAGAGCTGGCAACCGGAATCAAAGGAAACAAAAGGCACGGTCAGCCAGAATTTCGCCCGTGTAGAGGGGAAAAACTGTGTGATAATCGATGACGTAGTCACAACAGGCGCAACACTTTCAGAGGCAATTGCGGTGCTTGAAGGATTGAATGCCAAACCCATAGCCATAGCCGTACTGGTGGATAAAAAAGGCATAAGCGACATTTCGGGGGTTCCCGTTAATGCATTATTGCGCGTAACAAGAGTGGATAAAATAGAATAGGTTTAAAATGCCGGATTGGCCGATACATTTAATTGTTCCTCTCCTTGCATTATTGATGATATGTAAAAATGAGGATAAGAAATATATCTTCTTATTGCTTCCCCTTTCTGTGATACCCGACCTTGACACGTTTGTTACACAGCACAGGGCGCTGCTGCATAATATTTTCATCCCGTTGCTTTTGTTTTCTATCGGTCTGGCGGTAAAAGAAAAAAGAATGATATTTTTGATCGCCTCAGGCTATCTGGCATCGCATGTTGTTCTTGATATGTTCGGCGGGGGGGTTGTGCTTTTCTATCCTTTTTATAACGAAATGGCTTTTGTTGATGCCAGCCTTTCCATGAGTAAAACAAATGAATTGATGTGGACGTTTAATTATGGTTTCGGGTCTTACGGCGAAGGATGGATGAACGCATGGGGGTATATTTCTGAAAGTCCAGGTACTGCTGCACTGATGCTCGTATTTCTGGCAGGCGTGAGTATGGCATACAGGAACCGGATAAAGGAGGATGCATATGACAAAAAGCCTTTTGGTGCTGGGAACAAGTTCCCATGTAGGGAAAAGTATCCTAGTGACGGCTCTTTGCAGGATTCTCTCAAGAAGATATAATGTCGCCCCATTCAAGGCGCAAAATATGAGCCTTAATTCATGGGTGACAGAGGACGGCAAAGAGATCGGCATAGCACAGGCGATCCAGGCAAAAGCCGCGGGAATTGAACCAAGTGCAGACATGAACCCTGTTCTCTTAAAGCCAAAGGGCGATCATACATCACAGGTAATAATCCTTGGAAAACCCTATGCAGATAAAGAAGCCGGTGATTATTATGAATCAATCGATGCGATAATGTCCGTCGTTGAAGGAGCATACAGGCGGCTGGCTTCAGTCCATGATGTCATCATAGCTGAAGGAGCAGGAGGTGCTGCTGAGATTAACCTGTACCATCGCGATATCGTAAATATCGGGATTGCAAGGAGCATCAGGCCAAAGATAATCCTGGTCGGGGATATTGAGCGGGGCGGTGTTTTTGCAAGCATATATGGGACGCTGCAGTTGCTCCCGCCTGATGTAAAGTCGCTGGTTTTTGGCATAGTTATTAACAAGTTCAGGGGTGACATGAAATTGCTTGAACCCGGAATAAAGCAGCTTGAAGAACTCACAGGACTCCCGGTGCTCGGGGTCATTCCCTATATGGATATGAAAATCCCGTCAGAGGATTCAGTTTCAATTAAAGACAAGTTAAGAAAGTCCCATCCTGTCAGAATAGCTGTGATACGATTACCTCATATATCCAACTTCACGGATTTTGAGCCCCTTGAACCATATGCAGATATAAGGTATGTGGAACCCTGTGAAGAACTGGATTCCCCGGATGCGATAATATTGCCGGGAACCAAGAACACCATTGATGATCTTGGGGATTTGAAATCAAAAAGGATGGACAGGAAAATAATCGAGGAAGTAAAAAAAGGAGCACCTCTGATAGGGATATGCGGGGGCTACCAGATGCTTGGAAAAGAGATAATCGACCGCGGGATAGAAGGGATAAGCGGGGCCGTTTCTGTTGAGGGACTGGGCCTACTTGATGTTTCCACCTGCTTTAATGAATACAGGAAACAAACAAAGCAGGTTGAAAAGACAATCATGGGAAAGGGCGTAATCCTCGGCCCGGTTCATGGCGAAAAAGTCCGGGGATATGAGATACATATGGGTAAAACACATGGCGGGGAACATGCTTTCGGAAATGATGGATGCGAGAATGAGAACGGGCTGGTGTTCGGGACATACCTGCATGGGCTTTTCGAGAATGAAAATATCAGGAACTCATTCCTGCATTATTTATATGAACGCAAAGGCATTCCTTTTAGAGGCGAAGAACAGGGAGACGGCATAGAAGAAATGGCACGATCCATCGAAGCCCATTTGAATATGGAACTTATATATAATATGCTTGAGGAACGATGAAACAACTGAGGGAAACCGCACAAAAGATAAAGTCCATGGAAATCCGCGGTGCAGGCAGGATTGCGCGGACTGCCGCGGCAGAGCTTCGTGATTATGCACAGAGGCAAAGGACAGGGAATCTTGATGAATTCAATGAAAAGATGAAAAAAGCCGCGGAGCTACTTGTCAGCACGCGCCCTACGGCCGTATCCCTTCCGAATGCCGTAAGGGCCGTGATGCGCTATTCGGGTGAGACAGTGGATGAAGCCGCAGCGGATATGCGGAAGCTTGCGGATGAGTTCATCGCCAACTCAGAGAATGCCGTGAAAAGGATAGGCGAGATCGGGGCAAGAAGGGTGCGCGACGGCGACACTATCATGACCCACTGCAACTCGTCTGCCGCCATTTCCATTATGGCAACGGCGCATGCAGAGGGGAAGGATATCAAGGTGATAGCCACTGAATCAAGGCCGAGGCTCCAGGGGCACCTGACAATCGGGCATCTTGACAGGCTCGGGATAAAGACCTCACTCATCGTGGATTCCGCAGTCCGCTTTTTCATGAAGGAGGTTGACCTTGTCGTTGTCGGGGCGGATGCCGTGACGGTTAACGGCTCTGTAATCAACAAAATTGGGACATCGCAGCTTGCGCTGGCTGCAAGGGAGGCAAGGAAGAATGTCATTATAGCAGCCGAGACCTATAAATTCAGCCCGAAAACAATACTCGGGGAGCTTGTGGAAATAGAGGAACGCGACAGTTCAGAGGTCATTGACAGGGAAATACTGGATAAATTTCCAAACGTAAGCGTGAAAAACCCTGCTTTTGATGTCACACCGCGCGAGTATGTGGACCTTATATGCACGGAGGTCGGGGCGATACCTCCTGAGATGGCGTATATCATCATCAAGGATTTCCTGGGATGGGGAATAGAGGAGATGAATTCCGGGTGGAAGGAGTATAAGGAATAAAGCTAAAGTTCTTGATTTCACGTTAAATTAGGAATTAAGTGCGTATTGCGGCTTCTGTCTGGATAAAGCTTGAAAAGTATTTCATCAAGAACCGCGATGGAGACGAAACCATTCATTTATATTAGCATCAATATATACATTTATCCCTTTCGGAACGTGCACAAGAGGCGATGGCGATTATTTCCGGGGTGGCCAGGTGTTGTGTTATTGTTTGTTCGAGATCTCGAATTATGTATTCCATAATTTTATCCCTGCTTTGAGTCATGCTGTTGATAGATGGTTAGTAAAGTTTTTTTCTTCCTATGCTGATTTTCTACTTCAATTTTCATTTTTATATGTGGAATTTCGACTTTTGGGTCCAATAAACTCATGAATATGCAGTTCGGTAAAGATATTCCGCAAGTATTATCATGATACAGGTTAGTTTACATGTCGCTTTTCTTCACTTTGAATTCTCAAGAAAAGCTTTATAGGCAAAAACGCTATCAAGCCCTGTATCCTTCAAGTACGGGGTATAGTGACTATCCACAATAGCAGAATTGTGCATCCATTATACATATTTTAATTAAGAATAACGATATGCTACAAAAGACGGGACACTATAAAGAACAAAATAAAAATAAATGGTATGGAACTGTCAACTGTATACAAGTGCTTATTTTTTTCGTTATTGTTGCCATATTTATTTTATTTCATTTCTTTATTTATTTGCTATTATCAGCGGGGAGGGGCCTGGAGCATCGATAGTAGCTATGCTGCGGAAGCCTGCACCCTGAAGCCATTCCCTGTATTCTTTCATTGTATATGTATTTCCCTCTGTAGTAACGATAAGCTCCATTGCGGCAAACAGGAGAGGGAATACAGCAGAACTGCGCTCGTCATCTGGTATAAATGATGAAATCAAAAGCCTTCCTCCACGTTTTAATGAGCGATGTATGCGCGAGAACAGACTCCGATTGGTTTCTACGCCCAGCATGTGGCATATTTGGCCAAGTATAACGAGGTCGTATTTCTCACGACCAAAGTCTATTTTTCGCATGTCACCTGGTAGATAGCTGAATCTCTCATTCAAACCAAACCTATCCACGAACTTCCTGGTTATCTCAAGTATGCCCGGCAAATCCAGAGCTGTAACTTCTGTGCCAGCATCGAGCTCTGCAAAAGCAATGCTCCATGCACCGGAGCCTGCTCCAACATCAAACACTTCAAGATTTTTCCATGTTTTTCCAACTCCAAGCGCCTCTGCAGCAGCTTTTGCCCAAGGATAGGTCGCTTGAAAGATGCCAGGATCAAGTTTCTTGAAGTATTCCTCTCCTTCTTCTTGTTCTTGTTCTGTGCGTAAGTAAGGTTTACCTGTTCTAACCACTTCAGTAAGATGCATGAAATCTTTCCGGTTCATGTCTGCAGTCTGTACCCAATCACCCAGGTATGTAGGGCTGTCCTTCACGAGAAATTTCTCCGCAACCGGTGTAAGATGGTAAGTGTCGTTGGATTTCGTGAGAAAGTTAAGAGCAACAAGGCCGTTCAGCAAAATTTCCATACCTCGCGGGCTTGCCTGTGCAGCCTTTGCTATCTCTGCTGCCGTGCTGTGTCCATTTTTAATATGGGTATATACCTCAAGATCAACCCCCGTTACCAGCGCTCCTGTGCTCATATGTGCAGATAAAATCTCAGAAATCTTTTCTGGTGTTACTTTATTCCTTTCATCAATAGTTTTTTCCATTTTTTATACCTCCATTTTTAAGAGCATTTATTTTTCACTAATGCTATGCTTGCCTTGATTAGCACTCTCTCCATATTTTAATGCAGGATTATTTTCTACATTTCCCACTAATAATACTGATAAATCCTATAATACGAACATATAAATAGTTTGCGAATCAAAGATATTTTAAAGGTTCAGAATTAACTGAAAAGAGTACATATTTGTATGCGGATGCAACTATTCAGAAGTTAAACTCTTCATTTTTCATACAAAGTTAATTCTATGATATTTTATAAATCGAAGCATGAGATAAGAACATCCATAATCCAAATTCTATGCCCCTTTTATATTTCATTTAAGGATAGAACAAAGAAAGAACGTTTTAACTTTCATGCACCAATTGATGCCTTGGACTTTAGCGAAGCGAAGTCCGAGGTCAGTCACGCGTGCCTCCAAACATAAGAGAGAAGAAATACAAACAGTACACCTGAAGAAAACACTCGAAAAACGCAAACAAGTGGCGTATTCCACGACTAAGGATTCTGCTTCTTAGGCGTTCTCAAGATTTCCATCAATTCAATACACATACAAATTCCCATACGGCCGATGCGACAGCGGCACCAGTTTCGTGAACTTACCGCCCATAACTTCATTGAAGTCAAACCCGAAATATTCGCAGTACTCCTTAAGATAAGTCCCTATGAGCTTCACATCTTCCTCACCCAATTCAAGGCAGCTCACCTCTTTCCCGAGATGATACGGGTCAACCTTCCCTCTAATATATATGACCCCGCCGTGCATTCCAGTACCCACATAATCGCCAACAAGGGGGGCTTTCCCGTTCATCCCCAGGAGTACCATTATCCCTCCGGCCATATATTCTCCAAAGAAATCACCCGCGGTACCGCCCGCTATTATGACGGGAACCTGCTTCTTGTACTCCTTCATGTGGATACCCACGCGGTAGCCCGCATCGCCCCTGATGTACAGTTTGCCTCCGCGCATGCCGTAGCCTATGATATCACCCACGCTGCCGTGGATTACGATCTCGCCTGCGTTCATGGTGTTTGCTATGCCGTCCTGCGCGTTCGCATTGACGATTATCTTCGGCCCGTTCATGAAAGCGCCCAGGTCATTTCCCGGCGTGCCGTTGATTGTTATCTTAATGCTGTCGTTCAATCCTGTACCTATATACCTCTGGCCGCCTATGTTTTCAAGTTCAAATTCCTTCTCGCCTGATGCGGCAGCCTCCCGGATTATCTTGTTCAATGGCCTGTAATGCATGCCTTTTGCATCAATCTTCATAAAGCACCATGCCCCTTAATGTGATATGCGTCCGTCTTGCTCAACTTTTGAATTATAAACTCAGATGAATGGCGGTAGAACACGGATTGCACGGATAACACGGATGCACACGGATCCGTATCCGTGAAAATCCGTCCAATCCGTGTCATCCGTGTTCTTTGCCTCTGAGGTTCTTTTTCATAAATACCATTCATACAAATCACTGTCCTATTCCCGCATGTTTGATCCCCAGGATGTCAAGTGTCTCCTGCGTAAGGCCTACCCCGCGCAGCCGTTCGCGGCTTCCCCGCAATGATTCTATGGCGTTTATGCCGAGTGACCCCAGCACTTCCTGTATCTCATGCCCCCATGCCGTAAGGAGGTTGCACAGCCTGTCGGCCCCGACCTCGGGATTCAACCGGCGTACAAGCTCGGGCTTCTGGGTCGCGATGCCCCATGCGCAGTTGCCGGTGTAGCACTTCTGGCACACCCTGCATCCCATGGCTATGAGCGACGCCGTGCCTATAACGCAGGCATCCGCACCCAGCGCTATTGCTTTCACCACGTCAGCGCTCTGCCTGATGCTTCCGCCGACAAGGATAGATGCCCTGTTGCGAATGCCTTCCTGCCTCAGCCTGTCATCCACAGCGGCAAGAGCCAGTTCGACCGGTATCCCAACGTGGTCCCTGATTATCATGGGTGCAGCGCCTGTTCCCCCGCGGAAGCCGTCTATCATTACGATGTCTGCGCCCGCCCGCACTATCCCGCTTGCAATCGCAGCGACATTATGCACGGCCGCTATCTTTACAGACACAGGTTTCTTGTAATCCGTCGCCTCCTTTATGGCATATATCAATTGCGATAGGTCTTCTATGGAATAGATATCGTGGTGCGGGGCGGGTGATAAGGCATCCGTGCCCACGGGGATCATCCGTGTCTTTGAGATATCCTCTCCTACCTTTTCGCCAGGCAGGTGCCCTCCTATTCCGGGTTTTGCTCCCTGCCCGATCTTGATCTCAACTATTGCGCTGTTGTTCAGGTATTTGCTGGTCACACCGAACCTGCCCGATGCCACCTGCACTATTATATTGTCGGTATAGCCTGCAAGGTCTTCGTGGAGGCCCCCCTCGCCCGTGTTCATCAGGGTCCCCATTCGCTTTGCGGCCATCGCAAGTGCTTTGTGTGCATTCAGGCTTATAGCGCCGTATGACATTGCTGCAAATACGACCGGTATATCTATCTTCACCTGTGGTGCAAGCTCTGTCTTCAGGCTGACATTTCCGCCCTCCCCGGAAAATTCCAGGCATTCGGGTTTTGCCCCCAGGTATGTTCGAAGCTCCATGGGCTCGCGAAGAGGGTCTATGGACGGGTTCGTCACCTGGCAGGCGTCTATCAGCATATGGTCCCAGTATATCGGGTAGGGCTTCGGGTTGCCCATGCCTGTGAGGATAATTCCGCCGCTCTCTGCCTGTTTTAATATGTTTTTTCTTATCTCAGGCGACCAGTTATAACCGTACCTGTAGGAAAGGGGATTCTCGGTAATGGTGATTGCGCTCTCAGGGCAGAAAGTCGCGCACCTATGACATGCGACGCATTGTTTGTGGTTCGGTGTCACTTTATCCTTGAATTCAATTGCTGAGAAACTGCAGTTAATTACGCAGCGTTTGCACCTCCGGCATTTTTCATAGTCCACGTTCACAACGAATTCGGCAGGCAGTTGCGATTCCATTATTCCACTTCCCTGAGCGTTCCGATCACAGCAGTCCCTGCCCTGGGGCTCCATACTTCGTCAAGGTCGGGGGCGATCTCCCTGATTGCCGATTCCTCAGAAGCCATGTAAAGCATGTCATCCTTGCGGGCCGCGGTCATGGGACGAAGTTTTATCCTGTCATTTAAGCCTATCATGCCGTTACTGTGCCCTATGATTATGCTGAATGGCCCGTTCAAAAGCGTGCTTCCGTACACCTGCCTGATCGCAAGGGCAACCTTTTTTTGCCCTGGCTCCATCCTGTCTATATCCTTCCAGAAAGGCATAGCAAGTGCCATTATAGCCCTGTCAGTTGAGAGCTTATGCCTCCTGACCAGCAGGTCAAAAAGATAGGCTATTACCTCAGTGTCTGTGCGCAGTTCAAGCCTGTACCCGAACATCTCAAGGTAACGCTTGTTTATTCCGTATGAGGATATTTCCCCATTGTGCACCACAGACCAGTCAAGGAGCGTGAACGGATGTGCGCCTCCCCACCAGCCAGGAGTGTTCGTTGGGAACCTGCCGTGGGCTGTCCAGATATACGCGCCGTAGTCCTCAAGCCTATAGAACTTGCCGATATCCTCAGGATACCCGACGCCCTTGAACGCACCCATGTTCTTGCCGCTTGATGCCACAAAGGCCCCTTCGATCTCCGAATTGATCTTCATGACGGTCTTCATGACGTAATCCCGTTCCGTGATGAACTCAAGCCTGTTCTCGGGAACTTCAAGGAAATATCTCCACAGTATGGGTGGGTTCGAGATGCCGTTTTCCCTGAATGTCGGGATCGGTTCATCCTTGTCCACATTGAAAGCATCCTTGAAGAATTCCTCGGTGGCTTCTTTTGATTCCATATTATCAAACATCATATGAAAAGCATACTGGTCTTTCCGTTTTGGGTAAATACCATAGGCTGCAAACCCCCCGCCAAGACCGTTTGAGCGATCGTGCATGCATGCTATTGATTTTATTATCACGCTGCCGTCGATGCGTCTTCCTTCTTCGCTCATTATTCCCGATATGGCACATCCCGATGGTATTCCGTCAACCTTCATTTTCTTCACCTTTCTGTATTAATATCAATAATTTTTTCAATTCCTCTTTGCCGCTCTGTGGTGGCTCAGGAAGTTTCAGTTTCTTCCTGATGGATGTAGGTTCACCCAGTCTCCCGTCTTTCCTGAACATCTCAATGCTGGCGGCAAAACCTTTTGGCCCTTTTCCTCTCTCAAGGGCGATTTGCTTTAATTTATCAAATATCTTGTTCATTCCCAGTTTCTGGGGGCAGAGTTCATAGCATGTATAGCAATCCACACACCGCCATATGCTATGGGATTCTATTACGGCATCAAGCTCCCCGGACAGCAGCCTGCCTATTATCTCATTGGGATTGAACTCCGGGTTTATCTTCACGACCGGGCAATCATTGACGCAGGCGCCGCATTCATAGCATTTGCGGATCGAATTTATTTCAAAAATCCCTTTCAGGGTATTAAGATAATTGTATCTGGAATCCCAATTTGCGAGGAACTCAGAAGCATCGATCCTGTGCATTCCCATTCCAAGTTCTTCTGGCGTCAAACCCATTGCAAGACCCAGTAATTCCGGGTAATACAGGATGGGAAGATTCAATTTCTCACCGCTTTTTTGCATCAGGTACTGGCGTGAATCATATTGCATAAAACACGAAGGGCATGTAAGGGAAATGGCATCCGCTTTTTTTGAGACCTCAAGAAGCTTCATTCTTGCAAGGGCTGTGGCATCGTCAGGTTCATCCGCTGCATTCAGGTTGCCTCCGCAGCAAAGCATCCTGGTATCGTAAAGGATGCTTTTTGCCCCCAGGGCTTCTATTAATTCATCGAATTTCCTGGGTTTGTTCGGGTCGTCGAAAAATATGGAAGAACTCGGGCGGAGCATATGGCATCCGTAATGTGCAGCTATCTTCATGCCGTCAAATGATTTGATGAGGCGCTGTTTTATCTTCGATATGCCGATGTCATCATACAGCGCTTCAACAAGGTGCTTTACTTCGATGCTTCCCTTATATTCAAGGCCGGCAGATGAAAGGATGGAATTCACCTCATCCCTGAGATGGGGATTTACCCGCAGTTCGATGTCCACGGATTTCAAAGTGCTGTAACACCCGTTGCATGGTACGAGCAGGTCAAGACCGGCTTTTTCAGCCTGGGCAAGGTTCCTCGCGGCTGTTACGTACCAGGCCATGTCCCCCATCGGTTTTATTATGCTTTTTGTGGGGCAGCAGGTGGCGCCGGGAAGGTCGTGTAACTTGCAGCCAAGCTCCGTTAAAACAAGTCTTGTTGATTTTTCCATGAAGGGAAAACGGGCCGGGATTATGCAGCCCCAGAATATAGTATATTCAGACATTTTTTTCCCTCATTAGGAAGCTGACCATAGCTGTGATAGTATTTAAAGTTTGCTCAGAAACAGGCAAACGACTGGTGGTTGGGTTTATAAAGATTCGGGTTACTTTTCCACAATCAATTAGGCAGCATCTTTGATCGAAAGCTCTTCTTTTATCGCAGTTATTATATTTCCAGGCATGAGCGTAGCTGGAATCGTAATGCTCATCAATGAAAGTTATTCTTTTTATATTCTGCAAAATGACATATCTCTGTGGTACCCTGCCTCTTCTGTTGTCATAAATTAGAGTGAGGATCTATTATTATTGGTTGACCGCAAAGTATTTAAGTAGACAAACGGAAACCTACAGTCGGTCTTATCAATCTTCCTTTAATTCGAAGTTGTCTAAGATTAAGATATGATAAGACCACAATTTAAGGAGGAAGGACAATGGCAACACCAACGCCGCAAAAACTTCTGGAATTCATAAAAGAAAAGAACGTAAAATGGATAGACCTTCAGTTCATGGATATTCCGGGATATATCCAGCACATCACCATCCCGTCATATACGCTGAAAGAAGAGGATTTCACTGATGGTATAGGAAAACTCGACGGCTCCTCGATCAAGGGCTTCAAGTCGATTTTCGAGTCAGACATGAGAATGTTCCCGGACCCGAACACCTGTGCAGTCCTGCCGTGGACCGATAACACACCCCATAGAACCCTTCGCCTGATATGCGATCTATATGATGCCTTCGGTGGACCGCGATTCACGAGGGACCCGAGGCACATAGCCCAGAGGGCCGAGGAGGCAGTAAAAAAGGCAGGATACGACGTCTCCTACTGGGGGCCTGAACTTGAATTCTTCGTGTTCGACTCGGTCAAGCTATTACCCAGCTATTCAACAGCGCGTGATGCCTGGTCGGGCACGGGTTATGAGATACAGTCAAAAGAGGCGCCCTGGTCGCATACAAGCGGCATCAACCATCCGATTCGATTCAAGGAAGGGTACTACCCTGCTCCGCCCCAGGACACGCTCCAGGAGTACAGGAGCGAGGTGACAGGACAACTTTATGACTACTTCGGTATTGTCTGCGATGCACATCACCATGAAGTAGCTACTGCAGGACAGTGCGAGATTGATATGAAATATGATACTCTCACGAGAATGGCGGATAATGTGCTCACATACAAGAACGTGGTCAAGAACGTTGCATACAATATGAAAATGATAGCCACTTTCATGCCCAAACCAATCTTCGGCGATAACGCTTCAGGCATGCATATCCACCAGTCTCTATGGAAAGGCATGAACGGTTCTTCACACAACACCTTCTATGACCCTGACGACGAATACGCCGAGATATCCCAGACATGCCGTTACTACATCGGCGGGCTTATGGAACATTCAAGGGCGCTCTGCGCGATCACCTCGCCCACCACAAATTCCTACAAGAGACTTGTGCCCGGATATGAGGCACCTGTTTATATTGCCTGGAGCAAGCGCAATAGGTCCGCAAGCATAAGAGTGCCAGTATATGAGAAAGGTAAGGAAGCGCCCAAGAGGATTGAGTTCAGGCCTCCAGATACCAGCTGCAATACCTACTATGCATTTGCTGCACTTGCAGCGGCAGGACTTGACGGCATCAAGAAAAAGACAGATCCGGGAGACCCATGCGACGAGAACATTTACCATCTCACATCAGAGAGACGAAAGCAGATGGGAATCGAAGAATGCCCCGGCTCTTTGCAGGAGGCGCTTGACGAGCTGGAGTCCGACAGTAATTTCCTTGAGCCGATATTCCCGAAAGACGCTATCGATATGTGGATAGAACTCAAATCAGAGGAATATAAACAGAACTCTATAAGGCCCACGCCGTACGAGTTTTACCAGTACTTCGATATTTAATCGAGGCCCATTCCCGCATGCCTGATGGGGCATTCTGGAATTGTTTTTTTTTATCCACCTCATATGAGCATGGACCTGGCAGTGCAGAGAAAACTAATAGCGATACTGAAGATAATCCATGAGAGTCATACTCCGATAGGAGCACGGTTAATAGCCGACAGGATGAATTTAAGAGGATACTCTATAGGTGAACGGGGTGTCCGTTATCATCTTCATATCCTTGATGAGCGGGGTCTAACCCAACGACTGGGATATGATGGAAGAGTTATTACCAGGCAAGGATTGGATGAGCTTAATAATGCTATGGTGGGAGACAGGGTTGGCTTCATTATCAGCAAAATAGAAAGACTCATGTGCGATACTACTTTTGATTTTAAAACACAGGAAGGTGGCGTAATAATCAATATATCAATAATAGATAAAAATGATTTTGATAAGACTATGGAAATACTGAAGCATGTGGTACATAATGGTTATCCCTTCAGTCCGTATATCAAATTAATAGAAGAAGGTATTTTTATTTCAGATATTGAAATCCCGGAAGGTCAAACAGGAATAGCAACCATGTGCAGTATAACTATTGATGGAATATTACTGAAAAACGGTATTCCTGTCAGTCCTAAATTTGGCGGCATATTAAAAATTAAAGACAAAAAACCCATGTGTTTTGAGGATATAATTGTCTACAGCGGCACCACCATAGATCCGATGCGGATTTTTATGGCAAAGAAAATGACCCGTGTTCTTGATACTGTGAATGGTGGTTCAGGCAAGCTTCTTGCAAATATTCGCGAGATTCCCGAATCGGCTCTTTCAAAGGCTAAAGAAGTCCTGGATTGTGTTGCAAAAGCCAGAATAGGTGGCATAGCTGAGATTGGAAGGCCTGGCAAGTCAGTGCTTAACGCAGCGGTTGACTCCGGAAAAGTCGGTATTGTGGTATATGCAGGAACTAATATCATGGCGGCTGTAAGTGAGACGGGCATTAAGGTAACTACTTATCCAATCTCCGATGTTATTGATTTTAAGGAATTGAAAAAATTGGTATAATCGGAGTATGTAATGACCGACACGGAAATCTTATTTGATATCGGTGGGATGTTATTCTTTCTGACGGTTTTAATCCTGCTTGTTAAGCCTTTTGGGACATATATGATAAATGTATATCAGAATAAGCGTACTTTTTTAAGCCCCGTCCTGGTGCCTCTTGAGGCTCTGATTTACAAAGCGGCAGGTGTAAAACAGGATGAAGAGATGGACTGGGAAGATTATGCAAAGGCTTTGCTGTTATTTAACTGGCTGGGATTAATCGTCCTGTTCTTGATACTGCTGTTGCAGGGCATCCTTCCTCTTAATCCCCAGGGATTTCCGGGATTTCCTTTGGATCTTGCATTCAATACAGCTGTGAGCTTTGTTACAAATACCAACTGGCAGGCATACAGCGGTGAGTCAGCAGCAAGTTATCTCACCCAGATGTTGGGGCTTGCGGCACAGAACTTTCTTTCTGCTGCTACAGGTATGTGTATAGCGATAGCCTTAATTCGCGGCTTTACCAGGCATACTTCCCACACCATTGGAAATTTCTGGCAGGATATGACAAAAAGTGTATTATACATTCTCCTGCCCATTTCCATAGTGGCAGCCCCGCTACTTGTCTCCCAGGGCGTTATCCAGAATTTTAATCCTTATACAAATAGCCCGTTACTCCAACCTTTCCAGACACCGGACGGACGGAGCATTAATAATCAGACGCTTCCCATGGGACCGGTCGCATCCCAGGAAGCAATAAAAGAGTTCGGAACGAACGGTGGGGGTTTTTTCAATGCAAACTCAGCGCATCCTTTTGAAAATCCTACTCCATTAACCAATTTTCTGGAAATTCTTCTTATCCTTCTTATCCCTTTTTCTCTTACATACACATTCGGGCACTTCGCAGGAAATACCAGGCAGGGATGGGCTTTATTTACAACGATGATTATGCTGTTCATGATATTCCTCGGAGTGATGTACTGGTCTGAGTATAATGGCAATCCGCTTGTGCAGCCTGATGTCAACGGTTCTTATATGGAAGGTAAAGAGGTCAGGTTCGGGATCGGCGGCTCGGTTCTTTTTGCCGTCAGCACAACTGCTACCTCCTCAGGCGCTGTGAACACAATGCACGAATCATTAACGCCCATTGGCGGAATGGTCGCGATGCTGCTTATATTGTTGGGAGAAGTCATTCCAGGTGGTGTGGGATCCGGGCTCTACACTATGCTTGCTTTTGCAATCATAGCGGTTTTTATTGCAGGTCTTATGATAGGCAGGACGCCGGAATATCTTGGCAAAAAAATAGATGTCTTTGAGATGCGGATGTCGGTGTTGATTGTCCTCACCTCAGGCATTCTGGTGCTTATTTTTGTTGCTGTTGCACTGATAACGATCGCGGGAATTTCCTCGATTTTGAATCCCGGACCTCATGGTTTGAGTGAAGTGCTCTACGCTTTTGCCTCTGCCTCCAATAACAACGGTAGCGCATTTGCAGGACTTAATGCCAATACTCTTTTTTATAATCTGCTGACAGCGCTTGCAATGCTTGTCGGCAGGTTTGTTCCGACTATAGCTGCGCTTGCCATGGCAGGGTCTCTTGCAAAGAAAAAATATATTCCACCCAGTATTGGCACGCTCCCAACACATCAGATATCATTTGTTTTATGGCTTGCAGTTGTTATTCTGATCGTTGGAGCTCTCACATTCTTTCCCGCCCTGTCGCTGGGACCGATTGTGGAGCATATGATAATGCATGCAGGTCAATAATATGGGCGGTATTAAAACAAAAGAAACAACGATCTTTAAACCTGAATTCTTACGCCAGGCATTACTGGAATCGTTAAAAAAGCTAAACCCCCTCCGTATCTGGCGAAATCCTGTCATGTTCCTTGTGGAAATAGGAAGCATTATTACAACTGTCAGTTTCTTTGCAGGCTTATTTTTTAGATCTGGTGAACCTTCCTGGTTCACAGGGGCTGTATCCTTATGGCTCTGGCTGACAGTGATCTTTTCAACCTTTGCAGAGTCGCTTGCAGAAGGGCGGGGAAAGGCACGCGCAGAGTCGCTTCGTAAAACACGCACAGAAGTAATGGCAAAAAGGCTCGGAGATCCTGGGTCAAAGGAAAAATACGAGCATATCTCTTCTGCAAGTCTCAATAAAGGGGATTACGTCCTCGTGGAAGCAGGAGAGATAATTCCCGGCGATGGTGAAGTGGTTGAAGGCGCAGCCCTCGTGAACGAATCATCTGTCACAGGCGAATCAGCCCCGGTTGTCCGGGAATCAGGCGGAGACCGAAGTGCCGTAACAGGCGGGACAAAAGTCATTTCCAACCAGATCATCGTGCGCATAACAGCGAATCCGGGGGAGGCATTCCTGGACAGGATGATCGCTATGGTGGAAGGTGCAAAGCGCCGTAAAACCCCGAACGAGATCGCACTGGAAGTACTGCTGATATCGTTAACAGCGGTCTTTCTGCTTGTAGTTATTAATTTCAGTTCCTTATCCATATACAGCGTAAGAGCTGCCGGGCAGGGTATGCCGGTCTCGCTTACCGTGCTTATAGCACTTTTTGTCTGTCTGGCGCCGACCACAATTGCGGCGCTCCTGCCTGCTATCGGGATCGCCGGCATGGACAGGCTTTTTGCCAAAAACGTGATAGCCCTTTCGGGAAGAGCCATTGAAGCCTCCGGGGATGTGGATATCCTTCTCCTTGATAAGACAGGAACAATTACTCTTGGTGACAGGCAAGCGGTGGAATTTATCCCGCTGACCGGGCGTTCCGAACAGGAAGTCGCAAATGCGGCGCTGCTTGCCTCCATGACAGATGAGACGCCTGAAGGAAGAAGCGTGGTTGTACTTGCAAAAAAGAAGTACCATATGCGATTGACAGCCCTTCCCCACGGTGCAAAATCAATTCCGTTTACCGCCCAGACACGTATGAGCGGTGTTGACGTGGACGGGCAATCGTATCGAAAAGGTGCATCAGGCGCAATCATGGAGTATGTCAAAGGTAAAGGAGGAAATGCACCCTCCGAGCTTGAACAGAAGGTGAAAAGTATAGCAAAATCGGGTGGAACGCCTCTTGTTGTATGTCATAACTCTGATATCCTGGGCTTGATACACCTGAAGGACATCTTAAAAGGCGGCATTCGCGATCGATTTATCCAGCTGCGGAAAATGGGGATCAAGACTGTTATGATTACAGGCGACAACTATCTTACAGCAGCAGCTATTGCCGCAGAAGCGGGCGTGGATGATTTCCTTTCAGAGGCAAAACCCGAGGACAAGCTTAGTTTGATTCGTGAGAACCAGCAGCATGGCCATATGGTAGCGATGACAGGAGACGGCACGAACGATGCACCCGCACTTGCCCAGGCTGATGTGGCCGTGGCAATGAACACAGGAACACAGCCTGCAAGGGAGGCAGCAAATATAATAGACCTGGACAGCAACCCGACCAAGTTAATGGATATTGTTGAGATCGGAAAACAAATACTGATAACGCGGGGGACCCTGACAACCTTCAGTATTGCCAACGACGTGGCAAAATATTTTGCCATCATACCTGCAGCCATGATCTCAATCTATCCCCAACTGGATATTCTCAATATTATGCATCTTGCAAGCCCGTACAGCGCTATCCTGTCGGCTGTTATTTTTAATGCTATCATTATCCCTATGCTGATACCACTTGCATTAAAAGGCGTCAAATACCGCCCAATGCCTGCTGAAAAACTATTGTTGTACAACCTTCTCATTTATGGGCTCGGCGGGATGATAGCGCCGTTTATAGGGATAAAAATTATTGATATTATAATAAGTATATTTATCTAATTAAGGAGGGCAAGTAATGAAACACATAACGACAGCACTAAAACTCTTCGCCATCTTGATGATACTTGTCGGTGTTATCTACCCGGTCGCAGTAACTGTACTGGCGCAGTTATTCTTCCCGAAAGAAGCAGGGGGAAGCCTCCTATATGATTCTGGCGGCAATCTCACAGGTTCAGCTCTGGTCGGGCAGCCTTTTTCGGACCCGAAACACTTCTGGCTGCGTCCTTCAGCCACTTCAGGCTATCCGTACAATCCTCTGGCTTCCGGAGGCTCAAATCTCGGACCAACGAATAAGGATTTGATAGAACAAATCGCCAATAGAACAGAGATATTGAAGTCATCCGGTATCCAGTCTCCAGTACCTTCAGACCTTGTGGAGGCCTCAGCGAGCGGTTTAGACCCTCACATCAGTATGCAATCCGCCCTCGTACAGATACCCCGTGTTGCCAGAGCACGCACTCTTGATGAGGAAACTGTACGTAAACTGGTGCTTGAACACGTTGAGGAAAGGCAGTTCGGATTTTTAGGGGAGCAACGTATAAATGTCTTAAAATTAAATCTTGCTCTTGATAGTATGAAGTAGAAATTTCAATGGCAGACACAGAAGACAAAAGACCGGAACCTGAATCTCTCCTTGCAATCGCCAAACAGGAAGAAACCGCCAGAAAACGCGGGAAACTGACCATCTATTTTGGGGCTGCACCAGGTGTTGGGAAAACCTATTCCATGCTCTCTGATGCCAGAATGCGTAAACAGGAAGGAATGGATGTTGCTGTCGGTTACGTTGAAACACACGGCAGGACAGAGACTGATGCACTCCTTGAAGGTCTGGAAATCATTCCCCCCATTGTTACAGAATATAAAGGCGTACAACTTGCGGAGATGAATCTGGATGGTGTTCTGGCGCGCAGGCCCAAAATCGTGCTTGTTGACGAATTAGCCCATACAAATGCCCCCAATTCCCGCCACGCCAAGCGCTACCAGGATGTAGAAGAGCTCCTGAACGCAGGGATTGATGTATATTCAACCCTGAATGTGCAGCATCTTGAAAGTTTAAATGACATCGTCTTCCGTATAACAGGAATTCGTGTCGGTGAAACCATCCCGGACACTTTTTTCCAGTTGGCGGATGAGATCAAACTTGTAGATCTTCCTTTTGAGGAGCTGCTTAAAAGATTGAAAGAAGGAAAGGTTTATACAAAGGATATGGCAGAAAATGCTGTCAGGCGTTTCTTTAAACCCGGGAATTTACTTGCACTTCGTGAGATGTCACTTCGGCTTGTGGCAGGCAGCGTAGACGAGAAAATGCTTCAGTACATGAAGGCACATGCAATTGCCGGACCCTGGTCTGCTACGGAGCGTATCCTGGTAGGAGTATTAGCCAGCCCTTATGCTGAGCAACTTGTCCGCTCAGCTTTTCGCATTGCCTCTGATATGAATGCGGAATGGGTTGCACTCTATGTAGAAACTGTAAAACACGCGCAGTTATCAGATAAAGAAAAGGATTGGCTTAAGAACGCTCTGGATATCGCTGAAAAACTGGGCGCACGTGTCGTCTGGATCAAAGGGGATGATGTCGCGCAAGAGTTAGCCCGCTATGCCAAGAGCCATAATGTAACAAAGATCGTAATGGGCAAACCCAGGCGCTTCGGATTGTTTCCAAGTCTTGCCCGGAAGATCCTGGTAAGTACAAGAGACATTGATGTTTTCCTCTTTGCAGGCAAGAGCGAACAACCCATACCCAAGAAAAAAATAGGTATAATAAGTCCGCTAAATTATGTCCTGAGCGCACTTGCCGTTATTCTTGGTTCTTTATTCGGTTTTCTTTTAAGAGACATTCTTGGTCAGATTAACTTACTATTCTTAATGCTTCTACCCGTTGTAATCATCGCTATTTTCCTGGGGCGAGGTCCGTCTATCTTTGCAGCAGTCTTAAGCCTACTTATTTTTGATTTTTTGTTTATTCCACCATATTTCAGCTTTGCTGTTTCAGATGTAAGATATTTCTTATCTTATCTCATGTTCATTGCGTTTGCCTTTGTAATTAGCAATCTTGCATCCAATCTTCAATACAAGTTGCATCAGCTTCAACAGAGCGAGTCCAGAACCATAACTTTATATGAATTAAGCCAGGACCTTGTCACTGCCCAGAGCATTGATCAGGTCTTACATCTGATGATCCGTCATACAAGGCAAATTTTCCCATGCGATATGGCTATTTTTCTTCCTGAAAATGTACAAATTTCGGTCAGGGCTTCTACCGACAGGTTTCAGATAAACCAGAAAGAACTTGGTATAGCAAACTGGGTCTGGCTCAACGGCGAATCTGCCGGTATGGGTACGGACACGCTCCCCGAAGCTTGGGCGTATTATCTTCCCATGAAAACGACAGATACCGTAAAAGGTGTTGTGGGATTTCATTTCGATAACCCTGAGCAGATCCTTACCCCTGAAAATAAGGTCGTATTTGATACAGTTGCCCGGCTGGGAGCCCTGGCGATTGAAAGGATTGAAACCATAAGTATTTAAGTAGATAAACGGAAACCTACGGTCGGTCACATATAGCTTTTAATTTGAGTTATTTCAATCAAGGCACATTGTAAAGTTCAAATATAACTGCGCAATCAAATAGAGCTGTTAGACCACAAACATCACAGGAGAAAAATAATGGCGACAAATAAATCAGAAAAAATTCCGAAACCAACTAAAGAAATGAAAATAAAATCAGTCCTGCTGGCGGACTCCCGAATGGTTTATAACTACAAATAATAATTAAAGTTCAAGAGAATCAGTGATGAAAATGACGATATCAGACGAAGATGTATTAAAATCAATTGAAGAAAACCAGGTGCGATTCCTGAGACTCCAGTTTGTTGATTTACAGGGGATGGTAAAGAATGTGGGAATCCCCGTCTCACAGGCCGAGAAAGCCCTGAAATCCGGGATATCTTTTGATGGTTCCTCTATAGAGGGTTTTGTCAGGATCGAAGAGTCCGATATGGTGCTTAAACCCGATATCAATACCTACAGGATCCTTCCCTGGGACGTGAGCGGTGGAAAAGCCGCAAGGATGATATGCGATGTTTATAAGCCAAACGGCAAGCCGTTTGAGGGAGACCCGCGGTATGTCCTGAAGAGGGCGATCGAAAAGGCTGCCTCCCGTGGTTTTGTAATGAATACGGGTCCTGAGATCGAATTTTTCCTGTTTGAGAAAAAAGACGGGGAAGCCACGAACAAACCGCACGACTTCGGAGGCTATTTTGATTTCCCACCTATTGACCGGGCGGAAGAGATACGCCAGAACATCGTTCTCGCACTTGAGAACATGGGATTCAATATCGAAGCATCCCACCATGAAGTATCGGCGGGCCAGCATGAAATAGATTTCAAGTACGCAGACGCATTGACAACCGCGGACAACGTAATTACATTCAAGTTCGTCACAAAGACCATAGCTCTAAGGGATAACCTTCATGCATCCTTCATGCCAAAGCCCGTGTTCGGAATAAACGGTTCGGGCATGCATACCAATATTTCCCTGTTCAAAGGCAACAGAAATGCTTTCTATGACGAGAAAGAGGATATGGAAGTAAGCGACACGCTGCGTTACTTCGTAGGAGGGTTGAAAAAGCACGTTAAATCCTTCACAGCAGTAACAAACCCGATTGTCAACAGCTACAAGAGAATCGTCCCCGGTTATGAAGCTCCGGTTTATGTAGCATGGTCGGGAGCGAACCGTTCTTCATTGATACGAATTCCTGCGGCAAGGGGTATGAGCACGCGAATCGAGCTTAGAAGCCCGGACCCCTCCTGCAACCCGTACCTTTCGTTTGCAGTCATTTTGATGGCAGGGCTTGACGGTGTTGAGAACCAGATAGAGCCCGGAGAGCCCACGACGCTTAACCTGTTCCACCTGAACAATGAAGAGCGAAGCGACCAAGGAATAGAATCCCTCCCCGGCAGCCTTAAAGAAGCGCTGGATTACCTGGAGACCGATCCCATCATACAGGATGCGCTTGGAGAGCATGTGTATCACGATTTCATGAGGCTTGGAAGAGCAGAATGGGATGCGTATAGAATAAGCGTACATGACTGGGAAATTGACCGCTACCTGAATACCATATAAATAAAAAGGTAAAATGCCGGCAACAACTATCGACTCAATGGTGCAGAGAAAACTTATAGAGATACTCCGGATACTCTATGAGAACCACGATCCCCTGGGGGCGAGGTTGATAGCCGACCGGATGAATGAACGCGGATATCCCATCGGGGAACGGGGTGTCCGTTATCACCTTCGTATTCTGGATGAGCGGGGTCTCACCAGCCGCCAGGGATATGACGGCAGGGTCATAACAGATCGGGGCGTACATGAATTGAACAGCGCACTGGTGGGAGATCGCCTGGGTTTTATTATTTCCAGGATAGAAAAACTGATCTTTGATACGACTTTTGACCTCAATACAGGCCGGGGTAGTGTTATAGTCAATACGTCGATCATTGATAAGAATGACTTTGACGAGACTATAGAAATTCTAAAACATGTGATATACAGTGAATATCCCGTAAGTCCGTATATGAAATTGATAGAGGAAGGCACTGTTACTTCGGACATCAGAATCCCGGAAGGGAAAATCGGAATCGCGACCATGTGCAGCATTACAATCGACGGGATTTTGCTGAAAAATGGTATTCCGGTCAATACTAAATATGGAGGCATCCTGGAAGTGAAGGACAGGAAACCTTTGAGTTTTGAGGATATTATTGTCTATAACGGTACTACTATTGATCCGATGCGGATATTCATATCCAAGAAGATGACCCGGGTTCTTGATGCGGTGGACAAAGGGTCAGGAAAACTTCTTGCCAATCTGCGTGAGATCCCGGCTTCTGCACTTTCAGACGCTGAAAAAATACTTGAATCCGCAGTGCAAGCAAGGATTGGAGGAATTGCCGGGATAGGAAGACCCGGAAATCCATTGTTTGATGCGCCGGTTGACAAAGGAAAGATTGGCGTGGCCGTTTACGCAGGCGTGAACTCCATGGCAGCCGTTGAAGAAACGGGAATTAAGGTCAATACTCATCCGATATCTACTATTATTGATTTCAAGGAATTGAAAAAGCTGGAATAAATACTATATCAAACCGTACACCAGTTTACTCACCACGAGCAACAACACAAGAGCAAATATCCTGTTAATTGTTCTTGATGACGTGCGTTTGAATACCACCCTTGAGCCTGCCTGGGCGCCGATGAAAGCTGCTATTCCTGTATAAAATAGCAGGCCCATATCAAGCTGTTGCTGCCCGTAACTCAGATGGCCTATGAATCCTGCCAGGGCTATGAAAGTGATTATGAATGATGATGTCGCGGTGGCGTTCTTTATCTCAAGTCCTGTTACCAGAAGAAGCGGTACTATAAAAGTACCTCCCCCGACACCTGACATTGATGAAACCACCCCGATTAAAAAACCCATGATTGCGCAGAAAAGAATTTTTTCGATCTCACCTGTCCTGAATGTGAAGCCAATGCTATTGAAGAAAAGAATCCTTATGCTGGCAAAAAAAAGTATTATTGAAATCAAAAGAATTATAAGCTGCGTATTCACCACGCGTGAAAGGTAAGGACCTATAAGAAGAGCGCCCGGGATGGCTGAAAAAATTATCGGATATGCGATTCTCTTGTCAACGAGCCGTTGTTTCAGGTAGGTCGTGGAGGCAGAAGCTGTTGTTATGGCGTTCAAAAGGAGCGCCATGGGGATTGCTGTGAGGATGGGAACACCTGTCAGGAAAAAAAGAGGGGTATAAATAATGGCCCCTCCGAGACCCAGCATGGAGAAGATAACAGCAACAGAGAATGCGATGAATATAATTAGTAGTAAATCCATGAGGCTTCTTTAATCTGTACAGGCATTAATAATGCTATTGAAGAAAGGTTTAAGGATAGGAAATCAAATATAGTTCGTAAGGATACAAATGAACAAAAAACAGCGTTTAATCCTGGGAGTTTCCATTGTTGTCGTACTGTTAGGATACCTCGTTCTTACAAGCGGGGTTGTCGCGAACCAGTACGAAGTAGGCGATGCAGTTGCACACAAACAAAACCTGACTGGAAAAATAATTGTAGTTAACGGCACACTTATCAAAGGTACAGAGAAATACGACAAATCCGATCGTACCCTGACATTCTCAATAACAGACGGTATTGCGAATCTTGATGTTATCTACATAGGGGAAAATATAGACATCCCGCCGGAAGCTGAAAATATCCAGGTGATAGTGACCGGGCAATTCAATAACAGCGTATTTGAGGCCTACAAGAAACCTCTGACGAAATGTCCTTCCAAGTATGAAACTTCTCCGGACAAGATAGGACAGTAGTCGTTTTAGGTTTAAATCTTTAAGTGCTCATTGATGCCTGTCCCTAAGGGCGACCGACCCCACAAGACCGAGACCCGCAGGGATAAAAGCCGCAAAGATGAATCCGAATAATGAGGCAGGCTCTTTCGGACTGTCTTTTCTGACCGCATCATTAAACTTTTCAGCATCCTTCTGGCTTCCAACTATTGTGCCGGGTGGAATGACTGCGCCGTCCAGAAGCCTCACGCCTGTAACAACTGCATTATTCCCGATGACCACGTTATTCCCGATTTTTGACTTAAAGACAATTGCCCTGTTCCCTACTTCAACGTTATCGCCCATATCAAGGGGACCGTGTATGACAGCGTCGCTTCCGAGTTTGAAATCCTTGCCGATTTCTATAACCTTTTTATTGAGCGAATGGAAGGTATTGTTCTTCCCTATCCGGGCATTATCCCCTATGCTTATTGGAACGCCTTCATCGCCCCTTATTGATGTCCCGTCTTCCACCCGTACGTTATCGCCAAGGTTTACGGACCCGATAATCCGCACATTATCTATTGAAGATTCT
>DATCUE010000041.1:0-84758 GCA_036567605.1 Candidatus Methanoperedens sp. | reverse complement strand
GGCTAGTTTTCACGACAGGATCTATGTCCCAAAATCCGTGCAGCCTTCACTGCTCATATCAAGGATATAAGAATCAATGATACCAATTAGGTTTTCATGGTTCATGCATGAGTCATTCGACTCATGCGCGTTTTCACGGATACGAAATCCGTGTGCATCCGCGTTATCCGTGTCATCCGTGTTCCAGCTGTCCATAATGGATTTTTCATTCCTATCTTTGAATGGATGAATCATATTCTTCCAAGCAGCCTGCACGTCTTGCATACATCCTCACTGCTCGGTTCCCCACAAATCTTACACCGCACAATCTGGGTAACCGACGGGTGAAGCGAAGGGGATATCGCATCAAAACCCCCAAGCAGGGAGTATTTTGTCCCCGGATGCTTTACTTCGTAATTATTGAGGATCTCCCGTATCTCGTTCCTGAGTGCTTCCCCCGCATACGGGCATTCATCGGTACTCACGGGCAGGTTATTCAAAAATCCATAGAGCGCCACCTCTTTTTCAGGGACGCTTCGAAGCGGTTTTATTCTCATTACAAGACCCGGCTGGATAATGCCGGGAAGCATCCTCTTTAACCTGTCCATATCGCCGCGCATGTAGTTCATTAAAATGGTCTGGGCCTCGTCATCAAGATTATGGCCTACTGCAAGTTTATCTGCTCCCAGTTCCCGTGCGGCGCTGTTCAGCAGGTTTTTCCGAAGGACACCGCAAAGGGTGCATGCAGCATGTTCCTTTTTCTTTGTGAGTTCATCAAGCGTGATGCCAAATCCTTCTTCAAAAGACCTGACAGTATGATTTATCCCGAGTTCATCCGTAAGCTTTGCTGCAAGTTCAAGTGTGTGTTCCCTGTACCCACAGATTCCCTCATCGATCGTGATAGCATGAAGTTCAAGATCTCTCCTGTCCTGAAATATCTTATGAAGGACATAGAGAAGCACCGTGCTGTCCTTTCCTCCGCTTAATGCAACCGCTATCCTGTCTCCTTTTTCCACCATTTTGAATTTGCGGATATCGCGTTTTATCTTTCTTTCCACATCCTCGATAAAATGCGACCTGCACAGGTGGGCATTTGAGTATTTCTGGTATATTACTGCCGTTTTGCTGCATCGCTGGCATTTCATGTTTTGCATAAAATGCTGCGCTTTTATTAATAACCTGTCAATTTTTCAAAAATAACAAAAATCTTGATGTAAATAAAAAAAGGATGGAAAAGCTGGTATCAACTTTTCCGTTAAGAAGATTTAGTCATCATCTTCTTCATGGTCTTCTTTATCGTCTTTTTTATGGTCTTCCTTATGGTTTTCTTTATGGTCGTCGTCGCCAGGTGGTGAGGTTGTTACACTAACCACATTGACCGTTCTTGTCGCTGTGGCTGTATTGCCGCTCTTGTCTGTCGCCGTGTATGTTATAGTGTATGTCCCGGCTACGCTGGTATCTACCGTGCCACTTGTAGTGACTGCAACAGGTCCGTCAACCGCATCGACTGCCGTAGCTCCCGCATCCGTATAAGTGGCGCCAAGATTTACCGTGGCAGGATTGGAGCCAAGTACCGTGATGACAGGCGGGATGGTATCTGTTGTTGGAGCTGGATTGACTACATTGACCGTTCTTTTGGCTGTAGCTGTATTGCCGCTCTTGTCAGTCGCCGTATATGTTATAGTGTAAGTTCCGACTACACTCGTATCCACTGTGCCGCTTGTAGTGACTGCGACTGTTCCATCGACCGCATCAGTTGCAGTCGCTCCTGCATCCGTATAAGTGGCGCCAAGATTTACCGTGGCAGGATTGGAGCCAAGTACCGTAATGACGGGTGGGGTGGTATCTGTTGGGGTCGGATTTACAACATTGACCGTTCTTGTCGCTGTGGCCTTATTGCCGCTCTTGTCGGTTGCTGTATATGTTATGGTGTATGTCCCGGCTACGCTGGTATCCACTGTGCCGCTTGTAGTGACCGCGACTGTTCCGTCAACCGCGTCAACTGCGGTCGCTCCTGCATCCGTATAAGTGGCGCCGAGATTTACTGTGGCCGGATTGGAGCCAATTATAGTGATGACCGGTGGAGTGGTATCTGCAGGATGAGATGACGGATCACCCGGGAAAGTTCTTGCAGTTATTTCAGCAATGTTGGTGTATCCATCGCCGTCCGAATCCTTTCCTTCTATCTTGGCGAAGTCTAAACTATTATTGAAGAGATCTCCGCCGTAATAGTTTACCGGATTTGGCACTATGTTGAACAAAGCGGGGGAATGGCACGTATTACATGTGTCCAGTGCTGACCCTGCTGTACCATATTTAGCATTGAAATTCCCTAAAATGGTTGGAGTTGCTAAAACTCCGGGCGTTCCTACCAGGACTAATGCCATCATTAACATAAGCCCTGACAAAATATGTTTTCGTTTCATGTTTTTCTCCTTTCCTTTATTCACTCAGGTTCGCGCCATTTCTAATTCAGTACCATATTTTCAGGGCAGAAACATCCGGTGTTTGCCTGAAGCATTCTGCCCTGATTCATGGCGGTAAAGAATTAAAAGGCACAAATCCTTGGTATTATGTCGTTGTCCCACTTTGCTAATAAAAGGTATAATCGAAAATCATTAATGATTATCATGTATGAGAATGGCCGAAAATCAATTGGCAGAGATGTAATATATAAAATAATATCTTAAAATAAGTACGGTTTACCTTAGCTGCACATTAGAATTGCGGAAAGAAAACTATTCATTATAGCTGGCAGTTCCCATCCTGAACGTGCTCAGGTTATCCGGTTGGGCCAGCCTTTTCCATAGTCTGACTATTTTGTCGTTGGAGTCCTCCTTATCAAATTTGACAGAAAGCGTACCTTTATGGAAACTCACTTTAACATCATGGATAGCACAACGATAATATTTCTCTTCATTACCTGAGAGATGTATGATTGTCTTGACATGTTTTACCAGGCCGTTGTCCTCGAGAAGCTTTAGCTTCCTGTACACGGTTGCAAGGGGAATGCCAAGCTCATGGCACAACAACATTGCTGAACATTCCATCCTGGAGGTCAGAGACATTATTGCCCTGGAATATTTATTTCCCAGAAGTTCGATAAGCATTTCTTCGTTTTTCATATTTACTTCATCCAGAGTAACAAATATTGTCTCCGCATCCAGCATAAGCATAACGACAGTTTAGATGGTTTTAACGGTTTTCAAGATTTATTTTTCACCAGCCAGCACCCGGATAATTTCCTCGATGTCAGGCAATTGACCAATCGGGTAAACCTTCACGAACACTACGTTGCCTTTCTCATCAACGATTATGTTGGCCCTTTCAGAAGTACCGTCTTCCTGCCTGAAAATCCCGTAAGAGATCGCAGCTTCCCCATGCGGCCAGAAATCCGAAAGAAGCATTGTGTTCCTGATGCCGAGTTCTTTTGCCCATGCCTTTTTCGACGGCACCGTATCCACGCTTATTCCCAGCGCAACAGTATTTAGTTTCTCGAACCTGCCGCGGTTTTTCTCAAGCGACTTCATCTGGTCCGCACAGACCTTTGTCCAGGCAAGGGGGTGGAATGACAGAAGCACTTTCCTGCCCCTGAAAGCCGACACCTGTATCATCCTTTCGTCCTGGTCGCTCAAGATGAAATCCTGTGCTTTATCTCCCGGTTTTATGGTCATTTGATCACTCCTTGATTTTTTCTGTTAATGTAGAATTCCCCTTTTTGATATAAAATTATATTGAATCTGCGGTGCAGTAAACAGAGAATTATCCGACAAATATTTATATTGATTTAAACATATCATGAATGGGTGAATGAATGAGACTGAGCAAGAATAATTTATTATTAATATGGATTGTACCGATAATCTTCGGCGTTTTTATCATGTACAATTTCTGGACGGCTATTACAGCATTGTATCCGCTGGGCAAGACAACCTATATGATATACAATCAGCTTGTCGCCATAGGCGCGGCAGTTTTCCTGGGTGTCTCGGTTTACTGGAGCATACTAATATATTACATATATTTGCTGCAGGAAAACGAGATCGTTATTCAGAATAATTTTACGAGGCTTGCCGGAAGTGGAACTTCGCATCTTGAGAGCGCCAAGAAATTGATCCATGACGTACTTGATGATATCAAGTCGAGTGAAGACATGCTGAAACAACCTCAGGAAAAACCAGAAAGCTGATATGGATTTATAAAAATTTTTATCAAGTAAGTTCTATTTTCAATAACTCTATTTCCTCTATTTTTTATACCCCCTAATTTCTTAATTAGGCTATCCGAAAACTATATAGGCTTGCAAAATCATACAATTAGGTATACCTAATTGAATGGGAGATAACAATGTTAGCAAGCTTTTTAATAACCTTCAGGGAAGCACTCGAAGCAGCCCTGATAATCGGGATAATAGCAGCTTATATCACAAAGCTGGGAAGAAAAGAACTTAACAGGTATCTTTATCTTGGGATCGCAGGCGCGATTGCCGCAAGTGCAGCAGTTGCCCTGATATTCAAGCTCGTATATGGTGAGCTTGAAGGCACAGCCGAGCAACTGTTCGAAGGCATTGCCGCCCTCACAGCAGCCGCAGTGCTGACGTATATGATTTTCTGGATGGCGGAAAATTCAAAAAAGATAAAAGGGGAATTGCAGGAAAAGATAGATGTTTCAATATCAAAAGGCCAGGTGGCAGGAATAGCAGTCCTGTCGTTCATTGCGGTTTTCAGGGAAGGAGTGGAGACTGTCCTCTTCCTGGGGACTCTCGCAATAAGTTCTCCTGTTGATACACTTATCGGTTTTGCAGCCGGCGTCTTTGCAGTGGTTCTCCTGTCGTATATTATGTTCAAAGGGATTTACAGGCTCGATGTTAGCAGATTTTTTAAATATACGAGCATATTATTGATACTGTTTTCAGCAGGGCTTGTGGCGACAGGCGTGCATGAATTCAATGAGGCAGGTATTATACCGCCCGTAATAGAGCATGTCTGGGACATAAATCCACCTCTCAATCCTGATGGTTCATACCCCTTGCTTCATGAGAACGGTCTTATTGGCAGCAGTCTCAAATCCCTTATCGGCTACAACGCCAATCCCTCGCTGACTGAAGTGCTTGCCTACATAGGTTACTGGCTTGTGATCGGTTTTTTCGTGTACCGCACCTACAAAACATCCACAGAGGTGAAAGCGCATGAAAGCGGACACGCCCAGGATTGAAGAATATCTCGAATCTATTTACAAACTGCAGCAGGATGAGCATCCGGTCAGCACATCACGGCTTGCAGAACACCTGAAACTTTCGGCGCCATCCGTTTCGGAGATGATAAAAAAACTCGCTCAAAAGAAACTGGTCAATCACACTGAAAAAGGTGTGTGCCTCACGGAAGAAGGTAACAGGATGGCTAAAAAGGTAATCAGGAGACACCGTCTTTCCGAACGGCTGCTCACGGATATCCTGGGTTTCAAGTGGGACGAGGTCCATGAGGAAGCATGCAGGCTTGAGCATGCGATAAGTCCCGAAATGGAAAAACATATTGAAGAAAGCCTGGGGAACCCGAAAACATGCCCCCATGGCTTCCCGATCCCGGATAAGGACGGTGTCGTTGCAAAAGAAAAAGTAAAACGACTTTCTGAGCTCAGGGCCTCGGATAAGGGGACAATAGTAAGTGTTTTTGAAGAAGATCCCAAGATGCTGCAATATCTTGCCTCCCTCGGTTTGATCCCTGATGCATGCGTCAGGGTGGAAGAGGTTGCACCCTTCGGTGGCCCCCTTATTGTGTGCGTTTCAGGCTCACGTTATGCTCTCGGGAGGGAAGTAGCCGCGAAGATAAAGGTGAAATGATGTTATCATGCCACGGTGCATTCAGGGACATTAAAGGCAGCACCGACCTTACTTTTGTTCTTGCAGGCAATCCCAATGTGGGAAAATCAAGCATATTCAACCGTCTTACAGGCATGGGCGTTGTGACCGCCAACTATCCGGGAAAAACTGTAGAATTAAACATGGCAACCACGAATTTCAAAGGCCTGCGGATAGGAATAATCGACCTCCCGGGCAGCTATGCTCTCGGCGCCGTATCCGAAGACCAGTGGGTGGCCCGAAGGGCAGTGCTGGATAGCCATCCCGATGCTGCAATAATGATCCTTGATGCCACCAACCTTGCAAGAAACCTCTACATGACGCTCCAGTTCATCGACCTTGGCATTCCCCTCGTTGTAGCCCTGAACCTGATAGATGAAGCCGAGAAAAGGAACATAATAATAGACACCCCGAAGCTTTCGGGACTCCTCGGTGTTCCTGTGGTTCCCACAATAGCAACGACAGGACACGGTCTCGGTGAACTGGTACAGGCCGGTGCGGACGTCGCCGGGAGAAAAAAAGGGATAAAATACACCCTGCGGTACGGGCGGGATATTGAGGTGAATATAAAACAAGTCGAAGATCTGATATCGCCTTATGATTTCGGGATATATTCCCGCGCACTGGCAATACTCCTACTTGAAGGAGATACCGAATTCATAGAACTTGTAAGAAACCATCCAGAGGGCGATTCAATCCTTGAAGAAGTAAGAAAAATCAGCAGGGAAATTGAAAAAAGGCACGGCGAGAAGACGCCATTGCGCATCGCAAGGGAAAGACACGGACTTGCGGGCTCCATCGCTTCGCAGGTCCAGGGTGATGTTGAGCCCGTAAAGTCGGACAGGCTCTGGTCTTACACAACTTCGCCAGTCACGGGGATACCGCTTCTCATAGGCATTCTCGGGATTATTTTCGCTTTCCTGTTTTATGGCGGCGACCTGCTTTCAACGAATTTAAGCAGCCTCTGGGCCTCATATGTTTCCCCTGTCATAGACGGCGCGATATTCTATATTTTCGGCGAGCAGCTTCCGGGTAAAATACTGGTATGGGGGTTTGACGCCGGCATCCTGGCGGCGCTCGCTGTCGGGATACCTTATGTGCTGACGTTCTATTTCATGCTCGCCTTCCTTGAGGATACAGGGTACCTGAACTCTGTGGCCTTCCTGACGGACAGGCTGATGCACAAGTTCGGGCTTCACGGGCGTGCCATTATCCCGCTTGTGGCAGGAGCGGGGTGCAATGTTCCTGCGATCATAGGTACAAGGGTACTGACGACGATGCGCGAGCGGACAATAGCCAGCACGCTGATAACACTCATACCGTGCAGCGCGCGGACAGCCGTGATCCTGGGTGCAGTATCGTTATTCGTAGGCTGGAAGCCGGCACTTGCGATATACATTATTGTTCTCGCGCTTGTTTTCCTTGTAGGTGTCGGACTGAACAGGGTGATGCCCGGCTCTTCCACAGGCCTGGTCATGGAAATGTTCCCCTTCAGGGCGCCTTTGATGTCAAATATTTTCAAAAAAACCTGGCACAGGTTCAGGGACTTTGTGTTCGTAGCATTCCCGATAGTCCTTGTCGGTTCCCTGGTGCTTGGAACGCTGTATGAGACAGGCTATCTCTGGAAACTTTCATCTCCATTGTCCCCCGTAGTCAAAGGATGGCTCGGGCTTCCCGCTGTGGCCGGGCTGACGCTGATATTTGCCGTTCTCAGGAAGGAACTTGCACTCCAGCTTCTTGTCACACTTGCGGTAGTTATGTACGGAGGCGGGGCAAAGAACCTTCTTTTGTTCATGACCCCGGCGCAGCTGTTCGTATATGCGCTTGTGAATACGATTTATATCCCATGCGTCGCCACAATTGCTGTACTCGGGCGCGAGCTTGGCTGGAAGCGTGCAGGCGGCATTATGGCATTCACGATAACACTTGCCATACTTATTGGTGGACTTGCATACAGGTTCATAGGATATTTCCATCTATTATGAAAACCCAATGCCCGTTGTGCGGAGCACGATTCGATCCCGGAGATAACATGGGCTGCATGGCATGCCCGCGATTCATGAAATGTGGCCTCGTACTCTGCCCCAATTGCGGTTATGAATTTCCCGAAATAAAACTAAAGTCAAATAATGACTCAAAACAAAAAAAACCTGAAAAAACTCTCGATATGATTATATAAATCAATTATGGATATACGGAAATTTGCAGCAAATAAGATAAAAAAGTGAAATCGAAAAAAGTATTGGAACGGAAGTGATAATATTATGGATATATCTGACATTTATACATATTTAGAATTATTAATAATACCATTATATTTAATCCTGATTTATTTATTCATCCAGATATGGTTTATGTGGAAAGACGTCAATAAAAGCGAATTAGTGTTAAAATTTCTTGCAAATGAAAATTTTTTCAGAAAATGTTGCTTATATGTGTTTTTTTCAAGCATATTTTTCATGGCTCATGAAATTATTGAAGGAACAAACCTTCCGGGTAAAGTGATATTTTTTGAATTTTTTGAAACGCTCGCGCTTTTATCTCTTGTGTTATTTGCACGAAGCTGGCATAACATGTTAAAAACATGTGCACATAAGAAGGTCTTACCTGTAGAACTTACCAATTTTTCAAAAATTGAAAATAACAACCTGAAATTAATGTCCGATGACCCACTCGGGTAATTGTACCACCCTGAAAAAATCCGGGGAATTTCAGGGCATCGCCTGAATATTGAAACGTGAGGCGATAGGTATTTACACATGATAAAAAATATGTTATTATGATTTGCCCCCAGTGCGGTGGGGATTGTGTGCAACCTGCCGAAAAAGTGCTTGATGAAATCTACAGGATGTACATGGCTTGCGCTTCATGCCCGCCGGAACCGTCATACAACAAAAGCACCCCATTCCGTGAAAATATTGGCAGCGAATCAGGACGCTGCAAAAAATGCGGCAGGAGGCATATTGATTTTGTAATGGGGAACGTGCTGACAATACTCAAAGATAATGGTCTTTTCCCTGAAGAATCGACGCTTAAGGAAGTGGGAACACCACTCATTGCTTTTGGTTTCCAGGTTCCATATCCGCCAAGACTCGGGAAAAAAAGCCTTGTCCTGATAATGGATTCGATTACAAAAGAACTTGCCGATAAAATTGTTGCAGGCATTCCCGAGATAAAAGGAGTGATTAAAAGGAAAGGATTACAATCACAGAGCATCGGGATACTGGATACCGACAGCATGCCGCATGTCTATGAGCTTCTTTCAGGATGCGACATGCGATGTGACGTTGTATCCTCGATGTTTGGCGAACTGTGCATCTACAAGAACCAGTCCATGATACACATTGAATTCAATAACACCAAGATACAAAAACTTGAAGGATTATTCCTTAACGGAGAATTTGATAATTCCGTAGTAATCGACGGTTTTTGCGGGCCGGGTACGCTCGGGCTTTTAAGTGTTCTCGGGGGTGCAAGAAAAATCATTATGAACGATGCGTGGCTCCCTGCGGTCATGAACACAATTTTGAATATTGAGGCAAATTCCAGTATTCTCGGGGTTAAAATTTCTTTTAAGGCAGACGGGAAACGTAAACTTACAGGAGATGACCCCGTCCTTATGGCAAAAGCCGAAGGATCGGCGGAAATCCTGGTATATCACGGGGATATAAGGAGAATTGGAAGGGAAGTAAAAGATTGCGATATTTGTCTGATAGATACATTCCCATCAGTAATCCCATCCGAATATGTGCGCCTGTGCAGGGAGTTTGCCAGGAAAGTGGTGGTTATCTGATACTTCCGCAACAAACATGATTGAAAACGATCAGGCTTGTGGAATATTTTGCCTCGTAATCATGCCCGTTCTCTTTGAGAAGCGATAAATAATAATCCCTTATTTTCCGAACAGCCGTTTCATTTTTGTAACTGTGGTAAATGTTAATTCCATTATCAAGTATTTCCATTTTATCAATAATAAGCAGCGATTCATGTGTTTTCTTCAACATCTTTAAGAAATCTGGATGCGGGATACTTGATATGTGTCTTTTTGATATCGATTCGAATATCACTGAATCAAGAGGAGTATTGCAGGCAAGTATTTCTTCGTAATGGTCTTTATGGAGGGATACGATGTTGTAATCAACGGATTTGTATATTTCAATAAGATTTTTCCAGAAGTCTTTTTTTGATACGAATTCATCCAGAGATTCTTTCAAATATCCGAAATAGTTCTTCGCAGCAAGCGGGTATTCCCCCTCATTCCTTTTTCTTAGATCGATACGAACCGTGGTAGCACGCGCATGGACGACATCAATATCAAGGCATTTGTTCTTCGCAAGGAACATTACAACCAGCTGGGCCAGAAAATCCCTGCCCAGATCATTGCTTCCTGCAACTGCAACAGTTGCATTTGCGGGATTAATCTCGTCCATACAGAATATGGATACTTCGCAATTCCAGCCGGATTCACGGCTTATCTCGTTAACCCGCCTGTCCAGTTCAGATACTGTCTTGATTTTTAAAGGATCCAGTAATTCATCAAGTATTTCTTCATCCAGGGGAATGCCCTTCGTCCATTTTAACATCCACTGGAATATCGGGCTGCCAAGCAGCACATTTTTCCCGGTTTCAATAGATTTTTCCCGGGGTGTCATTTCTTTTTTTTCTGCTGCAATGCCCGCCACCGCACTTTCTACGGTGCCATATCGGTTAAGTGCTGCCTCGGTAATATTTATGGCATCCCGGATAGCAGCGCTCAGATTGCCACCGTGTTTCTTTGTTAAAGGTTCAAGCTTTCTTATATGATCGGCTTCCAGGGATATGTTTTTCCTGACTACCATAATACTACAAGTGTGGTACTGGATTTAATGTCTATTAAATCTTTTCACATCAAATACAACAGAGTGCTACTATGATGATAAATTATTGACAACTGGATATTTAGCAGTGCTACTGTATTAATGTGCATGATGATGAAATGGTAGGATAGGAAAAAGGCAGGTTGGGAAGTGAGGTCATCATCGGCAGATGGGAGATAAATTCATAATACATGCAGGTTGGGGAGTGGGGTCATCATCTGCCAACACTAATTGCATATTATTTTATATCATCAAAATCGTAATAAGACCGGTTATTCCTGATGGAAAGAACAAAGGCCGAAAGAATCGAAGTCGCATTTAAAAATGGAATGAGGGACGCGCAGGGCGAGAGCATTAAGAAAAAAATAGTTGAAGACTTTCATATTGATACTGAATCCGTCAGAACCGTCGAGGTTTATACTATAGATGCGGCACTTTCCCCGGAGGATATCTCGCTTCTCGGGGAAAAAGTTTTCACGGACCCTGTGATACAGGATTATTCCGATAAGCCGCTGGCCCGGGATTTTACATGGCTGATAGAGGCAGGCTTCAGGCCCGGCGTGACCGATAATGTGGGAGCGACGGCAAAAAAAGCCTGCGAAGATGCACTGAAAACTACTTTAAAGGGTGTATATTTTTCGAAACAATATCTCATCAAAGGAAATATTACAGAAGAAGAGGTGGAACGAATTGCCGGAGGCCTTATTGCCAACAGCCTTATTGAAAGGTGGGAAATCATTAACATCAAAGAATGGGACAGGAATAAAGGTATAGCCCTTTCGCTCCCGGTTGTTAAAGGGAAACACAAACCTTCCGTATCAGAGATAAATCTTGATGTCAGCGATAATGAATTAAAAGATATCAGCAGGCAGCGGCTTCTTGCTCTTAACGTCTCGGAGATGAAAGCAATCCAAAAATCTTTCAAGGATAAAGCCTGCGAAAGGAGAAAAGAAGCGGGTCTTTCCCTGCCAACGGATGTGGAGATTGAAGTACTGGCGCAGACGTGGTCCGAACACTGCAAGCACAAGATATTCAACAGCCATATAACTTATTTCGATGGTAAAGTCGTAAAAACCATTGACTCGCTATTCAATACATTCATAAAACGCGCTACCCGGGAAATCAATAAACCCTGGCTTGTATCTGTTTTTACGGACAATGCCGGGGTGATAAAGTTCAACGAGGGCTATAACCTTGTGATGAAGGTTGAGACGCATAATACGCCGTCAGCCCTTGATCCTTATGGCGGGGCGATCACGGGCATAGTTGGAGTGAACCGCGACCCGCTTGGCACGGGTATGGGGGCGCGATTGATATTTAATACCGATGTTTTCTGTTTCGCCTCCCCGTCCTATGATAAGCCCCTGCCACCGCGCCTCTTCCATCCAAAGAGAATATTTGAAGGAGTAAGGCGCGGGGTTGAGCACGGCGGTAACAAGAGCGGTATTCCCACTGTGAACGGCTGCATAGTCTTTGACGACAGGTATCTCGGGAAACCACTTGTTTATTGCGGGACGGGCGGGATAATGCCATCCATAATAAACGGCAGGCCTTCCCACATTAAAGAGATAAATCCCGGCGACCTCATAGTGATGACAGGGGGGCGCATCGGGAAAGACGGCATACACGGCGCAACTTTCTCATCACTTGAACTTGATGAGAATTCACCCGTGACCGCCGTGCAGATAGGGGACCCGATAACCCAGAAAAAAATGATGGATTTCCTGCTCGAGGCAAGGGATAAAGGCCTGTATAACGCTATTACGGATAACGGCGCTGGAGGATTGTCATCTTCAGTGGGAGAGATGGCGCAGCTTTGCGGCGGGTGCATCATCGAACTTGAAAAATGCCCGCTGAAATATGAAGGCCTTGACCCGTGGGAAATCCTGCTTTCAGAGTCGCAGGAAAGAATGACGCTTGCAGTGGCTCCAGATAAAATCGATGATTTCCTTGCCCTTGCAAAAACAAGGGATGTTGAAGCGACCGTGATTGGCACATTTACAGACAGCGGAAAATTCCATATAAAATTCGAAGACAGGACAGTGGCTTACCTGGATATGGATTTCATGCATAAAGGTCTTCCGACCATGAAACTCAATGCGAGGTGGGATCAGCCGAAGTTCGAAGAACCGGTGCTCGGGGTCGTTGACCTGACCGCTGCACTCAAGAACCTCCTCTCGCGCCTTAATATCTGTTCAAAGGAGTATGTGATACGCCAGTACGACCATGAAGTGCAGGCGGGCTCGGTCGTGAAGCCGCTCACGGGCGACGGGCCGAGCGATGCAGCCGTTATCAGACCCCTGCTTGACAGCATGGAGGGAGTTGTCGTGGCCAACGGCATCTGCCCGAGATACGGGGATATCGATACCTACCACATGACGGCATGCGCCATTGATGAAGCTCTTCGCAACCACATATCTGTGGGGGGTTCTCTTGACCATGTGGCAGGCCTTGATAATTTCTGCTGGTGCGACCCCGTGAAATCGGAAAAAACTCCTGACGGCGAGTATAAACTTGCCCAGCTTGTCAGGGCGAACATGGCTTTATATGATTACACGAAAGCCTACGGCGTGCCCTGCATCTCGGGAAAAGACAGCATGAAGAACGACTACCAGATCGGCGGAAGGAAAATATCTATCCCGCCCACTGTGCTTTTTTCAACGATAGGGAAAATAGAGGATGTAAGGAAAGCCGTGACAATGGACGTTAAAAGGCCGGAAGATAGGGTATATGTTCTCGGCATGACAAAAGACGAGCTTGGGGGTTCAGAGTATTTTGCATCGCTGGGTTTTACAGGGAACGATGTCCCGAAAGTGGATGCCGTTTCTGCCAGAAAGCTTTATACCGCGCTTGAAAAAGCCATTCGTGAAGGGCTGATGGCGTCGTGCCATGACTGCTCAGACGGCGGGCTGGGCGTTGCCCTTGCAGAGAGCGCATTTTCAGGAGATCTTGGAATTACGATTGAACTGACAAAAGTCCCGGTTGAGAACATAAAGCGCGCGGATACAATTTTGTTCTCAGAATCCCAGAGCCGATTCGTGGTGACGGTTGCGCCCGGGAACGTAAAGAGATTCGAGGAGATCATGAGAGGGAACGTTTTTGCGGATGTCGGGGTGGTTACCGCGCAGCAGAATTTCACGGTGATGGACGGGGAGAAGGTTGTATTGGGCGCCGGGAACGATGAACTTAAGGAAGCATGGCAGAAGACGCTGCGGTGGTAGAAATTAATATTTTATTGGAGACTTTCTATTCATGCAAAATGTAATCACTCAGACTATTACTGATATGATAAATGAATACGTTTCAAATCCTTGGAGATTTTTTGAGACTAGAAAGCATCATGAAAGAGTATTGCATTATTTACAACATGATTTTTTTGTAATAAATAATAATGAATCAAAATACGTTTTTAGATGGGAATTTCCTACACATCAATTGTATAAAAAACAAAAAATTGGAAATCTTTCAACTAAGAAATTGTATATAGATAAAAATGGAGAACCTGGTTATATTGATGTAGTTGTAAAAGATTCGAATGATACAAATCAAGATATTGATTATGGTTTTGAATACGGATTATTTGAATGTGATGGAAACGATAACGAATTTAAGATTAAGATTGAAAATGATATTCTGAAATTAACCGATCCAGTTAACAGTATTAAAAATATGTTTTTGATTTATTTTTTTAGATGTAACGATTTTGATAGAGCAAATAAAACAAATGTGAAAGAAAGGATTAATACAGTAATTAATAGAAGTGAGAAATTATCATCAATTATGCTTGAAATATGCAATAATGCTGAAACTGATGCATTAAAGGCTATATTTGTTGAAATTTTTTCAATTAATAATAATATATGTTATGATAACAAACTTAATGAGTGGAATTATAAAATAGTTGAGAACACGAAAACTAGAATATTTAGTAAAATCAAGGTAATAAAATGACACCAAAAGTCCTCGTCCTCACAGGCTACGGCATAAACTGCGATATGGAAACACAGCATGCCTTCAAACTTGCAGGCGCCGACGCCGAGAGGGTACACCTCACCGACCTCTTAAACGGCACAAAGAAACTGGGGGATTTCCAGATACTGGCCCTTCCCGGAGGTTTCTCATTCGGGGATGACATTGCGTCGGGCAAAGTGCTTGCCAACATGATAAGATATAACCTTGGCAAGGAGATGCGGGAGTTCATAGATGCCGGTAAATTGATAATCGGCATCTGCAACGGTTTCCAGGCAATGGTAAAAATGGGACTGCTACCGGGATTCAACGGGGACTACAATACACAGGAAGTCACGCTTACTTTCAATGACTCGGGAAAATTCGAGGACAGGTGGGTTTACCTTAAAACGAATCCTGAATCAAAATGCGTCTTCACTAAAGGAATTGACCGCATATACCTGCCTGTGCGCCACGGCGAGGGGAAGTTTGTGGCAAGGAACCAACAGGTGCTTGCAGGATTGAAGAAAGGCAATCATATCGTATTCCGATATGTGGACAGGGAAGGGAAACCGGCAGGATATCCTTATAATCCCAACGGTTCGGTAGATGACATCGCAGGGATATGTGATGAGACAGGCAGGATTTTCGGGATGATGCCGCACCCCGAAGCTTTCCAGCACAGGACGAACCATCCGAGATGGACGCGTGAGGAGCTTCCTGAGGAAGGGGCGGGGATTACGATATTCAGAAATGCGGTGGAATATGCGAGGGAGAAGTTATACTAACTAAAATATTTATACAGGGCATTCAAATAAAAAATAATATCAGATTCATTGTTGTGGATTAATCCTGTAAGCCTTATAGAATCCTTCACTTTTTGCATCCTGAAAATTTGCATTCAGTTTGAGTTCCCAGACTATTTCTCCTCCTGAGGTAACTTCAACTATCTTTTTTGTTCCAGTTATAAGAGTATTGCCATTCGGCAATCTATTAGCATCCCTGAGTGGATAGTTGTCTGGTTCATACGATGTTGTAAATTCCCAGACAACCTTCTCATTTGGATCTATTTCTATAGCCTTATGCTGCGGTTTATTATGCGATGCAACCAGCATATTGCCGTTAGGAAGAATCTCCGGGTCATGCTGTTTTTTAAAAATACCATCTCCATAAGTCCTTATTACCGAGCCATTTGGGTCAACCTCAACCACGAAATTAAAATTCCTGAGGCTGATTATCGTATTGCCATTAGGCAATCTGGTGGCTGCGTTTGTATGAGTCCATCCACCGTCAGAAATACCTGTGTAAGGAGCTTTATTGAAGTAATCTTTTGCATGCCATTCCCACACGATCTCTCCTTTTGGATTTACTTCCTTCACTTGTGCGTCATTTATTGAGTCCGTCATGCCAAAAACAAATAAGGTATTGCCGTTGGGAAGGCGGTCAGCATCATGGGAAACCTTGGGATCCTCGTATGACCAGACGATAGTGCCATTGCGGTCAATTTCAAATAAACCCTTACCGGTCAAAACAAATAAGATATTATTGTTGGATAAGAGTTCGGCATCCAGGCCGGTATTAGTATATTGCTTTAAATTATCTGGAAGCTGGTATTGCCATACAATCTCCCCCAGCATATTCACTTCGATTATTCTTGGTCTGCCGCTTTTATGATTATCAGGAATAAATGTGAGACCGTTCCATGCCTTATCAGGTTTATAAATACCAATAGTAATATCCGGGTCCCGAGTTCCTTTTGGTAGATTGGGGGATGGAACAGTGCTTTTTATTTCAGCATTTTGTTCGGGTGCAGGTAAAGAAGCCATCGGAGATGTTGTCGGTGCTTCAGTTTCTGCTGGTAAAGTTACTGTTTCGTTTGGTTGTGTTGGGCCTTTTTCCTCACTGATACAACCAGAAATTAGAATAATTCCCAGGATTAAAAAGTAGATTAAGGATGATCTTCTCTGAATAATTAACACCACCTATATTATATATTTAATAGATTAAGGTATATTCTTTCTTATATAGTTTACTTTAGTTAAAACCGCGACACTTCTCAGTTCACTGGTAGCCCAACCTCATTGACACCAGGCGCGCGACTTCAGTCACAAACCCCGGACTTAAGGCCAAGGCCTGATGATAGTGTTTTTACTTATAAAGCGTTCCACTTTTTTTCTCAAAGGAAGGATAGCCTGAATCTGAATTCGTTATTCCAGGCAAAATCCCATTTCACAAACCCAAAAAAATCAACCAGCCTTGCTCAACTTCAAAATAGCCGCCGCAATATCCCCTTTTGTCTCTTTTAGCGCATTCCTTGCATCGCTCTCTGCCGCTTTTGTCTGCTCTATCACAAGCTTTACATCCTCTTCCGGGATCTTTGCCTCCCGCAGCACTTCCTGGGGCGTGCCGACAACCTGGTAGGTCTTCATACCCCGCGCATCCATTATCGAGACCTGCGCATCCTTAAATATGATATCCTTCTCGGGCGTTCTGATGATGACTTCCTCCACATTCTCTATCTCGTTGATGTCAATCCCCATCTGCTTCATCATCGAAGCCATTTTGCGGGGATTGATCCCCCTGCCAAGTCCCGGGAACATTCAACTCACCCGCAGCTGCATCCTGAGCCGCATTTCGCATTCGGGTTGTCTATGACGAAACCCTTCCCGTATTCGTTATCGATGAAATCTATCTTGAATTCATCGATATCTTCCTGTATGTCCTTATCATAGAAAATTTTTATCCCGTTGCTCTCCGAGACTTCCTCCCCGTTTTTCGGGGTTTTTTCAAGAGTAAGGCCATACTGTATCCCGCTGCACCCCATCCCGGCAGCGAAAATTCGCAATCCGTGATCCGTTTTCTTTTCTTTCTGGAGCAGCGATTTCAATTCCGAAGCTGCAGTATCCGTAATCTCTATCATTTAAATCTCCTTGCTCCACTTATGTATTTGATATATATATAATTGATACTTGGTGGCAGACTGTGTGAAAACTCCTTGAAATAACAAGCAAAAGAGCAATCACAGAGATGCCTTTCGGATTTCAATCCGAGGTCGTTGAATTATTTCTTTGCTTCCTTCGCCTCTTCCGGTTTCTCTGCAGCTTCTTTCTTCGGGAATATCTCGCTCAAAGGCTTCTGGCCGTATTCCACAATCACCGCATTGATCTGCGCAATATCGGATGATATCTCGCGTCCGCGCATTGATTTGCGCTTTCTTACGCCGTCAGCCTTGGGGTGATATCCTACACCCCCGGCAATCAGGATTTTTCTTCTTGCGGGTCCGGGCAAATCTCCTCTCATCGGGAAGCCGTCCTTGTCTGTCCCGCCTGTAAGCTTGATCGTGTATCCCGCCAATCCCAGCGTCTCTGCGCTTATTGTTTCTCCAATATTCTTGCCGATGAATTTATTAGCCGCTGCCCCTGAGACAGCTACCTGGTATGCCTGTGCGGTCTTGCCGTCCGAAACTACTACTCTGAAATCAACCATTATTTTTCTCCTGAAATTTGATAATCTTATTCTGTAAGCCAGAATTCTATGATTTTGACCTTAGTTGCATGCTATATACTTAAATTTATTGTAAACAGGGTGATATTTCCCCTTATTTTAATATACTTCTCCATCGTATCACAGCCCACCATGCCCCCCATTTTCGAGATAACACACAAAGACATCTGCGGCCGCATCGGGCGATTTGAGACTCCCCGTGGTATCGTGGAGACCCCGGCAATCATGCCAGTCGTCAATCCCAATATTCAGACCATAAAGCCTTCTGAATTTCGCAGGTTCGGCGCACAAATTATTATAACAAATTCGTATATAATTTATCGCAAGCCGGAACTCCGGGAGGAGGCGCTGAGGAAAGGCCTGCATTCGCTTCTTGGTTTTGACGGCCCCATAATGACCGACTCGGGCTCCTACCAGCTATCGGTTTACGGCGAAGTTGAAGTAAATAGTGAACAGATAGTCAGGTTCCAGCAGGAGATCGGCTCTGACATCGGCGTACCGCTTGACATACCCACGCCCCCTGATGTTTCCAGGGAGCGGGCCGAATCTGAGCTTGAAATTACAATAAAGAGGGCAAAAGAAGCCCTTCCGCTGAAGAAGGACATGCTCCTGGCCGCGCCCGTTCAGGGATCGACTTTTCGTGACCTGAGGGAGAACGCGGCGCGAAGGCTTGGAGAAGCTAACTTTGACGTATATCCACTGGGCGCCGTTGTTCCGCTCATGGAGTCATACCGTTTTTCTGATCTTGTGGATGTCATTATCGCCTCAAAAAAAGGGCTTTCCCCCGCTTCCCCTGTCCACCTGTTCGGCGCCGGACACCCCATGATGTTCTCACTGGCCGTGGCCCTGGGCTGCGACCTGTTCGATTCTGCGTCATATGCCCTTTATGCAAAAGAAGGACGGTATATGACCGTGCGGGGCACCCATCACGTAGAAAATTTGCAGTACCTGCCCTGCTCCTGTCCTGTTTGCTCTTCACTTGACGCCCGGGAATTAATAAAAAGCGGGAAAAGGGAAGAGCTGCTGGCGCGCCACAACCTTTATGTGACCTTTGCAGAGATGAGGGAAGTAAAACAGGCAATAAAAGAAGGAAGCCTCTGGGAACTCGTTGAGCAAAGATGCAGGGCGCATCCACGGCTCCTTGACGGCCTCAAGCGCGCGATATATCATTCGGACTGGCTTGAGCGGTTCCAGCCTGCACAGAGCTCCACGTTCTTCTACAGCGGTCCGGAATCGGCTTTCAGACCCGAGGTATCAAGATACAGGAAAAGGCTTAAAAATCTCGACCTGAAAGGCAGGGTCATTATCAGGGCGCAGAGATTTGATAATGAAGACGGGTTCGACGCCGTGCTTGATTTCAAACCGCCTTTTGGGGCGTATCCGATTGAACTTGAGGAAACTTATCCTTTCAACGCCGAAGTAACGGATGAACCTGATTATGAATCTTTGACAGTGGCCCTCCAGAATACGCTTGAGTTGATGAAACTTAATCCTGCGGCTGAATTCACGTTCGTATATGAGAAAGAACATCCATTGATGGAAAAGATAGGGGAAAAGGCTGAACTGATTAAATGGAATGAGTTATGATAAAGAACCAGCCTTTCTAACAGCCGTACGCCTCACTGAACATCTCGTAAAAATTTATCACCCTGAAACCCGTCTTCTCCCCTGCTTCTTCTTTCAGTCGCAGCACCCTCTCAAACGAGATGATGCAGAACGGGCAGTTCGTTATAAGCGTATTAGCCCCCTCTCTGAATCTACATCTCAGCAAGCTCTCTGATACCCATATTAAACAATTTGGCGGTTTTTATGAGCTCGGAAGTTAAATGAAAGGCTCTAATAACCTTCTTTAATATGCTTTCTTTTGTGAACTGGTGTACCTTCTTTGTTCCACTGTTTGTCGGTTGGGTGCTTTATGCGGCATTCTCATACAGAGTAAAACCCAAGATTGCTGGGTCAGCATAATGCTGCTTCTCGGTTCAAGACAAACACCTAAGTATGCCGCCTGTAATCCGGCCCAACCGGACGATTGGCCATCTTGCCGCAGCGCGGCGGAAACCTTTCAATCTCCCCTCTTATTATTACCTTAATAACTCCTTTGTCGTCATCCGAATGATTGAAAATTACTTCTTACTCTCTAAAATTCCTTTTGCCCAGCCGGCAGCACGCTCCAGTTCTCCCTGTTTCAGTGGTCCCTCTCTACCCTCTACTATGAAGCCCTCAGGCGGTACTACCTGATAACCGCCTTGAGTTTTCAAACTGTCCACAATGCGCTTGGCGGCATAACCGCCTAGTCTGGCCAGTATCGTTGTTAGTCTTGTATCGAATGAGGTCACGCTGACATTTTTGAGAGCATTTGCCGGAATTTTGCTGAGAAACTCCTGGATAGCCTTGGTTGGTTTGGTATTCTGGGTAGGTGAACCGACTATAAGAAGATCAATAGGGCCCAATTCCGATGGAGCCACCTCGCTCGCACGAAGTACTTTCACATCATTGGATGGCGTAATAGCTGCGGCGATAGCCCTGGCGATTTTCTCGGTATTACCATAAAGTGTGTCGTATACTATTAAAACCTTCATTAGAGATACCTCCGCATCATCCCAGTACAGTTCCCACTATTGTTCATCATTCCGAATAGCATATTTAACCTCCATCATAATGATTCAGTTTTACGCTATAAAAAGATATGGGTAACGTATATTATTTCAATTTTAATGTTCATTGGATTAATAGCAATATATCTTAAGATGCGATGACAATATATTCCTATTTAATGACTGAGGGGATGAGGAGATAATAATGAACAAACCTGCAATAATACTTGTCATTGTCACGCTGCTGTTCAGCACCATACTGGCGGGATGTATAGAAACCGGAAATGGTACAGCGGTGGACACGGTGTATGATGTCAGCTATGATGGACTGATCTGGAAAACGTACATCGTCTATCTGACAAACGACCATCCAACCAAGGATTATTCAGCAATATATACCGTGAATAAAGATAACGCAGAGGTCATAAAACTGCTGGAAGAAGCCCGCGACAACCAGCGGAAGGTAAGAATATACTACACTAATAACCTGGTCTATCTGCCGTGGGAATACACACCGAACGCCGTGGCACTGATTTACAAAGTCGAATATGTTACCTGAATCTCTATGATATGAGAGAGCAATGGAATCATAGCCAATTAGATTTACACTTGCGTCCATTAAGTCGGCGGAGGCAAGCAAAAGTATTGGTTTCTCAGGCTGAATATGAAAAGAATCTGGTGCATCTAATTGATGAGCAAATTATATGTAATATTGGTTAAAATACTATCTATAAAGGAAGAAGCATGGGGTTATTTGATTACTCGAAATACGTAATGGATCAGAAACTGCTATCCATACGGAACACATATATAATCCGTGACCCGGAAGGCAATGAACTGGGTAAGGTTGAAAAGAAAATTTTGAGTATAGGTCCAAAATATACCTTTTATGACAATAGCGGTGCAGAGGTAGGGAGAATAGAAGGAAAAGTACTGGCGCTAAGACCGACATACAGCATTCTCGACCCAAAAGGAAAGTTGATTGCTACACTCAAGAAAAAACTACTTACATTTCTCGGCAGCCAGTACTGGTTCGAGAGCCCTGAAGGACAGAAAATAATGCTTCCTAAAGGCGATTTCCTGGCACATGAATATCAGATAACAGATAGTACAGGCAATGCTTTGGCACATATTAGCAAGAAATGGCTCTCCATAAGAGATTCATACGGAATAGATATTGTTGGTAAAGTTGATAGGTATCTTATCCTGGCTGCTGCGGTCTGCATAGATGCCATTGAGCATGAGAAGCGTTAACACACTAAACGTTGAATCCAGATATGCGTTCAAAATCCTCTCCCACTTTTTCGTAATGTCTTTCTTTAACCTCCATTGTATGCCTGCTGCTACTGCAGATAGTTTCCTGCTTCCATCGGCATTATAATTCGGACTTATGGCAAACGCCGTCTTACGTGAAGGGTTGCTGGTATGTTAATGTCTCAACGTGTTATCCAGGCACTAAAAACAACGTTTAGGTTACTTAATCTCAATAATATCCTTGGAAATGCAAAAACAATAGAAAAATAACCTATTATTATAACATCAAATTAAAGAGGTATTAAATTAAAGAGGTTAAAACGATGGAAACAAAAAATGTAGCAATTATGTGTATTTGGGCATTTATGATTGTGTTATTGATATACAGTACCATATACAGAGAGGTATTTCTTTTTGTATTTATCCTGTTCTTTGTTGCTCTGATGGTCACTGTTTATCTTACAACCATATCAGACAAAAATAGAAAAACCTAAAAAGAATTGCAGGTAAGTTCGGGATATGGATTCAGATTCAATCAAAGTATTGCCGGCGGTTTGAAATGATTGAAACAATAGAATGCAAAATGATTCCGGCAACGATTATGCATCGAATAACTGGCAATATAGATGTTGAGGAGGTAAAACGGAGTATAGATGAGGCCAATGGAGCAATGAATAAAATAATTGACAAATATGGCAGGTTCAACTTACTTGTTGACCTGAGAGGCATTAGCTTTGCAGATCTGGCTTCACATAAAACGTGGAAGATATGGCTACAAAATAGATTAATCAAAGAAAAAGTGAGGTATATAGCCATTGTTTTGGATTATTCACCACATACTGAAGCAGAAAAAGAATTGATGGAAACAGAAACAGTACAATTCTTTTTTGATCTCAATGAAGGTGTCTATTGGCTGCAAAACAGGATTGCTCTAAATTGTGAAATTTAGACAAGATGATGAAATTGAAACAAAGTTCGAGATCCTTTGGCAAACACCTCTGAAATGCTAAAACTCAGGCGCCCATCCAATTCGTTCATTAACAATTTTATGATAATGTACTTCCATATTCAATCCCGCGCATTAGATTTATAATCATGCGGGTATATTGTTCACCGGATGAGCGATGTGCAATACATTAATCACCCTCTTGTAAAACCGGATACGATCGAGCAGAGGTTATACCAGCTATCCCTTGCAGGAGAAGCACTTAAAAAATCCACGCTCATCGTGCTTCCCACGGGTCTTGGGAAAACGATCGTAGCTCTTCTTGTGATTATTTCGCGCCTTCCGAAAGGAAAAGTCCTTCTTCTTTCCCCGACAAAGCCGCTCGTCGAACAACACGCCGCTTTTTTCAGGAACGCTCTCAACATGCCTCCGGAGGAGATCGTGCTGTTCACAGGAAATACGCCGCCCGGGAAAAGAAAGTCTATGTGGGATGCAGCAAAAGTTGTTGTCTCAACCCCACAGGTGATAGAGAATGACCTCCTGGGGAAAAAAATTGATCTTGAAAATGTTTCGTGTATTATTTTTGACGAGGCGCACAGGGCGACCGGGGATTACTCGTATGTTTACATATCGGAGAAGTACGGGCAGCAGAACAAAGAACCACTCGTACTTGGAATAACCGCAAGCCCTGGCAGCGACCCTGAGAAAATACAGGAAGTATGCACAAACCTCCGCATAAGCGCTGTCGAAGTTCGTACCGAATCCGACCCTGATGTGAGGCCGTATGTTTTCGATAAGGACATCGAGTGGAAATATGTCCCCATACCTGTTGAGATAAAAGGACTTAAACAGCTGATGGACAAAGTGCTTTCCGACAGGCTGAATAAATTACGCGAGCTTGGTATCATCTCGCCTTACCAGACAAGGTTATCCAAAAGGGAAATGCTTGACCTGCAGGGGAAGATGCAGTCGCAGCTCCGTTCGTTCCCCGACCAGAAAATATACCAGGGGGTATCGCTTCTTGCCGAGATATTCAAGGTCAGCCATGCCATCGAGATAGCTGAAACACAGGGCGTATCCGCATTATCCAGATATTTTGAGCGCCTTGAGAACGAGGCAAGATCAAAAAGCGGGAGCAAGGCAGCCAGGCGCCTGATGGAGGATCTTAACATGCGCCAGGCAATACATCATCTCTCAGGGTGCGATGGCAATAACCCCAAACTGGGTCTTGTAAAGGAACTGGTTGAAAAACAGATAATCGAAAATCCGCAGTCCAGGGTCATAGTTTTTACCAACTACAGGGACACGGCCGAACTTGTCAGTGAATCACTGAAGGAAGTTTCCGGCATAAAACCTGTAAGGTTCGTTGGCCAGGCTAGCAAATACAAGGATACCGGCCTTACACAGAAACAGCAGGTTGAGATAATCCAGAAATTCAAGGACGGGGAATACAATACCCTTGTGGCCACATCAGTGGCTGAAGAAGGGCTGGATATACCTGCGACTGACCTTGTAGTGTTCTTTGAACCCATTCCTTCGGAGATAAGAAGCATACAGCGCAAGGGAAGGACGGGGAGGAAGCATGCTGGCCGCGTTGTGATACTTATGGCAAAGGGGTCAAAGGATGAGGCATATCACTGGAGCAGCAACAGGAGAGAAAAAACAATGCTCCACACAATGAAGAACCTGAATTTCGAACTTGCAGCCCCTGAAGACGCCGCAACAGAAGAAACGGTCGCACCCCATGGCAGCGGGCAGAAAAATCTACAGGATTTCCATAAAGAGATGCAGGAATCAAAACCTGAGGAAAGCCATGTGAAAGTTTTCATTGACCAGAGGGAGATACGCTCCACAGTCGCACGGGCTCTTGAAAAACTCGGTGTCGAGATAATATTGAAAACGCTTGAAGTCGGCGACTATGTGCTCAGCGACCGCGTGGGTATCGAAAGAAAGACAGCGGAGGATTTCCTGAGCACGCTGATGGACGGGAGGGACCTTTTCGGCCAGATATCGGATCTCGTGCGAACATTTGAGCGTCCGCTCCTTATTATAGAAGGAGAAGGGCTCTATACTGCAAGGCAGATACATCCAAATGCTATCCGTGGGGTGCTTGCTTCCATCACCATCGATTTTGGGGTTCCTGTCATATTCAGCAGGGATGAGGAGGACACGGCGGCTTTGATAAGCGTAATGGCAAAAAGGGAGCAGGCGGGGGTGAAGAAGGATATAAGCCTGCACGGGAAAAAAACATCCCTTACGCTCAAGGAGCAGCAGGAGTACGTGATTTCATCCCTCCCCGAAATAGGCCCCGCTGTTGCAAGGAACCTGCTTTTGCATTTTGGCAGTGTGGAAAGGATCATGGCGGCATCGCGCGAGGAGCTTATGGAGGTCGGGCTTGTAGGACCCAAGACCGCTGACAGGATAAAAGAAGTGGTGAGCGGGGAGTATAAGGGTTGAGCAAGGTTTTTATCTTATCAGGCTGTTAGTAGGACACCCAAAGGGATAGTAGGGTAGCCTGGTCCATCCTTGAGCGTTTGGGACGCTTAGACCGCGGTTCAAATCCGCGCTATCCCATTAGAATAACTCTTTTAAGTATATGTCGCCACTGATGTCCTTCGGCCTGATGACGATTTAATCAGGGGTGTTAAATGCCGCAATTTTCTTGCCTCGCCATCGCAGACAAGAACATCCCCTGAGTAATCCTTTGGGAGCGAATGCAGATTGGCTGAACTTAGTTTATCCCCTATCTCCTCCATGATACCAATATAACTTCGAAGTTTCTTTATCTCATATCTTTTCAATATCTGTGCCATCTTCTCTGCATTCTCCTTTGAGATCTTATTCCCCAGCCCTTCACAGCGCATGATATCCACGCCCCTCTCCCCCATGAAAAAGGGATAGCACCTGCATATCATGGGGCGCCATTCATATATTGTGCATGCCCCGCTCCCGTAAAATATGCAATCCCCCTCTTTGTTGCGCCGCAGTATCCACCCGATGGCCCATATGGTGTCGCCGTCGGACAGGCATGAATAGGTATCCGGCTGCGCCACATCATCCCATTTCATTCCCGTTCCCTTTACAATTCGCCTTATGTCTTCAGGAAAAATAGAAATCGCATTGGACGGGCGCGAGATGTCCTTCGTTATCGTGATATTGAAATTCTCCCGGCAGCACCAGCCGCAGCGCTGGCATGAAAAACCCGAATCCAGGATATCGGGGGTAAGAGCCGAAGAATGCATGTGGATAAGACATTCTATCCCGCGCCGCAGGGAAGCGGTGTCCATGAATAGACATCGTTAAAGCCTGAATATATAATCTTCCCCGGAAAACCAACCGACCCAACCCAATAATATTAGACACTATACAATTCAGAAAGTTGAATTATTGGATGGATTCAAACCAACCAGAAGCTATAAATTGCTTTCAATACTTTATTTGATGGATGTGGAGTGGAATAAGCAGGTGTCTTATTTGATTGTCCAGGCAAGGCAAAAGGTAAAAGAAGGAAAGCTTGTAAAAGCAGAGATTGAGTACGATGAAGGCATCAGAAAGGTCAAAATAACCGGGGATTTTTTCCTGCATCCTGAAGACACACTTGAAAAAATAGAACAAAGCATGATCGGATTGAAAAAGGATGCATGTATGGAAACTATAGTTCACAATATCCGGAGGATCGCAGAAGCTCATGACGCCGTGATGATAGGTATCGGCCCTGAATCCCTCGCGCTTGTGATAAAGGAGGCCCTTAAATGAAATGGAGGGTCGTGAATCCGGAAACGCATGATGCATACCTGAACATGGCTATTGACGAGGCTGTGAGCGAGGGCATAAGGAACGGCTCCTCCCCGCCAACTATAAGGTTCTATACCTGGGAACCCTGTGCAGTCTCTATCGGCTATTTCCAGGGAATCAGGGATGAAGTGAACCTTGAAACATGCAGAGAACTTGGTGTTGATTGTATCAGGAGGTGGACAGGCGGCGGGGCCGTGTACCATGATCAGTGGGGTGAGATAACCTACAGCGTTATCGCGCCTGCGAACATGTTCCCTAAGAATATCATCGAATCTTACAGGATGATATGCGGCTGGCTCGTCAAAGCTCTCGGGAGTCTGGGCATCGAAGCAGAGTTCAGGCCTGTGAACGACATCCTTGTGGGTAACAAGAAAATCTCAGGAAGCGCCCAGACAAGGCGCGGAGGGGTGCTACTCCAGCATGGTACTCTGTTATATGACCTTGACCTGGAAACAATGTTTAGTGTGCTGAACGTGAGCAGGCAGAAAATCTCTGACAAGATGATACAGAGCGCAAAGGAACGGGTTACATGTATCCTGTGGCATAGCGATGCAGGCAGGAATGAGGTTTATGAGACTCTCGTTGACTCTTTTACAGAGGGCAAAGACCATGAATTCGGTACGTGGAGCAGTGATGAACTTGCAAGAGCCGGGGAACTTGCCGAGATGAAATACAAAAGTGAGGAATGGACATATTTGAAATGATAGCGGGAGATTAACAATTATGAAGATTAAACTGAGCAGAGGACTCATCGCCAGAGCATCAATAACCATTAACGTCCCAATTGATAAAGTGTGGGACGCGCTTGTAAATCCCGACAAGATAATACAGTATATGTTCGGGACGAATGCAGTCTCGGATTGGAAGGAAGGTAGTTCTATTGTCTGGAAAGGGGAGTGGCATGGAAAAAAGTACGAAGACAGGGGCATGATTCTCAAGCTGGAGGCCGGACACATGATCCAGTACAGCCATTTCAGCCCTCTTTCAGGCCAGCCGGACCTGCCTGAGAATTATCACATCGTGACCATTGAGCTATCAGGCAAAGGACGACAGACACTTGTTTCTCTCCTGCAAGATAACAATTCGACCGAAGAAGCCCGTGAGCACTCTGAAAGGAACTGGAACATGATGCTTGAGGGCTTGAAGAAGTTATTGGAGAAATAATTTATGACCGACGCTATTAAAAAACTTTTTGTGGAATACGAAAAAGCATTCAATGCACTTGATGTTGAAAAACAGGTACCTTTCTTTGCGGAGCATTTTATTTCCGCCGGTCCTCGGGGCAGTATCGCACAGGGAAGAGATGAGTTTGCCAGAATGGCCAGCAAAGCGGCGGAATTCTACAGGAGCGTCGGGCAGACATCGGCCAAGATCATTTCGATGGATGAGACAGCCATCAGCAGGGAATATTCCATGGTCAAGGTCCACTGGGGAGTGACGTTTGAGAAGACCGGGAACAGGCTGATCGAATTTGACGTTACGTATTTTATCCAGAAAACCGGCCCCGAGCCGAAGATCATCATGTTCATAGCTCACCAGGACGAGGAGAAAGCAATGAAAGAGCTCGGTCTCCTGGGGTAACTACGAAAAATCCTTATATCATCGAACACATAACTACCTTATAAGGGGAGAGTTGCAAAGAACATCGTGGAGCGGGAGAAAGATTATGAGAAAACTTATTGTAAGCACATTCATAACGCTTGACGGCGTTATGCAAGCACCTGGGGGACCAGAGGAAGATCCGACCGGAGGTTTTACCTATGGCGGGTGGTTGTTCAATTACTGGGATGACATGATGGGGCAAGTCATGGGCGAATTTATGGCAAGGCCATCTGAGTTATTATTGGGCAGGAAGACGTATGAAATCTTTGCGGCGTACTGGCCATACATTAAAGATGACCCGGTTGCCGACAAATTGAACAGCGTCAAGAAGTATGTTGTCTCAAGGACGCTTGATAAAGTGAATTGGAATAATTCCACACTGGTAACGGGAAACGTGGAGCAGGCAATCAGAGCTCTCAAGGAACAAAAGGGGCCTGAGATCCAGGTGCACGGCAGCGGCAATCTTATTCAAACTCTGTTAAAACATGACCTTATCGACGAGTTCCGGTTATGGATTTTCCCGGTTACGATAGGGAAAGGAAAAAGACTATTCGGCGAAGGAACACAACCTGTTCATCTCAAGCTTATCGATAGTAAAACTTCCACAACTGGTGTTATCATCGCTACCTATGAACCTGCCGGAGAGCTCAAGACCGGATCGTTTGCGCTCGACAATCCAAGTGTTGCGGAAATTGAAAGACGCAAACGACTTGCCGATTAGGTAAGGCGCAGAAAAAACTAATGGGAGTAAAATTATGGCAGGCGCCAGCATACAAATTGAAAAGTTGTACAAAGAACTTCTTGATTGCTGGAACAGGCAAGATGCAAAGGGAATGGCCTCACTCTTTGCCAGGGACGGCAGTGTTGTGGGATTTGATGGAAGCCAGATGAACGGGAAAATGCAAATAGAATCAGAAATCGGGCAGATATTCTCCCATCATCAAACGGCTTCCTATGTCGGAAAAATAAGAGAGATCCGTTTTTTGGGCAAAGACGTTGCCCTACTTCGGGCAGTAGCAGGCATGGTGCCAAAAGGTGGGACAGAGATCAATCCGGAAGTGAATGCGATTCAGTCGCTAACCGCTGTTAAGGATAATGGCACATGGCATATCTCGCTTTTCCAGAACACACCTGCCCGGTTCCACGGAAGACCGGAACTGGCTGAAGCATTGACCAGAGAATTGCAACAGGAGGTACAAGAATGAGAAAAATAATTGCATCGGAAATGGTAACGCTTGATGGCTACTTCGCAGGGCCGAACGGGGAAATCGATTGGTTTGTCTACAATAAAGAAATAGAAAAATACGGCATCGAACTGGCAAGAACAGTGGACACGATTTTGTTCGGACGAGTAACCTATGAAATGATGGCAAGCTACTGGCCATCCGCTACCGCGGCTATAAACGACCAAATCGTCATCGACCAGATGAATAATTCGCCCAAAATTGTTTTTTCAAAAACGCTACGGAAAGCTGAATGGAGAAACACAAGGGTGATTAACGAAGTTAATGCAGAAGAAATTTCAGAAATGAAAAAAAAGCCCGGCAAAGACCTGGTGATTTATGGCAGTGGCAGCGTTGTCTCAGCTTTTGCCAATCTTGGCTTAATTGATGAATATCATCTTTTTGTCAATCCTATCGCCTTAGGCAAAGGAAAGCCCCTGTTCAAAGACCTGAATGACAGGCAAAAGCTGAAACTCCTGAAAACCCGGGCATTCAGCAACGGCGTGGTTCTGCTCCACTATCAGTCTGACACAGAAGAGGAGATTGAAGTATGACAAAGAAGAAGTTTACTAAGATCACATCTGAACCCGGGAAACAGGAGATCATTATTGAACGGGAGTTTGATGCGCCGCGAGAGCTTGTGTTCAGAGCATTTACTGATCCTGAACTTTATGTACAATGGCTTGGGCCGCACAGACTCACAATGACACTTGAAACGTTTGAGCCAAGAAACGGTGGCTCATGGCGATACATCCAGAAAGACGCAAATGGCAATGAGTTTGCATTTCATGGTGTGAATCATGAGGTCATATCACCTGAACGAATTATTGGTACCTTTGAATTTGAAGGGCTACCGGAAAAAGGACATGTCATCCTTGAAACTGCGCGGTTTGAGGAATTGCCAGGCAACAGGACAAAGCTGACATCGCAATCTGTCTTCCAGTCGGTCGCTGACCGTGACGGTATGCTAAAGAGCGGTATGGAAGAAGGGGTAAATGATTCCTATGACCGTCTCGATGAGCTTCTGGAGAAAATGCAGAAATAGAATTTAGATTAAGGGAGGAAACTACATGCAAAAAATCACCCCATGTTTGTGGTTTGATAACCAGGCCGAAGAGGCGGCAAATTTTTACACCTCTATATTTAAGAACTCAAAAATAGGCAACATTTCCCGCTATGGAAAAGAAGGGTATGAGATTCACGGAAGAGAGGCGGGAACGGTAATGACCGTGGATTTTGAAATAGATGGACAAAAATTTACAGCCCTCAACGGCGGCCCGGTATTCAAATTCAACGAAGCCGTATCGTTCGTGGTGCACTGCAAGACCCAGAAAGAAGTGGACTATTACTGGGAAAAACTCTCTGAAGGCGGAGATGAAAAGGTGCAGCAATGCGGCTGGCTCAAGGATAAATACGGCGTCTCGTGGCAAATCGTCCCCGAGATAATGAGCAAACTGGTCGGTGACCCCGCCTCTGAAAAATCGCAAAGAGCCATGAAAGCAATGCTCCAGATGAAGAAAATTGATATAGAAGGTTTGAAGAAAGCATATGAGGGACCATAAATAAAAAGAAATCAATATCATTAAAGTTAAGGAGGAAAACACTATGACAAAATTAAACATCTACCTAAATTTTGCGGGCAACACGGAAGAAGCGTTTAACTTTTATAAATCCGTTTTTGGCGGAGAGTTTACGTCTGTTTTCCGATTCAAGGATATGCCGATGGAAGGCGTAAATATCCCGAAAGAGGACGAAAACAAAATCATGCACATCAGCTTGCCTGTTGGTAAAGACAATGTGTTAATGGCGACCGATTCTCTTGAATCGCTTGGGATGGAACTGACGCAAGGCAACAATGTTTACATTTCAGTCCACCCGGAAAGTAAAGTTGAGGCGGACAGGATATTTAACGCTCTTTCCGCTGGTGGCACGATAGAGATGCCGATCTCCGACCAGATGTGGGGCGACTACTACGGCAGTTTTAAGGATAAGTTCGGAGTGCAGTGGATGGTGATTTACACTTATCCGAAATGAGCGAAATAAAGCGGAGGAATAGGACGATCTTATGGGAATAATAAGTGTATTTAATCACGTAACCGTTGATGGATTTTTTGCCGGGCCGAAAGGCGAGATAGATTGGTTCAAGATAATAAAAAAAGATGAGGAGTGGGAAAAATATACCCATGGGCATGCAAAATCAGGCAGCGCGCTGATGTTTGGTCATACGACTTATGAAATGATGAAAAGTTACTGGCCCACCCCGGATGCGATCAAGAACGATCCGGGTATGGCTGAGGTCATGAACAATAATCCGAAGATAGTTTTTTCAAAAACGCTTAAGAGCGTTGAGGAAGGACCTGATTGGAAAAATATCAGGCTCCTTAACGAAATAAGACCAGAAGAAATCCTCAAGTTGAAAGAAAAGGAGGATATCACGATAATCGGCAGTGGCACCATCGTGCAGCAGCTTGCAAACTTTGGCCTCATCGACGAATACAGCCTTGTGGTCGTTCCCATCATTTTGGGCGCCGGCAAGCCCCTGTTCAAAGATGTTAAAAAGACGAACCTGAAACTTCTTGAGGCAAGAATGTTTAAAAATGGGATTGTGTTGCTGCGTTACCAACCGATAAGGTAATCTGCATGGTAATAAATTCAAAGCGAAAATCATCGATACCGAATCCTGCACTGAAGATCTTTGAAAAGTTGATTGGCAAATGGGAATTAAAAGGCCGTACTCCTGACTCAAAGGAGGATAATATTACAGGTCGAACTACCTTTGAGTGGATGCCTGGAGGATTTTTTCTTAAATCGGAAGGCGAAATCAATTTTAAGGGCTTTGTCATGCGAAGCTTGGAAATCATCGGCTACGACTCAAAGAAAAAAACTTTTTCTGCAAGTGTCTATGCAAGCATGTCCGGGGATGTTCTTTCATACAAATGGGATATTCGGGGCAACACACTCATACATTCGGGATCAGGCGCAACATATAGGGGTACGATCAGCGAGGACGGCAACACCATCACGGGTGGATGGCGACCGAATGAGGGTACGCCAACTACGGATGGCACCGCTTATGATGTTGTTATGGTTCGAGTGAGGTAGGATTTGAATCAAATGAAAAATATGGGAAAAGTTATTTTAGGAGTAACAATTTCGCTGGACGGGTTTGCCGAAGATAGCAATGGTAGCGTGGGGGCGCTGTATCCTGATCTTGATACCCTGCGAAATACCGAAGTCTTACGGGAATCCATACATACTACAGGCTCGGTAGTGATGGATTGGAAAGAGTTTGCCATGGCGGAAGACCCTGACTGGTTCGCGGGTAATTACGAGTATCAGGTACCAATATTTGTTTTTACAGATAAAGCACCCAAAAAACATCCAAAGGAAACAGACAAGTTGACCTTTACTTTCGTTACAGACGGGATCAAAAGCGCAGTCCGGCAGGCAAAAGCAGCCGCAGGCGACAAAAATGTTACAATTATCGGCAGTGCAGGCACCACTTCGCAATGTATAAGAGCAGGATTGGCTGATGAACTGCATATTGATATCATACCGGTATTTCTGAAAGCCGGTTTTCGGCCATTTGAAGATACAGGCAATAAATCAATCAAAGTGGAAAGAATAAAAGTGGTGGAACTTCCGGCCGGCAGGACACATCTTAGATTCCGTGTGGTAAAATAGAATTTTGAATACATTTATTCCTTATTAGTAACAGTAATAGCATGGGGGAAATATATGAGGAAAATAATATCATCAACGTTCGTCACCCTGGACAATCTTATGGTCGGGGACAACGAGGACATAAGCTGGGTCACAAACAATTTTGACAGCAAAATGGGCGAAGATTATATGCGGGACATGGGAACGATTCTCCTGGGCAGAACTACCTACGAAATAATGGCTGCTGCCTGGCCAAACCGGAAGGAAAGTGAAGAGCCTGGTGCGGATCTCATGAACAATACTCCGAAAATTGTAATTTCAAAAACGTTCAAGAAAGCACCATGGGGTACATATGACAACGTAACGATAATGAAGGATATCGTTCCTGAAGAAATGAATAAGCTCAAAGATCAATCCGGAAAGAACATCGTCCTTATGGGAAGTGCCAGCATCTTCCAGCAATTAAGCGACCTCGGTCTGATAGACGAATACCGGCTTTTTGTGCACCCCATTGTTTTGGGCAGCGGGAAACCGTTGTTTAAAAATATCACGCACAGACTGAACCTGAAACTTGTAAGGACAAAAATGTATAACAACGGAGCGATATTGCTTAACTACGAGCGGATCAGGGAAAAAAATTGAAAATCGCTCTTTTGAAACTCAAAAAACTGAGTTTGGGATGCAGGTGTTTTCAATGATCATATTTCGGCCGGGGGTCCAGGATAAGGGCCTGCATGCTATTCCCAGACGAGCCATAAGAGGTCCGGTCTTTTCTTTATCAAATACTTCATATATCCGGGTATTCCATCTCTAATGGGTAACGATGACAAACATTAAAATTGTGTTCGAAATTGCCCTCTACGCAGTAATTGTACTGCTGATTCAACTAACATGCGCCTCTGCTGACTGGAATTCAGGGGATGCCATGATCCGGGAATATAATGTGGCTGCCGGGAAGATACCGAAATCTCCTGATATTCTTAATTTTAACCTTACACTACTTAACAGCCCGGGCCTGTTTTTCTATAATATTGAAGCGGAAAAAAAATACTGCATCGTTGATCAGGATAATGAAAGCATATTCATCAGCAGGCTACTGGTTGATAATCAGAGCTTCCTTGTCGATTATTATACTGAGTTTGCCAAAAATACATACAAATATATTAAAAAAACGGACGGCACTCTGGTTTTGCCAGACGGATTTGCCATTACTGTGCTGGAAGGTGTCCCTTCTGATACATATGCAAGATTTTCAATAACGCGAAACGGTGAGGAAATAGATAACAGGAGCCTGAAAGCTGATGATGTTTACGAATATAAAATGGACCTTGATGGGAACGGTCAGAATGATAATACGGTACTGAGCTTTATTGTGGGAAGAATATCTTTATCTACGGCAATCGACGATCAACCGCTCTCATATTCTGTTCAACTGAATTCAGTTCGGTTGATCTCTCCAGATGCTGTAAAATTCGGCCTTGCATCAGCAGCCAGATTGGACCAAATGATATATGACAATTATAAGGAAAGTGGGGACGAATCTCTCAATTTCAGTGTTAACGATGAAAAAAAGATCCCGGCGGATTCTTTTATTTATAAGACTTCAATGTACAGAAGTGACGATGGGGGGCTTGATATCGGATGGCTTGGAAAGCCTTACTATGTAATTGATCACAATGCCAGTACCATAAACATCAGCCGGTGGCTGGTTGATTCTTACAAACGCACTTTAGTCGATGGCGAGACCCTTGTCCTTCCTGAGGGATTTTCCATAACTGTTCTGGGAACTGATCAAAGGACATCTCCAAGATCTGCTTCGTTCTCATTGATGAAGAACGGTAAGGAAATAGATAACATGACCATGAGAGCTGGTGATGCTTACGAATATAAAATGGACCTGAACGGGGGCGGCAAAAAGGATAACTGGGTCATGCGGTTCAACCTGGATGAAGTCTTTGCTGGTTCTACTATTGACCTTGTCCAGTTAAAAACACTCCAGCTCATTTCCCCGGAAGTGCTAAAGATTGATAAAAGCGGCAGGATCAATTTTGCATATGATGCTTACTTCACGAATATAATGAACGACGGAAAGACAATAGAAGTTGCGCCCGTAGGCGATATCAACCTCGTTGATGGCGGAACTACGTTTTTTATGGATAACTGGTTCGGTGTCAAGGTACAATCAGATGCTGCCATGGTATTTTCTACAGTGATGATTAATGACACCTCCGAGCATACAGGAGCATTTGAATACCTGGTCTTTAATCGTACTGATTTCAACCTGACATCCATGGAAAATCCCGCAATATTGTTCTTTGATATGGACGCCGGGCAGGGTTTTGAGAAACTGGACTTCAGCATAGAACAGTTATGCCCTGCATGCAGTAGTTATAAGATCCCTGGCGATTCCCTGAAATATTCCACGGAAATATACCATGCCGGGGATAGCAACGATCCTGAAATCGCATGGCTTGGGCAGCATTACTCCGTGATTGAAAATACTACTTCACGATTCCTTATCAGCAGGTTCTTAATTGATGATAATGAGAATACCTACCATTTACTTGGAGTTGGCGATTCCCTGCAGCTTCAGGATGGATTTTATCTTAAACTGGTGGATGTCAATACTTTCCCTGCCACCGCGAAGTTCTCGCTTGTAAAAGGGAATGCTGAAGTTCATAGCTCGGCTTTGAGAGCAGGAGGCATTTACCAATATAAAAAAGATCTCAGAGGCAATGGGAAAGAGGAGGACTGGTTGATCAGATTCAATGTTGAAAGCATCTATGCCGAGACAGGAAGTGTCAGGATAAACGGCCTCCATATGATATCATCGCAAGTTCTCGAATTGAACAATGGTGAAACCATGGAGAGTTACAGGATCGATATCGGAAATGATGCAAATAAGCTGGAAGTCAGGATGAATGAACCTGATAACGATATTCTTCTTAAAGAAAACGATATTTCAGGTATCATTGATAATAAATTCCATATCAGAGTATACAAGAACGGTAATGCTGCAGCATTAGTGTTTGATGAAAAAGATAAAGGAGAGGGTGAAAGCGTTACAAGGAGGAACTCCAGAGAAAGGGATGAACTAAAAGCAACTGGCCCGGTGAGTACATCAGCAACCAAAATACCGAATACTGCAAAAATCCCTATATTGACAAGTCCCAGTCCTGTTAAAGAGGCCTCCCGTCCTGGTCTGTTGGAAAGTGTATTTGTCTTGATAATCGTACTTTATGTAAAGCGAAAGAAGAGATAGGAGGAATAACATGCCTTTGGAGATCAAAGCCATCACTTTACATTACCTGACAGACGTAAATTGCTACCTTGTAAAAACAGGTGGCGATTTTATCCTGATCGACACGGGCTTCTCAAAAAGGCGCACCAGACTTGAAAAGGAGCTTGAAAGCGCGGGATGCAGGCCTGGCAATCTCAAACTTGCCGTTTTAACACATGGGGATTTTGACCATACGGGCAACGCCGCTTATCTTTGCAAGAAATTCAATACAAAATTAGCCATGCACATTGGCGATTCAGGAATGGTCGAAAATGGAGATATGTTCTGGAATAGAAAAAGAGGCAATATTCTGACCAGAATGATGGTCCCTGTCCTCTTCGGGTTTGGCAAATCAAAAAGATTTAAACCCGATTTATATATCGAGGATGGATATGATCTCTCCGGATACGGATTCGACGCTAAGGTTCTTCATATTCCGGGACACTCAAAAGGTTCAATAGGAATACTGACAGCCGGCGGCGACCTGTTTTGCGGCGACCTGCTTATGAACGAGGACAAACCTGGTCTGAATCCTAATATGGATGACCCGGCGGCAGCGAATGTAAGTGTCGAAAAACTGAAAAGTTTAAAAATAAGTACCGTATATCCAGGGCATGGAAAGCCCTTCCCTGTGAATATACTCATAAAAAATGGCAAGGGATGAGACAATGCCGAAAGATCGTTTATTGTTCATTGATAACCTCCGAATCCTGCTTATAGTTCTTGTTATTTTAGTTCACCTGGCAATAACATATGGAGCTCCTGTGGGTGATTGGTATTACCAGGAAGTCAGGGCAGGGATGATTGAAAGTATCTTCTATATCTTTTTCCTTGCTGTAAGTCAGTCTTTTTTCATGGGCTTCTTTTTCCTTATTTCAGGCTACTTTACACCGGGTTCCTATGACAGGAAGGGAGCCTCGCTTTTTTTCAAAGACAGGCTGCTCAGGCTGGGCATACCCCTGCTATTCTATATCATTTTTATCGATCCGCTCATAGGATATGTGCTGGCAATATCCGATGGTTTTACCGGGTCTTTTTTGGATTTCCTTGGTTCATATACAGGTAATTATAGAGGTCTTGCCACCGGACCTTTGTGGTTTGTTGAATCATTGTTGATATTTGCCGTTATTTATGTTGTGTGGCGCCTGCTGGTAAAAAGCGCAGGTAGAGTGAGGAAAATCCCGGGAAACACTACCATAGCAATCTTTGCTTTTATTCTGGGAATAGTTGCATTCATTGTCAGGATATGGTTTCCAATAGGCTGGTATTTTGAACTTCTCCACTTACAGATTCCTTTTTTTCCTCAATACATCGCTATGTTCATTGTTGGCTTGATCGCCAGCAGAGGAAACTGGTTTATGCTGATATCTGAAAAGACAGGACGGCTGTGGTCATGGATGGCAGGCGCCCTCCTGATACTCTTTCCGGTTCTGCTTTTTTTGTATATATATTCCGGGGATCCGGCTCTACTTGCAGGAGGACTCAACTGGCAGGCATTTACATACGCATTGTGGGAACAGTTCCTTGGTGTGGCTATTATCATAGCATTGGCCGTATCATTCCGTGAGAAATACAACAATCAGGGAAGATTGGCAAAAGCGATGTCTGCAAGTGCATACGCGGTATATATTTTTCATGCTCCTATTATTGTCTTTCTTGCACTCAGTCTTCGGGATGTGATCCTCGATCCTCTTCTTAAGTTTGTACTGGTCGCCCCGCTGGCAGTGGGTCTTTGTTTCCTGTTAAGCGACTACATAAGGAAACTTCCAATAGCAAGAAGCATTTTGTAAAGGAGGAATGTTTTCTGGTAAACTGCATGATTCATTCAAATGCTATCAAAAGCTTGAAGACACCAATGAACCAGAAACCTGAACAAGAAAAATATTACGAGCTTTGCTATTACACGATTTCCCATCCAAGCCCGTCATTTATCCATCAGCATATTGTAGATGCCTATGCGGCTCAATATGCAGACGAAAATACGAAGCCGATCACTCTTACATTTGCTCTTATCGGCCTTTATTTGTATATAGAAAGGAATTACTCAGGTAAAGAGGTGCAAAAGACGCACATGCAACTTGCAAAAAAACGAAAACTATGGCCTGTATTCGATCAGCCCAAGCAGCGCGGCGCGGTCACGGTCTCTGATGTGCTGGCCGTCCCTCCGGGCCGCGGGCGAGATGAAGCCATAAGGATTTGGTGCGCTTCTGTCTGGGAGGCGTACAGTGAGAACCATAAAAAAATCATCGATCTTTTGCGAACTGAATTGGAATATGTAAGATAGGAGACTTCAATTATGTTTAAATCCAAACATATCAGTGTTTCGATCAATCGCCCGGCGGATCAGGTTTACGAATTCGCCTCAAATCCCGAGAATCTGCCCAGATGGGCAGAAGGACTCAGCGGTTCCATAAAGAATATCAACGGCGATTGGATTACTGAATCCCCCATGGGAAGAGTCAAAGTTAAATTCGCGGACAAAAATAAATTCGGTGTTCTGGATCATGAAGTTACTTTGCCATCCGGTGCGAATGTCTATAATCCCATGCGTGTATTTCCCAACAACGATGGCAGTGAATTGATCTTCACGTTGTACCGGCGGCCGGAGATGTCAGAGCAGATGTTCGATGAGGATGCAAAGGCAGTCAAAAGGGATCTGGAAAAGTTAAAGGCGTTGCTTGAAAATAACAGACTCAAGTGATCAATAAATGATACAGATCAAAATGTGAGCAGGTTTTAATGCCCAATGGTCTTTATATACAGCGAGCATTCAATTAAAAGTGAGGTTTAGATTTGCCAGACAAGACTGTTGCACAAAAGTTACTAATAAAGGAAAATTACAAAGTTCTTCTCCTAAACGAACCTGATAATTACAGAGCCATTCTTGGTGAATTGCCGGAAAATGTGAGCATCTTGACGAAAGAAGGCAGTTCGGCAGATCTCATTCAAGTGTTCGTAACTTCGAGAAAAGAGCTTGAAGAGAAATTGAACGAAATAAAGCCGAAGATGAGCCTGAAAGGATTATTATGGGTAACATACCCAAAAGGAACGTCCGAAATCAAAACTGACATTAACAGGGATATCATAAGAGAATATGCGCAGTCGATTGGATTAAACAGTGTTGCCATGATCTCTGTGAATGATACATGGTCTGCGCTGCGACTTAAATTATCGAAATGATGCTTCTTTTGCCGTCAATCCATCTGAGGCGCTAACGGATAGGATATTCCGGCTGATAAAGTGATCTATACCCTTATCTCTGCGCTGAATTCCTGTGGTGTCCTACCAGTCTGTATTTTGCGTGCCCCAGGAACCTCCGTCAGATAGTAATGTTCGTATCGCCGTTCGCGCTTATCACTGCTTCTTTTCAGCCTCCGGAGCCTTCGGATGCTCCTGTTTTGGCGGTACGGCCTGCGTCCTGAAGAGATCGCTGATGCTCTCTTTTGGCGCACCCGGCAGGGGGGTATTGATGTCTGTGGAAAGACCCATCATGTTTGCAGCAAGAACCACAAGGTCGTCAACGCTCATGTCCATCTTCAGGTCGTCCCTCCCGTCAAGCAGGTTGCGCCTGCAGAACGGGCATGTGCTGATTAATGCCTCGGCGCCGGTGGCCCTGGCGTCATTCATCCGGTCTTTAGCGACATTCAGTGCAAGGTCGGGGAGACCGGCTTTCACGCCTCCGCCTGCGCCGCAGCACCTCTGCTCCTTCCGGTTCCTTTCCATTTCGACAAGTTTGAGGCCGGGCATGCTCATCAAGACCTTTCTTGGCTCCTCGAACACGCCAACGTGTCTTCCCAGGTGGCACGGATCATGATAGGTGACGGTCTTATCGAAACTTTTTTCCCATTTTATCTTTCCGGCATCGAGCTGTTCTGCGAGGAACTGCGACATATGGATCGACTCAAAAGGAAGCGGTTTCCCGTAGGCGCGGGGCCAGTCTATCTTTGAGGCCCTGAAACATCCAGCGCAGGCAAATATCACCCTTTTTGCGCCGCGCGCTTTTAATGCCTCGATATTATGCAGGGCAGCCTTTTTAGGAACCTCATCGAGATGCTGTTGCCCGGTCCTTATTAGCGCAGAAGAGCAGCACCATTCATCCTCCCCGAGAACCATGAACGGAACGTCAAGCTTGTTCAGTATCCTTGCTGTGCTTACGCAGAGCACCTGCTGGTTGTATCCTGCTGTGCAACCGATAAAGTATGCGATATCCGATTTATCGGCAATCCTTATGTCGGGCGTCATCCATGCAAGGCGGTCTTTTTGCTGCTTCATATATGGATTATGCCCTTCCCCTATCAGCTTCGGGAACAGGCTCTGTTTGCCGTAAGGGCCGAATCCGCGCTTTACAAGGTTCGCACGGTTTGATTCCCATAGCTCGACAGTATTAATCCCGGCGCAACACACAGTACCGCACATACCGCATACTGTACAGTTATAAAGATCCTCGGCGTACTTCTTTAATTCTTCATCCGGTATCTTTGCAGGTCCGAAAAGCCTTGCCTTCCAGCCATAGCTCCTGGTTACGTATTCCCTCCAACGGAGGATTTTATCCCTTGGTTCTATTGCCCGGTCTTTGTTTCTCCCGTCATAGGTCGGGCAATACTTGACGCATTCGCCGCATCGTGTGCAGGCATCGTATTCCATCAATTGCGTGGGTGTGAAATTTTCAAGTGAGATCACTGGTTTGTTTTTTGACATGGTTATAATGTATTGTGGGGTTTAGTATAAATATTGTTCGTAGGGGGACTAACGAATTGGTTTTTGTTTACTCATATGTCACGACCCCGTTTTCGAAAAACGGGGCATCACGGCGTTGACGCATGAAGATTTCTATCGCCTATTTTGTTATTTTGACTTTTGTCAATCAGACGGGGCACTAATTTAGCGTAAAATTCAACAGTTGATAGTGTCCTGTCAAATGTCAATTAGCAACAAACAACCGAGAAAAATAGAATTATCTCAATTTCATCCTTCAATTTAGGGTTGATGTGACAATTGAATCAAGGAGAAAAGTGTGGCAATATTGATGATGTTCTCAATATTTTCTTTATATCTTTTAATTCATCGGTTTCACTGGGATCCTTATTGACTAAAATTGCTTCGTAATATGAAATCATATCGGTCAAATGTAATAAATAATAAAAACGAGAAATTTTTGATTTCCCGACAGCGCGAAATTCAATAACATCCGAACCAAGGAATTTTTTAATCACTTCTATTTCTTCTTCCATTTTTGATTTCATCATATTGTCTCGGAGTAAAATAGGAATGAATTTAGGCATGAAATCCGAAGTTGAAGTCCAACTCATAATTTCATTATGTCGAATCTCAGGAAAGCGATTATAAAATGCAAAATTTCTTGAATTTTCATTAAACATTTTTGCAAAACGAGGGCCTAAAGATTCAAAAGGTGGCTCGATATATAGGATGGGTATACGCTTTTTCAATAATAAAGCTATTTTTTTTGCAATATTATCTTTGGTTGGGACATCAATTCCAATTTTATCATTCAGTTCATTGACAATCGCTTTTGATTCTTCTAAACCTTCTTCTTTATCATTATGAATTACACCAATATTTTCCAAACAAGCAATAGTGGAACCAAACATATATGCAAATGATACACGTGCAGGAACTGAAGTTGAATACTTGAAGTTTTGAGTCTTATCTTTTTTTGCAATTTCCATTAACGTTTTCCCCTGTCCGATGACAATTATTTTCGCACCTCTTTCTCTTGCCTGAAAATACTGGCTAATTATCTCTTCAGTCTCACCAGAATCGCTAATTGCTATAAAAAGGGTATTAGAATCTACAAAATAAGGTATATTATAATCCTGGGAGAGAACACAAGGGACTGTTAGTTCATCCCTGAACAATGAAACTAATACCGTTGGAGCCATTCCAGAACCCCCCATTCCAGCGACAACAATATTCTTAATGCCGGACGGAAAGGTAAAGATATTCCTTGCCTTTTTGTAGGAATCTAAAGTGTCCTTACCTACTGAACATAAGTAAGAATACATGTCCGATCGATCTAATTCTTTTATGCGGTCAACATTATCAAGAATAACAGACCTTTCGAAAGACATTTGTTATTTGCCCTCGTTATCAGATTCGTTTTGATTTTCTTGATTTATTTCTATCGACTTCAGTAAAATATTTGCATTTTTTCATTAACTCTTCAATGTTCCAACATAATTCACTATCAGGATCTCTTCTTCGATCACAATACATCTCTAAAGCTTCTTTTGAATATTTGCATTTCATATTGTAATCTGTTATAGTTCACTAAACATATAAATATGTTCAAATCTCTTAATATTATCTATTTAATTTTCGTTTGATTTCATGACCGCCAAATTCGTGTCTCAAAACTGAAACGATTTTAGCAGAAAAAGATTCATCCTGGCGAGAAGCAATACGTGCAAACAAAGCATGTGCATTCGTATCAAAGGGAACATTGAATTTGATTGCTTCCTGAAGGGCCCAGCGCCCTTCACCCGAATCATCAACATAATCAACAACGTCGCTCAAACCGGAATCCTCCTTTTTGAAGACCTGCTCCATAAGCTCCAAGAGAAATGAGCGGATGATACTGCCATGGTTCCATACATGAGCAATGGTTTTGAGATCAAGGTCTTTATAAGGGCCTTTTTTGAGAAGTTCAAAACCTTCACCCATTGCTTGCATAATGCCGTATTCAATAGCATTATGAACCATTTTTACAAAATGACCACTACCACTTGGCCCAATATAGTTATATCCTTCTGGATTACCAATGGATGCCAGAATAGGTCTAATTGTCTCATATAAAGACTCTGGTCCCCCTATTGTAAGTGAAAAACCTGTTTTTTCACAATGTATGCCACCACTTGTACCAACATCAAAATAGTGCACTCCACTTTTTTGCAGTTTATTAGCCCTGCGAATTGTGTCTTGATAATTTGAATTTCCGCCGTCAATGATTATATCCCCAGCTTTCAAATCAACACTCAAAAGTTCCTTAATTAGTCCATCCACGCTTTTACCGGCCGGCACCATAAGCCAAATAATCCGCTGAGGCTTAAGACATTGTACAAGTTCTTTAACTGATGTTACACCGATCGCCCCAATAGCTTGAATTTTTTCGACATTTTTGAACTCTTTATCATAAGCAACTACCTCGTAATCGTGATCTAATAAACGCTTGACTATTACTTTGCCCATTTTTCCAAGACCAATAAAACCAACTTGCTTATTCATATTGATAAATTCTCCTAATAATAATTATTATAATCCAAGACATTTAACTTTTATCCATAAGGACATCATTCACAACCCATTATCGAGTGAAACGGCAAGAAGACTGGCGGATTCTGCTGCTTCTGCCTTCTTATTCTTAGACTCTTGTATGAAAACCATACACACCAATTGGATAGTCCAATCTCTTAACGGTTTATGTATTTTTTTCGTCCTACTTTTCCAGAATTGCAGGCCTTCTGATTTTAATCCCATCAATTTCATCATTATAATATACCCAATCACCTGTCTCAGTTATAATCTCAGGAAAATTCCCTTTTCGTGCTGTGAGGATAGTATCTTCTGATTTAGCCCCTCGCACGGTAGGATTCCATACTATCGGCTGCCGCTCAATGAGGCAACGCGACTCATTCTCTGTCGCTTTATAATCCCGGCCGTAAAAGCCAGCAGGTCCACCTTGATGATGTTCTTCCCATTCATCCGGGTATCCTTCATCTTCATAGCTTTGCTTTATCGCTCTGAAAATCTCTCCTACAGAGACCCCTGGCTTCGATTGCATGATCGCCTTTGCATCAATCCGATTACATGTATCCTGATATTGACGCCATGCCGGTGTAGCTATTCCTATGGATACCAGTCGTGTCAGACTCGTATACAATCCTCGGCTGTGAACCGTCACAGAGAGAAGAGCTATCTTTTTGATCGGAATTTCCTTAGAAATGGAATGATGAAATCTGATAATTCTCTCATCTGCAGCGACCATTATGAACTCTGGCCAGATACCCGCCGATACTAGTCGTCCAGCGAGTTCACCCGCAACCTGAACCTCTGTTGTTCCTGGATTGAGATTCCTTGCAACAGCCTCAACGATTGATGCTGTGTCCTTAGCAAGTTTTTTTAAATTCTTTATCTCCTGATCATTGAGGGGATAATACATCTTTTCAAGAGCTGTTCCGACATTCTCGCCAAATACTCCGATATCATCGCAAACTCGCATGATCCCTTCTGAGCTAAGATATTTCTTGACAGATATTTTCAAATCCCATTCATCCCATCGAAATGGCCGTAAAGTGAGTTTTTGTAACCATGATAACTCATCCTCTGCAATTCGGATCACTTCAGTTCGGTTACCAAGCAATGCAAAGCTCTCTTGTGTCACACAGATCGCAATCCTTCCTGGTGGTTCCTGGCGAAATCCCAGAGATACTTGAATACCTCGAAAAAAAGCAGCGATATTTGCTGGTTTAGTAAGTATGATTGCCCCAAAATTCCGGTTTATGAGAAATGATCTCAGTTGTTCAAGTCTATTCATTAAAATATTTTACTCCAGCTCAAAACAATTGTAAATCATAACATTCTCTCTATCTGTAGCTTGTCGAGTTCTTTGAGTTTTTCTTCCACTTTATCCGATTTTTGGGAATTTTTAAAAATATCTAATAAATTTCTATGGTCATCTACGACACAAATTGCCCCTTTTCTCTTTAGTTCTCCATAATTTTCCGTGCCGAAACCAATGCATTTCATACCATGCCCTGATGCCCAATCCACAATATCAATTGAATCCTCCAAGAGGAAGAATTTATTTTGTTCCTTATTTAACCGAGCTTTTACTTCCTTTAAGAGACCAATATAAGACATTTGATTTTCAACTATATATTTAGGACGAACCGACTCTGGGGTTACAACAGCATCAAAAAACTGCTTATACCCTATATGGTGGAGAATCTTAATAACAAATTTCCATTCGAACATAGAATATAATCCTACTTTGATATGGTTACTGTTAAGCGTGTCGATCAATTTTCCAGCCCCTAACATTTCATCTCTTTTCTGATCAAGTAAATTCTTGACATATCTTTCTCGTTTTATTTTTGACCAACTGTTTACTATCATTTCTGATGGCGAAGTATTTCCTATATAATTACATTTGCGAAGTATATCATTCATAATATGTTTTGTTTCAGAACCTTTACTCATTAATGTGTTTAATTCTTTGTCAGTAACAGTTTGGATTCTTAGTTGATTTAAGACCCACTTCCATGCATCCTTATTTAATTCACGATTCTCTATGAGTACTCCGTTTAGATTAAAAATTACTGAATAATCAGCATTGCTTTTCCAGTTGTAATTTTCCCAATCAAATTTCAAGAAAGCTGGCAATTGCCTATCATACTCATCTTCGTTCATTTTTGCATCCCTTTTATTTTCTCAATAATCTCGACGAATTTTTGAGCATCTTCCATTGTTAGGAATTTATCGTATTCATCATGCATCAGTTCATGGATAATATTATACCAAGAATTGTCCCATTTAGATGACATATGTTTTGGAACTTCTAATTCTAATTTAATTTGTTTTCCCCCTGATATACTATATATCCCAGCGTCTTTGAGTGGCTTTAGCTTCATCTTTAAATAATCATTTGTGTTGCTATCCACAAAGGCAACTGTCCGATCTTCATCTGGTGTGCCTTTTCCTAACCTTATAATTACTGTTCTGGTAAGTCCACCTTCTTCAATCAGAAACAGTTCCATTTCTGCGAAGGTCTCATTATATTGGGGATGATATTTCTTAAATTTATTAAATGATTTATGAAATGCACTTTTAACTTGCTTTATCTCCACATCAAATTTACAATTTAATATCTTTTTGAGTAAAGCCAGCACATGTGGCATCATATCAGCAATTATACCAGTTGAGACAAAATATGTATTTGTGGGTGGCTTTCGCTTTTCAAGTAAAGAAAATACGATGATATTAGCAGCCTTGATTTTATTGTAAAAATCTTCTCGCTTAATTATCGTCTCAACTAAATCCAAAACCTGTTTTTTTCCACGATAGTGATCCACAGGAATAAACAGTTTATCCAAATCTTCTTCTTTTTCACGTATAAACTTTATAAGTTCCTCAGCTTTTTTTGAATCCTTTGCTATTGGCTTTTCAATAACGAAGATATCACCTAAATGCAAGTACTTTTTAAGTGCACTTAAGTAAAGATCAGGATCTACAGCTAAATAAACGATTATTGGCTCTTCCCTATCTATTCTTGGTATCAAACCCTTCGGGATTAATTCCTCATCGCGAGGTTTTTCATCCACGAAATAAATTTTTTCCAGAATTTTAAGATACTTTTTTATTTCATCATTTTCCAACCTAAGATTACTAAATTTTTCAAATCGATCTTCTAGGGTTTTCTCCAAACCTTCACTTAGCATTACTTCCAAAGATTTAACATCCACGATTGATATGTCTAAAGACCTTGGAAAATATCTACAAAACTGTATGAGGGCTGGAAAAATCTTTTTTCCAGCATCGCCAAATCCAACCAAGATGAAGTGCTTTTTAGTCATTTCTTTCCCCAAATGGATATCTGAATAATCTGATCGGGTCATTGGCTTATCGTCTTTTTCTTCTTCAACCTTGGTTTTGAGTGTATAATTCATAAATACATAATATGCATTTGAATTGTAGTTTAAATAACCTTCCATTCAATAGCGTATTCAAAATTTCTCCAGGGATCTTTTTCTTCTATTTCGACATATGTTCCACCAGTGCCTTTATCTAGCTGATATTGAAGGCGCTTGCATTTCCAATCGAGTTCATCTTTGCTGGGCGATCTTACACAATATCTTAAGTCTGAATATTTATATCCTGAATGAAAATGAATTTTGATTTTGATTGAGTCAGTAACATGTATTGGTATTGATGACAATTTCTCATTTTCTTCTGCATTCAACTGGCTTTTCTTGCTTCTAAATAGACCTTCACCTTCGTATCTAACCATGAATTCTCGTGTATCCCCGAGTTCCAAGTCGCGACTAAATATAATATAAAACTCTTTCAATTTGCTACTTTCTGAAATGGTTTCCCATTTTAAGGTGTATTCTGTTGTTGTCGATTGAACCTCAAATTTATTCTCCCTCTCCATTTCTTTAAGCGATTTTGTGAATGCACTCGTGTTATTCTCGATTCTTATTGGATATCGCCTTTTTAAACCACTTTCATTCAAAAGTTTATACATTGTAGTAATTTTTCCATATCCATCTTCGTCAATATAACATGTTTTTTCCACATACAAAAGACGAAAATATTTTTCGCGACTACATAGTAATCTTACAATTTCGTTAAACAGTGGATACAGTAGTCTCCTTTTTACGTATTCTTCAAAATATGTTAATATTGATATCGAAAAACCAATTATAATTATATTGAATTTAAATTCCTCTGGAACAATTGGTATAAAATAACCAAAAATCGTTAATGTTGCTATTAAAGCGCCCATCCTTTTACTGTCCACCATAAGTTAATCCACATATGATAATATAATCTTAATACTTTTGGTAGTGTCCCTGCAGATTGCAGAGTCCTGAAATTATTTCACTTTATTACTTCATTTGTATTTTTACCCATATTTTCACAATCTAAATAACCTTCGACCTATTGCAAAGATTGCTTCTGGTTGCAGTTTTCTCCAGAACGCCTATTCAGGAATTTCAAGCACTTTGAAATTCAAGCTTCCATGCGGTCGATTGTTATATCAATCAACAAATTCATCAAAGGAGATTGTTTTTTGATATATACGTGCCCATTATTTGCGCTACCATTGTTGTATTGATTAAGATAATCCTATGGGATGCGCAGAACACCTATCGTTGCAGTCACCGATTACCCTGTACGATCAGGTTGTCCGATAATCAAAATTCATATCGATAATATATCTCATAGAAACGCTTACACTCCCAATTACCAGGGTTTTACTTTTCCCCTTTAAATGACTTCTTCTTATGTTATTTGCTGAGCAAATCCGATTGAACTCTGTTTTTACAGTCTGTAGACCCCGCGTGATAAAGCTCATTACTCCATTATTTTCCCTTATATCTCCAAATACAGGTTCAACGATTTGTTTTCTCAGACTGTAAATTTTCTTTCCTTCAACAGTTTTCATTTTTTCATCCAAAGCCTGTCGCTCTTCCTCAAAGGGAAACATCTTGACAATACGTATTCCTTCTTTTGTTTTGGTACAATCTTTCTGTTTAAGGCAATTTCCACAATCTACTCCCCTATATTTTCTAACCATCTTGTTTTTTGGTTTATCGTAATGGTCTTTAAAGAAGCTTTTATTGTTACAAGCGGCTCCTTTTTAGAAATAGATGTTTTCTTATCTTCCATGCTTCGCCATATCCATGACCTGTTTGAGGGTTTTTATTTTTATCAGATTTTTAATGGGCCCGAAATGACGGGTGTCGTCCGTTAGAATATTTAATGCATTTCCAGCTATGCCGGTTGCGGCAATCAGCGAATCAGCAGTGGGAATATCATATTTCAAGCGCAACTCACCGGCTTGAATTGCGATTGTACGGTTTACATTCACAAAAACCAGTCTGGAAGATAATAGATCTTGCCTAGTTTTGCGCATCCGGTCTTCATCTCTCATACCCAGTCTTTTGGTCAACTCTAAAAGGGAGATAACCGAGCATATTGCTTCAAGATCACCATCACTTATTGAACCGGCCAAATCGAGATAATTATCATCCTGGATAAGTTTCCCGAGGTACATCGTATCTATTAAAATCCGGTTCATCGTTTCTTCCTCAAGTTCTGGACCTTCTTTTCTATTTGTGCGTCCCTTTCTCTGTCTATCTGGGCATCACGCTCTCTATCTTCTATTATTTCTTTTGTAAGAGCATCTGCGTCGAGTTCTGGCCACGAACCGCAGAGTGATCTCAAGTCTGTGGGAGGCAATATCTTGATACAGTTATTCTCTTCCATAAAAACAATCTTCCTCCCTTTTTTAAGCCCATACTTTTTCCTCAGTCTTGCAGGTATGATAACCTGCCCTTTTGTGCTCATAGTTACCGTTTCTATATCTTCAGTTTCTATTTCCATTTGTCTTACACTACTTACCAAGTAAAGCGTCAAGAAATAAATACTTATCTAAATCCCGATAGCGCAAGCGGTTTATTTAACCTTCTCACAATTGAATATCATCAAAGATAAATTATAACCACTGATCCTAATCCAGCATCACCTCAACAAGCAAAACCTCCGCATCCTTTTCAGCCTCAAACCTCAGCCCTCTTTCCCCCTCGATCTTTGCAGCCCCCAGCTCCATAACGCGAGCGCCGCTTACCTCCACCGGCCCGCCTTCCAGCACATAAAAGTATGCACCCCGGCCAGCCTCAAGCCTGTGATCTGCTTTCTTGCCCTTCTCAAGAAAACAGGAATAGACTGCAGCATCCGAGACTATGTGGAGGGCGCCAGGATGGGAATTTGATACGATGGGCAGGAATTTATTCATCCTTTCTCTTTTTTCAACTTTTTTCTGCTCTACCGAGGGCGGAAGGTCATGTTTTGCCGGGAAAAACCACATCTGGATGAAGCGCATCGGTTCGTCGGGCCTGTTATTGATCTCTGAATGCCACATACCTGTTCCTACGGTCGTATGCTGAACCCAGCCCTTCCTCAGTATCCCGCCTTTCCCCCGCTCGTCCTCGTGGCGGAACTCCCCGCCCGCGCAGTAAGTAACGACCTCGTTATCGCGGTGCGGATGCAGGGGCCAGACTGCACCTGGTGAGAGCGTATCATCGTTGAACACGCGCAGGGTGCCGAAATGCGTATATTCAGGATCGTAATACTGGTCAAAGGAGAAGTGCCACCGCCCGTGGAATGTACCGTTCTGTATCTGACCGTGTGACTGGTAAATGGTTCCAGGATCGCGGACTGTTATCATCAGGTCCAATCCTTCATCTTTTCAAGATGTCTCTACTATCAGATTCTCTGCCACAGTCCAATTATATTACCTTCAGTATCTTTGAAATAGGAAGCATAACCCATATCTCCTACCTGCATTTTTTCCCTGATTATTTTACCCCCCATTTTTTTCACGTTTTTCATTGCGTCCTCAATATTCTCCACATTGATCGTAATGATAGGAGAATTAAAAGGGCTTTGGCGTTTCATCATGCCGCCATTTATCGCACCCGGCTCTGTCGGCATGCCGTTTTCATCTACCGGCGTAGTCCCGATGAGGATGTATTCCATTTCCGGCACGGCATCCATCTTCCAGCCAAAAACACTCCTGTAGAATTTCTGGGCTCTCTCAAGGTCATCTGCAGGAATCTCAAAATGTACTACTTTATCCATAAAAAACCTCCACTGATTATAAGATTATCAAGCCGTATTGATAAATGTTTTTAAGAAATAAATTTTTGTAGTTTTTAATGTCCAATGGTCTTTATATATAACAATTGCATTCAATTAATAGTGAGGTGTTAGATTTTGCCCGACTGGACAGTAGTGCAAAAATTACTGATTAAGGAATCATTATGACAAAACCTGGATGGCTCAAAATAAGACCGCCGGCTGGACCGAAGTTCCTGGTCCTTAAAAACACACTTCTTGAGTTCGGTTTAAATACGGTCTGCGCGGATGCAATGTGCCCGAACGTGGGGGAATGCTGGGGCAGGGGTAAGGCCACATTTATGATAATGGGTTCTGTCTGCACCAGGAACTGCAGGTTTTGCGCCGTGAAAAAAGGGATGCACGGCGAACCTCTTGACCCTTCCGAACCTTCAAGGATCGCCCTTGCAGTTGAGAAAACCGGCTTGAAATATGCAGTCCTGACCTCGGTGGACAGGGACGACCTTCGTGACGGCGGCGCGGGGCATTTTGCAGATTGTATTAAGGCGATAAAAAACCTGGACAATGATGCAACGGTTGAGGTATTGATGCCGGATTTCCAGGGCGATGAAGATTGCCTGCATGAAATAACCAATGCAAATCCCGATGTGATAGGGCACAATATTGAGACAACAGCGGAATTGCAGGTTCTTGCAAGAGACAGGAAAGCATCGTATAATTTGTCCCTTTCAGTTCTCAGGAAAATAAAACAATCGTCCCCTTCCACCTATACGAAATCATCGCTTATGCTGGGCATCGGGGAGACAGAAGAAATGGTATTGAGAACAATGGATGACTTGAGATATGCGGGTGTGGATATCCTGACTCTTGGCCAGTATTTGAGACCTTCAAAGAAGCAAATGGATGTCAAAGAGTATATTACACCTGAGAAATTCGGGTTCTATAAAAAAAAGGCTCAAGAAAAAGGATTTCTTTCAGTTGCAAGCGGACCTTTTGTCAGGAGTTCTTATATGGCAGACAATATTGCTAGTCTTCTGGAAAAAGATAATAAGACGTAAAACAATTTAATTTATTATCGGGAGGAGTTTAGTTGCCAAGACAAAAAATTCTGGACATGAGCGTGGAGTGGCTTCAGATTCTGGATAGTGAAGGCAATGTGGATAAGAACCTGGAGCCGTCTCTTGACAGGGAAACACTTGAGAAATTCTACAGGACCATGATGCTGACGCGTCTTTATGATGATAAGGCTTTGAAGCTCCAGCGTCAGGGGCGGATGCTTACATACGGCTCATCTCTGGGACAGGAGGCAACCGCAGTAGGAAGCGCCTTTGCCCTGAAACCTGAGGACTGGTTCTTCCCCGCCTTCAGGGAACACGGTGTCCAGATAGCAAGGGGGATCCCCCTTAAACTTCTATATATCTACTGGATGGGCTCTGAAGATGCGAACCTGAGTCTTCCTCCTAAAAATTTTACAATTGCCATACCTGTATCAACCCAGATCCTCCACGCGGTGGGAGCTTCCTGGGCCGCGAAAATCCAGAAACAGAAAACGGCAGCAATAGTTTATTTTGGAGATGGTGCGACTTCAGAAGGGGATTTTCATGAAGGCTTGAATTTTGCCGGTGTATTCAAGACCCCCACGGTTTTTATCTGCCAGAACAACCAGTATGCCATCTCCCTGCCAAGGGAACGGCAGACCGCCTCAAAGACCCTGGCGCAAAAAGCCCTGGCATATGGTTTTGAAGGTATTCAGGTGGACGGAAATGATATCTTGGCCGTGTACAGCGCGACAATTGGGGCCATGGAGAAGGCCCGCAGAGGAGAAGGCCCTACGCTGGTAGAATGCTTCACATACCGGATGGGAGCCCATACAACTTCCGATGATCCCACAAAGTACAGGCAAAAAGCAGAGGTTGAGGAATGGTCTAAGAAAGACCCGATAAAGCGTTTTCGGATATACCTTGAGAAAAAAGGTATATGGAACCAGGATTACGAAGAAAAACTCATCAAAGAACTCTCTGATGAAGTAGAGAAGGCAGTGGAGGAGGCTGAAGCCTTCAAGCCTGATATTGGGAACATGTTCAAGTATGTGTATGCTCAAATGCCCGAAGAACTGAAAGAGCAGATGGATGAGTTTCTAAACTACGCTTCAAAAAAGAAAGGGGGATGAAAAATGGCAAAACTCAACATGGTACAGGCCATCAACATGGCACTGCATGAGGAAATGGAAAGGGACTCAAGCGTCATAGTGATGGGTGAGGACGTAGGCACAGATGGCGGGGTGTTCAGGGTCACTGAAGGACTTCTTGATAAGTTCGGAAGCGAGAGGGTGATCGATACGCCCCTTGCAGAATCCGGGATAGTGGGGACGGCAATAGGAATGGCGGTTTCAGGATTGAAACCCGTGGCAGAGATACAATTCGAGGGATTCAGTTATATGACCATCGACCAATTGGCGGCCCATGCTTCCAGGATAAGAAACCGCTCCCGGGGAACCTACCACTGCCCCATAGTAGTAAGGGCGCCTTACGGGGGAGGCGTGAGGGCACTTGAACATCATTCGGAAGCCGTGGCAACCTTCTATATCCACATTCCTGGGTTGAAAGTAGTTATTCCATCAACCCCCTATGACGCAAAAGGTCTTCTTTTATCAGCTATAAGGGACCCCGATCCAGTCTTCTTTTTCGAGCCAAAGAGGCTTTACAGGGCTTTCAGGGAAGAAGTGCCCGAAGGTGATTACACGGTGCCCATTGGCCAGGGCAGAAAGCTTTCTGAAGGAGACGACCTGACATTGATAGCCTGGGGCGCCATGGTGAAGGTATGCAGCGAGGCTCTGGAAAAGGTAAAGGACATAAGTGTTGAACTAATTGATCTTCGCACGCTTTCGCCGCTCGATGATAAGATCATTACCGGCTCTGTGAAGAAAACCGGCAGGGCAGTCATAGTCCACGAAGAGCCAAGGACACTCGGTCCGGGCGCTGAGATAGTTGCGAGGATAAACGAAAAGGCGTTTCTTTATCTTGAAGCGCCGGTTAAGAGAATTACGGGATACGATGTCCCGGTACCGCTACCTAAACTTGAGGATTACTACCTGCCAGATGCCGAGAAGGTGGCGGATGGTATAAAAGAGGTTGCAGCTTTCTGAGGTGAAATCATATGACAGATGTTAAATTTCCGGATGTGGGTGAGGGTATAACCGAAGGCACCCTTGTAAAATGGCTCGTAAAAGAAGGGGATGAAATCAAATCCGACCAGGCAGTGGCAGAGATCGAGACTGATAAGGCGATAGTAGAGATACCTTCCCCTAAGGCAGGAAAAATATTGAAACTGAATGGAAAAGAAGGGGATGTGATCAAAGTAGGAAGTATTCTTGCCCAGCTGGAAGCGCCGGGTGAAAAAATGGCACCCTCTGAAGCTAAACCTTCTGAGGTTAAACCTCCAGAAGCAAAACCTCCTAAGATTGAAGCCCCTGAAGTCAAGCCTCCTGAAGTTAAACCTCCAGAAGCAAAGCCTCCTAAAGTCCCTGTTCCCGAAAAACCCCCCCATATGCCTGAACGGGTTCTGGCCACGCCGTCTACGAGGCGTCTTGCCAGGGAACTCGGGGTGGACATATCAAAAATTACAGGCAGCGGTCCCGGAGGAAGGGTTACAGATGAAGACGTGAAGAAATCAGCTAAAGCACCGGAAAAGCCGCAAATCAGTCCTCCCGAGGTCATCCAGCCTGAAATTGCTCCCGGAATTAAACCCGCCGAAGAGAGAATCCCGATAAAAGGCATACGAAAGACCATAGGCGAAAGGATGGTGCTTTCCAAATTTACAGCGCCGCATGTTGTTTCCATGGACGAGGCCGACGTTACCGAACTTGTTAAACTCCGTGAGAAAGAGAAAAAAACGGCGGAAGAGAAAGGCATAAAGCTTACATATCTTGCATTTATCATCAAAGCGGTAACTGTGGCGCTGAAACAGCACCCCTATCTTAATGCATCCATTGATTCGCAGAAGAACGAGATTGTCCTGAAACACTACTACAACATAGGGATAGCTGTGGATACGCCCGAAGGCTTGATGGTCCCTGTTATCAAGAACGCAGACCAGAAAAGCATCATGGAACTGGCGCAGGAGACAGAAAAGCTTGCTGAAGAAGCAAGGACAAGGAAGATAAAACTTCCGGATCTGAAAGGCAATACGTTCACCATAACGAATATAGGAAGCATAGGAGGGCTTTTTTCCACGCCCATTATAAATCCTCCCGATGTTGCCATACTCGGGGTGCACAGGATAAGGGATATGCCTGTCGTGATTGATGGGGAAATTAAAATACGAAAGATACTGCCTATTGTCCTGTCATTTGACCACAGGGCGCTTGACGGCGCGCAGGCCGCAAGGTTCATGAACAGCTTGATAGACCACCTGAAAGACCCGGACCTCCTCCTGCTGGATGTGGCATAGATGGTAATGGGAGATATCGTAACAGGCTGCGATGTCCTTGTGATCGGGGGAGGGCCCGGTGGTTACACAGCGGCCATAAGGGCATCCCAGCTCGGAAAAGATGTAATACTTGTTGAAAAATATGGCCTTGGCGGCACCTGCATATATCGCGGCTGCATCCCCTCCAAGGCGCTGATACATGCCGCTAATTTTATCTACGATATAAAGAATCCCGGGGATACTGGAATAAAGGGTTCTGTTGAATTCGATCTTAAGAAGCTCCAGCAATGGAAATACGGGGTTGTGAAAAAACTCAGGGACGGCATAGGCCACCTGTGCAAGAAATATGGCGTAGAGGTAATAAAAGGTAAAGCCTATCTTGAATCCGCAGACAGGGCAAGGATTACCCTTGATGACGGGACGACCTCAACCATAAAGTTCGAATATGCCATCCTTGCCACAGGATCGCTTCCCCAGGAGTTCCCCGGATTTGCCTTTGACAGTAAATTCGTAATAAGTTCCAACGAAGCTCTCGGGCTTGTAAAAGTTCCCGATGATATGGTTATAATAGGGGCCGGATACATCGGTGTAGAGCTGGGGACAATGTTTGCAAAGCTCGGCACGAGGGTAAAGATCATCCAGCGCTCTTCGCGGATTCTCACGAAATTCGATCCTGAGCTGGTTGAGGTGGTGAGCAGGAGGATGGAAAAATTCGGTATCGAAATCTATTATAATTCAAAGCTCGAAGGAATGCGCATCGAGAAAGATAAGGCCATAGTGACAATCAGGGACGACAAAGAAAACAAGAAAGAACTCGAAGCGGACAAAATCCTGATAGCCGTTGGGGTAAGACCCAGCACGGAAAACCTGGGGCTTGAAAATACGAAAGTCAGACTTGACAAGAAAGGCTTTATACTGGTCGATGAAAAACGACAAACACATGATCCCGGGATATATGCTGTCGGTGACATCGCAGGCCCCCCCCTCCTGGCGCACAAGGCCTTCAGGGATGGAAAGGTCGCTGCCGAAGTCATAGCGGGTCTGCCGGCCGCTTTCGATAACAGGGCAATCCCCCAGACCGTCTTTTCAGATCCCGAGATTGCTACTGTCGGCTTTGATGAAGAAAGTGCAGGAAAGGGTGGCTTTGAAATAAAGACCGCAAAGTTCCCTTTCAGGGCATCGGGAAGCGCTCTTGCGATGGACAGGACAGACGGCTTTGTCAAAGTTGTGGCAAACAAAAAGAACGGGGAGATTCTTGGGATACAAATAGTGGGGGCAAACGCTTCCATGCTGATAAGCGAGGCGTCGCATTCAATAGAAATGGCCGCTTTTCTGGAGGACCTTGCAGGAACCATACATCCCCATCCCACGCTTCCAGAAATGTTGGGGGAAGCTGCTGAGGTTGCGCTGGGGAAGGCGATTCATCTGTGAGGATGACTTGAGTCCACGCATGCCCGCAGGCATGCGTGTGCACGGAGTCGAGGGAATCCCGAGTCATGCCTCTGGAGGGCATGTACACATATTGCTTTGCAATACGTGGGCGCGGAGTCGAGAACCCGCAGGGTTTCGGGGTTTCGCTACATCATCTCTTTCGCCATAACAGGTAAACCGCAGAGAATGCAATTATCGATAAGATAATTTCAAATCCTGCAGTTTTCTCTGTCTGGACAGGCGTCTGTGTTCTTTCAGTTTCATCATGTCCTGGAGTGGCGGTTGCGGTTCCACTGGGAGCGGCTTCGTTTTTCAGTCCGCTTATTGCGAAACTTGAGAAAGAGTCCGTCTTTGCTTCAAAGAAAGTAAATGTTTCATTTTTGCCTGTCTCTTTTGTTTCAAGATTATTCCAGGTATTGTTCTTCCATTTAAGTAAAGTGATTTCATTACCATTAATCCCTTTATCTGTCATCCAAGAATTTGCAACCCTGAACTTTATCGCTGACTCTTTAATATTCTTGGGTACGGAAAACCCGGCCGTTCCAACCCAGATATTTACATCCCTGTAAACAATGCCTGGCGCCGATTCTTTCACGAGGGTAGATGTAGCTTTCAGCACTTCCACGGCAGTGTTAATCTCACCGGCGTTGACATTGCCTGTTATATCCACGAACATTATCGGATTGCTGCTATGGGTGAATACATACGAAGTAGTCTTATCCTTGTAAATATGCTTGTCATATTTTTCTTTCACTATGATATTACTATAATTCTCACCCGAAGCGCCACCTCCACCACCTCCGCCACCGCCTCCGCCGCTGCTGCTGGAAGTTGGTGTGGTCGTGGTCGGTACTCCGATAAGAGCAAATGTGCTGAAGTGGCTGGCGTTGGCGATGATATAATCGGCGATTGTATTGCGTTCATATATCGTCAGGGCCTCCCATGCGCTTGTTGAGATGTTATAGAATTTTGCAGTTAATTCTGATTCTGCTATTCCCGCCGCAGTCAATTGTGCAGCGGTGTAATTGAACCTTATCTGTATATCCGGGCTGAATCGGGCGCCATCGGGGCCGAGGGTCAGGTTCTCGCCTATGAATTTATAGGTACTATCAAGATTTTCTGCGAATGTAGTATTTACCTGGGCGAGAGAATCTATTGAAACCGATGTCAGTGCTGCGCCGCCACTAACAGAAGCATTGGTGCCGTTCGGGATAGTAACAGTGACATTCCCACTGGGTGAAGTTATATTCAATGTGGCATTTACTATAAAGGTTGAAGTGTTAATAATTGAGCTGATCGGGGTGCTATTTGTTCTATTGACCGTAACGATCCGCGTTTCTGATACGTTTGTCGCTCCGTCTGTACTGTTTGCATATATCTTGAAACTATAATTCCTGCTGAGCAGTCCTGTCTTGTTGTTGTAGAAGCTCGTTCCCGTTCCTGCCGGGAGCATGGATTCATTTGTTCCCTCCCAGTTCAGGAGAGCCATGCCTGTTATATTAAGTGTCACTGTGACGTTAACATAGCCCGTTGTATTGGCGCTATTGTTTGAAGGCCATGTAATTGTGGCGCCGATTGGTACTGGATTCACAGTCGTTGTGGTATTTATGTAACCGAATTTTGTGGAATCATTGTTCGAGCGGGCTGTGACATTAACGCGGAATGTCCCGCTTGTCGTATTGGTCACGTTCAGAGTAAAGGTATAAGCGGCATTTTGTGCCAGCGTAAGATTTCCGCTGAAATTAATGGCTGCCGTAGACGCACTGCCCGGATTGTCGACTGTCAAATTATATGAATCAATGGTACTTCCATTATTCTGAAGGATCAGTGTATAGGTCGCATTTACTGTGGCGGTTGTTGTCCGCGCTGCAGAATCCACAGTCAAATTCACACCGTATGAATTCACAACCGTCGTGGTATTTATATAACCGAATCTGGTGGAATCATTGTTCGAGCGGGCTGTGATGTTGACATGGAAGGTTCCTGCTGAGGTATTGGTCACGTTCAGGATGAGGGTTTGGGCAGAATTTGATGCAAGCGTAATATTCCCGCTGGTATTAAGGGCTGCTGTGGACGCGCTGTTTGGATTACTGATTGTCAGGGTATACGTATCTGATGCAGTACCATTATTTTGGAGGATAAGAGTGTAGCTTGCATTGTTTGTTGCAGTAACCGTCTGGCTAAGGGAGGAAACACCTGTCAGGTTCACTCCGTATGAATTTACGGTCGTCGTTGTATTTATATAACCGAACCTGGTTGAATCATTGTTCGAGCGGGCTGTGACATTGATCCTGAATGTTCCAGCTGTGATATTTGTCACATTCAGAAGGATTGTCCTTGCTGCATTTGACGCAAGCGAAATATTCCCGCTGATATTAAGGGCAGCAGTCGTGGAACTACCCTGATTATCAATGGTCAGGTTATAGGTATCGGTTGCAGTTCCGTTGTTCTGGAGAGTTAGTATATACGTTGCATTACTTGCTGCGATTGTTGCCTTAGCGTTTGAATCCACTGTCAGGTTAACATTGTAATTCGGCACGATGGTCGTGGTGTTGACATAACCGAATTTTGTTGCATCATTTACAGATGTTGCCGTGATATTGACATAGAAAGTTCCTGGTGTGGTATTGGTCACGTTAAGGGCGATTATCTGGGTCAAACCTGGGGCCAATGTATAGGGAGACGTGATATTAATGCCTGCTATCGAGGCATTGTTCATATTGCCGATCATCAGGTTATATGCATCAGTTGCAGTACCATTGTTTGTCAGGTTTAGCAGGTAGGTTATATTAGTCAATGCATTAGTTGTCTGGGCAAGTGCAGAAATATTTGTCAGGATAACACCGCGCACCGCAACTGTCGTCGTGGTATTGATATAACCAAACCTGGTTGGATCATTGTTCGAACGGGCTGTGACATTGACAGGGAATACCCCTCCTGCGGTATTTGTCACGTTCAAAACAAGGGTCTGCATAGCATTTGATGCAAGTGTAATATTCCCACTGATATTAAGAGCAGTAGTTGTTGCGGAGCCCGGGTTAGCAATTGTCATATTGTAGGTATCGGTTGCAGTCCCATTGTTGTGGAGAATAAGTGTATAACTTGCATTCGTTCCCGCATTTGTTGTCCGGGTAAATACTCCAGATAGTGTCAGGTTCGTGCCATATGATGCCACCGTAGTTGTTGTATTGATGTACCCGAACTTGGTGGAATCATTGTTCGATCGCGCTGTTACATTGACGCGGAATATCCCTGCTGAAGTATTCGTGACATTCAGAACAATTGTCCTCGCTGCATTTGATGCAAGAGTGATATTCCCGCTATAATTTAATGCTGCGATTAGCGCACCACCGGGATTATCAATAGTCAGGTTATAGGTATCAGTCGTACTGCCGTTGTTCTGAAGTATCATTGTATAGCTCGTATTTGTTTCCGCTATTGTCGTCTTTGCTAATTCTGTCATGTTTGTCAGGTTCACACCGTAGGTTATCACTGTATAATTCAATGAGACCGCCAGGCTGTTACTTGTTGTAACATTTATCAGGTAATTACCCGCATTTGACGGCACAGTAATATTGCTGATATTGATATACTGATAAGTGCTGAAGTTCGCAACAGCAGCGGGATCGCCTGCGGACACATTCACGTAGAGCGTGGCAAAGTTCCCGATGTTCCAGTTTTGCGGATCTTGTATGCCGTTAATGGTCGAATTGATGATAGCATATGCAGCATCAAATCCGGCCTGGAATGTGAATTTGTACCACGACGTAGTATTTGCAGTATCGCTCAACGTGAAATTCAGGTTTGCCTTGTTTCCTGCAAGTGCCGTGCTATTAAGAGTCGCAGTGAAATTGCCGCTCGCTCCTGAAACTGTGGTATCCACGCCCGAGAAGTGGGGTATCGTCAGCCAGACCATCCTGTCTGATATACTTACATAACACGGTGCGTTTTGATCAGTTGTACTGCACTGCATGCCCCCCGGACCGAAAAACGACAGGTTAAAGGCGCTGTAATCTGATGGTAAATCCGCTGTTGTATTTCCGGAACTGCTGTTCCATACTTCTCCCCAGCTCTCATTGTAGAGCTTTCCGAATTTGACTGAAACGTTGTTCGCGTTCACACCGAGGGCCAGAGGAATTCCGATAAGGACTTCATCATATATTTCAGGCCCCATGCTGCCGAATCTTCGCGCATGCTCCATTGCAGAGCCGTTCTGCGCCTGGGTCGCATTGCTGTCAAACTGTGCATCTGGAGGGCCGGAAGCCAGCATATCCACGTTCTTGTAATGCACGGTGATGTTGTTGAAATTGCTCCTCATCCTGAGACTGATCTTCCCGCCGCCGACAACAATCTTGAAGGGATTAAAATCAGTCATATTCTGTTGCTGCTGCTGCGGGAATAAAGAACAGCCTTGCTGTGGATATGGAACATCGCACAGTGGTGTGTTCTTCAGCATGTCTATGAATATAGGCGGGGGGCCCTCGCTTACATTTATTGCGCCGGGGTTGAATGATGAGAGATTGATACTGACAGGCGGTGTTGCAAGCTGAGCTGCCGTTTTTGAGGTCTTCAATGGTGCTGAGCCCTGAGTGAATATATTTATCTTATTAATATTTGCATCAATAGCGGGTATCTTAAAAGACCCGTTATTCGATTGCTGAATATCCAGCATCCAGTTGAAAATTGAGCCGTTATAAGCTGAGTAATCGACCTCAATCTCGATATGTGCTGACCCGGAAAAATTTGCCCCGCTTGTCGCATTCTTAAGCTGGAAAGCGAGCTTTTTCGTAGATACATTTATTGTACCAGGGGGGCCCGGCGGGCCGCCTGCATCACCGGATGCATTATTCAAAGTGATATTTTCGACCAAATTCCCCAAAAGCGGATACAATGTAAAATTGAAATCAGTATATGGAGTGTTTGAATAATCAAGGGATATATTCTTGAATGCACCGTAGTAACCGGAGCCGTTTCTTACTGCCGCAAACAGGAGAAGGTTAGCTGTCTCTTTTGCTCCTGGCAAAGTTATGTTGTAATAGCCAGATGTTGCATTTAGCTGGTCGCTTTCGCAACTATCCGGACCGAGTGGAGGGCACCATCCGCTCATATTGTAAGGTAGTGGGTAGTCCTGAAATACCATACTACCGGGCTCCAGCAAGTATGCAATTATCTTTAGGTCATCAAAATTGGCCTGGCCATTAGATAAATTCGCATAACCTGAAACTTTTCTTAATCTGTTGGTGGTGTTGAAAGTCTTGTTAACGATATAATTTGTGCTGCCATAATCCGTAAAATTATTAAGGTTATAACTTACAGGAAAGCTCTGGTTCGGATAGATCATGATTGAATAATTTCTTTCGAGAGGAACGTAAACCGTCGCATTTGCCACTTCTTCGTTGAAGTTTTCAGATATGGGGTAACCCAACCTTGTATCTTTTATCATGTATCTGAAAGTTTGAGGTGCCGTGCCGTTTGTTGCTGTTATATTGATTGTTCCACCCGGTCTCAGATAGAAATCAATTGGGGGTCCCTGTGCAAGTCGTGATATTTCAAAGAAAGGAAACGCAGGTAACGACTGCCCGATATAATCAAGAGATCCTGTGGTTGCATTAAAGTGCCTTAATATTATCTTGTAATTGTAAGTATTGTTAGGAAAAGTACCATCTATGGGTATTTCAAAATACCCATGTGTAGTGTTGCTTGTGCTACTTAGATTTCCAATAAGCTGAGGACCGCCTGGCCCCCCAAAAGAATATTTCTCCACTATTACCATAGTGTTGTTCAATACACCTTTTGTCTCATTGTATGTGTATCCTGCAAAATTAAACGCACTTGCCGTACCTACTGCCGCTGCTAAAAAAAGCAATCCCATCAGCAAAAAAATAATCAAATTCATAGAAAACTTTGTTCTCATTTTTTTGTCTCCTCCAAAATTCCTACCATGACCGGATTTTAAAGTAGTAGCTTTATTAATGATGTTAATGTATATAAGCATTATTATCATTATGATGTATTTTTATTTTATCGATTTGAAAACATAAAAATTGAAGCGGTGTTTTGTTCCAAAATCATCAAAATAAAAAATTGTCCGTGATGAGAAAAAGTATAAGCTTTATAAGAGATAACAGTTATAATATTCATAATTATCATTATTATTAACCGTTACGTGTGAAAAATGGAAAAAACCGATTATAATAAGAAAATCCTCGTGGTTGATGATACACCGCTCAACGTGAAAATCATTGAGGATTATCTTAAAAAGGACTACGAAATAATACGGGCTTACAGCGGGAAAGAAGCCCTCGAAAAATTAAAATCCGAGAAACCGGATATCGTGCTGCTGGATATCGTAATGCCAGGGATGAGCGGTTACGAGGTATGCGAAAAAATAAAACAGGCGGACACGACCCGTTTTACCCCTGTGGTGATGGTTACAAGCCTTTCGGAACTGGAAGACAAAGTAAAAGCATTAGAGGCCGGAGCAGATGATTTCCTCACAAAGCCTGTAAACAGTTTAGAACTTGTTACCCGCGTGAAATCCCTGCTCAGGGCAAAACATTTTCACGACCAGCTTATCAAAAGCAAAGAAAAAATAGAGGCTCACAATGAATTCAAGACCATTATGGCTAATATTATCCCCCTTCTCCTTCTGAACATGCCCCCAGATAAAAAGACTGAAATCATACGCCAGATGAGCCAGCAGGTGGAAGGGGTCATATGGACAAAATATATCCAGGATCTGCCGACAGAAATAGCTCAACTGGCCGAAATATCATGCAGTGTAATGAACCGCCTCGGTGGGGACTTCCTGGTAGAAAAAGTGAGCGAAAACAGCTATACTATAAAGAATAACAAGTGCCCGTGGGGAGACTATGGCACCCTGAATCCTGTTTTATGCATGCTGACCCGTTCTATTTTTGCAAGGATAGGGATTCACGTATATAAAGACATAAGCGTCGATATTGACAAGACCATTGCAGGCGGGGATGGTTCCTGCCTGGTGGAGGTATTCCTGGAGCATGATAAGCTGCAAGAAAAATAATATTTCAAAACAGGTGGATTATGGATAGAGTCCCTATAGGTATCAAGGATTTTGAAAAAATGGTTGAAGGCGGTTATCCAAAAAACCGTTCAATGTTAGTGATCGGCGCAACCGGGTCGGGCAAGACGATCCTTGGCCTTCACTTTATAAATCAGGCCTGTATCGATGGAAAAAAATGCATGATCATTGCCACGGAAGAGATCCCTGAAGATATACTTGCCCAATCCCAATCTCTTGGAATGCATCTTAAGGATTACTATGAAAACGGTACTTTGATCATTGACAGGGTATACGAGGAGCGCACCGGACATGTAAAGAATGTGATGGGCTTCGGAATTGAAAAGATCGATAACCTGGAATCCAATATCCTCGGATTGCTTGACAGGATCCCCGAGGGTACTGAGATTGTTTTAATAGATAATGTAGGTGTTTTGACCCTTAACATGTCGGTCAATGAATTCAGGGCACAATTTGACCTCCTGATACATGGCCTGAACAAAAAGAACATCACCGCTATGGTCATCCTGGATATATCTGCTAATGAACGTACAGGTGACACGGCTGCATATTCCGTTTCCGGCGTCATCAAAATGTCAATAAAAGATAATCCATTTACCGGGGCAAGAGAACGGTTATTGGAAATCATGAAGATAAGGAATACGAAGATCCCTCTTGACCCGATAAGGTTTGATATCACTTCCAGTGGTATAGTCCTTCTGAGGAAATAAACTTAAGTTATCCTGAAATAGTCATGACCAGTAAATGTTGTTTGATCTGAATTCTTTATATGCAATAATCGGCCAGGCAGTAATATACGGTATTCTCTTTTTATTCATTACAGCAGCACTTGGTTCTTTGTTGATCGCATATTCCTTCAAAACCGAGAGGTTCATTTTCCCCAATTTCATGCTCTTTTGCATCTCGCTTCTTGAAAATCTTGTCAAGGCGTTGTTCCGCCTTGTCAGGATGGATGATTCAATCGTGGATGAAGTAGGTATTTCCCTTAAGAACAAGATCGGCCTTAAAAAATACAAAGAAACCCCCTTAAATAAAAGGATGATATTTCTTCCCCAGTGCCTGAGAGCAACAGACTGCCCTTCCAAATTGAGCCCTGAAGGTATGCAGTGCATAAACTGCGGAAAATGTGAGATTGGAAAAGCAAGGAAACACGCTGAGGAATTGGGATACAGGGTTTTCATCGTCCCCGGTTCAAGCTTTATAATACGCCTTGTGAGAAAACATAAACCACATGCAATACTCGGCGTGGGGTGCATGGGCGAAGTGAAAGCAGGCCTTGAGATGTGTGAGAAATTAAACCTCCATGGAGTCGGTCTTGTCCTTGATAAGGATGGCTGTGTTTCCACGACACTCAACTGGGAGAAGTTCTATGATTTTATTAAGATACACAGTTGAAATCCGAACCTTTTATTAACATGTATCTGGAGTTAAGCACATGAACCAAAAAGGGCTTTCTGAAAAAGAAGTGCTGTCTTTCCTGAATAATGCCAGGTCAAAAGACACTTCATACTCCAAAGTGCTCAGTGCGATGTGCACTAGACCTCATCCGATCGCTGTAAAAGCCCACATGCAGTTCATCGAGTCAAACCTTGGCGATTTCGGCTTATTCCCCGGAACTAAAGAGCTTGAAGAAAAAGTCATCCGGCTGATGGGAGAGTTGTTCGGCGACCCGGATGCCTGCGGTTATATCACAACAGGCGGCACGGAATCAAATATCCAGGCGCTGAGGACTGCGAGGAACATGAGTAAAAAAGAACATCCTAATGTTGTTGTCCCTTCCTCAGCCCATTTCTCATTTGATAAGATCGCAGACCTCCTGGGAATTGAGATCAGGAAAGCAGGGCTGGATAGCCAGTTTAAGGTGGACCTGGATGCTGTAGAAACTCTTATCGATAATGACACAATTGCGCTTGTCGGCGTTGCCGGCTCGACGGAATTCGGCCAGGTTGACCCAATAAAAAAGCTTGCTCATCTTGCTTTATCCCGTGGTTTATTCCTCCATGTTGACGCGGCTTTTGGTGGGTTTGTCATACCTTTTCTTGACAGGAAATACGATTTCGATTTTTCCGTCAGGGGAATTACCTCGATAACTGCCGACCCCCATAAGATGGGCTTATCAACAATACCGGCGGGAGGCCTTCTTTTCAGTGATGAAGCCTGCCTTCTGCCGCTCCAGATAGATACGCCATATCTTACGATCAGGCAGCAGCATTCACTCGCAGGTACGCGAAGCGGTGCTGCAGTTGCCGCAGCTTATGCCGTAATGACGCACCTGGGTATGGAAGGGTACGGGAAAATCGTGGACAGGTGCATGAAAATGACATGCAGGCTCGTTGATGGGGCAAAAGAGGCAGGAATCCGTCCCCTTATCGACCCGGTTATGAACATAGTGGCGCTGGATGTACCCGGCCTGGATGATGTGCGAAAAAAATTGCGCGAAAAAGGATGGTTCACCTCCATAACCCGCAATCCAAGAGCAATGAGGCTGATAATTATGCCTCACATCACTGAAGAAGCAATCGAGCTTTTTATTTCTGATTTTGGGGAAGCGCTTCAGGATTAATATAATTTGATCTCTGTAAATACGGGGCAATAAGATTTTGATAAGCCCCGCATCAGATTGCAGGGAAAATCCGTGCATTGAACGCAGAATTCAATTTTCTTTTTTTCAGTGCAATTAAAAATCAGGCATCTATTATTAAATATATTTTCCTTGTTGCAGCCGCAGCATCCCCTGTCAAAATGCCTGCACACTTCACAGGCGATGCCACACCTGCCTATTGCAATCTCCATCTTTTCCTCCTATCCTATCCATTTGAATCTTGCTTAACACTTTAAAGATTAATGTAATGCAAAGGCATATTTTTTTATTTTTCTTCCTATCTATTCCAATCCTCGTTTATATCGTGTTTAACTTTTTAATATATAAATGTAATGAAAACAGAGAATAACTGAACCCATCCACAATTCCGGCATCTAAACTGCAATCATAAATGAGCCATAGAGACGCCAAGGGCATAAAGAACCTTTTTGCCAAGATTTATTATTCAGCGGATAGAGTTTGCAGCATGATCATAGGCCTCGATGATACAGATTCAAAGGAGGGCATGTGTACAACATACCTTGCAGCCGTGCTCATCGAGAAATTAAAATTATGCGGCAAAATTAAGGAATATCCCTTATTGATCCGCCTGAATCCGAACATCAAGTACAAAACACGTGGCAACGCTGCTATCGCACTTGATATTGAGCCTGGAAACCATGATGGCAGCATTGAAAAAATCAAACATCTGGTCATCGAGACTGTAGAATCCATGGCAGTTTTTTCAGATGAGAATACAAATCCTGGAATAGTATTTATCGAAAAAAGCCCGGAAGGGATGGAAAGAGACCTTGCAAAATTCTCCATGCGGGCAGTGCAGGACGTGCTGGAAATCAGCGACGCACTGGAACTCCTTACACATTACGGGATAGACCATAAAGGATTCAAGAACGGAAGGGGACTTATCGGCGCTCTTGCAGCCGCGGGTTTTGCGCTATCCGGTCTTCCTGATTTTACTTACGAACTGATAGCATACCGGGAGAAAAAACGGTGGGGCACATTGCGTGAAATAGATGAGGATTCAGTCTGGATCGCTGCATCAGTCCCGGGCACCTGGGACACCGCGGACAGCGAAAATAAACGTATAGTTTTTGCGCCGCATACGCCCGACCCGATCTTGTTTGGCATCCGCGGGGAGAGCAAGAAAGCCGTTCAGCATGCATTTTCATTAATAAGAAGCGAGCCTGTTGAACTTCATGTGGTGTATAGGACCAACCAGAATACCGATATGCACCTGATGCATGCGAAAATCCGCGATGTTAAAGACGACCGCTCCTACATCCTTGAAGGAAAAGTCAAAAGCTTCCCGAGAATCATTGAAGGAGGGCATGTATTCTTTGAGCTGACAGATGGTGCCACTCTGGAGTGTGCTGCTTTTGAGCCCACGAAAGGCTTCCGTGATATTGTAAGACAGCTTCGTCCAGGCGATGATGTAATTGTCTATGGAAGTGTTAAAGACGGGACACTGAACCTTGAAAAACTTAAAATCATATCATTAAACCCGCAAGAGTCACGAAACCCTCTTTGCTGCGGGAAGCGAATGAAATCCAGGGGCAGGGGACAGGGATACAGGTGCGAAAAATGCGGCGCAATAGAAAAAGAGCGGATGATGGAGGCCGTGCACAGGGAGATCACGCCGGGATTTTACGAAGTCCCCCCCAGCGCCAGGAGGCACCTGTCAAAAACTCTGGTCAGATTTCAAATGATTGCGGCGGCATCCTCTTGTGGGCATTAGCAGCAAGTAGCGAGGTGATCCTTTCAACTTTGTCGGGCGGGAATATTTTTTTTACAGCAGAAATATCCCTTTTCTCATCCACCAGCATGAAAAGGAGCTTATCTGCGGTTTCGTATGTGATCCCGAGCTCCCGTTCATCCGTCTGTCCCGGCCACAGGCCGGCAGTGGGTACTTTTTCAATAATTTTTTCAGGTATGCCCATATGGCGGGCAAGCCCCCTGACATGTGTTTTATAAAGCCCGCCGATAGGCTCTATATCCACGCCCCCGTCGCCGTATTTTGTGAAATACCCGAGAAGCAGTTCAGTCCTGTTCCCTGTCCCGATCACCATTCGGTGCATGAGGTTCGCATGGTAATAAAGGATGCACATGCGTGTGCGGGCCTTCAGGTTCCCGTTCGCAAGAATATTATTCTTGTCAAAATCCGGAATGATGGATGAAAAGGAACTTAAAACCTTCGAAATTTCGATGATCCTGTGGTCAATCCCGAGTATTTTTACAATTTCCATTGCATCATCGATATCATTTTTTGTGGTAATGCCTTTTTCAGGCAGCAGGATACCCAGCACGTTTTCACGCCCTGCGGCCTCGACCGCAAGATATGCTGTCAGTGCCGAATCTATGCCTCCGCTTAAGCCGATAACCGCACCGCTTGATCCGGCCTCGTCTATTTTAATTCTTATGAAATTTACAATTTTTTCTTTTATACCCTGGTAGTCAGATTCCATTACTTTCATTCAACTCCACAGCTCTCCGCGAAGCGTTGATTCTGTTTTGTCGTTGGTACTCCTGTATATTTTTCTTATCTTTATAAGGTATTCATCACCAATCTGTTCGGGTTCTTCAAATATAGCGTCCACACCCAGAAGTCTTAAATGCTCTTCGAAATCTTTTGCGGTTTTTAGGTTTTTCACCCTTATCTGCACAGTTTCAGAGATCCGCTCACCTTTTCTTTTCCTTTGGATGGTACTGATCATGGGCAGCAGGATGCTCTCCCCGAGCCTTGTGCATCTTTTCCTCCTGTCTTCTTCATTCTCATCCCATTCCACTGACTGGAAGGCTTCCCTGCAAACCCTCGGGAAGAAAAAATCCCTTCCCAGGTCATTGTAGAATTCAAAAGCATATCTCAGGTCTGAACAGTTGCTCAACGAACTTGTGTATTTTATCGGAGGCAACCGCATTTGCGGGTCCTTGATTACCACTCCTTCATGCAGCGAGTCCCCGAATCCCCTGATTATCCTTTCCACTTCATGATGCGCTTCTTCCACGTCGTATTCACCAAAAAGCCTGACAGATTTAATCCCGTATTCCCCGGCCAGTGCACGACGTTCCATCACAGGCATGGGAATCCCTGAGATTTTCTCTCTTATATCGAAAGCATAGAACTCAAGAGACTCGATATCATAAATCGACTTTGGGACATAAGGATTATCAGGCCCCACCATTTCCCCGCACAGCACAAGGCCGGGATAATCTTGGAAAAATTCCCGGCTTATCAACTCATTGGCTTTCTCGGTGGTATAGGGGCATACAAAACCGCCCCGGGTGAGCCCCGCAATCTCATCACCTATAAGGGCAACCCTGACATTATATCCGTTCATCTTCTCTTCGACAGCTACACTCCTGCACGAAGAGAAATGACGTTCCAGCGCAGGATGGAGCATCAAGGTCCGGGAAATTTTCGGATATCCGCGCACGATATCAAGAGGCTCAATAAAAATGGAAGTGCCACCCTCGACCGTGGATATAGGTTTATCGAACCTGAATAGCTCGTGTTTTCCCCACACATACTGCAATGTTTTCCTTTGTATTGCACCCGTAATCCTGTACACGGGGATGTCGAGCAGTTTTCCGGCCCTTTCAATATCCAATTTACTGGTCAGTTCTGAAACATCGCGTCTTTTCCGTTCGCCACTTGATGAATCCAAAGAATATCAAACCTTTCCAGAGGTTCATCGAGCCAGGTGTTTGATGATTGCTCTCCTGCTGATAATACCGACCATCTCATCCCTCAGGTTCAATACGGGCACCCCGCCAATATTTTCAGCCAGGATCAACGATATGACTTCGGACAGGGGAGTATTCGTCCTGACAGACTTCACGTTGTGGGTCATGATATCACCGACAATGAGATTCCGGATCCTTTCATCCTGCTGGTTGTCAGGTACGAGGGTCCTGAAATTCATCATGCTTTTTGCGACATCCCTTTCTGTGATGATCCCGACAAGATCGCTATTCTCAACAACCGGAAGCCTCCCGATATCATTATCCAGCATTATACGCCTTGCATGGGCAACCCGGTCGTTCACGCTTACAGATATGGGTTCTTTCATGATCTCAGCCGCATAACCTTTTATGGCCCGTGCATTTTTCAGGATCTCATGAGGCGTCACCCAACCCAGTATTTTGCTGTTATCTGTAACAATAAGAATCCCACCTTTCCTGTCCATCAACGTGATCGCATCTTCGATGCCTGTATCAGGAAGCACCTTTGCGAAAAGGTCGGTTGTCGCAGTTGCAACATGCAGCGATGAAGCCGGAAGGTTTGATGTTTTCCACGTCCCGAGTTTCCGGGCAATACTTCTCATTGTGATAACACCCAGGATATCCCCCCCATTGATAACGAGAAGCCTGCGTGTATCATGTTTATCCATCAGTTCCATTGCATGCGAAATCTTGTCCGCCTTATGCACAAGAATCGGGTCTGTCATTATGTTTTTTACGATCATTTTCTCACCTAAATTGTCAATATTGATTTCACTATATTGTCCCCTGTCAATATTCCCATTACACCGTTGTCGATCACCGGAAGGCCGTTAATTCTCTCTTTGACCATGATAGCTGCGGCATATGTTGCAGTATCATCACCCCTTACGGTAATCAGCGGGCTTGACATTATATCTTCGGCAACGAGAGGCATATCCTTCACATACCTGTACTGTTTCCTCCCTGCATAGCTCTCCTTGCGCGTCATCCTTATCTCTTTCTGCGGAAGGTCACCCGTCTTGCTTTTCATCTCCGTGAAAGTGAGATTTGAACTTGTGATGATCCCGACAGGCGTATCATTATCCTCAAGGACAACGGCCCTGTCTGTCGAATTTACCTCAAGCTCGTAGAGGATGTGGCTTATCGTATGGTGCCTGTGGACGGTCAGAGCAGGAATGATCTTCATATCCCTGACTCTAAGCTCCAGGGGCTGTTCTGAGAAATATCTTATGAGGTCCCACTTTGTGACAATTCCCACTACCTCATCCTTATTGTTGACAACAGGCAGCCCGCTTATGTTATTCTCCATCATCAATATTGCAAGCTGTTTTGGCGTGGCATCAGGATATATAGTGATCAGGCTCTCGGTCATGACCTTTCTTATGGGTATATGATCTATCGGGCGGCGGCGCCATTGCGGCTCAGCCTGGTCAAGCCTCCTGCTGATATCTTTCTTTGTTACTATCCCGATGGGCCTACCATTTTCTATAATTACCAGTTTCCCGATTTTATGGCGCAGCATCAGATTTCTTGCTCTGGCTACATTCTCTTCAGGCGATACGACAAAAACCGGGGAACTCATTATATCTTTTACTTTCATAAATATTCCTTCTATTCTGCCATTGCCCTTACAAAATCGCGTTCCGTTATGATCCCTTTCAGTTCATCTTCCTCAAATACAGGAAGCGAACCCACATTTTTCTCAAGCATGATACCTGCGGCGTCTCCGAGATCCATATCTGATGATGTGAAAATGACATCTCTTCTTATAAGGCTGCGGATTGGCACGTCGAAAACTTCTCTTGCGTTCCCGGTAACAAGTCTTGTAAACATATCCCCGCTTCCAAGGAATCGCAGGATATCCGAAGCCGTAATTATGCCTATCAGTACGTTTTCCCGGATGATGGGAAGCCTCCTGAAGCCGTTATTTATCATGGATTTTGCCGCCATCTCAACCGTCATATCAGGCGATGCGGTCACAACATTTCTGCTCATGTATTCGCTGACATTCTTACCCGTGACAACATTGGCGACGAGAAAAACAAAATCTTTCTCTGTAATTATTGCTTTTACTTTGAGACCATCATCAATAATAGGTATCCCGCCGACGTTCTGGTTTATCATGATATCAAGAGCTTCTTTCAATGAATCCTTTTCATAGAGGGATACGACATTTTCTTCCATGATCTCGCTTATATTCCCGTTAACAGCCGCAAGCAGGTTTCCTTTAAACCTGTTTTTTATGATCAGGTGCCTCAAACCCCCACCCAGGAAATCCACAATATCCTGGGAAGTAACGATCCCTTTAAGGCGGTTTGTTCCCGCATCCACCACAGGCAATCTCCTGAAGCCGTTGTTCAACATTGTCTTGACAGCATCTATGATCGGCATCGTGGGAGGGATTGTCACAACATCGCTTGTGGCGATCGTCATTATATCTCCTGATCTCTCCGAGATCCTGCTTTTAAAATCGAGCGGTCCCACATTCCTTATATACGCATCACGAACCTCTTTTGCCGATGATATTGTTTTTTTGTTCTTCATAAAGCACCTTTGGTACTTTTAATACAAGCTTTGATTATGTCGCTCCTGTCGATTATTCCTGCAAGCTTCCCTCCATTTACGATCGAAAGCCTGCCAACGTCCAATTTCAAAAACGCCATGATAGCTTCCTTTAAAGTGGTTTCAGGCGGCAAGGTGTAAGCAGGAGTGCTCATGATCTTTTCAACAGGCGGGGACATGGTAGATTTTGTTCCATGTTCATCCTCACGTTCGATCCTGGCGTAGCCCGCATTGATAATATTACGCCTCGTAATCATCCCGAGGATTTTACCTTCTTTTACAACCGGATATCCCGAGAATCCGGTGGATTTCATGTTCACCCAGACTTTTGCAATGCTGTCCCCGGGAGAACATGTCTTTACATCTCTGGTCATTATTTCTTTAATTGACATTGAAGGAAGTTTATTCAAATCCAGATTCCTGAAAATATCCACAATGCTCAATATGCCTGCCAGTGTCCGTTCATGACCTGATTTTAATACCGGGACGCGCCCCAGGTCTGCATCAAGCATCAATTTTGCAGCATGCATCATTTCCATTTCCGGATATACAGGCGGGAACTCGGAAGCAAATCCCTCTACAGTCACGTTTGATTTTGTTGAATAAATGTTCAAAATATCCTTTTCAGTTAAAATCCCGATAACCCTGTTCCTGTTATCCACAACAGGCATGGTCCTTTTATGCATATCCCTCATTACCTGCCGTGCATGTGTCATGAAATCCGTATCATGAAAAAAAACAGGATTCTTTGTCATTATCTCTTCCACTTTCATAACCGCATACTCCTATTACCGTGTATATATATAAATCATATTACACTTTAAGTTTCCCTGCAGCTCTCGCAAAGGAGCTTCCCATTTACGAGTAAGAGATCGTCAACATTATCCCCGCATTCCTCGCATATACCGCGGAGGATTTTTTGTGGGGCCTCCAGTGCAAAGATCTTTTCCCTGTGCATTTTAATAAGATCTGAAAAGATGCTCCCCATCTCAGCTGAAACAGCGATAAGATCTATATCGGTCACAATGCCGACAAGTCTTGCATTTTCGACAACAGGCAATCGCCGTATCTGCATTTTTACCATCCTTTGCATGGCATCAGTGACATCTTCTGTGACAGGTATGGTTATCAGCGGAGTTGTCATCAAATCCTTGATGGAAATATTGCCAGGCTTTAAGTTCTTTGAAATTATTTTCCTGACAATATCCCGCTCGGTTACTATACCGACGGGTTTATCCTTGTCAGTGATGATGACACTGCCGACATCAAGCTCAAGCATTTTTTTTGCTAATTTTGGGACTTCGCTTTTTATATCAACCGTTGCTACATCTCTTGTCATTATTTCTCTGACCGGCATTCTGACTTCCATGCGTTTTCCTCCCTTGTATGTAAGTATGTGTTTTGATGTGTTTATATTTTGTGCTTAGTTTAGAATATTTGGATTAAAATAAATAGAAGTTTTCAATTTCCAGGCAATCCAAAATAAAAGGCCCCAACACTTATTTCGCTTTTTTCCTTATGATCGCAACATCGCCCAACGTTGTTCCCCTGATAAATCCACCCCCGCGCTGGTCCTGGGAGGAAACTTTCTCGGTCAATTTTATACTCAGTTCGGTTTCGAGCTTTTTCCTCACAGCATCCTCGGGTATAAGTTCATCACGTTCTATTTTTTTAAGCAATGCAGACTTTTCCATAATCTTCGAGGCAAGCTCTTCGATGGTTAATCCTTTTGATTCTCTTGCTTTCCTTATTATCTGGGAATAATCCGGATTGATCTCACCCTCAAGTTTATCAAAAACATCTTTTCTTGGCCTGCGGGTAATTACCACTTTTTCAGTAGGGGACATTTTCCTTGATACAGGAGTCCACTTATCGGCAGGCTTGCCATAACGCGCGCATTTCCCGCATACGTCCAGAACCGTTCCTTCGACAGTTACCCTGATCGGATTTCCTTTGATATCAGCGCCGCATATTTCACATTGCATCCCATCATCTCGACGAAAACTCTATATACCGTCCACGCTTAAATATCATTCGATACAAGATATGTCCGAAGCTCAGGAAAACCGGGACAGTCCAATAGGCATGGGAAGCGACGATTTTTCGCGCTATCTGATGGACAGAATCAAGATGCTTGAGGAAAGGAATAACCTCCTGAGGGAACAGGCTAATAAGATAGAACTGGAAAAACGTTTTTCTGAAGGCCAGAAACTCAAATATGAGAGAGAGCTGAGACAATTAAAAAGCGAGCTTGAAAGGCTGAAAACACCCCCCCTTGTAATAGGAACTGTAATCGACGCTCTTGAGAACGGGAAAGTGGTCATAAGGAGCAGTACGGGCCCGCAGTTCGTGGTGGGAGCATCCCAATTGATAAACAATTCAGAACTTATGCCCGGAACACGCGTTTCCTTGAATTACCAGACCCTTTCAGTAATAGATGTACTTCCGTCTTCCCGCGATCCTTTTGTCAATGCGATGGAAGTCATAGAGTCGCCCAGCGTGACATATTCGGACATTGGCGGCCTGGATGAACAGATCCGCGAAGTGAGGGAGACCGTGGAGATGCCTCTTACCAGACCTGAAGTGTTTGAACGTATCGGGATAGAACCCCCGAAGGGCGTTCTGCTATACGGCCCGCCGGGAACGGGAAAGACGCTTCTTGCAAAGGCTGTGGCAAGCCAGACAAAAGCAGCTTTTATCAGGATAGTGGGGTCCGAACTTGTTCAAAAATATATCGGGGAAGGGGCAAGGCTTGTCAGGGATCTATTCAAGATGGCAAAAGAAAAGGCCCCGAGCATTATATTTATTGACGAACTTGATTCCATCGGCGCAAGGCGTCTCGATACGGCCACATCCGGGGATCGTGAGGTACAGCGTACGCTGATGCAGCTTCTTTCAGAGATGGACGGCTTTAATCCGCGCGGCGATGTCAGGATCATCGCAGCAACGAACAGGCCTGATATCCTCGACCCTGCACTGCTCCGTCCCGGAAGGTTTGACAGGTTCATATCTATCCCGATGCCGACAAAGGAAGCACGCGCCCTGATACTAAAAATCCATTCGAGGCGGATGAAGCTTGCCGGGGACATTGATTTTGACGAACTTGCATCGCTTACGGACGGCGCGAACGGTTCAGACCTCAGGGCGATAGCAATGGAGGCCGGGATGTTCGCGGTGAGAGAGGAGCGCCAGAGCATCGGAAAGGATGATTTCTTAAAAGCGATCAAGAAATTGACGATATCGGCTGCGAAACCTGATATGCATTCTCAAGGGATGTTTGTCTGATTTCGATTCTGGCATGAAAAGATATTACCGCAGCGACACAGAACACGGATTGGACGGATTTCCACGGATCCGAAATCCGTGTGTATCCATGCAGTCCTTGTCCCATCTCACATTAAACTGGCTACCAATAAAGGATTTTTCATTCCTATCTATGAAGCATGTTCTTGGCCGACTTTGCGATGTCTTAATCTTTGACCTGAATCCTCGCCGCCTGAAGCGTGTGCTCCATCAATATCGCTATCGTCATGGGCCCAACACCCCCCGGCACGGGTGATATCAATTTCACCTTCGGCAGGACATCATCGAAATCCACATCCCCGTAAACCTTTTCATCCATCCATGTTATGCCCACATCGAACACTATCGCCCCCTCTTTCACCATCTCGGCTTTTATAAGCCCACGCACACCCGTCGCCACGATGAGAATATCCGCATCCTTTGTGTGGCTCTTGAGGTCTTTTGTGAAAATGTGGCAAATCTTTACCGTTGCGTTGCGGTTAAGGAGCATAATTGCAGCAGGCTTTCCCACTACGTTGCTGTGCCCCACGACCACCACTTCCCTCCCCTCGGGATCGATATTGAATTCCATGAGGGCGCGGACAATGCCCTTTGGCGTGCACGGCACAAAACCCTCGCGCCCGATCAGCATCTTTCCCATGTTTTCCGGATTGAAACCATCCACATCTTTTTCAGGAGAAATATGCATCATTACCTCGCGCTCGTCGATGTGCTTGGGCAGGGGCAATTGCACGAGTATCCCGTGTATCTCGGGGCGCCTGTTCAGGGTATCTATCAGCTTTATTATTTCATCCTGCTGCGTCTCCTGCGGGAATTTATGGTCCTCGGAAATGATACCAACACGCTTGCATGCCCAGTGTTTGAGCTTGACATACAGTTTCGAGGGGGGATGTTCTCCAACAAGTATTGTTGCAAGGGCGGGTTTGACGCCATGTTCTTTGATAAATTCTTCAACCTCTTTCTTAACCCCCGCTTCTATGTTCTGCGCAATTTTCCTTCCATCAATAACGCGGGGGTCTGTGACCTCGGGAAGCGGCTCCATGCTTTCACTCGTAGGGAATCGGATGCTCTCTACACATCTCAAAAATTGTTTTCTTCGTCTCTTTTAATTTCTCTTCATCCTTCATGTTGCGAAGGATTTCATCAATTGCCCAGGCAATCGTCCCCATTTCTTTCTCTTTCATCCCGCGGGTGGTCGCCGCCGGCGTCCCGATCCTGATCCCGCTTGTGATAAAGGGGCTTTTTGTCTCAAATGGTATGGTATTTTTATTAAGGATTATTCCGGCCTCCCCCAGCCTTGCCTCGGCGTCCTTTCCTGTTATATCAAGAGGGGTGAGGTCGATAAGCATCAGGTGGTTATCAGTGCCGCCTGATACGACTTCGTGGCCTTTTGATGAAAGAAGAGATGCAAGTTTTTTCGCATTTTTCACTATTTGTTTCTGGTAATCATTAAAATCTTTGTTCATAGCTTCTTTGAATGAGACCGCCTTTGCAGCAATTATGTGCATAAGGGGGCCGCCCTGTATGCCGGGGAAAACCGTTTTATCCACTTCTTTGGCGTAATCCGATTTGCACATTATCATCCCTCCGCGCGGCCCCCTTAAAGTCTTGTGCGTCGTCGTTGTGACAAAATCAGCATAAGGGACCGGATCGCTGTGTATGCCTGCGACCACGAGGCCGGCGATGTGCGCAATATCCGCAAGCAACAGGGCATCCGCCTCGTCCGCTATTTCCCTGAACCTCTTGAAATCAAGCTCGCGCGGGTATGCGCTTGCGCCGGAGACGATGAGTTTCGGCTTGTGTTTCCTGGCGAGCTCGGAAAGGTTATCGTAATCTATGGTTTTTGTCTCCCTGGAAACACCGTAAGGCACGATGTTGAATAATTTTCCTGAAAAATTCACAGGGCTGCCATGTGAAAGATGGCCACCGTGCGATAAATCCATGCTCATAATAGTGTCCCCGCACTTTAGCATGGCAAGATATACGGCCATATTGGCCTGCGAACCCGAATGCGGCTGCACATTAACATGTTCTGCCCCGAACAGCTTTTTTGCCCTCTCTATTGCAAGGTTCTCAGCCTCATCCACGAACTCGCAGCCGCCGTAGTACCTCTTGCCCGGATAGCCCTCGGCGTATTTATTCGTCATCACCGAGCCCATGGCTTGGAGGACTGCACGGCTGGCATAGTTCTCCGAAGCGATCAGGTTTAATTTATTTTTCTGTCTTTCAGTTTCATGTCTCATTATTTCATAAATTTCAGGGTCGATTGTTTTTAATGGCATAATGGTTCCTTTCTTCAGTTATGATTTTATGATTTTCACTTTCCTTCCTTCTATACGCAACCTGTTTTCGACAGCCAATTTCACGGCTTCGGGATAAATCTTGTGTTCCTGTTCAAGTATCCTGTCTGCCAGCGTCTCAGCAGTGTCATTTTCTTTCACATCCACACATCGCTGAAGGATAATAGGCCCTCCGTCAAGCTTATCATCCACAAAATGAACAGTGCAGCCCGCCACTTTCACTCCATGGTCAAAAGCCTGTTTTTGTGCATGGAGGCCCGGAAAAGAAGGGAGCAGCGCAGGATGGATATTAAGAATGCGGTTCTTATATGCAGCAAGCAGCGTCTTTCCCAGTATCCTCATATAACCGGCGAGCAGTACAAACCGCACATTGCGGTCTTTCAGGACACGCAGAACCTCTTCCTCGTATGAATCCTTTGAAGGGAATCTTTTGGGATCTATAAAAACAGCTTCTATCCCGTGTTTTCTGGCGCGTTCCAGAGCGTATGCATCGCCGATATCACTTATTACAACTGCTATTTGAGCATTCAAATAGCCGTTTTCAATACTATCAATGATCGCCTGGAGGTTAGAACCTCTTCCTGACACGAGCACTGCTATATTAACCATGTGGAGTGCCCTTATAGCGTCAGGAATCTAATAGGTTTTGGTTTATTTACGATTATAAAATTCTGTCAATAAATCGTTCGTGCTTTTGATCTGCGCCTTTGCCATTCCCACAGGGCAATCGGATTGGTGTTTGTCGCCGCAGTTTAAGCATGCTTTTTCAAGGGCACGAAGATAATCGATCCTGCATGATACGATTCTGCTTTCCAAAAATTTCACCTTGCCCTTTTTTATTACCCCAAAAAGAATAAAGGTTTCGATTGGTTATGCATAATTTTGGAATTATTGCGATAAACCCGCAAGATTTAATATAACCTTTGATTATTAAGTTGATTGGACATGCCACCTGAACTGAAAAGTGAAGAGTACATATTATCTGCAATAAACACAAAAAATGAGGTCATCGATGTTGTGGTCTGCAAATGCGGACATTGCAATGAGAACGTTCCTAAAGTCGGGAAGTGTCCGGATTGCAACACCCTGTACGAACATAAAAATACCGTCGAGAATCCGGAAACAGGTTTTATTCATTTTATTTATGAATGTTCGGGATGTCCGCCCGGAAAGAGGAAGGCCCAGAAGATTATAAAAATAAATGATGGTGGTAGTACCAAGACATCAAGGGACGACCTGATAAAGAACTTTCTTTAATCGATGAAATATCGCCTCTCTGAATGCGGAATAAGGCCTGATTCCTCTGCTGTTTTCAATAATTTCTCAACCGCAGCAATTCCGTTTCCAATATCCAGCGAATAATCATTTACATACAACTTGATGTGCTGGTCAATCACATCGTCTTCCAGCTCCTGCGCATGTTTCTTTATATATTCCCGGGTGAGATCGCTATTCCGGAAAGCATATTCGATACTCATTTTAAGAAGCCGGTCAATCTCCCGGATCACATCCGCGCCTAAATCCCTTTTCGCAATGATGCCACCAAGGGGTATGGGCAGGCCTGTTTCTTTCTCCCACCATTCGCCCAGGTCAACGAGTTTTACAAGATTGTAGTCTGGATATGTAAACCGTCCTTCATGGATTATCAGGCCTGCATCCACAGTACCCAGGCTTACGGCATTCATTATGTGGTCAAAGGGCATTTCTATTGCGTTTTTTATATCAGGGGCAAATAATCTAAGGAGAAGATATGCTGTTGTCATTTTCCCGGGAATTGCTATCTTTTTCCCGTAAAGCTCACCTTTTCGCACTGGATTTTTTGCCACAACCAGGGGTCCGCATCCCCTTCCAAGTGCGCTTCCCGAATGGAGAAGACAGTAATCTTCCCGCAGGTGGCCAAAGGCATGGAAAGAAGCCTTCGTGACATCAAGTTCTTTTTGAAAAGCCATTCTGTTCAATGTTTCCACATCTTCCAGTCTTTCGGAAAAAACCATCTCCCCTTTGACTTTTCTATGGACTAAAGCATAGAAGATGAAAGTATCGTTAGGGCAGGGGGAGTAGCCTAAAGAGATATTTTTCATATTAACCGTCTTATCAATTCGATAACAGCCTTATTACAGTTTGAGGCTGCCTCCTCTATGTTCCATTTTTTCCTGTCCATATCCTCAATGACATTGCTTATTCCACGCATCTCGATCACAGGAATTCCGTAAAGTGCGCATAAATGGGCAACGGCTGCCCCTTCCATGTTCTCACATATCCCGTTAAAGCGCTGCTTCATGATCTTGCCGCTCTCTATCGTCCCTGAACATTGCGATACTGTAATAAAATTACCGGATATGGCATTGAAACCGCACTTCCAAGATGCTGAAACCGCAAGTTTTACCAGGTTCATATCCATAGGGAACGCATTGTAATATTCTTTTTCATTTTGTAATAAAGGAAATCCCGTGTATTCCATGGATTTCCATCCTTCGTTCATCAATATGCCCTCTTCGCCGTAGTTTTCACTTTCTGCAACAGCAATATCACCTGTCCTCAGGGGAATATATGCACCGCCGATTCCGAAAAGTACCACATAATCCACATTGTAATTTTCAAGTATCAGGGTCGTGGAGTGAGCTGCATTTACCTTTCCCACTCCGCAATGGCAGAAAACAATGGATTTACCATGCAATTCCCCCTCAAAGATAGTTTTCAGTTCTTCCTTCGGCTGCGGTTTGATTTTTCGTCTCAGTTCTTTTGATTCAAGGGGTGTGGGTGTGATAAGAGCAATAGTCGACATAAAATATATATAATCAGGTTTCATGGAATAAAAATGTTATATACGGAAAAGAATCGGGATTATTTACCCGAGAAGTCGGTATAACTGAGACTTACAGCCGTATCCCTCATCCACTGCTCAACAATGGCTATGTCATCCGTATTCAACCTGAAGTTATTAAAGAATCCGGGGGGCACGCTTCCGGGATCGTCATATATATACCCGTAATCGAACTCACCGACAATGGCAGGTGTTACAGGGTCAATAATGTAATAATCCACACCTTTTATCCTGATTACCGGCAACGTGGCGTTTCCACCCATTTTCACAGGAATGGCCAGGGCAGTCTTGAGTTTGTCCTGGTTCCCAAAAACAACTTTTGGCTCAAAACCGGCAAATTTCTTCAGGTGATACCACAATAAAGTCGTGCTTCTCGTACGGCCCAGGCGCTTTTCAAGATCATTCCAGCCATTTGAGTTGAGCATACTCAATTCATTCGATATTCTTTCTATCATCGCATTGGGAAGCGGCGGCCGGGTTGGTGTTGGCGTAATGCGATCATCTGAGGCAGCAGCAATCTGTTTATCCTGGACGCATCCGCTGATTAATACAAAGAGCATTATAACCAGGGCAGTAAATGTGATGACATACCGTCCTTTCCCTGCAATCATCTTTAACATACTTCGACCTCAAAGAATATTCTGCAATTTCGACTGTTTAAATAATTAGTTATGACTTCCAAAGTATAAATAATCTATTGAATATATAAATTTTTAATAAAGAAGTCAATGCGTAGCGATTATTTTTTGAAGTTTAAATACCACACTGTTCAATAATTAAAATCCGAAAATTTGGCTTGCCAATAATGAGATATTATTCAAGACCCCATTAATATGTAATATGATAGCGATAAGTAAGGTTAGTATCAGTGATATATCAGATACATCCGGCAATCTTACCATTCTTTTTTCCAGAGATATTCGAAAAATCATATACAATATTGAATAAAGTATAATAAATATTATCCCTAAAATGACAAAATCAAATGGAATTGAAAATATAAGTCCCCAAAAATTCCCGAATTTCAGGATTAATAGCCGAGCAATTATGTTCTTTTCAGTTGATGCAGGTAAAAATGTAAGTATATAAAGTGTGCTCAGGACATCGAGTGAAAGAAAAAGCAAGAATCCATAAATGAGACGTTTGATCGAATTCCTGGAGATGATAAGGTCAAATAATTTTTCAAAATTCATGATATCCGTTTATTTTAAGCTCATTGAAGATATATTTAACATGGGAGTCCATAAATATGTTAAATTTTGCATACGACGCAGACTATTCCAGCAGGTGGTAGCATGCAGACAGTGGAGATCATGGAAAAAACCTTCGAGGCCGAATCAGGCGATATAGCCTTATACCTTGCCATGTCGCAAAAAGCAGCGGATGAGGGTCATTCCGAAATAGCCCTGTATCTTTATCATGTTGCCATGGATGAGGCCCGCCATGCTGCCGAATTTGCCACTCTTCTTGGCAAAGTGAAGGATACAAGATCAAATCTCAAAATGATGCTTGATGATGAGGTAAGGACCGAAAAAGAGAAAGAAGAGGCAGCGAAAATTGCCCTTGTCGAAGGGAATAAAGATGCATACCAGTTCTTTGAAAGCTCGATGCGTGATGAGACAAGACACAAGGCCGGTATAAAAGCTGCTCTTTTAAAACTCCATGAAAAGGATTAAATCAATTATAAACAATGATAATATGGGAGAACAAAACATGGAACCCAGAAAGGTAATCGAAAACATAGACGACAAAATGGGATTTACGCCGGAGATCATGAATATGATGGGGGAGATGAATCCCGAATTGTTCGAACATTATAAAAAATGCGACGACGGCATCCAGGAGGACGGTGCGCTTTCAGCAAAAGTTAAAGTCCTGATGTCGCTTGCAGTAATGGCATCGCAGAGATGTGAGCCATGCTGCGAATCCCAGATGAGAAGCGCCCTGAACCACGGCGCTACAAAGGAAGAAATAATGGAAACGATGAACGTTATTTTCATAACATCAGGTGCGCCCGGTGTGGCCTCATGCAGGAAAGCACTAATGCATTTGCAGGGCAAAGAGGGGCAGGGCGGCCATGGCTGCGTCCCGGGAAAAAGGCCGGGATAAATGAAAAGTTAAAATACTATGTGTTCATTGATTTATCAATGAGATGAAGTTTTAAGGGAGGATAACATGAGCAACAAAATAATAGACGCATTGAACAAAGACCGTGAAGATGAATTAAGCGCCATAATACAGTATATGAAACATCATTACGAGGGGGAAGGAATGGAAAGCCCGGAAATTCTTGATATATTCAAGAAAACAGCGATGGATGAAATGAAACATGCTGAGAAGCTGGGCGAGCGCATAAATTACCTGGGCGGAGTCCCGACAAAGAAACCTTCCCAGATTGTGGAAGGGGGCGACCTCAAGAAGATGATCCAGGACGACCTTGCAAAAGAGAATGGGGCGATCAAGCAGTATAAGGAACATATCAAGCTTGCCATAGAAGAGGACGACCCCGTGACAAGGCTCATGCTGGAAGAGATCCTCTCTGAAGAAGAAGGTCATGCAGATACGTGGGAGACCACGCTGGGAATAAAGAAATAATATGTTCGGAAGAGATACACAATTAGTGGATTGCAGGGAAGCGATGGGCCTCGGCCGCGGCGGCGGTATAGCCCAGCGCGGCACCCTGTCAGAGGCCGCAAGACCCGATGTTGTTGCTATCGCTATGACCCCGGGCCGGCGGCATATCACAAAACCCGTATGCGAAATAACATACGGATTAAGGAGAGAAGGGATACAGGTAAGCGTTCTTGTGCTTGAGGCAGGAGCGGGCATCCCGATGGATGAGGTCGGAGCATCTACGTCCTCAAGGGGATACGGGCCGAAGTTCGGGCTTACTGCGAAAGAAATTGACCAGATAGCCAGGCACAAACTTGTGCTGATACACATGGGCAATGTGAACTCCCACATAATTCTCAAGACAAAAAAAATCCTGAAGTACGTAAATATACCTGCTGTGATTGCCTGTGAATACCCGATAGATTTTGAGGATTTCGCAAAAGCAGGGATAAAGACAAAATTCGTGAAACCCAAAAACCCTGAAACAGAGGGCACTGTTGTTGCCATTGTGAGCGGCATAACAAGGGGTGAGACCTGTTCAAGGGGCAATCTCAATGAACTGGTAAAAGAGATCCGTTATGTATTGGGGCAGAAGATTGAGGAAACACATGCGGTAAGGAGTGATCTGCTGATACAGGAAGGACTTCTGGCGAGTGAAGAATCTACGGAGAGTGAATGATTTGAAATGTTACATATGTGCTAAAATGGGAAAGGATACAGACGCAGTTGCAGCCTGTATAGTATGCGGAATGGGAGTATGCATGGAACATGCAGTATATGAAACAACACCTGTATGGAAAGGTGATTATCCCGTAAGGCTTGAAAAGGATATAGAGAACATGAGAAGGATATTGTGTCCGCCCTGCCATGAAGCTCTCAAGGAGAACTGGTGATATTTATGCTCAGATGTTACGAATGCGCAGAAAATGAATCTGTTGAAGAGGCGATTGCCATATGCATAATGTGCGGCAAGGGAATATGTATGGAACATGCCCACAGGATTGATCTGCCGATCTGGGAAGGAGGATACCCTGC
>DATCUE010000040.1:0-12808 GCA_036567605.1 Candidatus Methanoperedens sp. | reverse complement strand
TCGAGGCGTTCATGACACCTTCGTATTCCGAAACCACAACGCCTGCTGTAATGTACGGCGCGCCGTCACCCGTAAAATGCGTAAGTATCGGGAGTTTTGAAAGATCAGGTTTCTCCATGACCTCTTTTGTTGGTGAATCTTTAACAAGTTTAACTTTCCCTTCAGGGGGGCGCGAAGATAAATGGGATATTATATTCTCGGGAGCCACCCCAAGGGCGTTTGCGAGAAGATCCCTGGAACCGAGGATGTTCATGGCAACCCTGGAACCGTTCACATCGGAAAACAGCGTGGCCTCCTTCCCTACCATTGAGGAAACTTCATACACAGGCGAGAGAAGGGTTTTGATCTCCCTGAGTTTCCCCTCAGCCCTGAGCTTTTCAATGAATCCCCTGAAACTCATTCACGCCACCTTTTGTAAAGCTTATGATCGATATTAAGAAGGTCAAGGGCACGCCCGGCCATGAAATCTATCATATCATCGATTGATGCAGGTTTTTGGTAGAAGGCAGGGCACGCAGGAAGTATGGAAGCTCCGGCTTTTATTGCGCGTTCCATGTTCTTGACGTGTATTAAATTAAGAGGCGTCTCGCGCACCATCAGGACAAGAGGGCGCTTTTCTTTCAGGCAAACATCGGCTGCTCTTGATATCAGCGTATCGGACATCCCGGTCGCGATAGATGCAAGCGTCTTCATGCTGCACGGGGCGATTATCATGCCCTTTGTCTTGTGCGAACCGCTCGCGATAGGTGCGGTAAAATCGTCATCTTCGTAAACAAGGGAGCCCAGTTTTTCCACATCCTTCACAGCGAAGTCCGTCTCGATCTGGATAAGCTTTTTTGCTGACCCGGAGATGACAAGATGAGTCTTGAAACCCTCAATGTCTCTTAAAGTTTCAAGGAGCCTTATACCGTATTGCACTCCTGATGCCCCGCTGATGCCTATAATAATCTCATTAGTCATATATTATAGTAGGTTTACCTCTTTGAATAGTTTATGGAATAAAATTAAATAATACCATTTCAATTATCAGCCATGCTTGCGGTATTGAAATATGTTGCTTTGCGCCTGGGTCTTGGTCTCATCCTCGGTGTTTTGCTCCTGATATTCATTACGATGATCGAAACAGCATTTTACAAACATAGCAAAGGAATTCATTTAGTTATTATCATCGTCCTTATAGCGCTTATAATGTACGCCCTCGGGGATATTGCAATTGATGTGTTAGGTATCTGATTTTTTCTTTCTCAGTTTCCCGAATAATTTTTTAATCCTGTTTTTTCTGGCTCGTTTTATCTTTATACTGATGGAGCCACGCTTAGAATTTATTACCATCTTAAATACAGTTTCTTCAGTGCAGGATTTAAGGAAATTATCTATTTCTCCTGCTACCGTTTCCTTATTGATTCCTGTATATTCTATACTCATACTCACACCAATTACAATTGGAGTAAATATATAATCTTCTGTCAAAAAAGATTATTCATAATCTCCACAAGATTAATTAACCCAGTAAAATATATAATGGTTGCACTATGCAGGTGCATAATGGTCGAAAAGCAGGAGATACTTGACATTCTGGAGAGTTATGATAAGGACAATATAGCTATTGCTACGGTTTGCTCGCACAGCAGCCTCCAGATTTTTGACGGTGCACGGAAAGAAGGTTTCAGGACTATCGGTATTTGCATGGGCGCACCGCCAAAGTTCTATGATGCCTTTCCGAAAGCAAAACCGGATGAATTTTTCATAGTGAAAGACTATAAGGATATTCTTGCAAAATCCCGTGAACTTGCCGAAAAAAACTCTATAATAATCCCGCACGGTTCTTTCGTGGAATACCTCGGGGCCGAAAATTTCCAGAAGCTTCGCCTGCCCACTTATGGCAACCGCCGCGTGCTTGAATGGGAATCAGACAGGGATATGAGCCGCAAATGGCTTGAGTCCGCGGGGATAAAGATGCCCAGGCAGATAAAGAACCCCGAAGATATCGATTCGCCCATGATGGTAAAATATTACGGCGCCAAGGGCGGGATGGGCTTTTTTGTTGTGAAGAATTATTCGGATTTCCAGAAGCGGATCAATCACAGGGAAAAATACACCATACAGGAATTCGTCCTCGGGACACGCTACTATATGCATTATTTTTATTCACCTATCAAGAATGACGGATACTCATTAAGTAAAGGAACGCTTGAACTTCTGGGGATCGACAGGCGGGTGGAATCAAATGCCGATGAAATATTCAGGATCGGCTCGCCGACTGAGCTTGCGGAAGCAGGCATTTATCCTACATTTGTTGTAACAGGAAATTTACCGCTCATGGTAAGGGAATCCCTCCTTCCGAGGATATTTGAGATGGGAGAACAGGTCGTTGAAAAATCGCTTGAGCTTTTTGGGGGCATGATTGGGCCATTCTGCCTCGAGACCGTGGTGACTGACTCTCTTGAGTTGAAAGTCTTCGAGATCTCAGCGCGCATCGTGGCAGGAACAAACCTGTTCATTTCAGGTTCGCCTTATTCTGACCTGGTGGATGAAAAACTCTCCATGGGGCGGCGTATTGCACGGGAGATCAGGGTGGCGCGGGATTTGAATATGCTTTCCGAGGTTATCTCATGAAACAAAAAAAGGAATACGATGTTATTATCGTTGGGGCAGGACCTGCGGGCCTGTTCGCTGCAGATGAAATTGCAGAAAAAATGAAAGTGCTGATAATAGACCAGGGACGCGATATCGATGAACGCGACTGCAAAATGAACCTGCGAAGCATCTGCATGCACTGTGACCCGTGCGATATTATGTGTGGCGTGGGCGGGGCGGGGACGTTTTCTGACGGGACGCTGAACCTTCGGCCCGATATTGGGGGAGACCTTATAGAGCAGACCGGCGACAGGGAGTATGCCTGGGAGCTTGTCGACCATGTCGATAAGGTGTTCCTAAAATACGGCGCCCCCGACCATCTTTATGTCCCGAAAGGCGACAAGGTGGAAGAATTAAAAAGGCGGGCCGCATCCGTGGGAGCGCGGTTCATTGAAATCATCCAGCGCCACATTGGATCGGATAACGCCCCTGTGGTCATCAGGAACTTCGAGAAGGACCTGAAGGAAAGGGGAGTTGAATTCCTGCTCGATACAAAAGTGGAAGACTTAATCATCGAGGATGGTGAATGCAAAGGTGTCATATTGAAAGATGGAACAGAACTGCACTCTCATTTCGCGATCATCGCACCCGGAAGAGTAGGGGCGAAATGGACCGATGAGATAATAAATAAACATAAAATAGGGGCAAAATATGCTCCCATAGATGTGGGTGTCAGGGTAGAGGTTCCCGCAATCGTGATGGATCCGGTAACCAAGATTAACCGCGACCCGAAGTTTCACATCCAGACAAAGACGTACGACGATTTCGTAAGGACTTTCTGCACCAACGAGCATGGTTTTGTGGTCAAGGAAGAGTATGAGGATTTCATAGCCACGAACGGGCATTCCATGACGAATCTTCAATCTGAAAATACGAATTTCGCTTTTATCGTCAGGGTGGAACTGACAGAACCTATCGAGAACACTGTGCGATACGGGAGATCGATCGCGAAGTTGGCAACGACAATCGGCGGAGGGAAACCTGTATTGCAGAGGATGGGCGACCTCAGAAGGGGACGGCGAAGTACTGAGAACAGGCTGAAGAAGAATCCTGTGGTGAATACATTAAAGGATATAACCCCGGGGGATATTTCAATGGCGCTTCCCCATCGCATCGTAACTGATATTATCGAAGGTCTTGAAGTGCTGAATGAGATTATCCCTGGCGTGGCTTCAGATTCAACCCTGCTATATGCCCCTGAGATCAAGTTTTATTCGATGCAGGTACTGGTTGACAGGAACATGGAAAGCACGGTAGGCAACCTTTTCGCAGCAGGGGACGGCACGGGTCTGTCGAGGGATATCGTGAATGCGGCTGCGACAGGTGTGATCGCAGGAAGGGGGATTTTGAAGAAGGCGGGGTACTGAAGTCAAGAAGATTCGATGTATTAGGCTACAGCGGAGAAATATTGCTGAATATTAACACTAAATCTTATCAATAAATACCTCGATCCTTCCCAGCGCTTCCACAAGCTCTTCGCGCGACGTGGCATAGGAACACCGAAGATGCCCGGCCCCGCATTCCCCGAACACATCGCCCGGAACCGCGGCCACTTTCTGCTCTTTTAAAAGTCTGCCCGCGAACTCCTCAGATGTAAGGCCTGTACTCTTGATGCTCGGGAATGCGTAGAATGCACCCCTGGGCTCGAAGCAGTCAAGCCCCAGTCTGTTCAGGCCATCCACGATAAGACGGCGCCTGCGGTCATACTCTCTCACCATCTTTTTCATCTCGCCGTCCCCGTTCCTCAGGGCCTCGATCGCCCCCATCTGGGCTGTGATCGGGGCGCAGAGCATGGCATACTGGTGGATTTTGGTCATCGCGCCTATTATCTCCGGGCTTCCTGCGGCATAGCCGATCCGCAATCCTGTCATAGCGTGCGATTTTGAGAAACCGTTCAGGACAATTGTTCTTTCCTCCATTCCAGGGATCGATGAAAAACAGGTATGATCCCCGTCGTATGTTAATTTGCAGTATACCTCGTCCGATATCACCGCGATGTCATTTTCATTGACTACATCAGCTATCTCTTCAAGATCTTTTTTCCTCATGACAGCGCCCGTGGGATTATTGGGGTAGCTCAATACAAGTGCTTTTGTTTTTTTGGTGATGCTCTTTTCTATATCATCTGCTGCCACCCTGAACTCGTTCTCCCTTGTTGTAGAGATGGGTACGGGTACACCCCCTGCCATGGAGATGCTGGGTTTATATGAAACATAGGAGGGTTCGGGGACTATTACCTCATCCCCCGGGTTCACAAGAGCCCTGAATGCCAGGTCTGCGGCTTCACTTACCCCGGTCGTGACAAGTATCCCGTTTGCCGGATCATAATCAACGCCGTAGTCTTTTTTAAAGCACCTGGAGATGAGTTCCCTCAATTCAAGAAGACCGAGGTTTGATGTGTATGATGTGGATCCTTTTTCAAGCGAGTAGATGCATGCCTCCCTTATATGCCACGGGGTCACAAAGTCCGGTTCCCCGACGCCGAGCGATATAACATCGTCCATCTCAAGCACGAGGTCAAAGAATTTCCTTATCCCCGAAGGGGGAATATCCCTGACTTTATCTGCTACGAATTTATCCGCATTATCACGGCGATACAACAAGGCGTTCTGAACGTTCTTTTTCAAATAGCATCTCTCCGTCTTCTTTGTAAGTCCTCAGTACAAAATGCGTTACAGTACCCGTCACCTGTTCAAGCGGGGCTATTTTTTCGGCCACGAAAAATGCCACTTCTTTCATGGATTTTCCACGAACAGTCAGGGAAAGGTCATGGTCACCTGAAATAAGCCGGACCGACCGTACTTCCGGGAACTTCGCGATCCGCTCGGCAATTGAATCATAACCTTTCCTGTCGCGCAGTGCGACCTTTATCTCGATAATTGCATATACGAACTCTTCGCCCGCTCTTTCCCAGTCGATCACGGTCTTATATCTGCGTATTATCCCCTTTTTCTCCATTTCTTTGATCTTTGAGGCAACCTGGGCTTCAGTAATGCCCGTCATGGTAGCTATTTCCTTATAAGCGATCCTGGGATTGCTTTCGATTATCTCAAGAATTTCTAACATTTTCGTGCCTCGCCGTTTTCCTATGCTTTATGGGTTAATAGGTTTTGTGTTCATATCAGAGATATGTTGTGCAGTCAATATCCAGGTACATAACACAGGCTTTCTTCCTCCCGCCCCAGTTTTTCGATAAATCCACGTCGATGGTTACACCCGGGATGTTCTTCACGGCATTTACAAGATATTTATTCATCTCAAGATTGCATGACGGGAGGCATATTATGTGCTCGCTTGCCTGTTTGCATTCAAGCAGCAATTCGTAGAACGGGTCTATCACCTGCCATGCATAGTCTATCTCCCGCCCCATGAATTCGCAGAACTCGTCATAATCGCTTTTCTGGAATGCATCGCTAAAAGCATCTTTTTCAAGAAGCGCGGTAAAACACTGTATATACACGTCCTGGAAAGATTTCGGCCTGAACGGGAGATTGAAAGCGTCGCAACATACGACTTCCAGCCCCTGCTTCTTAGCCTGCCTGCACAGGTCCATGTTGATGTCTATACCCACGAACAGCTTCCATTCCCTGTTTTTGGTCCCGTACAGCTTTGAGTATCCCCCGCAACTGATTTCCAGGATCGAATCGGGTTTTATCATATCATCTCATACCTTCTGAAAATTGTGATGATCCATCAGGTACTGATAAGAAAGCTGTAGCCTGAAATATCAAAGCCGCTAATGAGATGATTCCCTGGATAATTGATAAAAGAGCGCCCAGCAGCAGGACAGCTTCACCGAGAAATCTACCAGAAAAAATAAAGAATATGAATGCGATGGATAACAATGCTTCAATCAGAATTAATAAGCCTGCTGTGCTGAAAGTTTTGACGTTTAATTTAACAGCAATCATATCATAACTTCTTTTAAGGAACATGGCTGAAACCGCAAAAATCACTGAGGATATTGCAGAAAACGCACCTGCCTTTTCCGGCCCGGACATGAAACTGGTGGACATCCATGTTAAGGCCATGATAATAGAGAGTATGGCAAGAATGAAATATATGAGCATGTTATTGAATATGGATTCATCTGCCAATGCTTCAGAAATGTATCTGACTGCTATAAGAATGAGTACCAGGCCAATCGAATATATCCATGATACCACCGCACCCGAATGAGTAAACATGGAAAACAAGGTATATGCAAGTGGGGGGAAAAAGGATATGATCATGGATAAAAACATGATTACTGAGCCTGCTGCACCTAATTTCCTGGCCTGGGCAAAAGAATTGATATATTGTCACTTCCATTTAATTTTTGATATAAGATGTTTTCATCCATTGATAATCTTTGTGCGATTCTGAAATACTATCATTTCCTGAAATAATCATAATCAGAGTATATCTTCCAAAATAGCAGAACAATTTCAAAAACCTTATAAATCAAACCTGCGATTCTCTCCATGTGATCAAATATGGTCGTTAAGATAGGTTTTATAAAACTTGGAAATCTTGGCACCTCTCAGGTAATAGACCTGTTACTTGATGAGATTGCGGCGAGAGAGGGAATTGCGGTGCGTGTATTCGGAACGGGGGCAAAGATGGGAAAGGACGAGGCTGCGGACACGGCTACCTTTAAGAACTGGGGTCCGGACTTCGCTGTTATGATAAGCCCCAATTCAATGGCGCCCGGCCCGACAGCGGCAAGGGATGTCTGGAAAGGCGTTCCGACAATAGTGATTTCGGACGGCCCGACAAAGAAAGAGGACAGGGAAAAACTGGAACAGGCCGGCTTTGGCTACATTATCCTGCCAGTTGATCCCTTAATAGGTGCAAAAAGGGAATTCCTTGACCCCGTTGAGATGGTTTCGTTCAACAGCGACGCAGCAAAGGTATTATCGGTATGCGGCGCGATAAGGCTCGTCCAGACCGAGATGGATAAGGTCATAGACCAGGTCGCAGCGGGTACGAAGCCCCCGGCGCTTCCGAAGATACTTGCAAAACCCGAAAAATGCATCGAGAGTGCAGGATTCTCAAATCCGTACGCAAAGGCCAAGGCGCTTGCAGCCCTTCACATTGCTACAAAAGTAGCTGAGATCGATTTCCCCGCATGCTTTGTGTTAAAAGAGGTTGACCAGATAGCAACCACGGCTGCGGCGGGGCATGAAGCGCTGCGCGCTGCGGCAAAACTGGCCGATGAGGCCCGCGAGATGGAGAAGGCAAACGATTCCGTCCTCAGGAAACCTCACGCCAAGGATGGAAGACTGCTGTCCAAGACAAAACTGCTGGAAAAACCACAGTAATAACAAAGGAAGTGAAATTCACTTCCTTTTTGATTTTTTTAATGCGGATTTAATTTTGAAGAAAAAGGTCGGTTAAGTCATAAAAAAGGAGTTAGACCTTTATCTGTTCGGGTGAGAAACCTTTCTGGATAAGGACATCCTTCATCCTGTTCTTATGGTTTCCCTGAAGTTCAATAATATTCGCTTTTATCGTTCCCCCGCATGCGAATTTAGATTTAAGATAACTTGTCAGTTCCTGTAAATTTATCTCGGTGGGGTTAAGACCTTCTATCACTGTAACTTCTTTTTTATATTTTCGTGTGTCTACTCGAATTACGATTCTCTGCTGTTCTTTTGCCACTTCTTCGCATATGCAAAGCTCTTTTGGCAGCCCACAGACAGCACACATTTCTGAACTCATTTGTTGGATTAATACCTCCATTCTTATATTACACAAGAGTGTTATATAGCTTCTTAATGCTTCACGTATTAAAATATAATGGTTTGGAGATAGCGAAAAACATTGAATTCGCAAGCTCCACATTATGTAAAATTTTAGGTTTGATGTTCCGGGACCAGATTCATCCGGACTATGCAATGATATTTATATTGAATAAACCTTCCCGGGTCAGTGTGCACATGCTTTTTATGCGTTTTCCCATTGTGGTTATCTTTTTGAATGAGCATAAGAAGATTTCAGGATTTTTCAAGCTGAATCCCTGGACTGGATTTAAGGGCATGAAGGACATCAAGTATGTCATTGAAATGAATGCCGGGACGATTGAAAGATACGATCTTTCGGTCGGAGGGCAAATGGAATTTGAAGATCTCGATTAAAGGAATATTGATGATATTACAGGGAAAGCTGGCCGGGAATACAGTAACGTTTAACAAGCAGGCGATCGGGGAACTATACAATACAAGTTTTTACGGCAGGCCCAGAGGCGATTGCCTTGAACTCTCACTTGCTGAAAGCGCATATCTTATATACACTGGCAGGGTCAGCGTCTCTTTCGAGGGAAAAGAGCTTGATTTTAACCAATTTTTCCTGAATGCCTCAACCCTGGTCGATAATTTTGAATTATTCTACATAGTTTATAAAGACCTGAGGGAGCGGGGCTATTATATCCAGCCCTCGGTTACGGGTTTCAGGGTGTATCCCCGCGGTGGGCATCCTGGCAAGACCCCGGCCGAATTTTTTGTCTTTGTAACTTCCGAGCGGGTCCCGTTATTGCTTTCTGACCTGAATAAGCATCTTGATACGGTTGAAAATTTAAAGAAACGTCTTGTCCTTGCGATAGTAGATGAGGAAAGCGACATTACTTACTATGAGGTTAAAAGAATAAATCCGTCGGGTTCATGTGAACTGGATCTGGGCCGTTCATTATCAGTGGCAACCCTGCTTGAGGACAGGTGCATGGTATGGGACCCGGAAGTCTCAGGCACACTCCAGAATCTTGGATTTTTTGGCAGGTCGATGGACGAGGGCCACCTGCAATTATCGCTTGTAGAATCGTGTTTTCTTTTAAATGAGGGCGTCCTGGAAATTGAAAAAAGGAACCATGAAAGACTGGATTTTGTTGAATTTTCAGAAACCGCATCTAAAATCGAATCCGATTTCATGATAAAATACAGGGTTTATGAAGAATTGCGAAACAGGGGACTTGTTCCGAAAACAGGGTTCAAATTCGGGACGCACTTCAGGGTCTATAAAAAATTCAAGACACTCGAAGGCATCTCCCATTCCGATTATCTTGTTCATGCTTTAAATAAAGACCATGTTTTTCTCCTGCAGCAGCTATCCCGTGCTGTGAGACTTGCCAACAGCGTGAGAAAAGAAATGATCTTTGCAGCCGTCGACTCAGAAATTGATTTCTTGATAATAGGAAGAATGCGGCTTTAAATCTCTTCTTCTTTCTTCTTTCGCTTCACTACTTTCTCAAGTTTCTTTGCCCACATGTCCTCGACCTGGGTATATTCACATTCAAGAAAATGTGTGACCGCCTTGGCAAGTGCGTCCTTTGTGCTGCTCTCGCCCGTCTTTTGTTTCAGGGCATCGATATCTTCCATTGTGAGAACTGTCTGTGCATGCATAATTTTTGCCATATTTTTCCTCCATTTAGAAAAGGTCCTACTGCAACTTTTACTGCAGACTCCCTTTGGATGAACTCTATGATAATGATGAAGCTATTTAAACCTTACTAAAAAAGGGATTGATTTTCCTCATCCATATAATTAAAATGGCCTATTTTTTCTTTTAAGAAGATGAATAATGAACATTATGGAAATGATGTAAATTATTCCCGGCCCGGGGGTTTTTTTGCTTTCCGGTGTCTGGGCGGTTCGTCCCGGCACCGTATTCCCGGATGAAAGACTTTTTTCTACAAGATTTATTTCATTATTTGCCGCATCTATTGAGGCTGAAATGTCTTTTTTCTCCCAGAACTCATCAAGCGCCTGGTTACTGTAAGCCCTTGCATTTGAAAGGTGGGACTCTGCTTCTGAAACAGCCCTGCCCTGTGCTTTTGCTTCCTTGATCCGGTCTGACAGTATCCTTGTTTTCCCATTGACTTCAACTATTTTATCCAGATCTCCTGAATAAGTTCCTTTTATTTTGATTATATCCCCGATCTTCAACTGGAACCATGTCAGGACAATAAGGTCCGCACCTGTGTCAGCACCTTCGAATTTATTGTATTGCAGCAATTTCTTATATGCCGGTTTCTTCGTTGCTGCATCAACTGAGGGTTCAACAGATGTGGGATTCACGGATCGTGGAAGGAATACCTGGCTTCGGATTTCAGGTTCTGCGGCTATATTCATCTTTGAGCTTTTTCCTGAAATAACAGCCTGCGGAGCTTCAACGGGAACATCGATTGAATAGTCCTGTCCCTCTTTTACGGCCCAGTTCTCAGCATTAAAATCAATACGCCCGTCCCATTTCTTCCCAGTCTCGAGCCCGGTATTGAAATTTATAATGACCTGCGTTCCACCAGTAACAGTTTTAAGTTCAACCGACTGCCCACCCTGGGAAAAAGTAGAAACATTCGGTGTTGATATTCTTGCCGACGGAACAACGAAGGAGAAACCATCAAGGGGAGATGAGCCTCCATTATCGATTTCTGTCTGTATTATTTCCTCCACAGTACCATCTTCGTGAATTATAACATTCAGGACCCATCTGTCAAGGGTTACTTCACCGGCGGATGCCGGATATGCGATCAGCAGCACTATCAGGGAAAAAATAAGAAGTTTATTCGTTATCATTCGATCACATCAGCCATAACACAACAATAACTAATAATTTTTACGCTCGCCTTTCTATTCCCGGCATCAACTTTTCAAGCGCTGTAATCTCATCTCTTGTCAGGGATACCTTTGCGGTTATATTCTTGAACTCGGGTATCCCGCGTCCTGCGGTGTCCCCTGAGACGAGAGCATTTGACCAGGGGCTGTTCACCATAAAGGCAATACCGCCGGGTTCATCTCTTTTTGACTCCTTCACTTCAACAATAATGCTGCCGTTGTTATTGGTCAGCTTTACCCTGTCAGCGGATTTCAATCCCATTTTCACAAGGTCGTTCTTGCTCATAGTAACAGCCGCCGAGAGCCTTTTATACTCTTCGCCGAACCTGTTGGATTCAAGTGCCTCAACCTGGAAAATATCCCTGTAAGTCGTGATCCTGATGTCAAACTCAGGGCTTTTTAAAAATCTTCCCACGTCGAGTCCCATCAGGCCGCCTCCATTATACGCGTGATGATATCCTTATCGCTTGGATAATTATTTTCTATGACCCCTGATAATTTTACTCTTTCCCCGTCCATTCTTACGGCAGTGCCGTCGGATTCCACTCCCGATACGGCGCACGGGATGGTAACCGTCGCTATTTTTGATGTGAGGGTAACACAGGGATCGATGCATATCACGGGCATGGATGCAAGATGCGTCAATGCATGACCGGGAAGGCTTGAGAGCGGATCTGAACCAATAACAAGCAGAGCATCTGTTCTATTCTCCTTTAAAACCTCTAAAATGGAATACTTATTATCATGAACAGCCTGTCCGTTGAACTTTACCCTGTTCACAAAACCGGTTTCTTTGAACAGTTCTTCATTAAATCCGCGCATGTTGTAATGCCCTATCATGGGCATAACATGGAAATTCGGAAGCATCCCGGCCAGGGCTGCGAGGACATCGATGTCCTCTTTTATCGAATAAGTGAGGCCGATACCTGCAAATATCACACCGAACGCGGCTTTTTTCATTATGCCAGCAAGTTCAAGTATTCTTTTTGCATCATACGCCGGCACTTTCCCGGAGAGCGCATCAATAAGGGCAAGAATAAATTCCCTGTCGCCTTTTAACGGTATCCTGTAAAAGTGGCCTTTGCATATTTTTGCAGTATTGGATTCCCGCACATCTATGGCTATGGCGATCCGGTCTTCCTCATATCCCCGCTGCCTTTCCTCGCCGCGCGGAAAGTATGAGAAACGCGAGAGGTGGCGGGGCTGCGAGTCCTGTGCATCCGAGCCCCAGTATATGAGCACGTCTGATTTATTCCTGACTTCGGGAAGAGAACATGTACTGAACTTTTTCTGGAGGACTTTCTCTATCAGTATCCCCTGGCAGAAAGAAGAAGTATCGTCGATCATTGCGTTCAATTCCCTGGCAAGCTCGATGCCTTTTGCCTGGGCTTCACAGGTCGAATTGCTAAAACCAAAGAGCATGGGCGACTCTGCTGCCTTTAGAATTTCGGCGGCTTTCTTTATCGTGCTATCAATGTCTGCAGGTTTGCGGTCTATTGAAGGAATTAACCTGTTCACGCAGCCCTTAAGCCTTGCAGCCCCCCTCCTGCATGCGTTTTGGGCAACTTTTATCCTGCCATTCT
>DATCUE010000039.1:0-4929 GCA_036567605.1 Candidatus Methanoperedens sp. | reverse complement strand
AGCACACGTTTGTGTGCTGCTTTAGGAGGTGATCCAGCCGCAGATTCCCCTACGGCTACCTTGTTACGACTTAACCCCACTCGCGAAGCCTAAATTCGAACATGTTAAAGCATGCCCTCATTCAGACCTCACTCGCATGGTTTGACGGGCGGTGTGTGCAAGGAGCAGGGACGTATTCACCGCGTGATTTTGATACGCGATTACTACGGATTCCGGCTTCATGAGGGCGAGTTGCAGCCCTCAATCCGAACTAAGGCTGGGTTTAGGAGATTACCTTCACCTTTCGGTGTTGGTGCCCATTGTCCCAACCATTGTAGCCCGCGTGTAGCCCGGGTGATTCGGGGCATACTGACCTACCGTAGCCCGCTCCTTCCTCCGCTTTAGCAGCGGCGGTCCCCACAGTGTGCCCATCTTTCTTGCGAAAATGCTGGCAACTGTGGGCACGGGTCTTGCTCGTTGCCTGACTTAACAGGATGTCTCACGATACGAACTGACGACGGCCATGCACCTCCTCTCAGCGAATTCGGTAAGGTCTTTAGCCTGACCTTCATATTGCTGTCTGACCCGGTAAGCTTTCCGGCGTTGAATCCAATTGAACCGCAGGCTCCACCCGTTGTAGTGCTCCCCCGCCAATTCCTTTAAGTTTCAGCCTTGCGACCGTACTTCCCAGGTGACTCGCTTCAAGTTTTCACTGCGGCACCAGATGCGGTCGCACCGCACCTGACACCTAGCGAGCATCGTTTACAGCTGGGACTACCCGGGTATCTAATCCGGTTCGTGCCCCCAGCTTTCGTCCCTCACCGTCGGACCCGTTCTGGTGGGATGCCTTCGCCATCGGTGGTCCCCCAAGGATTACGAGATTTCACCCCTACCCCTGGAGTACCTCCCACCTCTCCCGGTCCCAAGCCTACCAGTATCTCTTGGCCGCCTGACGATTAAGCCGCCAGATTTCCCAAGAGACTTAATAAGCCGGCTACGGACCCTTTAAACCCAATAATAACGGCTACCACTCGGGCCGCCGGTGTTACCGCGGCGGCTGGCACCGGTCTTGCCCGGCCCTTGCTAACCACTGTTTTTTGAACAGCGGGACAGCCAGCACTAGGTGCTGGCACTCGGGGTCCCCTTATCGCGGTTTCCCGCAGTGTAAAGTTTTCGCGCCTGCTGCACCCCGTAGGGCCTGGATTCATGTCTCAGAATCCATCTCAGGGATCTTGCTCTCACAACCCTTACCCGTCGTAGGCTGGTAGGTACGTTACACCCACTACTACCTGATAGGCCGCAGACCCATCCTTGGGCACCGGAGTTTTGGACCATAGAACATTCCAGTATCTTTGATCTATCCGGTATTAGTCCCAGTTTCCCGGGGTTATCCCGGACCCAAGGGCAGGTTATCCGCGTGTTACTGAGCAATACGCCGAGGGCTTACCCCTCTCGACTCGCATGGCTTAGTCGGACCCCGATAGCAGTAACCTCTGGCAGGATCAACCAGAATTGTTGATCTATTCCTCGGACTTAAGTCCGGGGTTTATATCTGCACACGTTTAAAGAAGTCCTCGGATTTAAGTCCGAGTTATAAACTATCGGAATTTTAGGAGGAACTATTATATAAGGTACAATAGTTCCTTGTTAATTCCCATCAATCGATTGGAATTAACCGAACTGTCACGCCAATGTCAGACGAGAAACTGCGTTCTTGTCTCCATTTGATGTATCATGGTTGGAAAGCAGCCCTTCACGTTTAGGTCTCCCTATAATCTGGGCCGACGCCTAATTTAACCATGAATAAAGGTGGTGATAAATAATCGTTGTATTTCAACAACACAACATTCCTTTGTGTATCATCACGCAGGAAACGATACATATGTAATTTATCATATATATCTCTTTCCCTCGTATACGATTTTCATAAACGAGTTCATTATATTTTACCGCAAAAACCAGAAGTTTTTTCTGATTTCTGAGTACCCTCACTTTAATTACTTATACGACTTATCAGCATAAATAACTACCGTTCATCAGGTTCCCTCGTGTATGGTTCTATATACACAAGTTCATTACATATGACCTGGCAACTTAATCGCCGGGCTTCCCTCACTACTACCCTCTCATATATAAGAGTTGTGGATGGCCTGTTTTTTGTTTTCTTTATTTTTATCAATATGAAATCGTATCTTTGAATCTGACAAATATCTTATTATTTCCTTTAATGATTCATTCATATTTTTCTTATTATCGAAGCCCTTTACCATCTTTTGAAGTTCATCTTCTTTTAATTTTTTTAGTTCTTCCCCAAATTCTGCAATGTTTGGCACAGCACGTGTAATATTATCCACGATTGTTACATCCGCACACTCCGCTGTCCTTGAAAGAGGATTCAGGTCGATTGCGATGATGGTCTTTCCCATATCGACCAATGCTTTGCATCTATCGCCATCTTCAAGAGGGACAAGAACTACATCGGCATTGAAAATACCGTCAATATCCACTTTGGCTCTTTCATGTTCTAAACCGGGAATCAATCCATCACTTTTAGTGTATAATCTTATGGCCCCAAGCGAGCGCAAATATTCAATTATTTTATTTACCCTTTCTTCAGTCCTGTAGAATAAATTGACTTCAAGCGGAGCATTTACAGAATCACTCAACTTGATAATCTCCTTCGCCACAAGAGCCGCAACATTACCGTTGACAGATATGACCGGCTTTTTTGCAAGAAGCAATAACGCAGCAGCCACTTTTTCTGCCTTCAATGCGCTTTCGGATGTTTTTTCACCGATCAGGTAATCAAATGCCTCTCCCCTCCCCTGCGCGATCAATCCATGTATGCCTGTTATTCCCTTTTCCACACCTTCCACGACGAGGTCCCGGGTCAATAAGGACTTATACCGTGGGTGGCTTTTTGGTATCATAGCAGGTGCGCTCCTGCATGACTGATCCTGCTCAGATGCACTTCACCGAATTCCATTAGTGCATCACCAGCGTTTATGGCAAAAACAGTGTTCCCGAGCATCGCCTGGCTTGCAAGCCCTCCGCCTGCCTCTACGGCTTCGATAGCATCCTTTACCTGCGGGCTCATGAGTTCGATCTCTTTGGCAAAAGCGCTTGATTGGCGGAAAAAATTAGAAAGCGTAGGTCTTTTCATAAGTTCTTTGAGCCTTGATTTTCCAATTTTATTAATTGTCTTCCTTTTCAAGTCGTCTGACAATACGGATCTGGTTGATATCTCCCCAAAACTGACCCATGAAATTTGCATATCTTTGCACGGGATCCTATCGATGATACCGGGAACTCCGACCTTTTTTCTTAAGTCGATGCCTCCACAGGTTTGCCCTGCAACATCGCCAAGACCCGTTCTATTTGTCACCTCGGCTGTATGCGCCACGCGGGCTAGTTCATTGAGGGTCAGATTCAGGGACAAAGCTTCATTGAGTGCAAGCGCCGTGCTCATAGCTCCTGCACCGCTTGCTCCAAATCCAGCGCCTACAGGTATGCCAAGCGTGGTATCAACAAGAACATGTTCTTCCGTCAGGAGTCTTATGGTTGACATGGTTGTGGGCGCTTCACTGACAGCGCCATTGATCTTAATTGTGGTGTCGTGTGTGGCGCATATTTTTGTTAGCGCCCCATCTTCAAGGCAGATACCGCAGCCCATAGAGCCTGAAAGCGAGGCGTCTTTTTTCAAGTATATCACGAAAATACCCGATATATGAGCGGGAGCAAATGCCTGTCCGAAATTTTTCTTAATCGTGTTCATCCTGCTATTAGTATTCAGTATCTAAATCCTCACGGTATTCTCGCTTCCGCATTGCGGGCAGGGTATGGGAACAAAATTGGGATCGGCCTCGAACTCAAAACCACAGACGCCACACCTGAAAAAAACAGCAGACTGGTCTACTTCATCCATAATATTATATAATGTAATTACTTAAATTAAATTCTTCGCCGTCCACAAAAAGCCTCGGTTTAGTGATAATCCCATCAAGATGTATCCCGGCAACGACATCCCCGCCGAATGTGCTGTTATCGCCCAGTGCGACATGCACCGTGCCCCCCACTTTCTCGTCCTCGAGCACGTTGCCGATGAGCCGCGCTTTGGGATTGATGCCGATTCCGAATTCGGCGATATTGCGCGCCTTCTTTCCGACCTTGTCAAGCATGGCGTTCAAATTCTTTGCGAGTTTGCCTTTGATGCCAGTCACATACCTTCCCTTGACTGTGAATTCAAGTGGTGAGTCAAGGAGGCCAAATCCACTCATTGAGCCATCAACTACGAAAACGCCGTTAGCATCCTTTGGCGCTATGTACAACTCACCTGCCGGAAGATTGCTGCTGCGACCTGATTCATGACATAATCCCGTATCCATCATCCACTTGCACCCCTCAAGATCAAATTCGATATCCGTGCCGGACTCAGTAACAACTCTCACCTTGCATGCTTTTTCCAGACTTTTGCCAACTGCGATGGCAGTATCATTTATTATACTACAATCTGCTGTTATCCCGCCTGATGCCATCATCATCTCCGTGATCCCGGGCATTGAAGCGACGCGTGCGCCTGCTTTGCACGCATTTATCCGCGCCTGCGTATGGGTGAGGGAAAAAGTGGTGGGAGCAATAACCACGTCGGAATTCTTCATGGCCTCAGCCACCGCATGAGGCGGCTCTTCCCCATGTCTCGTTCTCGGAAGCATTGTAATTATCATTACTTCACATCCGAGGTTCCTGGCTGCATCGAACAGGCTATTGCCTATGGACGAAGGAGTTGAAGTATCAACTATTATGAGAACGCTTTCTCCTTTTTTCACCCCATAGCATTCCATTACCTTACTTGCGCCCTTAATTGTCATGTTAAACTTTTTGATTTATCTAAATTTTTCTCGGATCTTTTATCTCCCCGTAAAGCGCGCTTGCAGCCGCTGTAGCCGGGGA
>DATCUE010000038.1:0-12553 GCA_036567605.1 Candidatus Methanoperedens sp. | reverse complement strand
TCTTCGCCCCTTGCCGGGAAGACACTTGCAGAGGTTGGGTTCAGGAAGAATTACGGTGTCACGGTGCTTGCCATCCAGAGGGGAAGGCAGACAATTACAAATCCGGCGGGCGATGTCCGTCTGTCGGCGCAGGATATTGTTATCCTTATGGGCACGAAGGATAAGATTGCGGGAGTGTATTCACTGGTTTTGCCGGCGGCCCGCTAAGTCGGCTATGAAACGTGGTTCAAAAAAAACGAATCGGGGCTTCGCCCCAAACCCCCGAAAGAAAAAGGATACTGTTATAACGGATCATGTACGCTCCGCTCCGGCTCCGCCTCCGCTACGCTGATACCCCACCTGATACTTTACTTGACCTTACCTATCCTGAACCCCTGTACGCTCGCCTCGCTTCGCTCGGCTCGCTACTACTAAACGTTAAAAATTAAAACTACTACTATATGTGAAAATATTAGATATGTGCTTAGAAAAAATATGGAATCAGTGATAGAAAAAAGGGGCACTCCTATTTTGGCGCATATACAATAATTGATACAGAGTTGCTTTTTCTGAGAAGATTCGGAAAAAATACACATTACATAAAATTATACGCAATTTCTTAAAAATATATATTCGTCACCGACCTCGGTTCGAAATCTGAAAGGCATCAGTGGGATGCTCAAGGGTTTGCATCATTTTGATTTTATAGATTTCTAATTTTTAATTCAGGCGTAGGGAATTATGATTTAAGAGATAGCATTAAATAGGATTTCTTACAAAAAAGGTGACTGTGCGAAAATTAAGAATATTATACACTGGTGGAACTATTGGTGGAAAACAAGATTCTGAGAGCGGAGTTATAGAGGAAGACATCAAAAGGAAACAATTCATGGAGTTATTATTTAAAAAGTACCCATTATTGGAAGCTGACCTAGAGCAAGAAAAAGTGGAAATTTCCTCAGATACGCCTATCAAAGAATTTAGCGAAAATATAATCCCTTCGGATTGGAAGTTGATAGTAAAATCCATTCATAAAGCTATCGATGATGGAGTCGAATCTATTGTAGTAGCACATGGAACCGATACTATGTGTTATACATCTGCTGCATTATCTTTTATGCTTCAAGGTATAGAAATTCCTATAGTAATGACAGGCTCTAACTTTCCTTTAGAAGTAGAAAGAACTGATGCACCGACAAACATGCACGATGCGATTAGGGTAGCATTAGATAATCGATTTAAAGGAATTTTTCTTGTTTTTTCAGGAATTGAGAATCAATCAAGCGACATCCACCTTGGCTGCAGAGCAAGAAAGGAAAAGTTTTACGATAATTGCTTTAAATCTGTGAATGTTGAAATGATAGGAAAACTTCAAAAAAGATTTCTTTCGAAAAAGGATTTGATAAAGATTGTAAATCATCAATTATTAAGCCAAATAATTAAACTGAATGAAAAAAAAAGTAATCAATTAAAAAACCAAGAAGATAGAATTAAAAAAATCAATATAGAAGACAAAATTTCATTCTTTAAAGTATACCCAGGGTTTAATCCTGAATTGATTGATTATGTGATTGAAAAAGGAGATACAAAAGGAATTATTTTAGAACTCTATAATTCCGGCACAGGTTGCATTAGGAGTAGATATTCCTTATTAAAATCTCTTGATACTGCAAAATCTAAAGAAATTCCTGTGTTTATAACCTCTCAGCATGAGGGAAGCGTATTAATGGATACCTATATCTCGTCAAGAAAATTGAAAGAAGTCGGAGCTATCCCTTTAAAGGATATGATTACTGAGGCTGCAATTCCGAAATTGATGTGGGTTTTAGGACAAACCAGTTCAATAAAAGAAGTAACAGAGATGATGTTAACCAATCTTTGTGGAGAAATAGAGGCACGATGAGTTTTAAGAATTTTTTGGACGAACAAATTTATAAGATTGCCTCTTCTGATAAAACGACTAGGGTTTTAGCGGTTCTCCAATTATTGGCAACTGTTTCTGGTTTCTTGTATCCGACCTATAAGGAAAGCAAACCAGATGTTGCATCGGGGCTTTTTTTTAGCTTCCTCTTTTTTCAAATAGTGGTTTTATTGTTTTTTATTTTGATGTTGCTTCCAGGACAATATCGTGCAATAAAGTTAAGATTGAATAGAAATACAGGTGTTCTATATGATGCCACAACAAACTTCAGGAATATATCGCTTAGAGATGAGACTCTAAATATTATTTTTGATAACATAAGTAATGGCGGGGCAACTTATAACATCGGGAAAAAGGTAGGGGAGAATTTTTATGATTCTTTTGAAAGAGAACTTGAGCGTAAAGGACTAAACTTAAATATTGAAGATAAACTGGAAAAATGGTTAGAATATGATTCTAGTTCTGGTATTGGCAAATTTGAACATTTTCGACATTCCGATTCTTTGGTAGAACTTAAAATTATCTCTCCATTTATAGGAAGTTGTCCTAATCAAAAACCCAATCAGCGGTGTTGTTTTTTATTAGGATATATTGATGGCTTCAGCTCAAAGCTATATGGACAAAAATTAAAATCTACATGTAAACATAGCTCTGATCCGTCATATTGCATTTTGACAATAAATAAAGTCGATTGATTGAATAAAACATTACCTGGTTCCAGGTACATACCCCAAAACAGATTTTATTCGCGCCTAGTTTTAACTTTATATGAAGTTGTTCTGGACTCATGCTTTACTGGAGCATGAAAACTACCTATCGTTCTCAGTCACCCCAAACCCCTTACGATGTACGAGGCCGTATAAGATGCATCAACCCTTATTATTTCTTAATTTTCAAATACATACTATTTGAAGCGAACATTCTACATGTCGAGCATTGAAATCAAAGAATGGGATTTGTTCGGTATAAACGTAACTGCAATCTACCATAATCCAATATAAATATTAAGTATTTTAAAAAAGGATAGAATGAGATGAGATGGAAAGTGGGTTAAAAAATGAATTTAGAACCTGTAATCTATACTGAATATTGTCAGTGGTTAAAGCAAACGCAATCTTTTCTTTTAACGAACCGTGGTTCATAGACAGCAATGAAAAAAACGATTAACGACGATGCGATAAACATTTAACAAATAAGATAGTCCATAACTGTCACATCTATGACTGTACCTCTTGACGACCAGCTTCTAATCGAACACATTCAACGCCTGCTGGACAGCTACCGCCACTGGACAGGGCGCGAGCTCATTCCAGCCGAAAAACCGCCAAAAGAGCGCACCAGGGCATTGTTTTATCAACCGTTCATTGTACTTTCCCACGGAACCCAGGAAGACCCGATTTTGAACTACGGTAACCAGGCAGCACTCGCTCTATGGGAAATGACATGGGAGGAATTCACAAGTATGCCGTCAAGCCTCACAGCAGAGCCCATGAACCGCGCGGAGCGTGCAAGGATATTATCTCAGGTCACAAGAAACGGATATGTCGACGATTACCGCGGCGTGCGAATATCCAAGAGTGGCCGCCGATTTTTGGTTGAGCGGGCTACCGTCTGGAATATCCTGGATGAGAATGGCCGATACGCTGGCCAGGCTGCGACTTTTGATCACTGGACATATTTGTGAACCTAAAAATAATTTTCTTTAACCGTAAATCCGTACACCGCTTATCATTTTTTTAACCCGGGAAAGTTCTGTGCGGGGTACATCAATGAGAACACGGTCTTCCTGCAACTTGTTTTTCAAAATAGTTAGAAGAGTTTCTTTAGTGGGAATATCAACTATATTTTTATTCTGATCAAGACGCATCTCTCCCAAAATAAATATGCCATGCGGGGTTTTTGCTAAGATTTTGACATTCCATGTGCTCTGCTGTGCATCATAATAAACATCACCCGCAGAAACTAATTCGCCTATATTCTCAATGAGATATTCTTTTGCGGTTTCATAGATCTCTTTATTCATATTACTCCATTTCTATTTTGATCATCCAGCATCTTGTAGCATTCCAAGCCATAAGAAATGCTTCAAGTTCACACTTTATAGATTCTCCATGTGGTTCATCCGGATCATGATATATGATTTCTTCATCTTTAAAGCCAACTATTACTATGAAATGGCCAAAGCCACTTATGCCGCCGTAAATGTGGCTCGGGTCGACCAGCACTATCACCGGTCTTCCTTCATTTATTTCATGCTTAAGGTCTTCAATGTTTGCATTCTTGACCGATGATGCTTTGATGCCAAATTTTTGAAAGGCTGTTGATATTTGTGTTGACGTTGTGCCAAGTTCGGTGGTACCGCAAGCTTCCATAACTTCTTTTTCTGTTTTTATGAATCCAAAATATGCAAGAACCATTCGCATACACGCGGGTCCGCATGCATACCAGCTTTCCTGCTTAAAGTAAGGAACTTTAATGTTAAATGACATATATTTAAAAGTTCTCCATATCAACACACCTTAATCGCATTGAATTTATCAATTATTGTTTTCAACTCGCCTATCTGGAAATAATCCGTATACTCTTCAGAAAGCGGAGGCTTTGCCAGGTCGGAGAGTTCAATATATTTTCTGGCAGCAAAGACTTTCTTTAAGATATTTTCAATTTCTACACCCATTTTTTAATAGAATATATTTCATTAGTAATAAATTATCTCTTTATTATTCTTTTAATTCCTCATACTCGTGATCGGGCTCGGCATCCTTCCCCCGCGCAGTATGAAGCCGCCTGAAGAGAACCTGCTTATATCCATAACATAGGTCTCACCCATGAGCCCACCGAAATTCACGTAATCCCCCGCCTTCCTGCCCGGGACCGGGATAAGCCTGACCCCTGTCGTCTTCCCGTTCACGATGCCAATGGAAAGTTCATCGGCGATTATCGCTGAGATGGTTTCGGCCGGGGTATCGCCAGGTATGGCTATCATATCAAGTCCCACAGAACACACGGCGGTCAGGGCTTCAAGTTTTTCGATCGAAAGAGCACCCACCCGGACAGCTTCGTTCATGCCCGAATCCTCACTTACCGGGATAAATGTGCCGCTCAATCCCCCTACGTTCCCAGACGCCATTGCACCGCCCTTTTTTACGGCGTCGATGAGGAGCGCGAGTGCCGCAGTGCTTCCAGGTGCGCCCATTCTTTCGACGCCCATAAGCTCGACTATTCCGGCCACGGAATCTCCCACTTTCGTTGTTGATGCGAGCGAGATGTCAACTATCCCGAAAGGGACATTCATATTCAAGGCAAGTTCCCTTCCTATCAGTTCTCCCGCCCTTGTTATCTTGAACGCCGTGCGCTTTATGACTTCGGAAAGCTCTGTCAGGTCGCATTTCGTGTTCTTCTCTACAACGCTCCTCACAACGCCTGGCCCGCTTATGCCGATGTTCAGTGAAAAATCAGGCTCCCCTATGCCATGAAAGGCGCCTGCCATGAAGGGATTATCTTCCGGGGCATTTGAGAATACCGCAAATTTCGTGCAGCCGATACCATTTTCAGTCCTGTTTGAGATGTCCTTCAATATTTTGCCTGTCTTTATCACGGCATCCATGTTCATGCCGGAGACTGTTGAACCGAGGTTCAGGAAAGCGCATACCCTTTCTGTCCCTGAAAGGACGTCGGGAAGCGAGTCTATGAGCCGCTCATCTGATGCCGTCATCCCTTTCTGTACAAGCGCGCCGTACCCGCCTATGAAATCTATGCCGGCATCTTGAGCTGCACCGTCAAGTGTTTTTGCGATCTCAACCGGTGCTTTCCCGTCGTTTGACTCGACTATCAGGGATACGGGCGTTACAGAAATCCTTTTATTGATTATCGGGATGCCATATTTATCCTCAAGTTTCCCTGCCTCAAGGACGAGCCTTTTTCCATAATCTATAACCTTATTATACACATTTGACTTGAATACTTCAATATCCGAATTGATGCAGTCCTTCAGGTTTATCCCGAGCGTCACTGTCCGTATATCGAAATTATGATAAAGGGTCATGCGGACAGTTTCCATGACCTCATCAAGAGAATATTCCATACAGTTACACCCTGTGCATGGTCTTGAAGATATTCTCATGCTGGACTTGGATCTTCAGGTCCATTTCTATCTCGATCACAGCAAGCTCTTTTTTTAATTCTTTTATCGTTAAACCTGAATCTGACATATCTGCCAGCATCGTCATCACGAAATATCCTTCCATGACTTTCTGGTTCATGTCTTCGATATTGATGTTATGCGTAAAAACAGCATTTGAAATCCTTGCTATTATTCCCTTCTGGTCTTTGCCTATAACTGTTATGAATACAAGGTCTTTGGTCATGGTATCTCCGATAATTCACGTTAATATGGAACGCCCAGGTTTAATTGTTGTTGTGAAAATGTTCATGCAAATGTTTATTTAGTATTGGAATACAAATGTTTCAACAGAAATATGGAATTACAGGATTTTGAAAATATCTTAAAAAAGGAGCCGGATAAAGCTGCCGAAGAATTATTAAAACAGGTGGAAAAAGTTTACGGCGAAGTCCCTTACATTCTTAATTTCATGAAACAGTCGCCTGAATTGCTGGCGGCAAAGATACTTTATGATAATGAGATATTCCGGGAATTCAAGCGACTTGATGCAAAAACGATCGAACTGATATCAATAGGTGTGTCTGCGGCCCTAAGGTGCGAGCACTGCCTTAAACTGCATATCCGGGTCGCCCAGAGGCTTGGAGCCACAAAAGAAGAGATCTTTGATGCAATACTTATCGCGGGTTCCTTATCTAACGCCGCCGTACTTGCTGAAGGCACAAGGGCTATTGACTCTGAAAAGCTCAATCCTTCAGATAAAGGGTGCGATGTATGCGGGATTCCTGAGGAAAAACAAAGGAATTAAAAAATAAATTTAATATAATATTAAATACACTTATTCCCCACCCATTTTCCGGATGATTATTTAGTCAATTCTTTCAGGCGTTTGATGCTTGCCATCATGGCCTGTGATTCCTTCTTCTTCTGGTTCTCAAGATGCTCAATAATTGCATCCACACTCGTGTTGAGCTGATAAATCTTATATGGGCGGCCTTTTCCCGGTTTTTTCTCCTCCCTCTCCGCGATCCAGCCAAGCTCCTCCAGTTCACGCATGGCGATACTGACTTCCGGTTGCCTCAGATCTGACCCCATTTCAAGGTCTCTTGATGTAACTTCTTTTACATTTTTTAGATATGTGAGCACTTTTGCTACGTTTCTTTTTAGTCCAAGTTCAATAAGGGTATCAGCGAATTCTTCGTCGGCTTTGTCGAGAACATTGACTGACAGACTTTTCATAATATTTCACCCTTCGCTTTAAATGTATTCATTAAATATAAATCTTGCGTTTTAATATAATCTTAAAAAGAAAAGTTCTCAAATCAAAAACCGGATCCTGCGGTTTTAATATATGTGGCTCCGCCATTTACGGATTTGCCCCGGGTACCAGGGCATACCTGATATGGTATCCATGCATACAAGCTTCTCCAAAAATTACTGGTAGTAATGGAATTTATCCATTATTTCCAATCAAAACGCATATATCCATTGTTTTCCTTATGGGATTGGGACCTTTATGGACTTATTAGTTTATTTCAATGGAAAATTTGTGCCAAAACAAGAGGCAAGAACTTCTATCTATGATCACGGTTTCTTATACGGAGACGGCGTTTTTGAAGGCATCAGGGCTTACAACGGCCGGGTTTTCAGGCTGGATGAGCATCTTGAAAGAATGTACGACTCTGCAAAAGCGATAGACCTGAAAATCCCCATTTCAAAAGAGGAAATGAAAAAAGCCATTGTTGAGACGCTGAAGAAGAATAAGCTGACCGATGCCTATATTCGGCCTATTGTCACGCGCGGGGATGGCGACCTGGGGCTTGACCCCAGGAAATGCCCCAAACCCAATGTGTTCGTTATCACGCAGGAATGGGGAGCCATGTACGGTGACCTGTATGAAAAAGGTCTCACAGCAGTTACGGTAGGTGTCAGGAGGAACGCACCCGAGGCCCTGCCCCCCAATATCAAATCATTGAATTACCTGAACAACATACTTGCCAAAATCGAAGCGAACGTTAAGGGCGGCGATGAGGCGATAATATTTGATGTTCACGGCAATCTTTCAGAAGGTTCAGGGGATAATATTTTTGCTGTAAAAAATGGCAGGATTATTACACCCCCCACGCTTAATAACCTTCGCGGGATCACAAGAGCAGCGGCCATAGAGCTCGCTCTTAAAGAAGGAATAGAGGTAACCGAAACAAATATGGGACTTTTTGATCTTTATACCGCAGATGAGGTATTCGTTACAGGCACGGCCGCAGAGATCGCGCCTATCACAAAGATCGACGGGCGTTCAATAGGGGATGGAAAACCGGGAAAAATTACGAAAAAGTTGATGGCTGCTTTCAAGGAATTAACAAGGAGAGAAGGGACACCGATTGCCTGAGCGTTGTCACTCTCGGAATGCGTGGTTATGATGTAGGCAAGAAAGCGTTTGAGTCATATCTGCCCTTTTTTAACCTGAAAAAAAACGTGCTGCCTTTTCCTGGCTCGCTCTCCACACACAGCTCACTGCCGTGCGCCCTGATTATTCCCCTGGATAATGAAAGCCCAAGCCCGCTGCCGCCTATTTTTCTTTGAGATGTAGTTTCCACCTGATAGAATTTGTAGAATATCTTCTCCAATTCCTCCTTCTCAATCCCTATACCTGTATCCTTAACCCTGACCTCTATGCTGTCCTGATCTTCTTTTGCTGACAAGAGTATACTCCCACCTTCAGGTGTGAATTTCAGTGCATTCCCAAGAAGATTACTTAACACAATAATAAGTTTCTCCCTGTCTGCAAACACTGGAGAAAGTTTGTCAGGGAGCCCCATTGAGATTATTATATTTTTTTTCAAGGCGAGCTGTCCGATATTTTCAAGAGTTACGCCTGCTATTTCACGAAAATCCACCTGTTCCAGTTTGAACTCCATCTTGCCCGCTTCGATCTTTGAAAGGTCGAGTATGTCATTGATCAACTGTGTCTGGCGGTCGATGTTCCTTATGATTATTGCAAACAGCTCTTTCTGCACATCGGGGTTCACCTTCTCTTCGGATTGAAGGATTTCTGCCGATGTTCTCACTGCTGAAAGAGGTGTTCTGAGTTCGTGCGAGACCAGAGAGATGAAATCAGATTTCAACATGTCGAGTTTTTTTAGCTTCTCGTTAGCTTTCTCAATTTCCATTCGTTGTAAAAAATCTTTTCGCATGTAAATCTCAAGAGTAAGTCCCGCTATATTAGAGAGGATTAGCGTAGATATAATGAAAAAATTGTTATTAATGAAAACCGGGATTTCTATTTGTCGTGTCGGCCCGGTGAGAAGATTCTGGAATCCAATTGCCACCACTTCGTAACCCAATATAACTATTAGAGACGTGATAGTCGAGTAGACATATCTTAGGCGAAACAAAGTATGAATCCCTATAATTACCAGACTCAATCCGGCGTAGTAAAATTGGAAACCAGGTTCTGTTGGTTTAGAAAAGGCAATCATTGCAATGACACTGTACCCAATTACGACACCATTGGCGCTAAGCGCAAATTGCATATAGCGTCGAAAGGCTTTTCTATAAGTGAAAAAAAATACGAGTAATGTGGATGGAATTATAATGGTTAACCTAATTGTCCAGGCTACAATCTTGGTTTCTGGAATAATCAAAACATCAAGAATACCAAATAAGGCACTGATAATGATTACCAACAAAAGCGTAACCCGAATATCAGGTAGAGATTTCTCAAAATTATCTTCCCGGAAACGCTCTTCGAGATAAGGTTCAAATTGTAAATTTGTTCTCAGCTTTTTCTTCAATGCCATTAATCGGGCAAACATAGAATCTCAGGTATGTGTGTTTCAATAATGTGTAGCATTACCTATTAGCATTTAAACGGAACGGTTATGCAATGACTTAATCAGAATTTTTAGTGACTTATGATGTCCGAACCATATTATGAATAAAACGACAAATGGAAAATATATACCTATGAGCAATAAAGGTAAAGAGAAGAAAAATTTGATAGGCGGACATAAGAAACATGGAAAGCCTTATTTTATTTAAAACGGTCCAATTTATCATTCTTGTCACCTTGCTGCTTTTTATTTCTGATTTTAGAAAAAAGAAGGGAATGCATCCTCTTATAAATTATAAATTAATTCTTGTCTTGAAGCTCTGCTATCTTATCACGGTCTGCATCTATGGGTATGTGCTTGTTACATTGGATCGGCTTTTGCTCTCTGATTTTGTTGCCATTATCTTAACTTTTCTTGGCACGCTTCTTACGGCAAAAGCAAAAATAGATCTTGGGAAATATCACACATGGATAGGATATCATCTTGAGATAACAAAACATGTAACAAAAGGGGTTTACGCCTTCATCAGACATCCCCTTTACACGGGTGTTTACATTTTCATTTTCGGATTGCTTTCAACATTAATCCCCCACGCACCTTGGTTTTTGACTGCGATTATACTAATAACTTTGGCTTATATAATGACCTTTATTGCTATAGCAGCTGCGCGGGAAGACAAGTATTTGTCTCAAGATTTCGGGGAAGAATTCTTGAAATATCAAAAGCAAGTTCATCCCTTTTTACCACTTCGAAAGTTTAAAGGCTGAAAACTTGAACCAAGGCACTAACCTTGTAAAATTAGAGATTGGTATTATATGTGACCAGTACAAATAAACCTGAATTGTTGTGAGGTAATATCATGAGAAAGGGGTATAAAATCGTATTAACTGCTGATCGTACTATGATGAGTGAATATCAGGGAGGGATTTTCATGGGATTTTCAGCCTGCATTCCAAGAGGAATAATTCCTGACTTCTTGTATTTTTCTCTTTTTTCACCGCCAATAGGCCATACAAAAGGCATAGTCAAAATCGCCCCGCTTGGTTTGAGGAAAATTGAAGCTGCTCTGTTAGAAAAAGGTTTTAATGAAAAAGAAATTGTGACAGCTCATCCCGAACACCTGGATAATGTGATCGGTAGTGAAACGCAGATACTCGGTATTTCTACCATAGATCCGCTGGGCATCGGCCCCGCTTCCTCAACGTTCTCCAAACTCTGGGAAGGAGAATCCTATATGGTCCAAAAGTTTAAAGAGATATTGAGAAGTAAAGTTGTTTTGAAACATAGGCATCAAATCAATATAGTAGTGGGGGGACCGGGAGCATGGCAGCTTGCAGATGAAAGGATCAGGCATGCTCTGGATATTGATTATATTGTGAACGGCGAAGGAGAAGATGTGGTGCCAGAGCTGTTCAAAAACATTCTTAATAATACCAGAAGAGAACGCATCATTGAAGGAAAAATAGTTGAGGATATTCCTTGCATAACCAAACCCACTATTTGCGGCGTAATTGAAATATCAAGAGGCTGCGGTAGAGGTTGTCAGTTCTGTGTTCCAACTATGCTCAGGCACAGAAGCATGCCTTTGAATAAAATACTGAAAGAGATTGCGATAAACAAGAAGGGGAGTGATAGAGGTATTGTTCTCCATGGAGAGGATGTCTTTAGATATAAAGCAGAGGGGCTAATTCCAGACAAAAAACAAGTTATAGAGTTATTTGAAAATGCAGTAAAAATCGCAGGCTACGGCAATATTTCTATTTCTCATCTTGCCTTTTCAACTATATGTAGCGCTCCTGAAATTACAGGTGAGGTCTCAGATATACTGAATCTTGGAAGCAGGGAAACCCCATATATAGGCGTTCAGATAGGATTAGAGACAGGGAGCCCCAAACTTATAGATGAGCACATGAAGGGAAAAATCAAGCCCTTCAAGCCTCAAGAATGGCCAAGCGTTGTTGAAAGAGGTATAGGGATATGTAACGATAGCCATGTAGTACCAGTTACTACCCTTATTCTTGGTATTCCAGGGGAAACCGATAATGACATCATAAAGACAATCGAACTACTCGATGATATCGGTAATTCCAAATTTGTGCCTATACCCCTGTTTTTCGTGCCATTAGGCAAGTTAAATGGCAGTAGATTCTGCGAAAAAAAAGACCTTAATGAGATTCACTGGCAGCTATTATTTAGATGTGCAGAAATCTGTGCAAAGAAGTTTGATATACTCTATCCTGACTATGCAAGGATGGACAAGCATGGCGCCATAAGTCGGACTGCCATAAACTTGCTGGCAAGATATGGTAAGAAAAAAATACGGGATCACATGAAATCCAGGGGTTACAATCCTGATCTTTAACTACAGCTTGAATCTACGATAACTTTTTAATTCCTGAAATATATAAGGTATTTAACTTATATTAAGAGGGTATTAAATATGAACGGGTCGGAATTTTTGACAAAAGCTAATATTGACCTTAAGCTTAAGGCCAGGCTAATAAATGTGGACGAACTGAACTATACCATCCAGGTATATCCTATAAATGGCGAATGGAAATATTCGGAACCTGAATATATAATTCATGAACATAAGTTTAAAAACGATTCCATCAGACAAATAATCCGAAATGTAGTATTGAAATATAAGGATTTCATATACGGGTCAATAAAAGTTGGCTCTAAGGATTATCTTTTTGA
>DATCUE010000037.1:0-8196 GCA_036567605.1 Candidatus Methanoperedens sp. | reverse complement strand
ACTATGCAAGGATGGCCAGGCATGGCGCCATAAGCCGGACTGCCATGAACTTGCTGGCAAAATACGGTAAGAAAAAAATACGGGATCACATGAAATCCAAGGGTTACAATCCTGATTTTTAACTAATCCGCCCAGTTCATTTATCTTACATTTACTTTTTGATTAATTTACAGCTTGTACTTAAAGTACCGATTTTGACAGACTTTAGGTGCAGACGATGGACTTTAGTTGAAAAGCTTGAATTTACGATAGCTTTTTAGTTCCTGAAATATATAATGTATTTATCTTATATTAAGAGGGTATAAAATATGAACGGGTCGGAATTTTTAACAGAAACTCAAATTGACCTTAAGCTGAAAGCCAGATTGATAAATGTGGATGAATTGAACTATACCATCCAGGTGTATCCTATAAATGGCGAATGGAAATATTCGGAACCGGAATATATTATTCATGACCACAGGTTTAAAAACGATTCCATCAGGCAAATAATCCGAAATGTCGTATTGAAATATAAGGATTTCATATATGGGTCAATAAAAGTAGGCTCAAAGGATTATCTTTTTGAGGTACAAGTTCCAAAAGGGTTTGATACTGAGAATCTCAAAAATATAATTACCCAAATAGGGAATGAGATAAAAAATGAAATTCTGAAAAGCCAGAATGAAATAGAAACATTCAAGAGATTCCTGGAAGAGACAGAATTTTAATATTATAATTCTCTGACGATATGTATATTTGAGAAAGGTATGTAATGCTTCTTTCCCGCATGTTCTCCCTCAAGCGGGTAAAACACTAAATACTGGTCATTGTGTTTTATCTCGATCACATTTGCACTCGTGAGCCAAGTATCGAAAGTCGTTTTGCCATCTTCACCGATATATCTTCTGGATTCTATCACGTATTTTCTATCTGTCATAATCTAACCTCATCTGATAATCTTGTATATGATGGTATTTCAAGTTTATTGAAACCTGAGTTTTAGCGGGTCAAAATTGGCAAAAAATACATACTTGAGCCCACTGCAAGGTGCAACCCGGAAAACTATAATTACAGCCTGCAACAGAAATACAACAGGGAGCATAAATGAAAATTTATCCTTTCATCTTTGTTTTGCTCATTGCAGCCATTTCAGGATGCACTGTAGTCAAAGATGATACGGAAGCGAATATCACGGAGGTGAATACAATGCAGAATATTTCAATTTCAGCCGAGGCGTTCAAGGAAGGGGAAATGATACCTTCCGAATATACCGGTGACGGAAGGGATATTTCACCCGCGCTTTCGTGGAGCGGGATACCCCGGAGCACAAAGAGCATAGCGTTGATAATGGACGACCCCGACGCCCCGCGGGGAACATTCGTCCACTGGGTGCTCTATAATATCCCGGCCGATACCGTGGGATTGCCAAAAGCAATACCTGTAAAAGATACCCTGGGTGACGGGAGCAGGCAGGGAAGAACAGATTGTGGGGAAAACGGTTATTGCGGGCCGTCCCCTCCGCCCGGGAAGCCGCACAGGTATTATTTTCGTATATACGCTCTTGATACAAAGCTTGACCTGCCGCCGGGGGCCTCAAAGTCGGATGTGGAGAAAGCAATGAAAGGGCACATACTGGCAAAGGGAGAACTGATGGGGAAGTATGGCAGATAGTAGCTCTGGCCAATTCAAGATTGACAATAACATCAAATCGGTGGGCTCACTTTATCCGCAATTGCAGCAATATCATCAAATCCCATCCCGGCTTTCCCAACAACCGCTATAATGGTGCATCCCCGTTCGAAAATTCCCACATCTTCTTTATTATCGGCAAGGATTATCCTTGGTTTATCCGATAGTGCAAAACCATCTGCAAAAACAATATCAACATCACCAAAATACATATCGAGGATCTCATCAATTCCCATCTCTTTTTCAAGATTCCTGATGAAAGTAAACTTGACAGGCGATGATATCGCCACAGCATCAGCCCCTGCTTTTGCATATTTCCATGTATCCTTGCCTTCGATGTCAATCTCGAAATCGCCGTGCTTATGATGCTTCAGGGCGCCCACCCGCAGACCCCGGGATTTTAGCTCTTTTATCAAGGCTTCCATCAACCGTGTTTTCTCAATCTTGTTTTTTCCCACGATGCAAATGACAAGCGGCTTCATAGCCCGAGCCTCTCAGGATGTGAAAATATGGACACACTGTTTGGTGAAACAAAACATACAAGACAGACCCCTGTCCTTTCGGCAGCTTCAATGCCGGTATTCAGGGGCGCAGTTTTTGTCGCAACAAGAGGAATGCCCGCACGTGCCGCCTTCAGCACCATGCCAGCTGACTGCCGCCCCGTAGATAAGATAAAATGCCTGGAAAGATCGATATTATCAAGACAGGCGCGGCCAACCACCTTGTCAAAAGCATTGTGTCGCCCCACATCTATTGCTTTTACCGCACAATCCCCTCTGATATTGACAAGGCATGCGGCATGTGTCCCTCTTGTTTGCCTGTATATATCGGATTCCAGGAACCTGAGGCTTTTTCTGATTGTATCCGTGCTGAATATTGTATCTGAATTGACCGAGATTGTCTCGTTCTCATCCCACCTGACACCCACACATCCCGAAGAGCGCAGCTCACGCCATAGCTCAAGATGTTCTGTAGGTTCTATCTCGATATGAATGATTTTTCCGTCTATTCGGCAATCCTTTATATCATCACAGGATTTCACAATGCCTTCGCAGACTGCATAACCCAGGGCAAGCTCTTTTAGCATCTCGGGAGTGGCAAGGATCGAAGCCATGTGAAATTTGTTTACGAAGAGTTCGATCGTGTCTTCCACTGCTGCTGAATATGTTGTTTCACTGGTTGTACTGTCAGTTAATTCTTTTGCTGGAAATTTTTTGAGGTACATATTAAAATTTGTTTATAATTTGTTGTATATCCTCATAAGTATTAACATTCATAAACGTCTTTAATTCAGGGTCGTAATTCCTAATTTCTTCCATGCCTACATAATTTACATTTAGCCGAAATACTGGTGCAAGTATGATGGTTTCGTCCCTTTCAATTGCCTTTTTTGTCTCCCTGATCATGGGTTTGCATCTGTAAACAGCATGCAGGGGCTCAAGCGAGCCGTCATCCCAGCGCGGGAGGGCAACGTCAAATCCATTACATTTCCGAAAAAGGAGCGCTACAACTTTTTCATTTATGAATGGCATGTCGCAGGCCGCAATAAAACAGTATTCATCATCGCAGGCCGAAAGCCCCGAGAGTATGCCTGCAAGCGGCCCCCTGTTTTTATAGGTATCGTATGCAAACCTGTATCCGGGCATACGGGAATCGATCAATTCGCCCTGTTCCCTGTCGCGCACAGATATTATGATATTATCCACGGCTTTCCCCAGAGCCCCGATAACATATGCTATGAGGGGTTTGCCATTGATATCTATAAGGGCCTTTTCCTGGTATCCGAGGCGGCTTCCCATGCCGCCTGCAAGAATCAGCGCGCAAAGTGCCATGATTAAATATGCCCCGCCTCTTTCATGCTGAAATGCCGTCCGTCACCGATTATTACATGGTCAAGCACAGTGATGCCTATGATATTTGCCGCCTCTATCAGTTTTTTTGTGATCTCGATATCTTCCCTGCTCGGGGAAGGGTCGCCCGAAGGATGGTTGTGCGCCACAATTATGCGTGCTGCAGACTCGGCCAGGGCGGTCTTAAACACTTCTCTCGGGTGTACGATATTGGCGTTCAGTGAGCCGATAGAGACTGTCTCCTCTTTTATAATCTGGTTCTTGGTATCGAGGCAGAGTTCTATGAAACATTCTTTTTTTTGTTCCCTCATCTTGGGATATATCCGCCTGTAAACGTCCTCGGGCGAATTTATTTTGGGTTTTGCCTCCTCCCTGAAAGATTCAAGCCGCCGGGCGATTTCAAAACAGGCGGCAATTTGCGCGGCTTTGCTTTCTTTAAGCCCGTGTATCTTCATCAACTGGGCATGATTGACTGCTGAAAGCTGCTTCAGGTTATATTCAGATAATATCCTCTGGGACATGTTCAATACATTTTCTTTCTTGGAGCCCGTCCTTAAGATTATCGCAAGAAGCTCGGAATCGCTCAATGATGCAGCCCCGGTCTTCATCAGCCTTTCCCTTGGCCTCTCCTCTTTTTTCATGTCCTGAATCCTGATTTTGTATTCCTGCATTATTCCCACGAATACCCCACAATAATTTATGTGGATTAAAATCTTTCTAAAAAAGAATAAGATAAAAAAAGAAGGATTAAGAGCCGTACAGGTTCTGTAATCCCGATATATCGCCGGAGTTGAGGTCACGCTTTCTGGTCTCTCCGTAGCCGGAGTAACCATACATTGTTTCCTGGGTACAGGAATTGTACAGGTCAGCAAGACCTATTCCGTGGCCGATTTCATGAACTGCTATGTTCTGCAGGTCCATCTTTGACGGGTCAATGGTTGCATCTCCCCAGGTATAGTCGGTCTCGAATGAGATGTCAAATTCAAGCAGCCGCTTTCCCATAAAACTTCTCCAGTAAGTGGTCACAGCTATTGCTCTTGAGTCGGCATAGTTGTTACCAAAGACCATGCTGTTCCTGCCGTCATAGATGCCCCACCGGGCAGAAGGGTCTAACTGATACGTATTACTGAATAATTCCGTTGAAGTTGCATTATCCCAGGTTTCTGTGGATCTGTACAGGGTGGAAGTTATGAAATCCTGCGTTAACCCGAACGGATTGCCCGGATTGATAACATATTTCACGGGCAATTGGTCTGGATACCATTTGTAACCTAACAACTTATAACAACCGGAGCCAGAATCAGAAGGGCGGGATGGTTTTATAGGTTTGACTTTATCATTTTTGTCTTTATAGTGCACGATTACACCTTTAATAAGCAAATCGCCATCTTTTGTTACCCCTGCGATTTCTTCTTTGACTGATTGCACATCACTGCTTTGAGTGGCGTCCGATGCATCTTTATCTAATGAAGCCGATGCAACAGGTATCAGCACGAGGATTACAGACATCAAAAAAACCAGGCACAGTCTCAGGTTGTTCAAATTTTCATTTTTTATTAATCTCATAAATTATTTCACCTGTCCATCTTATTTAGTTGTGATATTGTAATATTTATAATCATCCATGATAATAATATCATGATTATCATTTACATTATTCATAAGTATTCTACAGTAAAACTATTACGGGTATCAAGCATATATGTCAATGAGGTTATTTTATGGAAGATGCAGACATTGTTCTGGAAGTTGACGGGAAAGATATCCCGATGAACGATTTTGTCAGGAAAATCCTATGCGGGACGATAGCAGGTTCTATTGAAGCTTTAAGAGGTGTTGGTGACGACTGGAAATCCATCAATGTCAGCCTGAAAAGATAGGGGAATTCAACATTTTTTTGCCAGAGAAATGGATATTGAGACCCTTAAAAAGACGATTGCATTTACAAATGCTGAGAAAAAACTTATTTCAAGTTTTGAAATACCCGCCGACGCTTTTATACCGCTTTTATTGTCTTTAAGAGACGGGGGCGACTGGAGTTATTCGTCTGAAAACATAAATACGGTAGCTGTAATGGACAAAACAACCGTTTATGATGAAAAGAAGAAAACGGGCTATTCCCTTGAGGAGATATATCTCTTCGTGAATCCGGTTCTCAAGGATGAAGAGGGAATTGTACACAGGCTTGAGAAATGCGGGGATGAGGAAATAAGATTGCTTGTCAGGCGGCCGTACAGGGTCAGAATCGGAAGCGACCGGATAATAAAGGCGACGGTCCATCCCATTGAAAAAGAGATAAAAGTGGAAGAACTTGCGGACAAAGAACTTGTTTTTGATGGCTCGACGGCCTATGATATAGCCCATGAGATGGAACACCTGAAGCAGGAAAAGATAAAAGGCGTGAGTTTGATGGAGTTCAAGTTTTGTTGAACATCCCGAACCTTCCATTTGGGAGTGTAATGAATTTTGCTGAAACTTCTATAAACTAAAACAAATATTATAGGAGTTGAGTGACATGGCGGAATTATTTACACGAGAACAAGCAAGGGCATGGCTTAGGAAAAACAATCTAAAAACGGGTAAAAGTATCCAGGATGCTTTTATTAACGAGATAAAAGGAGTTCTTCAAGAAGCATTAGAAGAAGAGATGAATAACACTCTTGGTTATTCTAAATATGACTACACAAATAAAAATACCGATAACTCAAGAAACGGACATACAAAAAAGACGGTAAAAAGTCAATTTGGAAAGATAGAACTTGATATCCCAAGGGACGCCGAGCGTGAACATGAACCAATCATTGTTAAAAAACACGAAAGAACGATATCAAGCGATCTTGAAGGAATGATCGTTTCATTATTTTCTCAAGGGTTAAGCAACAGGGACATAGAATCTCATATGAGGAAAATATATGGCCTTGAAGTATCGGCTGAAATGGTTACCAGGATAACTGATAAGATCCTGCCACTGGCGAAAGAATGGCAAAATAGGCCGTTGAATGAACTATATCCTATCATCTATCTTGATGGTATTGTTTTCAACGTGAATAAAGATGGCCAGGTAGTCAAAAAGACTGCATATGTTGTATTTGCAGTGACGATTGAAGGAAAAAAGGATATTCTTGGAATATGGATAGGCGAAGCCGAATCATCCAAATTCTGGATGGGTGTTCTTACAGATCTAAGAAATCGTGGTGTAAAGGATCTTCTAATCTGTTCTGTTGACGGATTAAAGGGATTTGAAGATGCTATCAAAGCTTCTTTTCCGAAAGCGGAGATTCAGAAATGCATCGTTCATCAGATAAGAAATAGCACTAAATTTGTCAGTTATAAGGACAGAAAAGCATTCTGTGCAGATATGAGAGAGATCTATACTGCTGCCAATGAAGAAACAGGATTAGCTGCTCTTGACAGATTTGAGAACAAATGGGGTAATAAATATTCGTATGCAATCAAGAGCTGGAGAGATAATTGGCAATATTTATCGACATTCTTCAAATATCCTCCTGAAATAAGACGAATAATATATACTACGAATTTAATTGAAAATTTCAATAGGCAGATACGGAAAATCACAAAAACCAAAAGCTCATTTCCAACTGATGATTCGCTATTCAAAATACTGTATCTGATAGTGTTTGACGCATCAGAGAAATGGACAATGCCTATGCGTGAATGGGGCATTATAGTAAACCAGCTAAGGGTCTATTTCGGTGAAAGGGTTGATATGTATTTATAATATGAAAGATATTCATATGGATAGTTTCAGCAAATTATATTACACTCCCTTCCATTTTTAATTAATTCCTGACGATTAACACGGGAATCCTCGAATTCCGTATCACTTTTTCAGCCACGCTTCCAAGTAAGAATTTTTCAATCCCGCTTCTGCCTAATGTACCCATTACTATCAGGTCAATAGATTGCTCTTCAGAAAATTTCAGTATTTCCTCGGCCGGATGTCCCTTCAGGATCCATTTCTCAATTTCCAGATCTTCTTTCTCTGCTAAATCCTCTATGTATTTTATGGCCGCATCGCCTTCCTGTCTCAAGAATCTTTCCAGGCCTTCAGTAGATATATCTGTAGATAGGTATGATTTGGGGCCGTAATCGGTTTTTATATCCATCACATAGACTGCATGAAGCTCTGCTTTGTAAAGCTTTGCGAGTTCGATTGCATGGGTCACTGCCTTTTTAACATGCTCTGATCCATCTGTTGCAATTAAAATTTTATTATACTGCTTCATTGAGATCACCTATTATACAATCTCAAATGTTCTGAAATAACAACCAAAGTAACCGGATTTTCCATTATTGTTTTCAACGCTTTCATTTAATCACTCCCACAATAAAAAATGGATTTGTTGAAACAAATAATTTTCGGTAATGGGACTATACATGACTCTCGAAGTTCCTTAGGTAGCCTCAATAACAGTATTTTTCCGCTCTCACTCAATTTTCTCTTGTATGAAGCCTGCCCTCTAGGAGCAACACCAAACGCCGCTTTTAAACCCTTCTCTATTTTGGGTATGGAATCTGGATGATTAATATATATCCTTCTGCCCGTGCCTTTATGCTTTCTGACAAGAACGTCCGTAATAACTACCGGGATGCCGTAATTCTCAATTACTACATCTTCATAACATCTTCGAACTCATCATTCTTTTTCATATTT
>DATCUE010000036.1:0-10628 GCA_036567605.1 Candidatus Methanoperedens sp. | reverse complement strand
AAGTCCATAAGGAAAATAGCACGATTACGTTTTGACAAGAAAAAATACAGAATGCGAAAACTTGGAGAACGACCCTTTGGAAATATCGATGTCAGAAGAAGTAAATGCTATTATAAGAAGCAAGAGAATAAATTAAAAGGGGCTATCCTTATCGCTTGTGACCATAATATTACGGCTTATTTCAATAACAAAGCTTGGTGCAATCTGTTTGTAAAGGTGCAATGTAATAATGGGATGGGAGGTATTAATTAATGGATGGGTTCGCGGCACAGCCGTCGATAAATCAGGTATTTTCAATGAATCTGCTTCAAACATAATTCAAAGATATGATCCCCAGGCGGATACAATAGAAATTGTATTGACCGATGCGTTTCCATACGCAAGGTGGTATACAACAGCTGTTTATATGTCCTCAAAAAAGACCACATACATTTTTGGCGGCCATGGAAAAAACGGGCAAGGCGGCCAAATTCTTAAGTATGATCATACAACAAATAAGGTTACTGTAATTGAAACAATTCGGATCTGGGTGAATTTGGAAATGGAGCCTATGGTATGACAGCCGTAAAAACCTCAAATGAGTCTATTCTGATTTTTGGGGGTGTAGATTATCTGGAGAATCTGGAGAATTTTACCTGGGCTAAGTATGATGATATATGGCTTTTCAATACATCAACGGAAAATCTAACAAGGCTTTCAATAAAAATGCCCTACTGGCAAAATACTGCATTGGGTGTTTATGATTCCAATACAGACAGTGTATATCTGATGGGCGGCGCGGGAACTGATACAGGCGTTGATCCAATCGCGGAAGTAACAAGATTCAGCAGGGCCTCATATCCTATTACTTCAGAAATGAAGTATTTTGATAGCCTGCCAGCTCCATATGACAACCTGGAAGGATTCTGGAGTAAAGGTTACATTTATTCATACGGTGGCGACAAAGGTGGGAATCTCACTGATGAAATTAATGTCTATAGCCCAGCTGGAAAGAAGCTCTATACATTACCTGAACGTCTCCCCTCTCCAAGAGATAGAGTTGCAGTAGCATACGATGGAAACCGTGCATATATATTTGGCGGATCAACTATTTCCGGTCCATCAAATCAGATCATATGGCACGATAGAAAGTAGCAAGGATATTCTCCATTTTTAGGAAACATTATCTGCGATTCCTTCAGGAAAATCTGCACACATCCATCCCCAGTTTCCGGGTAAGCTTCATGTTCTCAGAGTAATCCACTTCGACATCAAAAATCCAGATGCCTCCGCTTTCCAGGGCATCTTTCAGTCCGGATGCGAAATCCTCAGCCCTTTCTATCTTTACTCCTTTTGCCCCGAAGCTTTCGGCCAGTTTGACAAAGTCAGGATTAGAGAATTGTGTACCAAAGCTCTTCTTGAATTTTATCCTTGCTTTCCAATCTATTGACCCGTATCCTGAATCATCGAATATCACAACAACAAAGTTACATCCAAGCCTCTTTGCGGTTTCAAGTTCCTGCAAATTCATCATAAAACCACCATCGCCCGTAGCCACAACGACCTTTCTCCCCGGCAGGACAAGATTTGCAGCGATAGCGCCGGGCAGGGCAAAACCCATAGAAGCAAGACCATTGGAGATTATTACGGTATTGGGTTCGTTCGCAGGAAAGAGCCTCCCGATCCAGAGCTTATGTGCGCCCACATCACTGATAAGGATGCCTTCCCCGGAAATGCAATTTCTTATATCATACAATATCTTCTGAGGCTTCATGGGAAAAGCCGTGTCATCCCTGAACGATTCGAGTTCATCTTCCATAATGTTCTTAAGCTTCCTGAAATATTGCGGTATTTCTTTTTTAAAATCGCAGAAAATCGTCATGCGCTGCAATGTTTCTTTGATGCTTCCTATCAGTGTGAACTCGGGAATGTAACTTGAATCCACTTCAGGGTGGCTGGAATGTATATGCACGATCTTTTTCAAAGAATCGGGATTCCAGAACCGCGGGCTGTACTCCACATGGTCAAATCCGATGCAGATCACAAGGTCGGCAACGTCAATCCCGCAGATGACGTAGTCCTTTTCCTGAATACCTACCGACCCGAGGTAAAATTCGCTCCCAGCAGGTATGACCCCCTTACCCATAAAGGTGGTCGCGACCTGGATTCCTGTTTTGTTCACGAACTCAAAAAGCTCGGGGGAAGCTTCCTCTCTTAGAATTCCATTGCCTGCCAGGATTATCGGCATTGAAGCGTTTTTTATAAAAGCCGCCACTTTTTTAAGTTCCTCATCGCCGGCTGTGCTGATATGGCCTTTACCTTTTTTCTGAAGAGGAACTTTGCTCGTCTCTTCTTCGGCCACGTCTTCCGGAAGCTCTATATGCACCGCCCCCGGCACGTCCGCGGCTATATCAAATGCCTTTCTCACGATTTCAGGTATAAAATCCGCCCTTTTGATGGTCGTATTCCAGTTCGTTACATGCTCGAACGAGCCCACAACATCGATGTACTGGTGGGCTTCTTTATGCGTTTTTTCCTGGGCAGCCTGTCCCGTTATCGCAACTACGGGCGCACTGTCAAGATACGCATCTGCAACGCCTGTTATGAGGTTGGTCGCCCCGGGACCGAGCGTGGAAAGACAGACTCCCGGCCTGTGCGAAAGGCGGCCGTAGACATTAGCTATAAACGCTGCCCCGTGCTCGTGCCTTGTAACGATGAACATTATCTTTGACCTTGAAAGGGAATCAAGCAGGTCCAGGACCTCTTCTCCGGGAACGCCGAATATGTACTCCACACCCTCATTCTCAAGGCATTTCACAAAAAGATCACTGCCTTTCATGTCAGTACACCGATACGGATTTGATGTTCATGAACTCATATAGCCCGAATTTTGAGAGTTCCCTTCCTATGCCGCTTTTCTTTATTCCTCCGAAAGGAAGGCGCGGGTCGGATTTGACAAGTGAGTTTACAACCACTATCCCGGCCTCGATATTTTTTGCGAGGCGAAGGGCTTTTTCCCTGTCCCCGCTCCATATACTTGCGCCCAGCCCGAACTCCGAATCATTGGCAATTTTTATCGCCTCAGCTTCATCTTTCACAGGGATTACAGGCGCCACAGGCCCGAAGGTCTCTTCCTTCATTATCTTCATGTTTTTTGTTACATCCGTCAGCACCACCGGGGAATAGAAGAACCCCTTCCTTTCAAGTCTTCCTCCTTCGAGCAGAGCTTTTGCACCTTTTGATAAGGCGTCCTTCACCTGGTTTTCAAGGAGTTCTATCTGCTCTCTCCTTACGAGCGGGCCGATATCCGTATCCTCATCCATGGGATTCCCCACTTTGAGGTTTCCGGTAAATTCGATGAACTTTGAGGTAAACTCTCCAGCTATGCTTTGCTCGACTATGAATCTCTTCGCAGCTATGCAGCTCTGGCCAGCATCGAGGAATCTGCTGGCTGCCGCGACTTTTGCGGCCTCTTCAATATCGGCATCTGCGAGAACGATAAAAGGATCGCTGCCACCAAGTTCGAGTACCATCTTTTTCATGTTCCTCCCGCAGGCTTCTGCCACATTCCGTCCGGCTGAAATGCTCCCGGTCAGGGAAACCGCATCTATTTCGTCCCTGCCTATTAGCTTCGATGCCGTTTTTCCATCGATCAGCAGTGTCTGGTAGATCCCTTCAGGGAAACCTGCTTCCAAAAAAATCTTCTCAAGCTCGATGGCGCATAAAGGGACATAGCTTGAATGCTTGAGCAGGACCACATTACCGCCTGCCAGCGCAGGAGCGCCAAAACGAATTGCCTGCCAGAAAGGAAAGTTCCACGGCATGATGCTGAGCACTGTTCCTCGCGGCTCGAATTGAATGCACGCTCTCCTTGCATCAGTTTCAACTGTTTCCGGTTCCATGAACACGGGTGCGTTCTCTGCAAAATACTCAAGCGCCCATGCACATTTCTCTATCTCGGGTATCGATTCCTTTATGACCTTTCCCATCTCACGGGTGATGATCTCCCCCAGTTCCTTTTTTCTTCTCCGTAACACCCGGGCGGCGTTCTTGAGGTATTCTGCCCTTTCAAATACGTCCATGTTTTTCCATCCTGAAAATGCGGTTTTTGCTCTCCGGAGCGCCCTGTTTATCCTGTCTTCTGAATAAAACTCAAATTCCCCGTTTACCTCTTCAGTAGCCGGGTTAATAGATACCAACTTTTGCATTGTTTTTACTTCCCCCTTCAATTAACTTCTCCCTGATAACATATAAAATGGTGGGCAAGAAGAAAGCCATTGCAGAAGCTTAAGTTTGTCCGAGGGGGGATTTTCACCCCCTAATAGCAACAGAAGAGCAACCCGTAGGAGGTAGCGGGCTCGGACACTTTTTAATTATCATCTTTTTCAATGGTGATGATAATTATAATGTATATCCACATTATACCTTTACGTTGCATTATAGTATATATGCGTTTCGGTCAGGGATATTAAGAAAATTATTATTTTTTCAGTATATTGGTTATTTTCCCCACGATGTCTTTCGGACTCTTCCCCACAGTGATCCCCGCCTTTTCGAATGCCTGTATTTTCTCAACTGCTGTACCGCTTCCCATCGAGATTATGGCCCCGGCATGCCCCATGGTCTTCCCCGGCGGCGCAAAAACACCCACTATGTAAGCAAGCACTGGCTTTTTCATCCGCCTTATGAAATCAATCGAATCCTCCTCGGCAGTTCCTCCTATCTCACCCACCAGTACCACTGCATCGGTTTTCGTATCTATTTCAAAGAGTTCCAGGATGTCCACGAACGAAGTCCCAATCACCTGGTCTCCTCCGATGCCTACGGATGTCGACTGCCCGATACCGTTCCTTGACAGCAGGTCAATTATTTCATATGTCAGCGTCCCGCTTCTTGAGACCACCCCCACATTCCCGGCAAGATGGATGGGATTCGGCATGATGCCGATCTTTGATTCTCCGGGTGTTGTTATACCGGGACAGTTCGGGCCCAAAAGGCGCGAGGATGAGCCCTCAAGGTAAGCGCATACTCGCATCATATCATGAACAGGGATCCCTTCGGTAATGCATACTATCAACCCAATGCCGCAATCTATCGCTTCAAAAATAGCGTCGGCGGCAGACCGCGGGGGCACGAAAATTACGGAAGCATCGGGTTTTGTCTCGTCCACTGCTTCTTCAACAGAGTCAAAAACGGGAATGCCCTGAAATTCCTGCCCGCCTTTTCCGGGTGTTATGCCTCCAACGATATTTGTTCCGAATTCCTTCATCTGTTTTGCCTGGAACGACCCTTCACGGCCCGTGATGCCCTGTACAATGAGGCGTGTGTTCTTATCAATGAGAATCCCCAAGTTTCACCGCCTCCATTGCAGCTTCTTCGGTCGATGTGGCCATGGTTATGCCATATTTTCCAAGTACCTGCCGCCCTTCTTTCTCATTAGTCCCTGCAAGCCTCACGACAAGCGGCACTTTTACTTCCTGTATCACATCGACTATTCCCCGGGCGACTTCGTCGCATTTTGTGAGCCCCCCGAAAATATTGATGACAATGGCTTTCACATTCATATTGGATGACACTATCCTCAATGCGGTTTTCACCTGCTCCTCGTTCGCCCCCGCCCTCACGTCCATGAAATTTGCGGGCTCGCCCCCGTATTGTTTTATCATATCAAGTGTCGCCATGGCAAGCCCGGCGCCGTTAACGATGCATCCGATACCACCTTCAAGGCCCACGTAGCTCATCCCGCTTTTCCTTGCGAGCCCTTCAGGGGAGCCTGATTCCTCTTCCACGAATTCCTGCTTGAAAAGAGCATTGTCGTCAATAATGATCTTGGCGTCAAGTGCAAAAATACCCTGCGCTGTCAGGGCAAGAGGATTGATCTCGGCAAGTGTGCAGTCGTGATCGTTAAAGACGCTGTAGAGTTTTTTTATTGCGCCGGAAATTGGAAGGGCATTTTCCCGGTCCAGCCGGTAAGCAAGCCTCCTTGCCTGGTAATCATGGATGCCTGTGAGCGGATTAATATGCATCCTTATGATCTTTTCAGGAGAACTCCTGGCGATCTCCTCGATGTCCATACCCCCTTCCGTACTTGCCATTATTATCGGGCGGCGCTCTTTCCGGTCTATGGTAATTCCCAGGTACAGCTCTTTTTGCGGTTTTTTATATTCCTCGACAAGCACTTTTTTTACAGGCAATCCTTTTATCGACATGCCAAGAATGCGCCCTGCGGCGCTTTTTGCTTCTTCCGGCCCGGATGTGATGGCTATACCTCCCGCTTTTCCGCGCCCGCCTGTTGTCACCTGGGCTTTTATGACGACAGTGCCCCATTTTTTGGCAAGGTCTCCTGCATCTTTTGCGTTTGTGACCGGGCTGCCCTGCGGGATTGGGATATCGTATTTTGAAAAGATGTCCTTGGCCTCATGTTCGTAAAGCTTCATGATAGACTAATCCCCTTTTTGATCCATGCTTGTTTCTCTGTTCTTAAGGCAAATAAATTTATGTCCGTTCATCATCGGTTAAGAGAGCATCCTGGTGTCAGAAAACTCAATAGGCTCAGCAAGTGCATATACAGAAAATTGAAGAGGCTTACAGGGAGGAAGAGGGTGAAAGTCGAATAACTTTATATTCCTATTTATCCAATAGGATTATTGGTGATAAGAATGAAAACAAAAGTTGCAAGAAGGCATCAAATTACTATCCCTGAAGAAATCCGTAAAAGGGCTAAGATCGCAGTGGGCGACGTCTTGGATATCTCATATAAGCATGGAAAAATCCAGGTAGAAAAAATAGATGAGAACTGGGATAAAGTCATGAAAGAGACAAAAGGTGCATGGCGCAAACATCCTGTATTTAAAGAAATGGACGATGCAGTTGAAATAGTGAACTGGATGCGTGGAAAGAAATGAAATATTCACTGGATACGAATGTGGTCATAAGTCATTTCAAAGGTGATAAATTTTCAGATGATACAGACAGTTTCTTTGCATGGGTAAAAGATTCGGGTCATAAGATGTATATAGCGGATATCGTTTACGCTGAACTTTATACTGGAATTTATCTGTCAAATGATTCATCAATTGAAGAAAAGCTGTTGCAGCGGTTTCTGGCAGTGAACAATATTGAAGTCAAATATACGTCCTCAAAAACTGCAAAAAGAGCTGGTGAGTTATATGCAAGAAACCTGTTGAAAAATAAGCGGTCACTGAAACGCATACTGCCTGACTTTATTATCGGAGCACATGCAGAACAATATAGCGACGTCCTTATTACATGGAATCCATCTGATTATGACAGTAACAAAGAAGTGATGACGCCAGTTGAAGTTATGGGAGAACATGGCAAGTGAAACTATGAAAAGCAAAGAAGAAATCCTGAGAATCCTGAAAAAAGAACTTCCCTCTCTCAAGGAAAAATTCAAAGTCAAAAGCATCGGTTTATTCGGTTCTTATGCAAGGGAAGAGCAGACTAGAACAAGCGATATCGATATGCTCGTTGAGTTTGATGCGCCTGTAGGTTTTTTTAAGTTCATCGAGCTTGAGGATTACTTGAGTGAGAAGCTTGGCGCAAAAGTTGATCTTGTAACTCCTGATGCTTTAAAACCTCTGATAAAGCCTCAAATAATGGAGGAGGCTGTTTATGCCTAAAAAGAGATTAAAGCTCACAGAAGGAAAAAATGAAATCAAGAGTAAATACAGCATCGGGCAATGACGAAGATTTTGCAGATCTAATAAGGCAGGAAACTGAATATGAATGGGACGACCTGAAAGAAGACTTATCACGGTATCCTGCGGCAGTACTGATAGAGATATTGACCGAGCTCGGGCTATATGTGAACAAGCAGCTTGCACTGGAGATCGCTAAAAAAGATAATGCAGTATTCTATCTGAGGAAATTGATACAAGATGGGCATTATTGGTATATCAATGGTCCTGGAGATACTTGGTCGCCAATTCATGCAATACATATACTTGCGCTCATAAAAAGCAAAGAGGCGCTCCAGCTTCTACTGGATACGATTAGATTCAGGGGTGAGGATTTAGATGCGTGGCTGACTGAGAGCATACCCGCTCTTCTTGTGGCTTTTGGTGAGGATTCTATAGAAGAATTGAAGGAATTTACACAAGATGAGACTTTGGAGCCATTTGCCCGCGGAACTGTGTCATCGGCTCTAACTGCATTGGCTAAAAAATTCCCATCCTATGAAGAAAATATTAAATCACATTTGATAAATTTGTTAAAAACTACCCGTGATGACGTATTCGCCGGGCTCGTTGCGGATGATCTCGCATCATTCCATGATCCTTCTGTGAAGATAGAAATCCTGAAAGCATTTTTAAACGAGAAGATTGACAGGACAATTGTAAGCAAGGATGAGATCATTGCAACAATAGAAGGTGTATATACCAATATCGATAATGATGAATTTAAAAAGAATACTGAAGACCCTATAATACATTTTTCAAGGGAGAATATAGAACATCTGCACCTGATTTATTCTGAAGGCGAAGATGAAAAAGATGATGATTTCGAACTTGAAGAACAGGAAATAATGCCAAAAAAGGAAAAGATCGGAAGAAACGACCCATGCCCCTGCGGCTCAGGGAAGAAATACAAGAAATGCTGCATGGGCAAGGAGAAATCATAAAAAATATGCCAAAGTTCAATTGAAAAATCCCTTGTCGAGGATTACATCATCGAAAGACTCATCGAAAAAGGCCGGCGCTTCGTGCCTGCTAACGAGCTTGAACGAGAAAGCTTCAGCGAACCTTTGCATCTCAATAATCTTGTCAGGGCAATAAAGGTGCTGAACGCAGACAAAGGAATCGGGGATGAGGAATTGGTAACTGCCAAGAAAAGAACCGTGAGATAGAACACGGATTGCACGGATGACACGGATGCACACAGATTTGATTTATCCGTGAAAATCCGTCTAATCCGTGTCATCCGTGTTTGATTTATGACTAAACCTGTAAACATGAAAAATTAATGACTCTTTGAATAACTGTACAGAGCAGGCATGTCAAATTCCTTGACCGATGAACTCTAATTATAAAATCATTGACTCTCCAACCTTACGTTCAACTAATCCTTCTGTCGATATAACCCACCAAAGACATACTGGACTGCGCCCAAATAGTAGATAGTCAGTTAAGGTTAGTGTCCACTGGCGCAGTCCAGTTTAAGTTCTTCAAAAATCTTTATTATGATTCACATTGATAGTTATTTATACTAAAATAATAATAAAGACTATAAAGATATGGTGGTATATGCCTGTAATTGGTGAGTTCATAAAATACTGTACCCAGATACTGAAAGCCAATTTTGGACAATCGTCCAGTGGAATTATATATAAGGTAAAATCCAAGAAAAATTTAAATGACACATCCGATCTCAGTGATTTTAACAAATTTATTGATTTAATCGAACTCGACATCAATGAGCTTGCTGAGAAAAATAAAGTAATTAATATATGTGATGCTTTCAGGGCTAAAGCAATAGAATTAATGGGAGAACAGAAATCCTCGGAAGTTTCCGTAATTAATGAGATTAATAGAGATATAAACACTTTTCTAATGAGAAATACCCTCCTGACCGAAGGTGAAATTAACGGTTATGCAAAACACTTAACGTTGAAATACGGCAGCTTTGCTGAAAAGGTTGAAAAAGATTTCACTAAAAAGATTAAAATCCTTGTCAGGAGCGCAATTAATAGAAAAAAAATCAAAGAAGAAGTGAACCGATTCCTCACAACATATCCGCAACAAACACAAACCGATGTTGATGAATTTATTTATTATATTCATTTATTAAGATTGAAGTTCCAGGAAGATGAACTGCGACAACAAATCAAAAAAGAAAGGATTTTCAGAAAATTCCATGAACCTAAGAATGTGCAGGAAATCCCTGAAATTGATCAATTTGTAGAAACCATTAAAACTCCTGATGATAAAAAAAACATCATCAAAGCAATTCAAAAACAAGAGGTCGGTTATATCATTAATCATGAATCAGGAATTTCTGATGGACTGCTATTTGAAGAATTTGGAGACGATAAATTAAACGATCCTATTGAGGTTTGTGATAGAAAGCTCAAGATGCTCACCGAAGGTAGATGTATTGGAGGGACAGGCAGTGACCCCGGAGAATTTTTCGATGAATTGCCTGCAAAATTAATTGAGGATAGCAAAATTTTTGAATCTAAAATCAAAGAAGCTCTGGACGATTTTTTTGAGACAGAAGGTATCCCGACAGAATTAGAGATTAACGATATTGCGAAAGATTTAATCTCATGCGGCTGTAAGCAAGATGAAAATCAACTTATAGAAACGCTCAAAAGACTTTCAAAAGAAAATGTCATTTTGTCATTAAATGACAGCATAATAAACAATGAGATAAAGTTTTTCGTTCGTAGACATCCATCATTCGAGCAATTGGAAGTTGACAATTTCATCAACTATTTGAAGGGGAATAAACTCAATATAAACGACGAAGATGTAAAAGATTTAATCGAGAGAGAAAGGCTTTTCGTTAAGTTCAAAGATATGGACCGAAATGAAGGCGAAGAGGAGAAGATATCCAGACAATACATTGAACTGTATAATTCAAGTAAGAAAGAAGATTATAACTATATAGTCACTTATGATGAAAAA
>DATCUE010000035.1:0-3701 GCA_036567605.1 Candidatus Methanoperedens sp. | reverse complement strand
GTCCTGTTGAATTATAGGTTCTAACGCTCACAACCCCACAACCTTAACATATCGGGCTATTTACTAACAGCCGCTATCATATATAAAGGTTGTACATTCGTATATAATTTTTTCTATATAATAATCATGGTTTTCTTTTGCTTTTGCCGATGCAAGCCTGTTGTTGTGCCATCCCCGACCTCATCATCCTGGGTCTTTGCGACTTCCACTATCATCTTGGCTGCCGGATGCTCGATGTCCATTGCCTGGAGAATGGTGGCGCCGTCATTTGTGATCACGATATCTCCCGTTGAGTCCACGAGCATTTTATCCATGCCCTTTGGTCCCAGGGTCGTCCTTACCGCTGCGGCTACCGCCTTTGCGGCCATTATATTATTGTTCTGCGCTTCTCTTCCTTTTGTCCTCTGACTGCCTTCTCTTAGAATAAGGATTGGCCGTCCTGCTAATTGTCCTGCTATGATAACTACCGATAGAATGTTATTTTTTCAATCAAATCGATAAAGGCCTGCGTAAGTAAGTCTGTTAAAAATCAAAGCTTTTTACGAAAAACCCCCTGATTTAATATAAGCTTTGAATGTCTTAAGTCGTATATAAGGCAGAGGTAAAATTGAGGCTGTTTCGAAAGGTGTTGGGAATTGCCCTAATGTGTAACACATCCTAGAGGATTGACCTAAAAATAACTTGTATTCTTTGGGGATTTCCTGCAAAGATCCAGATGTTGTATAGCTGTGATTGAAAATCTTTGGTGGCTTCGGCAGAACTTGCCATTTTTACTAAACTAAAGATTTAATTCTTTCTTGTAATAATAAATCAAATAGGGAATACCACCAATTCCAGTAAAAATTACCCCGAAATATTCATATTGTACTTTTAGAAAGGACTGCAAAAGTACACTTACGATATATATTCCTACCAATACTAACATGGGGTTTACAATGAACCTGTAAATATCTTCCCTTACTTTAGCATCATATTCTCTTTGTGATATTCCCCTTCCTCTTGCCATTGTGTTGCTCCTTTATCCTTACGGCTACCTATACAGTTCATTTTTAAGCTCGAACCTTACCCTTTCCATGACAAACTGGGCAAATACCATCGAGAGTAAACATAGCTTTCCCATTTCCTCCACAGTGGCCACATGTTATAAGCTTCCCATTCGGCTCTTTCGGACGCCGCCCTCTCGTCGATTTTTTGTCATTTTTAATTTTTACATTAATGACATTTGTGTTTTTAATATTAGCCATAGGCTTTGCATTAACCTATTAACATATAAATCTTTTGATATTCTGAATTCGTCAGGAATGAAAGCTAAAAATCCCTCCACCAACACCAACGGTCAATTATTGTATATGAGCCAAGACGCGCACCCGGTGAATCGGGGAGGCTGGGCGACACTTGTAAAGCATTTAGTTCTTCCTTTTTCATGGAACACGGGCACCGATCCGTGTAAATCCGTGCCATCCGTGCAATCCGTGTTCAAATTCGTTTGACCTCTTTATACTCAGGACGGAGTGAATATAACGAATGATAAAATACCACCGGTACTGCGCCAGAATGTCGCCTCATATATGAAGCCTGCCGGATGCGATTTGTATGTGGGTCAGCCGGCAAGGTGACGGAACGCGGATTTACACGGATTTGACGGATTGTCACGGATTTATTTTTTATCCGTAAATCCGTCTTCCATCACAATTAGTCTTAACCGATGACACATGAAGCCAATTATAAGTGCTCAGACCTGCGCCCCACTCCCCGGCGCGCCGCCTTCGGTGTGGCTTTCCAGCCGCCTCCCTGACGGGACGGCGCGCCCGGTGAATTGGGGAGGTTGGGCGACATTGCGAACTGCGCAGAGTCGCGGTTTCTAACGGACGTTTCTGACAATATTTGCCCGCGGCTTTCCGCTTCGCTTCAGCCCCTCTGAAATAATTATTACAGGCTTAATTGACAAATTATATGAGACAAGGATATATACATCTAAGATACTACTTGACATTATGAAGTACAGAGTTTTATTAGAGGAGGACGAGGACGGAATTTTTATAGCTTCTGTTCCTGAATTGCCTGGCTGCATCTCTCAAGGAAAAACAAGAGATGAAGCAATAAATAATATAAAGGATGCTGTCCTCGGCTATTTAATAAGTCTGAAAAAACATAACGAGCCTATACCGCCTTCCATAATGGAAGAACTGGTCGAAGTAAATGCCTAAACTGCCTATAATTTCTGGTAAAGAAGTTATCAAAGTCTTATCTAAAATCGGCTACGCAGTTGATCATCAGACCGGCAGTCACTTTATCCTCAGGCAAAGAGAATACCCTTATAGAAGGCTTACAGTTCCAAACCATAAAGAAATCGCAAAAGGGACTTTGAGAGGAATAATCAAACAGTCTGGATTAAGTGTAGAGAACTTCATAGAACTTTTGTAGTGCAGACTAATAGCCAAAACGCTCATAACTTCACACTATTCTCATAGAAATCCATCTCCCACTCTTGACGGTCAATTATTGTATATTCGCTCAATTATTGTATATTCGCCAAGACGGTAGCGCGCCCATTCACCCGGCGCGCCGCCTTCGGTATGGCTTCCAGCCGCATCCCTGATAGGATGGCGCGCCCGGTGTCGGTGAGGTTGGGCGACACTGCGAACTGCGCTGAGTCGCTTATTTCCATTCTGAAGGAAAACACAATGGTAGCTCCTGAAAAAGATTCTGTTGATTGCTTTGGGGTCTGAAGAAAACGAACCGCAAATAAAAACGCCCAGAGTCACGCCTCTTTCGGGCGTGTCCACGTATGCCCCGCAGGGCATACGTGTACGCGGAGTCGAGAATCCGCAGGGTTTCGGCATTGATGAACGCGATTTGTAGCATCAAATCCAGCCTATCTTATCGGTTCGCGGGATTTAGTGCTCCTCTTGTTTCTGAGTTTTTTATGTGAGGTTGCTTCGTCAACGTATCGGCGCGTAGGATTTTATGGGTTTGGTGTTATCATTTTTCAAAAGCAGTAGCATTAAATCTGCGTTTATCTGCGTTCATCTGCGGCTAATTTTTTCAAAAGCTGTAGTAATTCCTGCATGCGCTGGATTGCGCCGCATCTTATACTGTGATTAGCAAAAAACTATGGCTCTAAAAAAATTGGGAACGAAGGAGATTTTTAACACATCTTTTTAATATAGCATTCTTCTCTCATTCCGTCATCTTTATCCATCATTTGCGGAGAGCGAGCTTTAAACTACTCTTCGCAAAAATAGTAGGCCTTCTTGCGCATCCTTTAGAATATCTTTAATCAGAATTACAATCCTGACAACAAAAATTGGGGCACCTTTTTCTAAACTTCATGTTATTTCTTTGGTTTGATGTTCTGGTTGAGGCTGAAGAAGTTCGTGGGATCGTATTTGTTCTTCAGCGCCACGAGCCGCTCGTACTTCTCTTTACCGTAGGCGGCCATGATCCTGTCCGCCCCCTCGGTCATCAGGAAATTTACGTAAACTCCGCCAGTAGCGAAGGGCTGCACCGCATTCCATAAATCTCGCGCCCATTTAATATTTTCTTCATTCCTCGTGGTATCTTGCCACATTGAGGTGATGTTAATGACAAAAGGTGCGTCACGGTGACTGTATGGGGTTTCATCGTCGCTGACCCGATTCACGGCTCCCACCAGATTACCGATAAGTATCTTCGACATCGGTGAAGGTCTTTTGGCGGCA
>DATCUE010000034.1:0-9746 GCA_036567605.1 Candidatus Methanoperedens sp. | reverse complement strand
TTAATCTTTGTTTCAGTTTATTTTTTATTTTAACGCTTCATATAAGACCATCAATATTTGCTTATGCCTGTGGAAACAAAGGAGATTTCAGTTATCGGGAGGGAAGATTGTGGAATCGTCGACATTACTGAAACGATTTCGGATGCGGTAAGAAATTCAAAAATACAAAATGGAGCGGTCACGATCTTCTGTGTCGGTTCAACAGGGGCGATAACGACAATGGAATTTGAGCCAAATCTTTCTAAAGACGTCTCTCTATTTCTCGAAAGAATAATTCCACTGGATAGGGATTATCACCATCATAAAACATGGGGCGATTACAACGGAGGTTCGCATTTAAGAGCAATGTTCCTGGGCCCGAGCCTCATAGTTCCTTTTGTGGAGAAGAAACTCACTCTTGGAACATGGCAGCAGATCGTCTATCTAAACTTTGACAGGATCAAAAAAACCAGAAAAATCGTGCTGCAGATAATAGGAGAACCTTAGATCCCGAGAGAAAAGCCTGTTCGATTTACTTTCTCGTCGTTGCAATATATCCGAGATCGTTCACAGCCTTTGCGATGTCTGACGGTGCCACTATTGCCGGATCATACTCTACTGCAACCATCCTCTCATTCAAAGAGACCTTTGCGCTTTTGATGCCTTTCTTTTTTCCAAGTGCAAGCTCTATACCTATTGCACATGCACCGCAGCGCATCCCTGCAATATCAAGGATCACTTTTTCCATGTTGCACCTCGTTTTTATGTAGTTTTTATGTAAGTAGATAATCCGCGATTCTATTTGATTTTTACCAACACTAAGTTTTCTAATATAACGGTTAGTAGAATTATTTTATTAGGTTAACCGAAATATTTAATATCTACTATTGCCTAACAACATATTAGGTAAACCTAATAAGAGGAAAAATAATGTTTGAAACACTGACAATTACTTTAAGGGAAGGAATAGAAGCTGCGCTTGTAATTGGCATGATACTTGCGTACCTTGGCAAGACCAATAAACAAGGATTGAAAAAATATGTATATGCAGGAATTATTGCGGCTATAGCGGGAAGCATTGCAACCGCCATAGCAATCCAGATGCTTCTGGCAGAATGGAGCGAGTTCATGGAGGGCCTGATGTTCTTCATAGCGGCATTCTTCATGGGCACCATGTTAATCTGGATGCACCTCACTTCGAAACACATCAGGCAGGACATCGAGCAGGGTATCGAAAGCGCCTTTAACAAATGGCAGGCAGTGGGTGTTCTGGCGCTTACCTTTTTCATGATTTACAGGGAGGGCGCAGAAATAGTATTGTTCCTGTCTGCAACCGCGAAAGAGGCAAATATAGTCTCTGCACTGGAAGGCGTTGCAGGTCTGAGTCTGGCCGTGCTATTCGGTTACCTGTTCCTGAAAGGCAGTGTGAAAATGAATCTTGGGAGATTCTTCAAGATAACAAGTGTAATGCTGGGTATAATAATTTTCCAATTGATAATCGGAGGAATCCACGAGTGGTCAGAAGTGGGAATTATAAAGCTGAGCCAGGTCGGGATGAGTCTGATAGGTCCGCTGGTTAAAGAGTCGGCATCCATTGTATTCACCGGTATCTTGCTTGGTTTCCTTGTGCTTTTATTTATGATGGTTCCATGGCAGCAGGTCAAGACCGAGGGTATTGAAGGCATTGAAAAAAGAAAAGCTCTTGGAGCTATTCGCAAAGAGAAAAACAGGAAGATCACAACAGGTATAATAGCTGCACTTTTAATACTTGCTTTCGTAAGTGTCCAGATATCGGCATTGCCGCAGGGCGTAGATCCCAAGCCTGAAAAAGCGGGTGTAACCGGAAACGAGGTAAGAATCCAAGTAGCTGGAGCCGCTGACGGGAGTTTGCATAAATATACTTGTGACAATCAGAACATGCCAGCAAACTGCCCTATGCACGGTAGCGATGGTAAAGCCAATGCCAGAATTCTTGCGATCACAAGAAGTGATGGAAGTGTTGCTGTAGCTTATGATGCCTGCTCTCTGTGCGGCGCTGCGGGATATGTACAGGAGGGTGAGCAGCTCATATGCAAGCGTTGCGGAGCACCCATAAACCCTGATACTATAGGCGAAGCAGGAGGATGCAATCCTATACCCCTTAGATATAAGGTTGCCGGTGATGAGATCGTAATAAAAACAGATGATGTTGTAGGACGGGCAGACCTGTTCAAGTAAAGAGTGCATCTATGTTCTTTCGTCTGCTCTTTTTAGCTATTCAACGAAGAAAGCTTCGGATAGCCCTGGCAGTGCTGGCTGTAGTAATGGGTGCATCCATAGCATCAACCCTTCTTACAGTATCATTTGATGTCACTGATAAAATGGGAAGGGAGTTAAAAAGCTATGGTGCAAATATTCTTTTATTGCCGTCATCAGAGGGTACATTCATAAACGAGAGCGAACTCTATAAGGTGAAAACCATCTTCTGGAGGCACAACATAATAGGTTATTCCCCTTATCTCAGTGATATTGTGAAAATAAAAGACACGGAAATAGCACTGAGTGGCACTTATTTAGACGAAGAAATCAGAATACCCGGGATCAACAAGACATTCATCGGTAACAGAAAAGCGGAAGAGAAAGAGGCAACTATCAGAACAGGGATAAAGACAATTGCACCCTGGTGGAAAGTGGATGGAAAATGGCCTGCACCGGGAGAAGCCCTGGTTGGTATCAACGCTGCTGAAAAGTTGGGGCTAAAGCAAGGAGATATTTTCAAAGCAGGGTTCGATGGTAATAATGCAACTTTCAAAGTGTCTGGTGTTCTCTCCACAGGTGGGGATGAGGATGGTCAGGTGATAGTATATCTCAAGGATGCCCAGATACTTTTCCAGAAGCAGGGCATGGTTGATCGAGTGGTAGTCAGTGCACTAACCAAGCCTGAGCCGCAGGAGAAGATAGACCCGTCCAGGCTCTCGTCCGAGGAATACGAAATCTGGTACTGCACCCCGTATATTTCCTCCATAATGCTCCAGATCGAGGAGGTAGTGGCCGATGCAACTGCCAGGCCCATCAGGCAGGTGGCGGACAATGAAGGAAAGCTGCTTGGCAAATTTGAATGGCTCATGTTCCTGATCACAGGCATAGCTATGACCACAGCCTCGCTTGGGGTCATGGCAGCCATGAATACCTCGATTTTCGAGAGGAAAAAAGAAATCGGGTTGATGAAAGCGATAGGTGCCGACGGAAATCAAATCGCCGAGCTTTTCTTTGCCGAAGCGGCTGTTACGGGCATCATTGGCGGGGCGATTGGTATTCTTATTGGTATTGTACTTGCCAGAATAGTAGGTCTGTGGGTATTCGGTGCAATCACAAATCCCTCCCTTTTTTCTGTATTGATTTCAGGGATACTATCGCTGATAGTTGCTCTTCTTGGCAGCATGCTGCCAGTGAAAAAGGCTGTTGAAATAGAACCATCCGTCATACTCAGGAGTGATTAAATTGTTCGTTCGTCTGGTAACAAAATCACTCTGGGTAAGAAAAGAGCGGTTTTTGATATCTATAATTACAGTAATGCTTGGCGCTGCCATGGTGACTTCGCTGCTAACAATCTCCCTGGATATAAGGGAGAGGATGGGACAGGAACTTAGAAGCTATGGAGCCAATATAGTTGTCCTTCCGGGCGAAGGAGAATATATCAATCAGTTCAATGCTACCCACAACTCTATCATTGGCTCTGTCCCTTTTCTTTATTTCAAAGCTGAGGTCAACGCAAAAAAGATTGAATTTGCAGGGACAGATCTTGAAGCAGCCAGAAAAATGAACCCATGGTGGCATATTGAAGGCGTACTTCCCCAACAGCAAGAGCTGTTGCCGGGTATTAATGTTGCAAACAAACTGGGACTTAAAATCGGCGAAACGTTGAGCATAGGGAAGAAATCCTTTAAAGTCGCAGGTATTCTGGATACGGGAACGCCTGATGATAACAGGATTTTCATCCCCATGGAAACTGCAAAGCAGATTTCAGGCAAAAGTGGAGCAACATTGATACAGCTGAGCGTTCTTGGAAATATTGATGAAGTAATCAAGTATCTCGAGAACGAAGGCTATAAGGTAAAGAAGATCCGGCAGGTGGCTGAGAGTGAGAAAACTCTTCTTGATAAAACCCAGCTTTTAATTTCCTTAGTGGCTTTTTTTGTCCTTTCGGCTGCGAGCATCGGCCTCTTTAGCACGATGATAACAAGTGTGCTTGAGCGAAGCCGGGAGATAGGGCTCATGAAAGCACTTGGATGCGGAAATGGTAAACTTGCAGCTATATTTCTTGCTGAGGCAGGAGTGATGGGCGCAGCGGGCGGCATCCCTGGATATTTTGTCGGGCTTTCCTTGTCTCAAGTCATAGGAACGGAGATATTTGATATGCAGGTGTCGATAAAGCCGGAAGTGTTCGTTCTAACCCTTTTAATCTCAATATTGGTCGCTTGTGCAGCGAGCCTTCTGCCTGTACGGCGTGCAATTTCAATCGACCCTGTTGTAATATTAAGAGGTGAATAAGACCCCGGAATTAATTCCGGGGAATGTGGAGAACAGGACTGATAAAAATGATAATAGCAAAAAATCTTGTTAAAAAATACGATACTACATGTGCACTGAAAGATGCCAGTTTCGCTATTGACAAAGGAGAATGGGTCAATATAATGGGACCCTCCGGGAGCGGGAAAACCACGCTTTTGAACCTGATAGGATGCCTTGATGCTCCAACAAGCGGTTCTTTGATTGTGAATGGAATTGAGACAACAAAGCTCAGCCAGAAGGATCGAACGCGTTTCAGGCGCGAGAATATCGGCCTTGTTTTCCAGCAATTTCACATGATTCCTCATCTTACAGCCCTGGAGAATGTGATGATAGCGCAGTACTTCCACAGCATTGAGGATGAGAAAGAAGCAAAAGAAGCGCTTGTAAACGTTGGCATGGAGCAGAGGTTGCATCACCTGCCCTCCCAGCTTTCCGGCGGGGAACAACAGCGCGTATGTATAGCGAGGGCACTGATAAACCAGCCCGGAATAATACTGGCAGATGAGCCCACAGGAAATCTTGATAAAAAGAATGAAGAAGCTATTCTTGATATATTCAGGGAACTCCACAACGAAGGAAGGACTATGGTGATAGTGACACACAACCCTGAGATAGGCGAAATAGGGGACAAAATAATACAAATATCACATGGTGAAGTAAAGTATTAATTATCCTGAAGCCTACTGAAATCATAGATGACAAAAGAATCCCCCAGGATAGAAGAATATTTAGAGTATATATATAAACTGCAGGAGATACATGAATCCGCCACCACCTCGAAATTAGCAGAACGTTTGGAGTTAAGCCCTTCATCCGTTTCAGAAATGCTAAAGCAACTTGAACAGAAAAAACTTGTGAAGTACGCCGAGAAAGGAGTGGTATTGACAGGAGAAGGCGAACTTGAAGCCAAGAAAGTGATAAGAAAACATCGCCTCTCTGAGCGTCTGCTTACGGATATTCTGGGTTTTAAATGGGATAAAGTACATGAAGAGGCATGCAGGCTTGAGCATGATATAAGTCCTGAGATGGAAGAAAAAATCGAAGAGAAACTGGGCAATCCTAAAACATGCCCGCACGGTTATCCGATACCCGATAAAGAAGGATTGATAGTCCAGGATAATACTGTTAAGCTTTCAGAACTCAAAGCAAATGAAAAAGGGGTTATTATAAGCGTCTTTGAGGAGAACCCTGAGATGCTGCAGTATCTGGGCAGCCTTGGATTATATCCTCAGGTTGAGATTGAAATAAAGAGCATTGCTCCCTTCGGGGGGCCGATCCTGGTCGTGGTGGCAGGAGAAGAGAAATCACTCGGAAAGGAACTTACCGAAAAGATATTGGTACAAAAATCGGGAGTGATTTGAATAAGGTAGTCTGTTAGTCTATTTGATTTTGACAGGACTGTTGTCTTATTCAGGCATTTTCATCGAGCTTTTCACACCCAGATATTTCTCAGGGGCTTTGTCAAATTCGTTTTTGCACTTGAGCGAACAGAAGTAATACTTTTGCCCGTTAAATTCGGATGTATATTCTGCCGTCTTGTCAACATGCATCCAGCAAACCACGTCGATTGGCATAGTTTTTAGTTTGTCTGATGTTCTTTAAAGTGTTTTTGTTTTATGAATTTAAACCGCAACCTATTAATTTGTGCTTCTTTCACTGGTCGTACCTTAACGCGTCCACAGGTCTCATTTTGGCTGCATGCCTTGCAGGGATTATTCCTGATAATACGCCAATAACAACCGAGAACCCGAGGGCAAAAAAGATAGTCCCTGCCGAAATCGTAGCTCTCAGGTCTCCTCCAAATCCAAGAGCCTGTATCCCAAGGTAAGGTATGAGCAGGGAAATCGCCGCACCGAACCCGATACCTATAATCCCTCCCACCAGCCCAAATATCCCGGACTCGATAAGGAAAAGTTTCATGATTTCGCGTTCACTTGACCCCATCGCTTTCAATAACCCTATCTGTTTTGTGCGTTCCATGACTGACATGAACATGGTATTGGCTATTCCTATCGCTCCGACAAGAAGCGAAACAGCGGCTATCGCACTCAGGAAAAGAGATAATGTCTGGGTCACGCTGCTCATCTGTTCGCGTATGCGCGCCTGTGCTATTACCGTAAAATCCTTTGTTCGCGGATTCACCTGTCTTGAACTCATAAGCTTCTGTTCAATGTCAGCACTTACGGATTCTACAAGAGATGCATCCGAGGCTTTGATAATCAGGGATGTAAACTGGTTGTTTGCCACTTTTTCTGTAATTACACCTCTTGCCATCTCGGAAGGCATGTAAATCCCTGTGTCGCTGCCGCCCCCGAATCCGCCTGATTGTTTGAGAATGCCTACCACCCTGAAATTTTTACCTCCCACAATGATTGGGCGGTTGAGTGTTACAGGCTGCAAAAATGTCCCGCGGGCAAGATTATACCCCACAACAACGGAATTAGAGTCCCCTGCCTGAAGGTAGCGTCCTTCCTCTATTCCAGAAGTATCCATCAACCTCCAGACCGAAGTGTCAACTCCGGTAATAGATACTACCGTCTTCTCATTATCGTATTTAAGGTCGGCTTTGCCCGAGACTATGCCGTTCACGTACAGGACACCGGGCACCTGCTTGATTACCTTGTAATCGTTATCTGTAAGGTTGATTGAAGAACTTGTGCTCACAGACCTGTCCGTATGCATTTCGCTGTGCGCACCCACCGCCCTGAAGTAGCCGGGAATGACAGTGATTATATCCGCGCCGAAATTACCAAGCCTTTCCTGCATGTTCTCCTGCATCCCCTGCCCTATGGATATGATGGCTACGACCGAGGCTACACCAATGATTACACCGGTGATTGTAAGCCAGCTTCTCATCCTGCTTTTCTTTACGTGGGAAAAAGACAGCAGGAGAACATCCAGAGATCTCATTTTTTTCTCTGCCTCTGGAATTTCAGCCTCTTATACATCTCTGTTATGCTCCTTCGCTGCCAGATGCCGATGATGCCGATTAATGCAATCCCGGCATATGGAATAAGACCGGCAGCCTGCCTTGAGATGTTCGATCCACCGCCATGCATCGCTGCATGCTGGTCGGTGTTCCCGGATGCCGTAGCGCCCATCGTACCTGAAAGTTTCACGGGCAGCTTCTTTTCCAGAGATCTGCGCACGCCTGAGGCATCGGTGTATTGTATCATAACTCTCAGGTCTGATCTGCTTGTCTGGGTCATCTGGAAGGTTGCAGAAGTGTAATCACCTGCGTTCAGGTTGCCTATGACCTGGGAGCTGCTCCCGGCAATGTTGAAGTTATTCTGGGAAGGTATTGTCACGCTCACGGCATTTGCCGGGTTTACCCCGATGTTTGCCACGCTGAGCAGGACACTGCCTCCGGATTCCTGATAGCTTAACTCAAAATCCGTGATACCAGCGATGCCAACGCCGATGTAATCGTTTGTTGTATAATTCATCCCTGATATTTTCAGAGGGATGTTGTAAACGCCTGTCTGGGCCAGCGCATCGACCATAAGGGTAAATCTTACTTCAGCTTCATCCTGCGGGCTTAAGCTTCCAAGAGGAAATCTCGTGCCCGAGCCAACTATTGAAAATGCTTTTGATAAATGCTCCATCGATGTGTCAATATCTACGTACAGGTTTCGTGCAGTACCCGTGCCCACGTTCTTAAATCTCAATACAACCTCGCTTATCGAGCCGGGTGCAACGGTTTCGACTGAAGAGTTTGAAAGTATTACTACGGGGGTGCCTGAAACAACAAGGACCCTGTCCTCCTGCATCGTTGTTGTAGGCAAGCTGCCGCTTGAATCTCCTTTGCCTTTAGATGTTATATGGACGTGGAAATCATATTCTCCTTCCACAGCGCTTTTATCTACATGGATTTTGAACTTTGCGGTCCGCATCTCGTTCCAGTCCTGGATGCCGCCGATTGTCACCGTATCATCAAGAACATGCACAGCCTTTTCCGTGGCGTTATTTGCAGGTATCAGTTTTACGATTGTATCGCTCATCCAGGTACCGTAACCGGTATTTTTAACCGGCACCCATACAAAGACAGTATCGCCGGGATATACAGGCTCATGCTCGGTCACAAGGTAAGTCTTTGCGGCTGATGCTCCCTGCAAAAATAGCAGCGAAACCAGCAAAAACAGAATATATTTTCTTAAGTTCATGTATTCACCTTACTTATGCCGCAAGTCTTCCATCAACCATTCTCACAATCTCGTTCGCTCTTGCGGCGATTTTTTCATCATGAGTGATCATAACAACCGTAACGCCCCGGGCGTTCAGCGTTGAAAAGATATCCAGCACTTCTTTTCCCGCCTCTGTATCCAGGTTGCCTGTCGGTTCATCTGCTAAAATCAATGCAGGGTCTGTGGACAGGGCTCTTGCTATCGCCACCCTCTGACCCTGACCTCCTGAAAGCTGTGAGGGATAATGGTTGGCTCGATCTGAAAGACCCACGAGTTCCAGAAGTTCTTCGGCTCTATTCCATATTTCTTCTTCGCCGAACTCGTGTATCCTCATGGGAAGCTGGATGTTCTCAAGGGCGGTCAGTGTTGGATAAAGGTTGTGCGACTGGAAGACGAAGCCAATTTTTTTGCCCCTTATCCTGGAAAGTTCTTTTTCGCTAAGGGACGCTATATTCTGTCCCTGAAGGAGCACCCTGCCTTTAGTGGGGATGTCGAGGCATCCTATCATGTTCATTGCGGTCGATTTGCCGCTACCGCTGGGCCCCATGACCGCCATGAATTCTCCCGGCTCTACTTCCAGGCTTAGGCCGCGCAGGGCAGGTACTTCCACTTCACCTATTTTATATATCTTCCAGACATCTTCAAGTTCTATGATGTTCAAGGTACCTCTTTTTTGCAGTATTAAACGACTTTACAGACAGTGTAAACCTTTACAAGCAATGTAAACCTAAATAGTTTGTGCTTTTAAAATTTAAAGTTTGAAATCGTTTATTAATTTCTTTTTAAAGCGCAAATGAAATGAATGCTGGATGGTAAAAGATGGCATTAATAAAGAGGACTTGATGTCTGTAATTGAACTGATGCTTGCTGTCTTTTTGATCAACCTGCCTTTCGGCTACTGGAGACACAGGGCCATCAGGTTCTCCAGGCAGTGGATGATGGCTGTGCATACCCCTGTACCTTTCGTGTTTTTATTGAGGATACTTTCAGGTTTCGGCTGGAAAGTTGTGCCGTTGCTTATGTTATCTTTCG
>DATCUE010000033.1:0-91423 GCA_036567605.1 Candidatus Methanoperedens sp. | reverse complement strand
AGCCCAAAACCAAGAGCAACATTCGATTCCTCAAAACCATAGAATGAGCGCATATATTCAAGGAAATACGTAAGGGGTACAGCCCGTGCGATTAACTGGATGCCCTGCGGAAGTACCGACACCGGGTAGTAAATCCCGCATATGAACATCATTATTCCCGTAATTGTCCATGCAGCAACCTCGGCACGCTGGCCGAATCTCAGGATAGAAATGCAAACCAGGATGCCGATGGATGCCGAGGTCAGGATAAGCCCGGCCAGAAAAACAAGAACGGGTACAAGACCCCCGGTAAAAAAATCAAAACCAAAAGCGTAGAAACTGATGATAGCAAGGATGATGAAAACAATACAGCTTCGCAAAATCCCGAAGAGCAGCGAACCGATGATCAGGTGATGCCCTTTTACCGGAGCTATGAAAGTGTGCTTTATACTTTTGCTCCACATATCGAAAAGCATAACATACGCCACATCTATCTGGCATACCTGGACTATGCTGAAGGCGATGGCGCCTATCAGGATGAATGAAACCATACTGGGATTCATTGAAAAAAAACTGGCCATAAGGCCGATAGACATAAGACCTATAAAGGGCCAGAATATCACTTCAAAAATAGTGAAGAAATTCCTTTTTGCCATTATCCAGCTTTTATAAAAGGAAGCCGCATACCTGCCGGTTTCAGGATTTAGCATTTGTCTTTTTACTCCTTTTTTTCTTTTCAAGCAATTTGGGCAAAGTTATGTGAAAAGTGCTGCCATTGCCTCTGCTTTCCGCCCAGATGGAACCATAATGTCCCTCTATTATACTCTTGCATATCGAAAGCCCCAGACCCGTGCCACCATATTTCCTGCTTGTTGAACCGTCAACCTGGTAGAACCTGTCAAATATTTGTAAAAGTTTGTCTGAAGGGATACCGATACCGGTATCAGTTACACTGATTTTTATCTTATCCATGTCGTCGACAGCGGTCAAAGTTATCGTACCTTTTTGCGGCGTGAATTTTATGGCATTGGAGAGTACATTGGCAAATACCCGGGTGATTTTTTCTTCATCTGCCCAGATTTTCGGAAGCGGTTTTATATCCTGGATTATCGCTATCTGCTTGTCACTGGCCTGAGGATATATATCCTGCACTGATTTTGAAATAATATCATTTATCGAAACCAGCCCGAACTGCAATTTGAATTTGTTTTGTTCAAAGTATGCTGCATCCAGTAATTCCTTGATAAGCCTGGTTAGCCTGTCTGAATTGCGAAGGACGATTTTCAGGCTCCTTTTTTGTTCATCATTGATGGTGCCTACAGTTTCATCATTAAGTAATTCCGCAAATCCTCTAATTGATGTCAATGGTGTCAATAGCTCATGGGTGATATTCGAAATGAATTCGGTTTTTAACCTGTCCGCTTCCTTCAGTTCCTCGTAGGATTTCTCTAATTTTTCATGATATTCTTTGAGTTGCTGTTCCAGTTTCCTTTTTACAGTTATATCTCTGGCTATACCATGCATTCCTGTTATTCTGCCCCCATCTCTTAAGACCCGACTTGTTACTTCAGCCCAGCGGTTTCCACCGTTTTTGCATACCAGCTCAAGGATTGAGGGCGACTCGATTGGATCGCCAAGTAATCTTTTTTTTATAGCTATCTGAGCGCTTTCAAAGCTATCCGGCGTGAGCCATTTTGAAATGTGTGTCCCAATCACTTCTTCCTTTGAACAACCAAGTACCTTAAGTCCCGCATGGTTCAGGTCCAGAAAGAAATTCGAAGCATCAAGGGTGAACATCGGGTCATCGGCATTCTCAAAGAGGTCCCTGTATCTGGCTTCGGACTCCAATAATTCCTGTTCCAGTCTCTTTTTTTCAGTCACATCCCTTGCTATGCCGTGGAATCCGATTGTCCTACCATCCTCCTTGATTGCCCGGTTCCTTATTTCCGCCCACTTGTGTTCCCCATATTTTGGCACAAGTTCATAAATTATTGACTCGGATACATTCTTATCTGAGGCAAGGTTCTTGAGCCTCTCAGTGGCCGCTTTATAGCCTTCTGGTGTGAGCCATCTGGATATATGCGAACCAATCGTTTCTTCCAGTGTCCCTCCAAGTACCTTGAGCCCGGCGTTGTTTATTTTCTGGAAATTCCCATGTATATCGAGCGTATACATCGGGTCATAGGCATTCTCAAAGAGATCCTTGTATCTTTCTTCGTTTTTTTTCAGCAGTTCATGATATTGTATTAGCTTTCGCTCCATCGTCCTTTTTTCGGTTATATCTCTGGCTATACCATGGATTCCTGTTATTCTGCAACCATTTTTTAGAATCCTGCTCTTAGCTTCCACCCATCTATGCTCTCCGTTCTTGCAGATTATCTCAAGTATTGATGGACGTTCAACCGGTTCTCCAATGAGATATTTTTCTATAGCACTGCTGGCTATTGCCTCACTCTCCTGAGTCATCCAGCTTGATAAACTGGATCCTATCAACTCATCCCTGGCACATCCAAGCATCTTGAGCCCGGCTTCGTTCAAATCAAGAAAACGGCCCTCAGTGTCCACAGTGAACATTGGATCATCAGCATTCTCAAATAAGTCTTTATATTTTGATTCGGATTCTTTGAGCTGTTCTTCCAATCTCTTTTTTTCAGTTATATCCCTGGCTATGCCGTGGATTCCTATTATTTTTGAGCCATCTTTGATAGGACGAGTCCTTAGCTCTGCCCACTTATGCTCTCCATTCTTGCAGACAATCTCATAGACCGCTATTTCGTCCATGGAGATACCTGAAATGTGTTTATTAAGCCTTTCGCCGGCAACTATCATGCTCTCCGGGGTAAGCCATCTTGAAACATGGGATCCGATTATTTCATTCATTGTCGCTTCAAGCGCTTTGACCCCTGCATTGTTTATTGTAAGAAAAAAGCCCTTTGCATCAAGGGTATACATGATATCGTCCGCGTTCTCAAAGAGTTCCCTGTATTTTGCCTCGGAATCTTTCAGGCTCAGTTCAAGTCTTTTATTTTCAGTGATATCTTTAATAATGCAAATGTATTTCTTTTTTCCTTTTATTTCCGCCCGGGCCTGGGACACATATAAATATTTCAAACCATTTCTTGTCATTACCTTGATATCGTAAGGCTTGAATATCCCGTTCTCTATCTCCTGCCAGCGCTCAAGAATGAAATCCTTTATATCTTCCGGAACTATATTCATGAAATGCTGGCCAATTATTTCTTCTTTTGACCATCCGCCTATATCAAGAAAAGAATCATTTCCGAACTCAAGCTTGCCTTGTTCACCCACAACAGCTATTCCATCATGAGAAGACCCGATTATAGTCCTCAGGTATTCTAAAGAATCATACAATTCCTCATTGGCTTCTTTGTTTTTCTCTTCGAAATTTCCCTTGTTCTTTTTTATTTCAAGGCCCATATCTATAAAGATAAAGGCTATTGATATATTTCAATATTGTCATGGATAGTTTCATAAAGCCGAACAATAGTTATCTGATGTATGATTCCCGACGCTTCCGACCTCGCCGAATATATATTGATGAATTACAGGAATAAGGTGGTTGAAATAGGCGTGGGCAACCAGCCACAGGTGGCACTGCTCTTGAAAGCGGGGATGGATGTGATTATAACGGATGTGAATCCGCAGCCAGAATTTAAATATGGGATTCTGCCGGAAAAATATTCAGGCATCAGGTTTTGCAGTGATGACATATTCAATCCCGACATGCAGATATACAAGACCGCATCACTTATCTATTCGATAAGGCCGCCTATTGACCTCCAGGAAGCCATTGCAAAGGTAGCCAGGGAAGTTGGGGCTGACCTGATAATAAGACCTTTTGGAAATGAAAAGGCTGAACTGAAAAGTTTATATAAGAATCATTGCCTTATAAATTATAAAAGATCAAGATTTTTCTTGTATAAAAGACAATCAGCAGATATTTGATCAAAATATCTCTTAAATTCATTCAGGTTTTTTAAGCAGGTATAGTTATACGATGTTTTTTATATGTCAGAGCAGCTATTTATATATACTAAAACTTAAATACTATCATTTGTACTAAGGCATGACGATGAGTGACTATACATTTGGCATTCAGGAACTGGATAATGCGATTGAGGGCATTAGAAAAGGCTCGAATATCCTGCTGATCGGCCCGCCCATGAGTGGAAAAGAGGTAATCCTTTATAACATCATGTACAATGGCGCGGCAAAAAACGACAATGCAGTAATAACCGTAACCACACGCGAATCCGCCACTCACATTTTAGACTGGTTCAAAGAAAATAACTTAGCGCTGCCGTTATCGAGGATCGGCATAGTTGACTGCGTCACAAAAACCTTAAGCGGCGCGGCTGTTGAGAATGAAAACATCAAAATAGCGAGCAGTCCGGTGGATTTGACCGGGATAGGTGTGAAAATCAGCCAGTTCTTTGAAGAATTCTTTATGAAAAAGAATATCCAGAAAACCCAGCTTCATATAAATTCACTTTCTACAATATTAATGTATTCAAACATACAAACTGTTTTCAGGTTCCTCCATGTTTTTACAGGACGCATCAAATCTGCCGGGGCTCTCGGGATATATGTGATAGAGAGCGGCATGCATGATGAAAAGTCAATAGCAACATTAAAACAATTGTTTGACGGCATGATAGAGGTCAAATCTGAAGATGATAAGAATTATTTAAGAGCGGTGGGTCTTTCTCCAAAACCTACTCCCTGGTTTGAATATGAGGTAGAAGGTGCAACTGTGAGGATAAAATAGCATGATCGAGACCGGTATCCCTAAGCTGGATGATTTTCTGGGTGGGGGCATACCTAAGGGGAAAAATCTTGTTTATTACATACAGCCAGGCGTGGAAGGGGAGGTATTCGGGCTCCAGACCGTTTTCAACACATTAAAAAATGGAGGTACTGGCGTTTTCATTGTGTCGAGCACAAGCCCGGATACTATAAAAGGCCAGTTCAAGGAATTCGGCTGGGATATTGATTTATTCAAAGACAGGTTATTTTTCGTAGATGCTTATAATCCACTAATTGGTGCACCGTCAAAAGAAAAATACGTTGTTTCAAATCCTGATAATATTAATAATTTCAGTGAAACCATAATAAAAGTAATTAAAGAATTGCAGCCAAGTACAATAGTATTCGGTTCTCTTTCTACCATAATGGATCTGTGCGGCGAGAAAGAGACCCTGGAAGCTGTCAGGGACTGGAATAAACTGGCAATCCTGTATGATCACGTTGTTGTTTATAATTTCACAGCATGGCCGTATTCCCAGGCGACTTTAGACCTGATAAAAAAAGATCTTTTCAATGCGGTAATATCCATAGGCGGGATAGCGGAAAGGGTCATCTTCGGGCAATATTTCGGTATATTCAAAACCGATTGGGCACAGGAAACAAAGAAATCAATGCTTTTCAGGGTACTGCGCCCCGGCGGCATCAAATTGTTCATACCGAAGATACTTGTCACCGGGCCTTTTGACGCAGGTAAATCCACATTCGTGCACGCGCTTTCAACCCGTGCAATATCGGTTGACAGACTCGGTACAACAATAGCCCTTGATCACGGTCATGTTGAATATAAAGGTTTCAGTGCAGATATATTCGGTACACCAAGCCAGGAGAGGTTTGACCCGATCATAAAACTGATAAGCGGCGAATCAATGGGTATATTTCTTGTCGTCGATTCCACCAGTCCTACTGATTTTGTCCGTGCAAAACAGATGCTTGAGATCACAAAATCTTATGGTTTGCCTTTTGTTGTTGTCGCAAACAAGCAGGATTTACCAGGGGCCATGACGCCTGAAGAAATAAAAAAACATTTTAATTTGCCGGAGGATGTACCTATCGTACCCGCTTCTGCGAAAGATAAAATCGGCGTGTTTGAAGCCTTCGAGGTATTGATAGAAAAAATTACAGGAGGAATTTGATGCCCCACGTTGTTGATATGGTAGATAAAGTACTTGCCGATCTTAAGAAAGTCGGCGGAGTGGAAGCCTGTGCTGCCGCTACCCGTGATGGTTTGCTCATCCGTGCTTTAATGCAGCAGGAACAGTTCGCGGAATCCTTTGCAGCAATGTCGGCAACTATGCTTGGGGCGGCAGAGACTGCGACAACCGAACTGGGAAAAGGTGTGCCGAACAGGGTCATTGTGGAATCAGACCATGGGCGGTTAATCGCCGTAGGGGCAGGGCCCAAAGCATTGCTGATGGTCCTTGTAAATTCTGACACCGGATTGGGATTAATACTTCTGGAACTTGAAAAATCTGCAAGCAAGCTCAAAGAATGTCTGGCATGAATAAACAGGATTATAGGGCAGAGGCTGCAGGGCTTGAAATTACTCTCCAGGTCGGCAAATCAGGTATCGAGAAGGTCGTTGAGGAGCTAAAAAACCAGTTAAAGACAAGAAAAATGGTAAAAGTAAAACTTCTCAAAACTGCCTTTCTTGACGGGGATAAAAAGGAACTGGCAGAAAAACTTGCAAGATTAACGGACTCGGAACTTATCGAAGCCAGGGGAAATACCGCTGTTTTTCGCCGAAAAGGGTAAATACTATACGACAAATCAAGAATACCCCTTATGAAGATAATTTTACGGAGGATTCTACATTGACAACAGTATATGACGTGCCTGCTGAGATGCTTATAAATAGCGTGGCACAGAAATTGAAAAATGACCAGAAAGTTGCTGCCCCGGAGTGGGCGAAATTTGCCAAGACGGGCGCTCATAAAGAGCTTGCGCCCGATAATGCTGATTGGTGGTTCGTCAGGTGCGCTTCAATATTGAGGCGCATATATATCGATGGGCCCGTCGGTATTTCAAGGTTACGGAGTTTCTATGGAGGCAGGCACAGGAACGGTGTAAAGCCCGTACATTTCTCAAAAGGAAGCGGGTCGGTTGCGAGAGAAGCACTTTCACAACTTGAAAAAGCGGGTTTCGTCAAGAACCAGAAAACAGGAAGGATAATATCCCCGGACGGGCAATCGTTCCTTGATAATGCGGCAAACGAAGTCAAAACAGAACTTGTAAAAACCAATCCTGCACTGGCCAAATATTAAAACCCCGTATTGATAAATATGGATGAGGATCTTGAAGAACTAAAAAGGCGCAAGCTTGAGCAAATGCAGCAGCAACAGTACAATGCCCAGGCCCAGGCAGCCCAGCAGGAGCAGGCGCGGGCAGAGTACGAGGCAAAGAAGCAGGCTATCATGCGCCAGATACTCACGCCTGAGGCAAGGGAGAGGTTAAACACCCTCAAAATGACAAAACCCGAGCTTGTGGCAAGTGTCGAGGCGCAATTAATATCGCTTGCCCAGAGCGGGAGGCTTGCGACAAAGATAGATGATGCAAAGCTGAAGGCGCTGTTGCTCCAGCTTCAGCCCAAGAAGCGGGACATGCAGATTAGAAGGGTTTGAATAATCCCAATCCGAGAATTGAGTCGAAAATCCTGAAATTTTCAAGCAGTTTTCCGGCGGAATCTCTTCCCGGATTAACATCGCTGATGCCGTCCGCAAATTCTTCCATCACTTTCAGGGCTTTGCCTGTATTCAAGTTATCGTCCATCGCGAGCTCGAATTTTTTCATTGCCTTCAAAGCCATTTTTTCCGTATCATCCGCACCATTCGCCTTATTCAGCTTATCTATGCAGCTACGAATATTCTCCAATTTCTTCCCGGCATCCAGAACCCCCTCAAGTGTAAAGTTCAGTCTTCTCCTGTAGCTCATCGACAGTAAAAGATACTTTATCGCCATCGGTTCATATCCCCTTTTGAGAAGGTCGCGCAAAGTATAGTAATTGCAGGCTGATTTTGACATCTTTTTTCCATCAACCATAAGATGCCTGCTGTGAAGCCAGAATCTTGACGGGTTCATACCGAAGGCACCGAAATTCTGGGCTATCACGGCCTCGTGATGTGGAAATATATTATCCACTCCCCCGATATGGATGTCAAACCGCGTCCCCAGATGCTTCGTACACATGGCTGAGCATTCTATGTGCCAGCCGGGCCTGCCCTTTCCAAGTTCGGTTTCCCAGAAAACATCCCCATCCTCTTTCTCATATGATTTCCAGAGAGCAAAGTCCGAGATTATGGCAGATTCCTCGCCCCATTCATCGCGTTTTATTTTTTTCTTCCCGGGCTTTAGCTTTAAGTGTGAGAGCTTTCCCCAATCACTGAATTTTGATATATCATAATATACCGAACCGTCATTTCCGTAATATGCATAGCCATTTTCCATCAATTTCTTTATTATCCTGATAATTTCAGCCACATGTTCTGTAGCTTTCGGAAAAACATCTGCGGGTAATAAATTTAATGTTCTCATGTCCTCGAAAAATACTTCAGTATGGTAATCTGTCAATTCACGAAGTGTTTTTCCTTCTTTAATGGCAGCTGCTATGGCTTTGTCCTCTATATCTGTGAGATTCATGACCCTTTTTACCCTGTAACCTTTGAATTTCAGGTATCTCACAAGCACATCCTCAAATATGAAAGTCCTGAAATTACCTATATGCGCGTACTGGTAAACCGATGGGCCGCATGTGTATATCCCCACGACATCTCCGAGTGGCCGGAAAATCTCTTTTTTCCTGGACAGTGTATTGAAAAGATTTAGCATTATTACATTCTCCTGAAACTCAATATACCCGCTCCCATAGCTATTATAGCGAAAACAAGCATCACCGCTACGTCAAGGTATATCGGGAACTGGTGCGAACCGAGGATAATTCCGCGAAGCGCATCCACTCCGTAGGTCAGGGGATTGATAGATGTGGCATAAGCAAGCCAGGGAGAAAGTTTGCCGACGGGATAAAGCGCGCCGCTAAAGAAAAAAAGGGGCCACATAACGAAATTTATCACGAGGCTGAATCCCTCGGGGCTCTGCAGGTTCGCACCGATCACAAGCCCGATACTCACCATCGCAATAGAGATCAAAAGGAGCATTAAAAATGCCTGTATAATGCTAATCGGCGACAGTGGGGCATTTATAATAAGACCGATAACCAAAAGAAATATCACCTGGACCATCGCGTCGGTCACACCCCCAAGCATCTTTCCGGTAAATACGCTTGCCCTCGACACAGGCGCTACAAGAACTTCTTTCAGGAAATCAAGTTTCCTGTCCCAGATAATGTATATCCCGTAGAAAAGGGACGTAAAGAGCACTGCCATCACTAGTATGCCAGGATATATGAATACCATATAAGAAAAACCCTGAATTGATTGCACAGTCGAGCCGATACCTGCTCCGAAGCCGAATATCCACAGAAGCGGCGAGATAGCGGACGAGATAAGGCGTTCTTTCTCCCTGATGTATATCTTGGCCTCGCGCAGCCATACCGCGTAAATACCCTCAAGGCCGCTTATGATCCCGTTCATTTCTTCATCATCCTTTCCCAGAAACCGCCTTCCGCTTCTGCCTCGCGTATCTCCCTTCCTGTGTAATGCAGGAAAACATCATTCAGTGTCCCGCTTCTTACTTCCACAAAATCTATCGGGCCTGTATGCGTGAGAAGATCCTGGAGATGTTTGCTTGCATCTTTGATGGAGAGATACAGCAGACCATCTTTTTCTTCAACTTTCCTTACATAATCAAGCTTTCTTATGGTCTCCGTATCAGGGTTTTTCTGTTTCAACCTGACAACATCCCCGACTATCAGATTCTTAAGCATCTGAGGCGAATCAAGAGCAACAATCTTCCCGTAATCGATGATAGCAACCCTGTCACATAATTGTTCAGCTTCGTCCATATAATGCGTTGTTAACATGACGGTCATGCATTCCTTTTCGGCAAGATCCTTAATATATTCCCAGATATGTTCCCTTGTTTGCGGGTCAAGACCGAGGGTTGGCTCATCAAGAAAAAGTATTTTTGGATGATGCATGATACCACGCGCCAGCTCAAGACGCCGCCGCATGCCGCCTGAATATGTATTGACAAGTTCGTCCGCTCGTTTTTCAAGGTTAACGATAGAGAGAACTTCGGTTATTCGCTGTTTCCTGATTTCCCTGGGCACCCCGAAAAGCAGATTATGCATCGCAAGATTCTCCCTTCCCGTGAGAAGGTCGTCCACGCTCGGCTGCTGGAATACTATGCCTATGGATTTTCTTACTTTCGCAGGTTCCTTCACGATATCAAAACCATTCACCCATGCACTCCCTGACGTCGGCTTAAGGATGGTGCACAGCATTGATATCAGGGTCGTCTTCCCTGCGCCGTTAGGGCCGAGTAGCCCGAAAATCTCGCCTTCTTCGATGGAAAGGTTCAGCGAATCAACTGCTGTTATTTTCCCGTATTTCTTTGTGAGGTTCTCGGTTCTTATGACCATGATATCAGATCCAATCACCGCAATGGGCAAAAGGTTCATAATAAAAACCTTTGCGAACTCATATGAAAAAGCATAGCACTATGGCGTAGAACATGGATTGCACGGATGCGCATATATCCGTGAAAATCCGCCAATCCATGTGAATCCGTGTTTCGCCAACTGTATCTTTTTCATTGTTACCTATGAACTTCCAGTTCATAGCGGATTTTGCATTCTTTCCCGGTGCAAATTTCAGGTTATTCAAACGACATATGATTTATCTCTAATTATTGTTCCCTGTGATATTTAATATCGTCTCTCTCGCATCTTCAATTATTTTTTCTTCATCGAACATTACTTTATGGTTTTCCATCAGTATTTTCCCATCCACTATTGTGGTTTTTACATCGCACCCACTGGCACCGTGGACGAGGGATGAAACAAGGTTCGAGGATGTAAAATGTGTTTTTTCCAGGTCAACAACAATGATATCAGCAAAAAAGCCCGGTTTAAGCACGCCAGCTTTTAAGTTCAACGCCTTTGCGCTGTTCACTGTGGCCATTTCAAGCACTCTTTCCGCAGGCATGCACCGTGGATCTTTGAGTTTATGCAACATTGAAGCCATTCTCATCTCTTTCCACATATCAAGACTTCCACCCGAGGCGCACCCATCTGTCCCGAGTGCAACATTAATCCCTTTTTCAAGCATCTGCGGCACACGTGCAACCCCGGCGCCAAGAGCCATATTGCTTGAAGGGCAGTGGACGACGTTGACGTTTCTATTTTTCAGGATATCGATGTCGCCATCCGAAAGCCAGACGCAGTGGGCGGCAAGGACATTCGGTCCGAGGAAACCTATACTATCAAGAAGATTTACCGAACACATGCCGTATCGCTTTTTCATTAAATCCAGTTCACATTCTGTTTCAAGTACATGGGTATGTATCATGGTTCTATCGTTTGATGCCTGTTCCTTGATTTTCATCAGGAATTCTTTTGAACATGAGGCAGCCGAATGCGGCGCATACATCGTCGTTATCCTGCCATATGCTGCGCCGTTCCATTTCCGGGTAAATCCTGCCCTGTTTTTCAGTTTTGAATCCGAGTCCTCATTGATACCCTCTATCATCCCGTATCCAAGGGCGGCTCTCATACCTGTTTCTTCCACAACGGATGCCACCTCGTCCATATGGATATACATATCTGCAAAAGCCGTAGTACCGGATTTTATCATTTCAAGAATGCCAAGATTCGCGCCCGTTCTCACATCGGCGGGAGTGAGTTTCATTTCCACTTCCCGGATTTTTTTTGTCCATTCCTCATAACCCAGGTCGTCTGCAAATCCCCGAAAAAGCGTCATGGGAAGATGCGTGTGGGCATTGATAAGACCGGGCATGACAATGCATCCTTTAGAGTTGATAATATAATCCGCTTTTTCTTTTTTCTCCTTTCCGACATAGGTTATCAGGCCATTATCTACGACCACCGATCCCCTTTCGATAAAAGCACCGTCCATAGTGAGCACGCGCCCGCCCTTGATAATCAGTTCTGCCATGAGACATTAATGGGGCGGATTGCTATGAAATAACTTTCTGTGCGCGGGAGTATGCTGAAAAAACCGGTATGGATGCGACTACCTATATTTTACAATCCTGCCAGGAACAATATCCCGAAAAGTATGAACAACGCTCCCGCTCCCAGCTTTATCTTTGACATCGGTACAGTTTCGCACAGCTTTTTCCCAACAATTATCCCGATCAGGCTTATCGATGCAAGGGCAAGCACAGCCCCGATAAATACCAGATAGGGTGAATTATACTTTGCAGCAAGTGTGATTGCCGAGAGCTGGGTCTTATCTCCCATTTCTGCAAGGGCTATCATGCTGAAAGTCGAAATAAAAACATTGTTTACCTGTGAGTTGCCCTCATCATCGCAGTCTTCTTTGGACATCAATATCCTGACACCAAAAAACACAAACAAAAGACCTGCCATGATCTTTATCAAATTTTCAGGGATTATTTGCAGCAGACCTTCACCGACCAGTACTCCAAGACCTGTCACAAGGGCAAATGCAAGTACTACACCTGAAAAGACCTTTACCCTGTCGTATCCTGCGGATAACGCTATCACAGTGAGCTGGGTTTTGTCCCCGAACTCGGCCATTGCGATGAGCCCGAAGGTAGTTAAAAGAGGGGTTATGTCCATAAAGCTGTTTCATTATTGCTGAAGCTACTTATATACGTTTATCCAATATTAAACAACGTGAGGAGGCAATTATGGACAAACTTTACGAAAATTCGGAAACCGGCTGCTGCCCGAGGTTCGAACCCGAACCCTGGGATGAAAAAGAAATCACGTGGCAGGATAAACTGTTCCTCAAAGACCATGTCAGGAGTATCTTCCACATTCCCATGAACTTCGATAAGGTCATGATAAAGAACATGGAAAAGATAAAAGCGGCAGATGCGCTTGCACCTATGCCTCTTTTGTTCACCGATGAGAACTCCCTCTGGGGAGCTGATGTCTATATTGCAGTGGGCAGGGAAGTGCCCGGTGCCAGGATAGAGAAAATGTCAGGGACTTTTTTGAGCAAGGTCTTTGAAGGCCCTTATAAAGACGCGGGAAAATGGGCAAAGGAAATGACTAACTATGTCAGATTAAAAGGCAGGGAACTTAAAAAGATATATTTCTTCTACACCACGTGCCCGAAATGTGCAAAGTATTATGGCAAGAATTACACAGTCCTTCTTGCAAAGGTTTAGAGCCAACAGAAAGAATACAATGATCCGCAAGTGCCGGGAAGAAGATTTTGAAACAATCTTCTCTATCATCAACGATGCTGCGCAGGCATACAGGGGAGTCATTCCTGCTGATCGCTGGAATGAACCCTATATGTCCAAAGATGAGCTCAGGCATGAGATGAACGCTGGCGTGGTGTTCTGGGGGTACGAAGAAAAAGGAGAACTGGTAGGCGTGATGGGAATCCAGAATGTCCAGGATGTAACGCTAATCAGGCATGCTTATGTTCGCACACCCAATCAGAATCGCGGTATAGGTGGAAAATTGTTATCTCATCTTATAGGGATGACAACTCGCCCCATTTTAATAGGCACGTGGGCCGATGCCTACTGGGCTGTTTACTTCTATGAAAAACATGGTTTTCATCTGGTTTCAATGGAGGAGAAAGATCGGTTACTGGGAAAGTACTGGTCTATACCCGGGCGCCAGATAGAAACATCTGTGGTCTTATCAAAGGAATAGAATGATACGATAACATCCCTAAGAATGCTGGTTAACCTGTTTGTTCAATAATATGCCCGATAAGCCTTTTCTCCGCTTTATGCAGATGCTCAAGCAGGGTCGTCTTATGCATTCCAATTTTCCCGGCAAGTTCGCCGGCATTGATTTTCCTTGGATGGTCAAAATAACCGCTGTTGTATGCATGCAGGAGTACTTCTTTTTGCTTTCCTGTGAGTGCCCTGAACGCGCTGCTGATATGGGGGTCGTACTTCTGTACAGATAATACTTCAAATCCCCATCCGTTTTCCTTAGCTGCATTGATGATACTATATAACTCATCAGATGAGCCTACCATGCTGAACTGGCATCTGTCTCCTTCAAAGATTATAGGATATTCGAGTTTAAGGTCAAATTTGCCTATGAACCTTGCAATCTCGTCTGAGAATTTTCCTTTTATCAGGCAAGTATAATCCCTGCCATCGTTTCTTAAAACAATTATATCAGTGATAAAATCGCTTTTAATGTTTTCCAGACTTACCCCGTCCGCCAGTGTGATGTTGCAGACTTCGGTGTGCGTCGCGGGTGTAAAATTGAAAATCGAAACGACTTCAAGTCGCTCAACCAGGCCGGCAAAAGGAATGCAGCAGTGCAGGACATTGCCAGCAGCCCGCACAGTCATTTTCCTCATAGATGGCTTATTTGTATGGCAGCTATATAAATATAACCCTACATGTATGGGTAAAATTCTATCCTTTCTGACTGCGTTTTATCAAATATCATGAATAAAACAATGAATAACTTAATAAAGAGACCCGAACCAGGAGTTATCATTATCAGCGGAAGCTGCTGCATCCCCGGGATGGCCCCCTTCGACGAACAGGCCAAGCATGTAGTGGAGCAGGCCATCTCTGAGACAGGTATAGAAGCGCAGGTAAAGATAATTCCTGCCAGCACTGCCTACTTTGGTGCAGTTCCCAAAGAAATAATGGCGAGAATAATAGCCGAGTTCAATCAGTCAGGCAGGATGCCTGTTCCTGCTATCTTGATAAACGGTAAGATCATCTCTTATGGGGTGCCGAAGGTCGAGGACGTAAAAACAGCACTTCTTCAGGCAAAAGACGCCGGGAAAATTAAGGAGGATGCAAAATGAATAATGACCTCAAGCGACTTATGCTTCCTGAAGGAGAGACAAAGTACCTGTTTTTCGGCGGCAAAGGCGGAGTAGGAAAAACCACGGTCGCTACAGCCACGGCTGTCTGGTTTGCGGATCATGGCTACCGGACGACAGTTGTCTCTACCGACCCCACAGTAAGCCTCTCGGCAATGTTTGGCCAGGAAATCAAGGGCGATGCCAGGGTTCCAATCCGCCATGTATCAAACCTGTGCGGACTTAATATAAACCCGAAAGATTCCAAGGGAGTATTCCTGGGGCGCCTTAATTCCATAATAGGGCAGATGGCAGGCACTTTTGGAAGTGATGTTGTCAGCACCCCCTGTATGGAAGAAATGGCGACCTTTGACCAGTTCGTGACATTTTTGGAGGAGCCGGATAGCGATATCATAGTTTTCGACACTGCTCCTACGGGCAAGACCCTGCGGGAACTTGCCATGCCGTTTAACTGGGCGGGATTCCTGCAAAAGCAAATACAGGAGGGCAAGAAGCTGGCCCAGACGATGAATATGGACTGCAGTTCTTTTAAAGACCTGGAAAGGGATAAACGGCGCTACGAGGGAGCTTTGAATGTGCTTGGAAACCGCTCTACCACTGTTTTCACCCTGGTGCTGCTGCCTGAACGGCTGCCTATCGAGGAAACACAGAGCGCAATTACGGGGCTCTCAAGGCTTGGCATCCCGGTTCAGGCGCTTGTAATAAACCAGTGCATTCTTCCTGAGGTAATAGAAGGCAACCGCTTCCTGGCAGCAAGAGCGAAATTACAGGCACGGTATATGGAAGAGATAGACTCGCGCTTCAGTGACCTGAAGATGTCGCATCTGCCGCTGCTGGACAGGGACGTTTCGAATCTATCGACATTACGACAGGTAGGCGAGATGCTGTATGCTTAAAAACATAGTGATGCTCCTTGCCTTGATTATTTTGATTACTTCTACTGCGGGCGCTTCAATAAACAACTCAGTTGAAAAAGAGAAACTTTTTAACGAGGACAGCGCAATGTCGGGATTTTCAAAAATCTACATCGATGGTTTCGGAGCAAACTCCAACGGTTTCAAGCTTATCCTAAGAACTTATGAGAGACATGCCGAGACAAGTTTCAAACCGTTCCTTTCTGATATAGAATATATCCTGGTTACAGAGGGGCTGGTTGTTTACTCCAAGAGAGTTGAACAAATCCCCCTATCACCAGGCATCGAGGGGAATATTATCCTTGATCATCAGGCAAATGTGGCCCTGAAAGAGGGCAGGAACTACACAGGGATGGCAAAGGTTTATCTGTACAGGGATGGAAATCCCGAATATTACCTTACTGCAATCTCAAATTTTACAGCCTGGAACGATGCTGAAATAACCGAAGTGTACGGGGACGGAATAGGCGCAAGTGCTACCATTAAGAGCACATCCATGGTTCCCCTGGATGCTAAAATCATTTTTACCCTGAAACAGGACGGCAGGGTAGTTGAAACAAGGGAAATCGCCGCCCCGTCCATCATGTCAAACGACAAAGAAAAAACCGTAAACATCCTGTGGACAGATAATCTGGGTGAAGGTACATATATCGTCTTGGTATTATTAAACGGAAAAAATCTCGCTGTCAACTACGATAAGGTTTTTACTGTTGACAAGAAAACAAGTGAAAAGACCGCTGAACCCGTAAACCAATCAGGCAATGCAGGAGACAATTTAAGCACTCCAGGTTTTACTTTGATCATACCGGTCATTGCAATACTCGCTCTTGTCTTAATATATAAAAGGAGGGGCTAAAGAGTGCCTGTTGACTTTCGCTCAGCCCTTTTCTATTCGAGAAAAGACGTCTTTAAAAACAAAAAGATTTTCACGTTCATTACATTATCCATAATTTTCGCAACTGCAAACATCATTTTTATTAACGGCCTTACAGACGGGATGATCAAAGACTTAGTCGATAATACCATAGAGTCGTCCTCTGGTCATTTGAATATCTATCCTGCCGGCAACGAGCGGTTTATAGACGGCCTGGGGGTAAAGGAGCAAAAACTGGCTGTACTGGAAGAAGTGAAAGCATATTCCCCAAGATTGTCGGCAAGCGGGGTTTTATCCAATAAAGAGCTGTCCGCATCCGCGACAATACTGGCATTTGACCCTGATAAAGAGAGGAGAACCACAAAGCTTCTTGATAAAATTACAAAGGGTCTGGCTATAAATTCCAATGATAAGAACGCAATTCTTGTTTCCTATCGGCTTGCAGAGGACCTGAAACTGGATGTCGGGGATGAGGCAGAACTTGCCTTTGAACGCGGAGAAGTTAAAGTATACAGAGTTAAAGGGATTATCCGTACCGGGGCTGCGGATTTTGATAGCTCGACAATTATCATGCCCCTTAATGAAGCCAATCAACATCTCTCTTTCGATAACAGCGCCTCAGTTATCCTGGTTAAGCTTTCAGATAAGGAACTGGCTGGAGCATACATGCCCGTGATAATGCAGGCTCTTGGAGTAACCAATGTAAAAACATGGGAGAAAGAAACAGAGTATTTATTAAGCTTTGCCGGAGCCTGGCAGGGTTTTTCCAGCGTTATATCGGCAGTGGGTCTGGTTGCTGCCGCTATCTCGGTCGGGATTATAATATACATAAATGTAATTCACAAAACCAGGCAAATCGGGATAATGAAAGCCATAGGAGCGAAAGATGACTTCATTTTTACAGTGTTCCTGATGGAGGCTGTGCTTTTTGGCGTGATCGGCGTATCCATCGGTGATGGTCTTGGATATTTTGCCGTTAAATATTTTGAAGAACACCCTCTTTATGATGCTGTTATGCAGACCTGGATAGGCGCGAGGTTCGAATATTACCTGTTCTTCAAGGCAACTATCGTATCTTTTGCGGTAACAGTACTGGCAGGAGTATATCCTGCCATCAAAGCAGGCAGGGTTGATATCATTAAATCCATCTGGGGTAAATAATATGTCAGCCGTATTCTTTTATGCAAGGAAAGATGCAGGAAAAAACAGGAAAACGTTTTTTTTCATTATCATAGCGATTGCCATATCGACTGCGAATATCATTATAATGAACGGGTTTATGTATGGCGTGACAGATGATTTCCTGGAAAGGACTATGGAAACGTCATCGGGGCACGTAAATATCTATCCTAATGAGAAAGATATCTATATCCAGGGTCTGGGTATAAAGGAACAAAAACTTGATAACATAGATGGTGTGGTTGCTTATTCTCCGAGGATTACAGCAGGCGGTGCGTTATCTTATAAGGAGAAATCCAAATCTGTAAGGATTTTAGCACTCGATCCGTCAAAAGAAAACAGAGTTACTGAGCTGCTAAGTAAAATAGACTCAGGCGAAACCCTTGCTGCCAGTGATAGGGACGGAATCCTGGTTTCGTACAGGCTGGCTGATGAATTGAAGATAAAACCCGGTGATGAGGTGACTATATTATTTGAAAAAGGAAAAACCAGGGTGTTCACAACCAGGGGGATATTGCGTACAGGTATGGCGATGGATACCAATACGGCAATAATAAATTTTGACACCGCCGCAGAAGAGCTTGGCCTTTCCAATAAAGCCTCGGTGATGTTTGTTAAACTTTCAGACGAAGCCCTATCAGGGCAGTATAAAACCAGAATATCAGAAGAGCTTGAAATGCAGAAAGTCAAAGAGTGGAAGCAGGAGGTTGAATCCGTGCTGAGTTCACTTGATACGTTCAAGGAAATCTTTGCCATAATAAATGCTGTCGGGTTATTTACAGGTGCGGTATCCGTGGGTGTTATACTCTACATAAATATCCTGCATAAGAGAAGGCAGATAGGCATACTGAAAGCTATGGGGATGAAGGATTTACAGGTATTATCTGTATATATTCTTGAGGCTCTATTTCTTGGAGCGGCAGGTATCCTTATAGGTGATGTGCTGGGATATGCGGGTACGAAATACCTGGAAGCCCATCCTTTCCCTGAGCCTGTGCTTGGTTCAATGGCTCCGAGGTTCTACGTATATCTCCTCTATGATGCCTCACTTGTCACCATGCTCACTGTACTTTTTGCTGCCTTATATCCTGCATTTATCGCAGGCAGGATGAACATAATAAAAGCGATATGGGGCGATTGATATGGAAATGATCAAAACAGGAAATCTTAAAAAGAGTTATATGCCGGGAAAAGTCGAAGTTAAAGCACTTAATGGTGTGGATGCTTCTATAGAGCAGGGTGAATTCGTGGCAATCATGGGCCCGTCAGGAGGCGGGAAATCAACTTTTCTCAACCTTGTCGGCATGCTTGATACCCCTACTTCCGGGGAGATATACATAAACGGCATCGATGTGACAAAAATGAACAGCAGCACCAGGGCAGAGTACAGGTTAAAGCATATAGGCTTCGTATTCCAGTTCTTTAACCTTTTTAATGAGCTCACGGCAGTTGAGAATGTGATGTTCCCCATGATGCTGAATAAGCAGTCAGGTTATAAGGACAGGGCAAAGGAACTGCTCGTTCTTGTCGGTCTTGGCGATAGGCTGCACCACCTCCCGTCTGAATTATCAGGCGGCCAGCAGCAGCGTGTTACTATTGCACGAAGTCTTGCCAACGATCCGAAAATTCTTCTGGCCGATGAGCCGACAGGCAACCTGGATACTAAATCTTCAACAGAGATCATTGAGCTTTTCAGGAAATTGAATCAGGAGCGCGGGCAGACGATTGTAATGGTAACACACAGTCCAGAAATTGGCGCGATGGCTGACAGGATAATCCATTTCAGGGATGGATTGATTGAAATATGAAAAAATTAATGGAACCCTATGGCAAAGCGCCCATGGACTTCTTCAATAAAGATGAATCGGAAGACATAATTATTCATAGTGGTGATTACCTGGCACAACTGGTTCATTAATGGAAAGACTTGCATTATGGATAGGATTCTAACTTAGACTTGATTAAATCCTTTCGCCGTTTATTCCTGATGATTCTTTGAACGCCGTTATAAACATGCCCTGATCCAGCGGCTTTGCCTTTTTCCATAACACAAGGAATTCTTTTTTAAGAGTATTTGCCAGGTCTTTATCAAGAAACGAGATCGCAGCCAGGTACTGCCCTGGAATGGATGGGTTCTTAACAATAATATTCACCTTTTCATTATCCACTACATCGATAGGTGTATAAACATCATCTACAGTCCTTATCAGCATATTCTTACCAATAAAAGGTATTACCTTTGAGATAAAATCCCCGTCCAAATGAGATAAAAGAGGTTTTATATCCCGTTCCGGCAGGAGAAACATCATATTTACATTGCGGTGAAGCATTCGGATTATCTCATTACATACCATTCTATTTAAGAAAATTTTCTCATCCGATACTGAATATTTCTCTTCCAGCACTAAATATGACAAATATTCATTCTTAGCTTCTGCTAATGAATTTACCAGTAAATCAGCGCTCTCCCTGTCATTACGCGTAACTATCCAGAAAACGTTTGAATCCGCATTGGTCATCATTTCCGTCATTGTTGATTCTATTTCAGAAACAAGCCTGTTAAGCTGTCTGGATTTTCTTTCGTATTCTTTCTTTTTTTTCTCAATGAGATTTTTTAGGGCAATTTTTGGGGTGACAGCCTGGAATTTCTTAGGTCGTGATTCCTGCAACTCAGCAAGGTTATTCTCTACAAGGGAATTCAGGGCATCATAAATCCTGCCGCGGGGTATTCGTGTTCTTGCCGAGATTTCGTTGGCATCTGCAGTACCAAGGGAAAGCAGTGCTATGTAAGCTCTTGTTTCATAAGCATTCAATCCCAGCATCTTCAGCCGTTCCTGTATTTCCATTGCAACCACTTGGAAGTTTTTTATTGTGGGCAAAGCATATATCTTTTATGTATATAAAGCGATTGAGATGAGACACATGAAAGAAAGAACGCTTGGATTAACAATTGGAGTTATTTTGGTGGCAATAACAATTGCCATAACATTAATGCTTCCAAAAGCGGTCGGGCTGCAATTCCTGATGGTTCTGCTTATGGGTATTGCCGGAGTTTATTTAGGTTTTACTTTTTCTAACACCGGCAGGAAACAGGATATCGTTATTGAGATAGGAAATGTCGCAATGTACGTAGTTCTTATGCTTCTAAGTTTGTCAATTACGCCATATTTTCTCGTCGCAGGTTATTTCTGGCACGGCTTATGGGATGCTATCCACCACAAAAAAATAAACCTTATCCAGATAAAAGTGCCTGAATGGTACATATATGGCTGCGTATTGTACGATTGGGTTATCGGTTTTTTTATTCTCGTATGGTTGATGTGATGACTGAAAATACTACAGACACGGTCGAAATCGCTGGAAAGAGTGTTAATGTACACGGATTGAATATTTTCTATCTTGAATCCGGGGAAGGGAACCCGGTAGTGTTTCTGCATGGCTGGCCCACTTCTTCGTATCTCTGGCGCAATATCATACCTTCTCTTGCAAAGACGCGGCGGGTGATTGCGCCTGACCTTACAGGTTATGGCAGGTCGGATAAGCCGCTGGATATCATATATTCCCTCGATAATCAATCGAAGATTTTTGGTGAATTTCTTGATCGGCTTGGGATTAAAAAGACGGCACTTGTAGTTCACGATTTTGGAGGACCTATTGGCCTGCTGTGGGCCGTAAGAAACCCGGAAAAGCTTGAGCGCCTGGCAATCTTGAATACTTTTCTTCATCCCAAGCTTCCTTTTTTAATGAATTTATTATTTCTTGCAACGAAGATACCGGGCATTGGCAAATGGTTTGCCACACCATGGGGAATAGCCATGACAATAAAATTGGGTGTATCAAATAAAAACGTATTAACAAAAGAACTTATAGAAACATACCAAGCACCATTTGAACATACGGATGCTCAAAAGGCACTTCTTAAAGTGTTTAACGATACAAAACTTGATGAACTGAACGAAGTAATACAAAAACTTCCAGCCCTAAAAGTTCCTGTTTTTATTCTTTACGGCGAAAAGGATATCTGGCTTGCGCCTGAAATGATTAAGATAAAAAATGAACTTCCGCACGCACGTATCAGGGCAATTCCGAAATGCAGCCATTTTCTGCAGGAGGATCAGCCCGAGATGGTTGGCGAGCTTTTAGCGGAATTCTTTTCTGTAACGGAATAATGCTGTGTTGATGGCAGCAGCAGCGTGTTACTATTGCACGAAGTCTTGCCTACGACCCGAAAATACTCCTAGCTGATGAGCCCACTGGCAGTCTGGATACTAAATCTTCTAGAGATCATTGAGCTTTTCAGGAAATTAAATCGGGAGCGTGGACAGACTATCGTGATGGTAACGCACAGCCCTGAGATAGGCAGGATGGCGGACAGGATTATACACTTCAGGGATGGGAAAATAGAATATCTATGAAAATCCTGGCTTTATTTTGCTCTTTTATTCAGCCATAAGATAAATTCTGCTGTATTCAGCAGAACCCTTTTTAAACACTTCCGCAATAAAAGCCTCCATATGTGCGGAATAGCAGGCGCTACAGGAATAGATTCCAGAGCCCTTGTCAACAAAATGCTCGATGTTATAAAGCACAGGGGACCCGACGGACGTGAATCAGTTTCCCTTGGCGGGATAACACTCGGAAGTGTCCTGCTTGGGATCACAGGCAGCAGACCTCAGCCGCTTTTAAATGAGTCTACACTTGTTTACAATGGTGAGATATATAATTTCAGGGAGATAGCAGAGGGTCTTGGCATTACGACAGACTCAGACAGTGAAGCCCTGTTTGCCCTTCTGGATTCAAAAGGTCTGGATGAAGCGATCAATGAACTGGATGGAGATTACGCCTTTGCATACAGCAGAAATGGAGAACTACATCTTTGCCGTGATCCTGCCGGGGTAAAACCGCTTTATTATAGCAGCTCTCATGAGCTCTTCGCTTTCGCGTCTGAGAAAAAAGCACTGTCTGCAATTGGAATGAAAGAGATACATGCTCTCAAACCCGGACATATATTATCCTATAGAGCCGGAAAGATTGCGAAAAATAGAGCTGTCGGATTCAAAACAGGAGCAAAGATAACGGATGAAAGTGCGGTATCAAAAGCACTGTATGGAGCAATCGAACAGGCTGTGAAAAAGCGCTGCCACACGCCCTGTGCCATCTCATTCTCCGGAGGTCTTGACAGCTCGCTCATAGCGGCGCTGTGCAATGATGCGGAGCTGTATTCTGTTGGCATGGCAGGCTCTCACGACCTGAGCCAGACAAGAAAAGCTGCGCATCTTCTCGGTCTTGAGGATAAATTGCGCCTGCATGAACTGACGATTGACGAGGTGGAGTCGGCGCTCCCGCAAGTGATAAAAGCAATCGAATCCCCGGACCCGCTCATGGTAAGCATCGCAATGCCGCTCTTTTTTGCATCGAGAGATGCCCACGCAAACGGCATCCGTGTAATGCTTTCGGGGCAGGGAGCGGATGAACTGTTCGCCGGATATAAGCGATATGAATCCATGAGTCCCGATGAGCTTGAATTGGCACTTCGCAAAGACCTCGACAATATTGCAGAGAATAACCTTGAGAGGGATGATGCAGTCACAATGGCAAATGCGGTGGAACTGCGGGTCCCATACCTTGACAGGCAAGTAGTTGAACTCGCCCTTCGGATAGCGCCCGAACTTAAGATACACAATGGGGTGCGAAAATACATACTGCGCCTTGCTGCAAGGGGAATCCTGCCTGATGAGCTTGCCTTTAAGGAAAAGAAAGCGGCGCAGTACAGCAGCGGGATTTATTCGGCACTTGAGAAGCTTGCGAAAAAAAATGGGTACAGTGGAGAGCGGTTCCTCGGAAGGTACCTGGAAGAATGCGGAGCAATCTGAATATGGAACGAATTGCGATAACCGGAGCCCCGGGCGTGGGAAAATCCACAGTCTGCCGCAACGTCCTGAAAGAATTGAAATGCAGCTTTGGAGGGATGACAAGTGCTGAAATCAGGGTAAAGGGGGAACGGGTGGGGTTTGAGATAACGGATATCACCACGGGAAAGCAGGGGATACTTGCCCACAAGGTGGGAACTGGACCGCGAGTGGGCAGTTATCATGTCAATCTTTCCGACCTGAACGATATCGGGGTAGCTGCCATAAAAAATGCGCAAAGGTTTGAGCTAATAGTTATCGATGAGATCGCACCCATGGAACTGAAATCCCCAGAATTCATCAAAGCAGTCGGTGAGGTGCTTGATTCAGATAAAAGCATGCTTGTGGTGCTGCACCAGAGATCAGGCCATCCGCTTGCTGAGAGAATATGGAGGGAGTTTGGGGTTTATACAGTGACCCTTGAGAACAGGGAAAGCCTCGCACGGGAGATAGCAGATAGAATAAACAAATCCCTGCAGATACTTTAAAACCATCGAGATCAAATATAGCGCCAGATGCTCACCAGAACCATTACAGAAGGCACAACGAAAGTCGAAGTGCCTGTTCAGGATGAAACCTCAAGTTTCCCCCCATCGTCGGCAGCGGTATTCTATAATCCAGCCATGAAGAACAACAGGGATATCGCCGTTGCCGCGATTGCGTGTTTTTCAAAATCCCATCCTGAATATACGTATCTTGATGCCCTCTCGGCATCTGGCATCCGCGGGTTGCGTATCGCAAGAGAGGTGGGGCTCAACACCACGATGAGCGACTGGGAAGATGCCTCTTATGAGCTGATAAGGAGAAACATCGAGCGAAACGGCCTCTCAAACTGCACGGCCATAAAAAGGAACGCCAATGTTGTGATGCTTGATAACAGCTACGATATAATCGACCTTGATCCGTTCGGGAGTCCCGCCCCATTCCTTGATACGGCTTGCCGCTCCACAAAGCGCCTCCTCTGCATCACGGCAACAGACACTGCCCCGCTGTGCGGGGCGCACAAGAAAGCAGGCATCAGGAACTATGCTGCCGTGCCCCTAAAAACTGATTATTATCCCGAAATGGGGGTCAGGATATTGCTGGGCGCAGTCGCAAGGGCGCTTGCAAAGCACGATAAAGCCATGATGCCCCTGCTCTCCTATGCCTCAGCACATTATGTCAGGATTTTCACAGAAGTAAAAAAAGGTATTAACGATGCGGATGAGTGCCTTGAAAAAATGGGTTTTGTTTCCCATTGTTTCGGATGCGGCTTCCGGGAATGGAAAAACGGGCTTGCGATCCACTTTGAAGAAAAATGTCCCCAATGCGGGCATTTAACATCCCTGGCCGGGCCGCTCTGGCTTGGAAGACTGCATTCTGGAGATTTTTGCCAGGACGTGATGAACGAGGCGGGAAAAAGAGGGTTCATGCAGGCCAGGAAACTGATAGCTTTGTGCAGGGACGAACTTGATATACCGATGCATTACGATTATCATAAAATATGCAAGTCACTCGGGATAACTGCTATGCCGACCGGGGAACTTGTTACGGCGTTGAAGGATAGAGGTTTCAAAGCCTCACGCACGCATTTTACAGGTATCTCTTTCAAGACCGATGCCGGAATTCTGGAACTGAAAAAGGTTGTCATGGAACTGGCTGGAAGATAGAATTTCAGGAACAGAAAAAATCAGTATTCCCAATTAGAAAGCATTATTATTAGAACCACGCTCTTAAGGGGGAGGTATCATCTTGAAAGCCACAGCGTTCACTATCGGAAACATCCCGCTGATTAAGCCCGGCGACGATATCGGCCGGCTTATCTGTGAAAAAACAAAACTTGAAGAACATGATATCGTCGTGATTTCCTCGACCATAGTATCAAAATCCGAAAACAGGATACTTCCACTGGATGAGGTGAATGTGACACATAAGGCAAAAAGCATAGCAAAAAAGAACGGCAATGACCCGGGATTCGTTCAGGCAGTGCTTGATGAAAGCGAAGAAATCCTGCTGGAATCTCCTTTCCTGCTGGTACGTACGAAAAACGGCAGCATCTGCGTTAATGCAGGCATAGATCGTTCGAATGTTGAGGGTTCCGAAAACATACTTTTACTTCCGGCATATCCGGATGAGAGCGCAAGAAAAATAAAAGATACCATATTTGCGGTCACAGGTAAAAAGGTAAGCGTTGTCATCACCGACACGAATGGTAGGGCTTTCAGGATAGGCCAGACGGGAGCAGCTATCGGAATTGCGGGTATAAGACCTACAAGGGACTGGCGAGGGACAAAAGACCTCTTCGGAAGAATTCTTGAAGTAAAAAATGAGGCCATAGCCGATGAAATCGCAGGTTTTGCCAATTTCCTCATGGGAGAAGGAAATGGGGGCACACCCGTTGCTGTAATCAGGGGCCTGAACCTCTATGACGAATCCGGCGCCATTGCGGATTTATACAGGCCTGAGAAAGAAGACGTGATACGGAACGCGCTTAAATCTCTGTCAATTTGAATTGTTTTATATCCTTTTTCACCCCAAAGAATTGCCTTGCAACTTTTCCGACTTTTTCCCTGTATTCCGCAAGGGTGTAAACACCGAGCCGCCAGTTATCTACCTGCGCCTTTTCAAGCGCCGCCACAAGGTTTGAAGCTTTATCAAGCGAGACCATCCTTGAGTTCATCATGACCTGTGCTTTCATTTCAACGATTTCCGGTCTTTCAGGGATATCCACAATAATGTACTCAGGCGCGATACCCGCTCCTTCAGCCAATTCTGCCTCGACCCTTTTTATATTATTCCTGAGCTTCAATACATCCATATTCAAAGAATCAAAACCTGTATAAAGGGCCCTCTTAAACAGCCGCCGTTCATCAAGCCGCTTTGCGATTTCGGCCGCAAAGCCTCCTGCATTTTTCATTTCCACCATGAACATGACATCATCCATATTCTTCAACGATTGCGGTTTGAGCCCTTTGTTCTCTATCATGTATTCTGCTGCATGCGTGCACATAGACTCTGAGATCCTGCTGACATGATGGAAATAAACAGTGGGGTGCATGAGGAATCTTGAGACAAGCAGGGATTCGGCTGCCTGCAATCCTCCCGGATTCAAAACAAGTTTATTCTCGTTGAACCTTAATTCCTGGATCAGCCTGGCATGGTCGATCAGGCCAAAAGCCACCCCTGTATAATGGGCATCACGTTTAAGATAATCCATTTTGTCCACGTCTATTTCGCTGTTGATTATCTGGCCCTGATACGTATCACCCCTTATATGCGCGGCAACGGATGAAGCAGATAATGAATGCTCCTTGAGCACATCGGAAATGACGCTTTTTTTCAGATACTCTTCCACCTGATCATGCTTTTTTCTGGTGTAGCGTTCAATAAGCTCCTCGGTCGCATGAGAAAACGGCCCGTGCCCGATATCGTGAAGCAGCGCCGCTGCCAGAAGTTCTCCCTGGTGTCTTTTATCTACCTGCCTGATAAGACGTTTGGTGAGATGATATACGCCAAGTGAATGCTCAAACCGCGTATGGTTTGCCCCTGGATAGACAAGATTGGAGAAGCCCAGTTGCTTTATCCTCCTTAATCTTTGAACTTCCGGCGTATCTATCAAAGACAGGGCAAGTTCATCAAGCTCGATATAATCATGTATCGGGTCGCGTATGACTTTCATTGAATCTTCTCTTTACAAAATCCAGGACTATGCTTTAATCTATAATCATAAATATATATATATATATTCTTTGGAACTAACGGCTGTGTGACAAAAATAATATAAAAATAATAGACACCTTATACCAATAGGCAATTAGTCCACATAAATTATATTAAGGTTAGCAGGTTATCGTGGTACATATGGATATTAAAGATTTAAAATTTGATGATGGCCTGATTACAGCCATAGCTCAGGATTATAAAACTGGTGAGGTTCTTATGGTGGCATTTATGGATGAAGAGGCGGTCAGAAAGACAATTGAGACAAAAAGGGCTTTTTACTGGAGCAGATCCAGGCGCAAACTCTGGAAAAAAGGGGAGAGTTCGGGCAACGAGCAACTCGTTCGTGATATATTAATAGACTGCGACGGCGATGCGGTATTACTTAAAGTCGAGCAAATGGGAGGCGCATGCCATACAGGCTACAGGTCATGTTTCTACAGGACAATCGATGGTGAAGTAATCGGTGAAAAACTTTTCGAACCTGATGACGTTTATAAGAAATGAAAAAGTTGTTGATACTTGCCTTTATTATCGGTGTTTTATTTTCAGGGTGCATTGAAGAAAAGCCAATATCGGATAATGAGGAAACAGCGCCTGTTACTAATGTAATCCAAGAGACACCTCCAGTTATCGCAACACCGGATAATCCGGTTACAGAGACGCCAACTCCAGTTATTACTTCAAAGCCTGAAAATAAATACGACTCTTTCGTTTCATGGCTGAAAACAGACACTACGGACAAACATGCCTATGTACTGGATAATTCCAGAGCATACGGGGAGCAGTACGTATGTTCCCAGTTTACAAAGGATTTCATAACAAACGCGACCAGTGTCGGATTTGAAGTTTATGCTGTGGAATTGACGGGAGCGATGAAGGGGCAGAATGCATGGCACATGTTGGCTGCTGTCATTCTGGACGACAACCTGTATTTTGTAGATCCCCAGACAGACAAAATCATAAAGAAAGAAGATATGTTCAAAACCTATGGATACGCATATGCATATTTTGGGAAAGATGTGTACATAAGCAGGAATGATGCGCAAATAAGTATGCCGGTTAATTATCATAAAATAATTGGCCTTAATGGTCAAAATTATTTATATTTAAATTAACGGAAATTCTCAAATAACATTTTCCCATAATTTATTCTTAGGATTTTATTAAAAGCTTCATGGCAACTTTTATATAGAATCACAAACAATCAGAAAGCCTCGTACAAGCGTGAATTTGTACAGACTATTAAAAACTGAATGATAAAATTCTAACGGAGGTTATTTATGGCAGGACAATTAGCAGGACAGCCCATCTTGATTTTAAGAGAAGGCAGTCAGAGAACAAAAGGAAGAGAAGCGCAGAATAATAATATCATGGCAGCAAAAGCCGTGGCTGCGGCAGTAAGAACAACCCTCGGTCCAAAGGGAATGGACAAAATGCTCGTGGATTCGCTCGGAGATATTGTGATCACGAACGACGGCGCGACCATCCTGAAAGAGATGGATATCGAGCATCCGGCAGCGAAGATGATAGTTGAGGTCTCAAAGACCCAGGACGATGAAGTGGGAGACGGCACAACAACGGCAGCGGTTCTTGCGGGAGAATTCTTAAAGAACGCAGAGGAACTCCTCGAGCAGAACGTACACCCCACTGTGATCGCAAGCGGTTACAGGCTTGCGTCGATAAAGGCCAAAGAAATATTAAAGACCCTTGCAATGGAAGTGAACGCCAAAGATAAGGACTTATTATTAAAGATCGCCGCCACGGCAATAACGGGAAAAGGCGCTGAAGCGCACAAAGACGTTTTTGCCAACCTTGCTGTTGATGCAGTACTGGCGGTTGTTAATAAAGAGAACGGTAAAAACACCGTTGACGTCGAGGACGTTAAAGTCGAGAAAAAGGTGGGCGGCAGCATTGAAGCTTCAGAACTCATCGAAGGCATGGTAATTGACAAAGAAAGAGTTCATACCAACATGCCAAAGAAGGTCAAGAAAGCAAAAATACTACTTATCAATGAAGCGCTTGAGATCAAGAAGACTGAAGTGGATGCTGAAATATCAATAAAATCACCCGACCAGCTCCAGCTTTTCCTCGACCAGGAAGAACAGATGCTCCATGACATGGTAAGCAAAGTAATTGACAGCGGCGCAAATGTATTGTTCGTGCAGAAAGGCATTGATGATATCGCCCAGCATTACCTTGCAAAAGCTGGCGTTTATGCGGCAAGACGCGTAAAGAAAAGCGACATGGAGAAGCTCGCCCGTGCCACAGGTGCAAAGATTTTGACAAGCCTGAAGGAAATCAATGATTCAGACCTCGGAAAGGCCGGCCTTGTTGAAGAGAAAAAGATCGGTGACGAGGCAATGACATATGTAACAGAGTGCCATAACCCCAAGGCGGTCTCGATAATCCTTCGCGGCGGCACGGAACATGTAGTAGATGAAGCTGAGCGCGCGCTGCATGATGCGCTTCGCGTGGTCGGCGTCGCGATCGAGGATGAGAAACTCGTGGCAGGCGGAGGCTCCCCTGAGGTTGAACTGGCCCTCAGACTGAGGGAATATTCATCCACATTGACAGGCAGGGAGCAGCTGGCAGTCAGCAAGTTCGCGGAGGCGCTTGAGATAATCCCGAGAACACTTGCCGAGAATGCCGGTCTTGATCCCATCGATATGCTTGTTGAGATGAGAAGCCAGCATGAGCAGGGCAATAAGACAGCAGGTCTCAATGTGTTCTCAGGCAAGGTCGTTGACATGTGGGAGGAAGGAGTCGTCGAGCCGCTCAGGGTAAAGACCCAGGCTATCGATTCAGCCACAGAAGCAGCCACTATGATCCTGCGCATCGATGATGTACTCTCCAGCAAATCCGCACCGGGCGGAGGCATGCCACCAGGTGGAATGCCACCTGGCGGAATGGGAGGCATGGGCGGAATGGAAGGAATGGACTAGAGCGGTGAAAAACCGCTTTCATCTTTTGGGTGTTCCTGATGGACATTCTTGATACTTCGGCCCATACCAAAGAAGAATCTGTCAGGATACTCTCAAAACAACTGGAAGAACATCCCATTTTAATGTTAACGGGGCCGCAGGGAGGAGGGAAAACTACCTTGGCGATAAAACTGCTTTCAGAGAACGTAGGAGCTTATTTTGAAGGGCGGGCGCGCTCGGCACAGCCTGTGGTGCTTATCAGGAAAGATATCGTCGAGAAGATGAAAGGAGAACTCTATGAGAAAAGAAAGCTGCCCATCTTTGAAGGCGATGAGCCTGTATTTGTTGATGTTTCGGTCTACGACCAGGTCAAGTTGCTTGTCGAGAATATCTTTGACGTTATGGAACTCGGGGAACCTGAACTCATAAGGCAGATCTCGTTATTGACAAAAAAAATCGGTGTCATCCCGAAGGCGATAGAACTTGTCGCAAGCGATGAGGAACTTGTGAAAAGAAGACTCAGCCGGCACCTTGACGCCAAGGAGCGGCTTTCGACATTACTTGAAAAAGAGAAAAAGTATGGGATAGAATCAAATCTCTGGGGTATACAGGGGGCAAAGGTCACAGATATCATAAACCGTGATGGTGTGGCCGATTATGATGAAGACCAGATATCAAGGACGATAAAGGATTTTGACAGGGTGATCCCTACAAAAGACATGCCGCTGATAGACTGCCTGGCTGAAATGCTGGAGATATCAAATAATGAGAATAAAGAGAGCGGTTTTCTCGTACTTCATACAGATGAAGGGGAAAAAATCATCAGCGATCTTGTCGTGGGAAAACAGGTGAATTCCCTCATTGGCGTCACGCTTCTTGAGATATATGTTGGTTTCAGGCAGAACAGGTCGCTTTACCGCGCCTATAAACATACAAAAGAGGGAAAACTCGAGATCATCCACTCGTACACACCAACACTGCAAGAACTTGAGGTACTTGCAAATCCGTGGATACCGCCATCCGAGGAACCCACCCAAATATTATCTTCTGCCGATGCTGCAGCGGCAGAAAGGTTTGATGTCATCGTATCTGTGGTTGAGGCCGATGGGAAAGTGGAGTCTTCGAGCAAAAAGAGGAAGGAAGAGCTGGAAGAGATTATTTCAGGGCTGATTGAGATAGAGGAATAATCCTGAGCTACGCCTTACTTCTCAAGCAGGTAACTGCCAATTATAATTACAATGAGAGCTATCACGCTTGTGATGATCGCCAGTGTGCTTCCCATCTCAGTTCTCATTGTAGCTCCTTCAACGCCGCCAATTATTCCTATTGCATACAAAATATGGCCTAACATTTTTTGAGTATTCATGATACCACCTGTCATATTTATAATATAATGTTTAATACTTATAGTTTTCCTTCATAAAAGGTTTAGTAGTATCAGGGAATAGATTAGCGCATGCAGGTAAGAACCTGGTTCGGAAATTTCACGCTCGAAGGAGAACGTATATGTAATGCCGAATTATTCCAAAAAAACATCGAAACAATCCTGGATCGTGTGGTTGAAGAATCATTACTGTTAAGGGGCAGGGTAGCTGGTATGGATCTTTGCGAACTGGCGCTGAGATACGGTTTTGTAGGCTCGAAAGAAGAGTACGACAGCATGCTCCATGAACTTAATATCCGGCTTGCGAAAAGACAGATCACACAGGCAGCAAATACCGCGGATGCGCGCATAATCGCGGCAGTCGAAGCGATGGATGATATCGATGAAACCTCCAATATCCTTGCAGAGAGGCTGAAAGAATGGTATATCCTGAATTTCAATAGAACTGATCTGAGAGGAGATGAACTTGCCCGCCATGTAATCGGGATGAAGGAAACTGCAAATGAACCTGAATTAAAGATGGTGCAAAGTTTTGCCGCATCGCTTCTTGGATTATACGGAACGCGCCTGTCGATAGAAGAGTACCTTAAAGAGAAAATGCAAAAGCATGCACCAAACCTGACAAGTGTCGCAGGGCACACTCTCGGAGCGCGTCTCCTGAGCATGGCAGGAAGTCTTGAAAGGCTTGCATCGATGCCTTCAAGCACAATTCAGGTGATAGGAGCAAACAATGCGCTCTTTAAGCACTTGAAAGGCAGGGCGCCATCCCCGAAACACGGCATGATTTTCAGGCACCCTCTTCTGAATACTGCCCCAAAAAAAATTCGTGGAAAAATAGCAAGGGCTGTTGCCTCCAAAATTTCGCTGGCTGCGCGATACGATTATTATTCAGGCGAACTGAGAGAAAGCCTCCCTGAAGATATGGAAAAGAAAATCCTTGATATCAAGAAGCGCCATGCAAGGAAGAGATTATCAGTCAAGTCATGATATCGAGAGCAGCCGTCCATAAGGGCTCTTATAAAAATAGCCTGCAAATTCAGATATGTCTATTTTTTCCCCGCCAAACAGCAATCGTGAAAGCGACGGCTTATTTGCATAGGTAACTTCCGGTTTTCCCACTATCCCGCCAAGCGATGCCGCGATATCAATAGCGTCGTCCATGCTTCCAAAATCATCCACAAGACCGAGTTCCTTAGCCTTTGCGCCTGTGAAAACCCTACCGTCTGCAAGGTCCTTGACTTTGCTCACTGAAAGGTTCCTGCCCCTTGCAACTTCTTCCACAAAACGGTTGTAGCTTTCCGAAATGATCTCGTCTGCATACTTCTTTTCTTCATCAGTCAAACCTCTCCAGTCGCCACCCATATCTTTCATTTCACCAGTTTTTGAAATATAGAATTTCGTGCCGTCTTTATCATAGAACGCAGATCGATTCTGGAATTCCCAGATCACTCCTATACTGCCCGTGGTTGTATCGGGATTTGCAATAATCCTTGTCGCGGGAGCGCTTATATAATACGCGCCGCTTGCTGCGACATCTCCCATGGAGACCACAATCGGTTTTTTAACTTTTTTCATCGCAGCGATGATCTCCTGGGAAGCGGCAGGAGAACCCCCCGGGCTGTTAATACGCATTACAATGGCTTTTACCCCTTCGTCCTCCGAAGCATCCTTCAGGCTTTTCGTTATCTCTTCTGATGTAGCTATCCCGAAACCAGTCGGCAGGCTGCCTGTCAGCAGTATTCCCTGCACATATATTACTTCAACCCTGTTACCTGAGATGCCCAGATCCCTGCCCCCGAAAATCAGGAACACGCTGCCTGCTATGATAACTAAAAGTATGAAGACAACTGCCAGGTAGAATATTACTTTCCTGAATGAACCTGTCATTTTTATTAAGAATGTAATTATATTAGCAAATAGTTATCCTTTTTTCTCATAGTCCTCAATGCAGACATCGAGATATTTTGCATTGCTGGCCTTTATGAACTCCTCACAAACTTTCTTGGGGTCCCCATCCATGATTATACTTCCCTTATCGATCAATACAGCTCTCTGCGCAACTTCTTTTATGAAATCTACATGATGGCTAATGAATATTATGGTTGTATTGAACGTCTTATTTATGTTCTTGAGGGAATTTGCGACATCTCTTAAGGTTATCGGGTCAAGGTCGCCGAAAGGCTCATCCAGCAACAGGATAGATGGTTTTGAAGCCAGGGCAAGAGCAAGAGCTGCACGCACATTCTCACCGCCGCTCATCTGATACGGCCTGACATCAAGAACTTCAAGCGGCAAATTCACTGCCTCAAAGACCGGCTTTGCATAATTCAGGACTTCAGTAAGCGGGTAACTCGGGAAAAGCACACCAAGTATTGCAGGCGTATATCCCATTTTTGCAAGTATCTCTTTTGCATTCTCCTCCGGCATATCGGTCATTTTGTAAAGTTCATCAAGGTCCTTTTCAGAGATGCCAAGCTCATTGGCGCGTTTCTTTGATTCTTCAACGACATTCTGCCCTTTCACGCCCAGTTTGTAGGCAAGCTGCTGTTTTATCGTGGAATGCGGGGACAGGGCGAACTCCTGGTACATAATACTTGTAATCCTTCTGACATCCATCCTCTTCGGGGAATATGTGGACATCTCAATCCATTCGTTATCTACCTGGAATTCTATCTCGCCATCATCAGGATATATCAGCCCGTCCATAGCATGAAGAAGTGTGGTTTTCCCGGCCCCGCTCGGCCCTATGAGCGCAACAATCTCTCCCTCTTTGAATTCCAGGTTGATGCTGTCAAGGTCAAGCACTTCACCCTGCCTGAAAAGCCAGTATCTCTTGGAGAGATTTGTCACCTTGATCATAGTCTTATCAGACCTTCGCTGCGGCATGGGAGTAGCAGGATTCATTTTCTTGAGGAATTTCTTTAGCACTTCTTCAGGTTCTCCTTCCTCTATTATCCTGCCATCTTCAAGCCAGAGCACGCGGTGGGCAAGATATGAATGCACTTCAGGCAGGTGTGAGACTACAAGAGTCTTGAGCTTCAACTCTTCATTCACCTTCTTCACTGTATCAAGAACCTCCTGTTTCGTTGCAGGACAGGTCATTGTGGCCGGTTCGTCAAGGAGAAGGAGATGGGGTTTTGCGGCAAGCTGTCTTGCGATCAGCAACCTCTGTTTTTCGCCGCCGCTTAGCACTGCGGAGAAATGCTCAGCTTTCTTATCGAGGTTGACAAGCTTTAAATATTCCATACTTTTTTCGTATAATTCGTCATAGTAAGGCGAATCCTTTTCGGGGAGGGCTTCATATCCGGCTTTTTCAACATTAAGCCTTCGAAGCACGTTTTCATAAGCAGCTCCGGGCCATAATCCGAAATTTCGCTGAAGGTGGATGGCAGTCATCTTTTGCAGTTTCTTTATATCCTCATGCGTGGCATCCGGCTTAACCGTAAATCCGTCGAGTTCAAAACTGCCCCCGCCAAAAGGCTCGATACCGCGCAGAACCTTAAGTATCGTGGATTTTCCACCCCCGCTTTTACCGATAATACCAAGGATTTCTCCCTCTTTTATGTTAAAGCTTAATCCATCCAGGACTCTGATTGCATCAGAATCGATTATATAGTCTTTGACCAGATTATTTACTTTCAGCATTGAAGATTCTCCAGAACATGCGGAAATTAATGATTACAAAATGTGAATTTCGTAATGTTTGAGCTTCTATATATTATTGTTGGTTAAATTTCAATAAAACCAGACATCAGAAAGATATCTGTATTTTTTATTTTCACATCGCAGATATAGAAAGATTTATACTGCTAAAAATACTAAAAATAGATTTATACTCGGGATTAAATTCCGGAGATTGAGGTAGTATAAATGAAATTAGGCGGATTTTTCAAGAAAACGGAAAAAAAGGATCCGGTGCAAGAGGCAGAAGATTACAAGCGTTCGGGCAAATATGACAAAGCACTTGAAGCTTATGCGAATATCCTTAAAACCGATCCCAATAATCTAAAAGTCTGGTATGATAAAGCCTCCATCCATTTTACACTTGAACAATATCTCCCCGCACTGGAAGCTTACGAAAAGGTCCTGGAACTTGATCCCAAGAATATAAAAGCATGGCATGAAAAGGGATTCATACTTGTAAATCTTGGAAGGCTTGAAGAAGCTCTTGTTGCATATGACAAAGTGCTGGAAACCGAACCGGATAATTTCAAATTGCTGTCAGAAAAGGCAGTGATTTTAAAGGAATTGAAAAAGGATTCAGAAGTGTTGAATATATACGAAAGGCTTCTTACGAAGGATCCGAAGAATATAAAAATGTGGTTTGAGAAAGGATTAATGCTCCAGGACCTTGGAAAAGACGCCGACGCGCTCAAGGCTTATGAGAAAGTACTTGAACTGGATCCAAATCACGCAGGTGCGCTCGCTCGCAAAGGATTATTCATCGGGTTTAAAAGGCAATACGCCGAAAGCTTTGCAATGCTGGATAAAGCATTCGAGAAAGACCCGGCGAACTGGAATGCTCTGTACGGGAAAGGCGCGGTATGGAAGCTGAAAGGAACAGACCTTTCGGCTCTTGACAGGCGGTTTGATGCCGTAAAGGCATATGACAATGCACTTCATGCGTATGAAAAAGCCATCGAGATGAATCCAGGGAATTCCATGCTGTGGTATGAAAAAGGTACCGTCCTGAAAGAACTCGACAGGGGGAATGAAGCCGTAAAGGCTTTTGAAAAAGCCATCGAAATCGATCCAAGGAACATAAAGGCATGGTATGACAAAGGTGTAACGCTCAAATCCCTGGGATGGGAAAATGACGCAATGAAATGCTTTGAGAAAGTGCTTGAATTGGATCCATCTCATACCCTCGCGCGCCACAAGTTAAAAAAATCGTAATCAAATACTCATTGAACTCTTGCTGACGCCGTTAAATTCTTAAGCCAGAATGCCAATATGACGGTTTCATGAGTGTGATGATATGAGAACAATTATCTGTCTTGTGCTTTTATTGATGCTGGCAGCCCCCGCTTTTGGAGAGGACTGGAGCATGTTCAAAAAGGATCTACTTCATACAGGTTTTACGACCGATACCGTCAGTCCGCCTCTTGTCCTGAAATGGACTTTGAACCTGGGATATGACATTGACTCATCTCCGGTAATAGTGAATGGGGTCCTGTATGTAGGCTCTGATTACGGGATACATGCGATCGATGCTGCCACAGGAAAAGAGATATGGAGAAATCATACTAACGGTTTTGTGAAATCCGCCCCCTCGGTCGTAGACGGCATTTTGTACTTTGGTGCAGACGATAGAATGTTCTACGCGGTCGATACAAAAGATGGCGCATTCAAGTGGATCAACAAGAATGCAACTGACGGTTATGAATCTTCGCCTGCTGTATCTGGCGGTCTTGTATATGCCGGATCTATGGACGGCTCACTTTATGCCATGGACTTAAACACAGGAAAACTATCATGGATCGCTTCAACAGGAAAGGATGTTGATACGTCCCCGGCGGTTTCAGACGGCACTGTTTATGCTGGAAATGACAATGCTGTTATTATCGCACTGGATGCCTCAAGTGGAAAAGAGAAATGGCGCTATACCGCAGGAATCAGCATCAAATCCTCACCTGCGGTAGCAGGTGGAAAAGTGTTCTTTGGTTCAGACGATGGAAATATCTATGCCTTAAAAGCAGATAGTGGAGCATTGATATGGAAATATTCGACCCTGAGCAATGTCGAGTCATCACCTTCTGTAATGGATGGTACGGTATTTGTGGGCTCAAAAGATGAAAGCTTTTATGCGATAGATGCCCAGACAGGAAAACTTAAATGGAGCTTTAAAGCCGCAGGTTATGTCGATTCGTCTCCTGCTATTTCAAATGATATTGTTTATTTCGGGTCAAGAAACAATTACATTTACGCCCTTGATACAAAAACAGGAAGCCTTTTATGGAAAAATTCAACCGGCACAAAAGATAAGGACGACATAACTTCTCCTGCAGTTTCCGGAGATGTGGTGTATGCGGCAACACATAGCGGGCTTGTGTATGCGTATTCTTCCGCAGGAATTCAAGCAACTCCGGCGCCGACTCCGAAAATAACCCCGATAACGAGTCCGGAGAAAACTGCGGTCACACCCACAGCAACCCCCACAATTACTCCCTCAAAAACACAACCAACGCCAGGATTTGAATACCCGATTTTGATCCTATTGATAACGGTTCTGATAAGAAGGAAGCTCGGCTCTTCGTAGAAATTAAAAGATACTTAGGCCCCTCCTTTCGGGGGGGTTCCAAGTACATTTATCATCTGAATTAATTCGGTGATGGCTTCAACTTCTCTGGAAATTACCTCCTCTTTCGTCATCGAGATGCTCATTTCCCCATCCACTGTGAGCAGGTCGGGCCCTCTGCGGACAAACCGTTCAATACCGTCGCTTGACAGAATTTTTTTGATCTCAGGGTCATAAACAAATGCCCTGCCCGGGAAAAATACGGTCTCCTTTATGCGGGATATCGGAAGTGCCATTATATCGTCGATCGTGATCAGGCAGCCGATGTCTTTTTTTACCGGGATTACATTCACCAGCCCGCCCAGTTTATCAAAAATCTCATTTAATAACGGGGCCGCGACCTCGCCTGTAATTATCGTAGCCTCTTTCGTGATCCTGGGGAGTCTTGAAAGTGCCTCATTTTCGTTCCTGATGGCAAAAGGTGAACCGGTTTCGGGATCGTACAAAGGCGTGCCTGTAACACGGAACTTGAATTTGCCGTTTATATCATCCACTATTGACTTGAACTCCGGGATAGTATGAGGCACAACTCCTTCGATCACAGGGGCATTACCAAGTATCAGACCCTGTTCAGGCGCATTCGCAAACCGCATCAGGATGAGACCTTTTATACCCATTTCCTCAAGATCTGCACATGTTTTTAAAAGCACATCGCCATCATTTACTCCGGGAATCAGCACCGAAGCTGCATAGACATCGCATGCCCCGGCAAAGATGCGAAGAGCTTTGAGCGAATCTTCTGCCGTCCTGTCATTCATATAAATCCTTCGAAGCTCCGGGTCTGTGGAAAAAACCGTGAAAGTCACTTCGCTTACGCCGTGTTTTACAAAAAACAGCGCATCTTCTTCATTTAGCCCTTTTCCGCTTGTGTAGCCAAGGTGTACTGGTTTCTTATACTGCGAAAGGAATTTAACAAGGGGTTTAAGCTCAGGATAACAGCTCACATCTCCCCCGCCGCTCACATTGAATTTTGAAAAATTCCTGTTGAAAAAAACCGACTGGTTCACTTCCTGCACCACAAGCGAGAACGGCTTAAAACCCGAATAGCCTTCCCTGACACTTCTTGTGCAGTAATTGCAGCCTTTCTGGAAAGGAGGACAATATTTGCAGCCAAAGGCCGGCACTTCCTTTACTCCTCTAAAATAGCAGTACCGGCAGAATCCCCGGCAGTCATGGCCGGGCCTTCCCCCGATGTCGGCGAGAATTTCCATGGATGTACGAAACGTAAAGAGGACTAATAAAGGTATTGGAGATGAGATATATTTTTAAACATGCTCATCCAAATGAACCTGAAATTATTCTTCAAAGGAACGGGAGGAGAAAAAATGATAAAAGAAAAAAGTGTACTGGTGGACACGAATGAAGCAGAATGGCAGCCTGTGGAACTGCCCAATTTGCCATCCGGGGCATTCATGAAGCTGTTGAAAATAAATGAAGGAACTGGAAGTCTGACTGCGCTGGTAAAATTCCCCGCAGGATTTGTGGAGCCCCGGCATTCTCATTCAGTGGGCCACATGGTTTATGTGATCGAAAATGAACTTGGAAGCGGAAATTCAGCTTACGGGGAGGGGACATACTGGTACGCGCCTGCAAATGATATCCATGGACCTGTGGAGCAAACGAATGATTGCATTTTTCTGCTCATAACAGATGGGCCTCTGGATTTCAAATTGAAGTGAAAAATGTCCTCAAATCCCGTAGTCCTCCTTAAACAAGTATCTTTTGTAAGGAACAAGAACCTGATACTGGACGACATCTCTCTTTGCATTAACCCGGGTGAACACTGGGCAATAATCGGGCCTAACGGGTCAGGGAAGACGAGCTTGATAAGTATCATCAGCGGTTATCACCATCCCTCAAAGGGAACTGCTGGAGTTTTTGGAAAAAAATTCGGCTCAACCGATCTGCGGGAACTAAGGCGTTCCATAGGTGAATGCAGCTCTGAAGTACGAAACATGATACATGGATTGGAACCTGCCGGGGATATCGTTCTCTCGGGAAAATTTGCAAGCATCGGGCTGTATGAATCCCCCTGTCCCGACGATCTGAAGCTTGCGGATGAACTGCTGGAATTCTTTGGATTATCTGATATGAAACATCGCCCTTTTGAGACGCTCTCAGATGGTGAAAAGCAGAAAACCGTTATCGCAAGGGCGCTGATGCCTCAACCGAAGTTGCTTGTTCTGGATGAGCCCTGCGCAGGGCTTGACCTGAAAGCCAGGGAAGAACTGCTTGAATCAATACAAAAGATAAGTGCAAAACCCGGAGGTCCGACACTTGTGTATATTACACATCACGTTGAGGAGATATTTCCCGAAATAACACACGCACTGGCACTGCGGCATGGCAGGATAGTGGCCAGCGGTACTAAAAAAGAGGTTATTACAGGTGAAGTGTTGAGTGAGACTTTCGGTCTGTCCATTGAACTGCAAGAAAAAGGCGGGCGTTTATGGCCTATGGTATCGGGTCTAAAGTGCAAACCATTGCACTCATTTTAATAAATCCGCCGGTTTCACAACCTTTCCAGTCTTTCTACTATGCCTTCGTAGAACTCATACCACTGCGTATATTCACATCCTGAATTGGAGGGCATTCCGGCCCTGAAATCCCTTACAAGTTCGAAATATTCCTGCGGCATCCACGGCGCTTTGAAATCGAACTGGTCAAAGTCTCCCCAGTCTTCAAGCGTATCAAGCGGTTTCAACCCGTTTTCAAGTGCAGTCTCATAGAGTTTTGTGTGCGGGTAGGGAGTAAAGAAGGACAGTAAAATATCCATATGGTCAAGCCTGCCATGTTCCCCGTATGCACATATTATGCGCTGTATCTCTTCGAGGGTTTTTCCCACCTCTTCCTTTACATCCACGCCAGGGATCCCGACCATGAATGAGCCGCGTATATCGATATCATGCTTTATGCATTTGTCGATGCAGTCCTTGATATGTCCGACTTTTGCCCCCTTGTTCATCGCATCCAATGCCTCCTGGAAACCGCTTTCAAAGCCGATGAATATCTCACATATCCCGGCTTTTTTAGCAAGCGCCCATACCTCATCGTCCATCCGCGAAAGCGCTTCCATCCTGCCGTTGACGCTGGTAAGTCGGATACCCGGGTCTTTAGCTATCAAAAGCCTGCATAATTCCTTTACTCTCCCGACGTTAAGGAAGAAATCGCTATCGCGTATCATGAACGTGTCGATATCGTAGGTCTTTGCCAGATATTCAAGCTCCGAAACAACGGTTTGCGGCTCCAGGCCTGACCAGCGCCTGCCGCAAAAGACCGGCTCCGAGCAGAAATCGCATTTTGCTGAGCAGCCCTGGCTGGCATAATAGTCAAGGCAACGCTTGCCGAATTTATAACCCTTGATGTGCCGCTCCACGTCGATAATTTCGTAGGGAATGCGTGGAAAATGAGTGATGTCTTCAAATTTCCTTTCCGAATTGATTATGAGCCTGTCCTCATCTTTATAAGCGATACCCTGAATACCGCTCAGAGGGGCGTTATCGCGGAGACTTCTTACGACTTCCTTGAACGTCAGCTCTCCCTGTCCCCGGATGACGATATCTATATACGGGTTTTTCAGCGTCTGGAAGGCTTCGGTGGACGGGTGATAACCACCCCAGATGACAGGTAATTCCGGATTATTTTCCTTAACGGCAGCGCAAATATCCAGCCCATCCCTTATCTGGTAACATGTCATGCTGCTGACCGCAAGGCAGAGCGCATTCCTGCAGGCGGCAGGTATCTGTTCTTTATAATCGTTATCCACGACGGCAGTGAATATCTTAACATCAAAATCATCGATGACCGTCCTTGCCAGGGCAAGAAGGGAAAGCGGGACATTGACCAGAGGGACCTGAAGCGATGTCGTTTTCTTATTCAGGATCGCTACTGGATGTTTTACGGGCATCGGATTAAAGAGGACAATGGTATCCTTTTTTATTTTCACTGACATTGTTTCAGCTTCTAATGATGTTTTTCCAGTCTGCCATTAGAGATAAACATTTTGTCTGGAACATTGCAAAATTTTAAATAACTTATAAAATATTACTCCATCCTTATGGCATGGTTCGAAGTGGATATTTTCAAGAAATGCGTTGAGGTCGATCTGCATGATTATTCCTACAGGACTGCGATGATGGCGGCCCGCGAGAAAATAAAAGAAGCCTACGAACACGGATTCATTTACATCAGGTTGATACACGGCGCCGCCGGGATAAGAAGCAAGGAAGACGGAGGGAGCATCAAGTTCGCACTGCGTTCAATGTTGAGGAGAGGTGAGTTCGATAAATGGGTGCAGGAAAAAAGTTCAAGAGGCCACAGGATTTTGGATGAATCGATAATTCTTGCGCTTCACAAAAATCCCGCACCTTCGGATACTGCGTGGAAAGAGATGCCATGTGATGAATATTAAATATTGATCGATACTCCGATCATCCATATCTATATTCCCTTCTTGCGCGCATAAGGTCGCCTATCCTTGTAGAGGTCAGAAGCTCAAAGACTATCAGCACCAGGAAGAGAATAAACAGGTTCATCGCTGCACCTGAGGCGCCTTTATTCAGTGCGATCATAACAGGAATCAGGGGCGAAAGAACAGTCCCGATGACGCCTGAGGCATGCATGACAGCCCTTTTTTTCCCCGAAATCTTAAGGTACGAGGAATAATCTATCCTGAGTGTCGGCTCGATCTTTGCAGGACCATTGAGGTAATAGTGGGTAAACCTGATGCCCAGAAAGCTTCCTGCCAGGTAATGCGAGAGCGGATGAAGCGTGGTCATCAACAGGAGGGCGCTGACATAGAGCATCAGGTCAGAACCTACCTGGAAAGCCAGTATTATTGCGGCGATCATGACCATAAATTCCATCAGGTTCCCGATGAGGACGCTGAATTTAAGGCGAACTTTCTCCATGAACCTCCTCAGGCTGGTGGTCTCGATTTGCTTTAAAAGTTCGTCGTCGCTTATCCTATCTTTTTTCACACGGTTGATAATGGCCCAGAAGGCTTTCCCGTTGTAGTTAACCGCGATTTGTCGCAATTGCTCTTTTAATTCTTCATGCATAATATCCCCTTCAACCATGCCTTCAATGGCATGACATATTGAACTATTTCCGCCATGACCTTATATTTTATCTTTTGTTCCTGCCGGGGCCAATAACTTCAAATCAGATTGAAGTTAAAGATAAGTTTATTTATATATACTTTCAACTATTGAAATATTAAAGCAGGTGATATTATATGACAGGAAGAATCCATATTGCGGTGGTATTGCTGGTTATCGGTGCAGTATTTATCAGCGGATGCACCGACACGGTTGAGAAAAATAAAGGCGACAACGCCTCTGACATAAAAATCCCGGATTTGAAATTATCCGCTTTTGAATCAACGCAGGGATTAAAAAAATTCTCATCAGCCCAGGAGATACGCGAATTCCTTAAAAACAGTACGTCAGGTTCCGGTACTGGTAAATTCGGATACGATTTTGGAGTGCGGGGAACTGTAATGGACGCAGTTGCGATACCGATGCCAATGGCCGGAACACCGCCCATGTCCAAAGGAATGGCAGAAACGGTTTCAGCGCCTTCTGTTGTGGTACCCCAGGCATCAGAATACTCAAAAACGAACATCCAGGTGGAAGGAGTGGATGAGGCGGATTTTGTAAAGAACGACGGCAAATATATCTACGTTCTTGCACAGGACAAACTGGTTATCGTTGATGCCTATCCTGCTGAAAAATCAAAGATACTTTCAGAGAACAGGATAGAAGGGAGGCCAAAAGATATGTTTGTTGACGGTGACAGGCTCCTTGTTTTTACTGAAGACAGCAACCAGGTTTATGTTTATCCTGAATACGATTACAGGCCTGTACCAAGATATACGCCGAGAACCAATGCGCTGGTGTATGACATCACGGACAGGGAAAAGCCTCACCAAGTGGCGAATTACAGCATCAACGGCAATTATTTCAGGTCAAGGATGATAGGCGACCATGTTTACTTCATCGTAAAGGACAGTGTCTATTATTATGACAATGTGATAGATGTGCCCGCAATAAAGAAAGGGGCAGTCAAGATCCTTACACCCGATGTGTATTATTTTGATAACCCCGAGCAGGACTACGTGTTCCATACCATCGCGTCTATCAACATGAAATCTGACAAAGAAATAAATGCCAAGTCATTCATGATGGGTTACTCCGACAATTTATATGTCTCGGAGAAAAACGTCTACATCACTTACAGGAAGAACCTGCCCTGGCGGTATTATGAAATGGACCGTGAAGAAAGATTCTACAAAGTCGTTGTGCCGCTGCTTCCAGAAGATGCACAGAAAAAAATAAACGACATCAAAGTAAGCAACCTTAACTCATATGAAAAGTGGGATAAAATATCATCCATACTTGAAGAGACTTATAACAAAATGGATGAAAAGGAAAAGCTGGAATATATAAAGAATGTAGCAAAGGCAGTTGAAGAATACGAGATAAAGCTGGCCCAGGAGAGAGAAAAGACAATCATCCAGAAGATTGGTATCGAAAAGGGAAATATCGAATACAGAGCAAAAGGCGAAGTACCGGGAAGCCTGTTGAACCAGTTCTCCATGGACGAATCTGGAGATTATTTCAGGGTCGCCACCACGACCCAGTTCTGGACAAGCAGTGGCTCCGTACAGCACAACAACGTTTATGTGATGGATAAAGACCTTGGCATTACAGGAAAACTGGAAGAAATCGCGCAGGATGAAAGGATTTACTCGACAAGGTTCATAGGGAACAGGCTTTACATGGTAACGTTCAAGCGGATAGATCCTCTGTTCGTTATCGATCTGTCGGACCCGAAAAAACCGGAGATACTGGGCAAGTTGAAGATACCTGGCTTTTCCGACTACCTGCATCCCTATGATGAAAAACATATAATCGGCGTGGGAAAGGAAACCGGTGATAATGGCTGGGGCGGCGTATCTATTAAAGGTGTTAAGCTTTCACTGTTCGATGTATCCGATGTCAATAATCCAAAACAGATAGATACTTATGAAATAGGCACTGCGGGCACGGACTCGGAAGCGCTGAGGGACCATAAGGCATTCCTGTTTGACAAAAAGAAGAACCTGCTCGTTATCCCTGTACGGGAAATCACGGAACAGGGAGGGTATGACAGCAGATACGGCTATTACAGGCAGAAAGTATGGCAGGGCGCCTATGTTTTCAATATCACTCCCGAGGATGGGTTCAAGCTGAAAGGAAAGATCTCCCACCTTGATGATTACGAGGACCAGCAGTATTACTGGAATTCACCCGGTGCAGTGAGATGGTCGCTGTATATGGACGATGTGCTTTACACAATCTCAGCAAAGAAGATCCTGATGAACAGCATTAAGGACCTTACTGAGATAAACAGTATCGGTCTGCCTTTTGAGATGAATAAATACTATGAATATGGATGGTATTGAGTTCTCATATTTTTGGCTGGTGAAAATCTTCCGGTGCTGTTATACATGACGACATAAGTAATTACGCATAAACTAAAAAAGATATGCACCGATCGGGATTTGAACCCGAGTTATGAGCTTGGAAGGCTCAAGTCATAGCCGCTAGACCATCGGTGCAGCGATGCTCCCCTAAGTGAGTAAAAGCATTTAAGAGTTTCGTTGACCGTTCTTTTTTTTGCAGTAGAAATCTTTGATGTAATGCTATAAAATATTTGCGAAACATAAGTATAAATACAGGTACCGTAATTATTATTTATTAAGTTTAGTGGGACGGGAAAATATGCCATCCCTCCCTGTATTGTATCGCTTGAATGAACATAACAGGAGGCAAAATATGGTAGGAATTGAAAGCTCAATGGAGCTTGCTGAGTCAGCAAAAAAGATCAAAACACCAAAGATCGACAACACAGAAAGAGAAAGGCAAAGGGCATTTCTTGCACAGCTAAGAGCACGCAAACCTGTAAAGGTAAAAGCCGCAGGTAAAAAGGCAAAAACCAGAGCGAGAAAAGGAAAGAGAATGAAAAAAGCCAAAAAAGGAGAGACATATTATTGCGGCGTCTGCGGATGTGAAGTCGTATGCACAACAGATAGCGAAAGCCCCATAATGTGCTGTGAAGAAGTGATGTATGTGATTTAAGTTTATTTGACGAAACTCATAAATTAACAGGAGGTGAGAAAAATGGTCGGACTTGAAAGCTCGATGGATCTGGCAGAATCGGCTAAAAAAATTAAAAAACCCGATGTTGCAGATGCAGAAAAGGAGAGGCAGAAAAAATTCTATGAGCAATTGAGAAGCCGCTCGGCAGAACAGCCGAAAGGCGCGCAGTATGACTGAAAACCGGAGGCCTTTTAAATAAGCGCTCGTGCTGAGGACAAAAGGTGTGGGAAGGGGGATATGTCAAATATCGGGCTATCGCCCTTCCTGGAAGTGTTTTTTAAATGCAAAAACTTCAATATCAAAGTACCATATATAACGATAAACGGAGGTGAAAGCCGATGATATTCATGTGCAGCACATATGTACCTTTCTCATTAACGCCTGAAGACCTGGAACGGATGGCGAAAGAAAGCGGGATGTTCTACTGCATTTCATGCAAAAAAACATTCATGATGAAAAATCCAAGCACGGATTGCCCGCATTGCGGTTCAAAGAAAATAAAGCCACGAGCTAAATAAATCCGATATATGACCGAATCATAAACTACCCGTGTTAGTGCGGATGACGTTTTTATCCATCAATCCCTGCAACAGGTTTTTTATCTTGATTTCGGTTTCGGGATACGTAAGTTGATACCTCTCTTTAATCACATCAATTATTTCAGATAAATTTGATTTTCCATCGCAGCCATAAAGTATATCCTTTACAAAATCAGTTACGGTTAATATCCTATTATTATTAGTATCAAACAATACATTCGTCTTTTCCCTGTGCAAATTTTTAGAAGTGTTCCCTGACATCAGGATTTGATGCAGCTGCGCCCAGTTGAAATTAAACGTGCTTATAAAAACGCCTTCAGTAAGAACGGGATAAAACTTCTTATTATCCATATCAATGTCAACTGTTCTCTCATTTGATTTTTTCCTGATTATTTTATGGATTAACTCTGACAGGTCCGCAACTTTACCCGAGTTCCTGTTCTTGTAGCGGGATATATAAAGAAAAAGATGCTCCCTGTCAAGATTGCTCCATATCGGGAAATCCCCGTACTTGAGTGAAAGTTCATCGTAGAATCCCTGTATCATATCATCCGTCTCTTCTTTTGTCATGCCGCGAGCAATGTTGTACTCATACCACAGGGACATATCAAGGCTATCGTCCCTGGGTATCGAATCAACCCCAAACAGGCCGGGGTTCTCATATACTTTTGAATGTTTGGTCAACTGAAAACTGCCAAATGACATGGAACGGATTATATCTGTATTCTGCAAAATAAAATCCATCGTTTCCCTTGCCTCCTCCCTTGTTTCTGTTGGGAATCCAAATATCAGGAACAAATGAGTCCATATCCCAGCTTCCCGGCAATATTTGCAGATTTTCAGGACGTTTTCTTTTTTTATCCCTTTATCCATGCAACCAAGGATCCTCTCGTTGGCGGATTCCAGTCCAAAATATATCATCCTGCATCCTGCGCTTGCAAGCTTACTGCCGAGTTCCCGGGAAAATGCAGGTTCAAGCCTCGAATCCGCAAGCCACGATATTTCAAGGCCGTGCTCTATTATTTTATCAGACAGGGCGCCTGCAAGTTTCGGGGATATCCCTTCGTCCTGGAAAGTGAAAAATCCGGTTTTATATTTGCTTTTTAAGGTCTCAAGGTCTTTATATAGCAACTCAACCTCCCTCGGCCTGTATTTTCCCGAATAGCCATAACTGTGGTCGCAGAAAGTACATCGCCTCCAGTAGCATCCCCTTGATGAGAGAAGCGGGAGGATAAGCTCGGGAGATAAATATCGATCCAGGGGGAGGCCGTCAAAGCAAGGGGCAGGCAGGGAATTTACATCCTCCCCTTCCGAACTCAGTTTGTTTGCTCTGATTTCAGACCCGTTTTTATAAATCAGGTTGGGAACATCGATAATATCACATTCACCCCCAAGATGTTGAATGAGTTTAAGTAAAGCTGTCTCGCCTTCGTGTACTATCACGCTGTCAAAAACAGAAAAAAGCTCATTATTTCTGCTAATCTCATTGATAAGGCGTGTGAAAACACTTCCTCCGATATTTATATGTATATCCCTGTCGGCCTTTTTTATGAGGTTTGCCAGCGTCAGTCCGGGTATCAACTGGCTGGTGTTGATTATCGAAATACCTATCAGTCCGGGTCTATTGGCCAGAACTTCAGGGATGGTTTTTTTTTCGAAATAATCTATGAACAGGTTTTCTTCCCTGTCATTTATGGCTGAAAGCACTTCTTTGCTTGAACGGCATGAATAGCGCATATCATAGGCATTGAATGTCAGGTTTGTGGGGTAATAGGCAGAAGATGCAAGTTTAAGACCGAGCTTGAGTATTTTAAAAACATTGAAATGTTCTTCGAAATCATAAAAACTTTCTTTATTCCTTAATTTTTTTTTTGCATCGTCTATCTCTTCAAGGATATATTCGCCAAAAAGTATTGAACTTCCCAGTGCATGGTACTGTTTCTGAACTTGTGGTGATAGTTCGCTCCCTGAGTCCATCTCCTGGAATCGCGAATAAGCCTTCTCATAGAAAGGAAGAAGACCCTTTTTACTTAATATATCATCATAAAGAGATACATTGACATCCATCTGCTCCACATCACAGTTGCAGGCCTTCAGAAAGGCGGTCAGGGAAGGAAGACTGAGGTAAGGCTGGGTAGGAATCCATTGTGGCGGGAATAATAATTTTGTAAGCATGGGTTTTCTGATGGTGAATAAAGTACAATTACAATAAAACTTTTGGTATGGTACGGGCTCGCCGGGATTTGAACCCGGGTCACAGGCTCCGGAGGCCCGTGTACTATCCGGACTATACTACGAGCCCGCAATGTAAATTAATCCGGATATTATCGCCCCTGAGATGGTGGCGAAAAAATTGACGCCGTTGTTTGACAGGTAGCCTTTCTGTTGCAGCGTGGCGCCAAGCACACTATCGATGTTCGTGCCAATAAATCCTCCTGCCACAACTGCTATCACAACACCAAAGCCATTTTGCATGTCGGGTATGAGGAGTACTGCAAGGAGCGCGATAACCGAAGACCCGAAAAAGGCCGCTGCTTCACCAAGGCCTGAGACAGCACCGTCAGTTCCGGGCCGGGCTTTCTTGAAAGTCGTGATCATCCTGGGCTCTCCCTTATAGGTCTGCCCGATCTCGCTTGCCAGGGTGTCACCGCAGGCTGTTGCAACCGAGCCGAGATACGCCGACATCAAAAGCATATCGTAAGAAGGATAAAATATCCTGTACCCTACAGCCAGGGAAAGGGCGGCTATTGAATTGCTGAATACGTTCTTGTATCCCCGGATCCCGCCTTTTTTTTCGGCAACGCCAAATTTTAACTTATAATTATATTTATAACGGGTAAAAAGGCTTCCCAGGAAAAAGAAGGAAAGAAGGATGAAAAACCAGGATATACTGCTTGAAATAATGATTATGACCCCTATTAATGTCGCACTGAGCATGGCCGAGATATCCGCGATGCGCACCCTGTAGGCAAGATACCCGAGTATGAACGCGAAAACAAGGACCATGAAGAGATACTGAGTCTCCACGTTATAGCTGAACCTGAAGGTATAGAACAGCCACATTGTCATCGCGGAGCCGAACGGGATAACCACGTTATCTTCGGTAGCTGTTATCGATTCAAGAAGTGCCCCGGTAAGACTTCCAAGCACGGCAAGGAAAAAGAGCATGCCATAAGGGACGTGTAAAATATCCTGTCCGCCCCATGCCAGTATCCAGGCGCCGGCGAGGAACGCAAAAATGCTGCCTGCGATCAAAAAAACGATGCTCGATCTGGCCGAATAAACCTTGATATCGCCTTTTTTTCTGGCATTATTTTTTTCTTTATCATGAATATTTATGATGTCTGCGGCCCCGTCACCGAAAGTTGTAATTGCAAAAGCTCCCCCGATTATAAATAAAGGAAGTTTATCCGGTCCGATCGTGAGGTTTATTAATAAAAGCAGCGCCATAATAAAAAAAAGCTGAAACATGCCCGTGAGTCTTCCGGCTTTAATGTCGGATTCTCTGGCAAGCATCTGGAAAACAGGTGACCCGGGTGTGATTCTTGAAAAAACCAGGGCTCCGGCAAGAAATGCCAGCAAAAAATAAAGGCTGTTAAAGAATGGAAAGAGAATCACGATGAACCCGAGAAAAATATAGATGCTCTGCCTCTTATAGTCCTGAATGAGTCTCATCTGACACAGAATCAGTGCTAATAGGCAAATACTTTATCCTTCAATCCCAATAAAAGACCATGGGACTGATTTCAGGATTATATGAGTGGAAATTAAAAAATGCAATTGCAAAGAGGGAAGTGCCGCAGCATATCGTCCTTGCACTTTCAGAAAGCGACCTGCTGGCAGACAATAATTATAATAAGCTTAAGTCTTTCGTTTCCTGGTGCGGGGAGACGGGAATGAAAACCGTTACGATATATGTCAGTATTATCGAGGTCGATGCAGAACTCAGTAAAAACATAGGCAGGAAGCTTTCATCTGAAATTCCCCCCGTGCTTTCTACAATAACAAGAAATATCAATGTGATCACTCGGTGGGATAAAGAAATAAAAAAACATCCTGATGACGGAATGAGTCTTGATATCTCACTCGGTTACAGCGGGAAATACGAATTGACAAGGGCGATCAAAGAAATAATGAAAAAAATAGAAAGCGGCCATATGAATCCTGAGGACATTAACGAAAACGAGATTGAATCTCATTTATTGTTCAAATCTGAACCCGACCTTGTAATCCGTGCAGGAGGCAAAAGATTGACTGATTTCTTAATATGGCAGTCAGTTTATTCCGAACTTTATTTTACAGACGTCAACTGGCTGGATTTTCTAAAAACGGATTTTCTGAGGGTTATCAGGGACTTCCAGAAGCGCCAGCGCAGATTCGGGAAATGAACTTTATATTCTGATAGCCACACCCTTTTTGGCCAGATACTCCTTTGCCTCGCCAATAGTGTATTCACCGAAATGGAAAATACTTGCCGCAAGCGCCGCATCGGCTTTTCCTGTTGTAAATGCATCATACATATGCTCGATATTCCCTGCTCCTCCAGAGGCTATAACGGGGATATCAAGAGTCTCGGAAAGCGACCTGGTAATTGGAAGGTCATAGCCGTCTTTTGTGCCGTCCCTGTCCATACTTGTGAGCAGGATCTCTCCAGAGCCGAGTTGTTCCACTTTTTGCGCCCATTGCACGGCATCAATACCCGTAGGCGTCCTGCCGCCATAAATAACGACCTCGTACCATGCTTCTTTCCCGTTCCCAACCTCGATTATGGTTTTGTCTTTATTGTCCTTAATGTTAAAATTACGTTTGCAGTCGATAGCTGTAACTATGCACTGGGAACCGAACATTTCTGAAGACTCTTTTACAAAAGCAGGGTTTTTCACTGCGGCGGTGTTAATCGACACTTTATCTGCCCCCGCCCTGAGAATGCTCTTTATGGCACTTATAGTGCTTATCCCCCCGCCTACTGTGAGAGGGATAAAAACCTCATCAGCCGTCCTCTCTATTACCTCTATCATCGTTGCCCTTCTCTCATGGGATGCCGTGATGTCCAGAAACACAAGTTCGTCCGCTCCCTCCTCATTATATTTCTTTGCAAGATGTACCGGGTCCCCGGCTTCTCTTAAGTGGACAAATTCGATGCCCTTTACAACACAGCCTCCTTTTTTATCAAGAGTGACATCAAGGCATGGTATGATCCGTTTGGTTAACATCCTCTTCTTCTGGTCATTATGAGGTAAAATAGTTTTGGGAATATTATAAAAATAATTCTTTGGTTATCCAACCAAAACCTTTATTTATGATTATGAGTATTATACTCATAGAGCAGGCAATAACTCTTTTAAACCTCACTCCTATCCTATCCAAGCCTGCTCTTCCTATCCATAAAGTCTTTATGCGATAAATTTTATTGAGTGACGCATGGCTCTTTCCTATGCAAAAGCCGGAGTTGATATAGAGAAAGAAAATAAGGCAATATCGGCGCTGGCAAAACAACTTACTTATAAACGCAAAGGCCTGGGCGCGCCCCTGACGGACGTGGGGCATTATGCAGGTCTTATAGACTTCGGGGATTATGCACTTGCCCTCACAACTGACGGGGTAGGTTCAAAAGTGCTCATCGCAAACGAGATGAAAAAATGGAATACCGTAGGTATCGACTGCATCGCCATGAATGTGAACGATCTTCTTGCAATGGGCATCGAGCCGCTCGCATTCGTTGATTATATTGCGATAAACAAACCCGATGAAGAAATCATGAGACAGATCGGGGAAGGTCTTGCAAGGGGGGCGGAAATCTCGAGGATGACGATAGTTGGCGGTGAGACTGCCACCCTTCCTGATATTGTCAGGGGATTTGATCTTGCAGGTACATGCCTCGGGATGGTTAAGAAAAACAGGATCATCACAGGAGAGCGTATTGAAATAGGAGATGCCATTGTCGGACTCCCTTCAAACGGCGTGCATAGCAACGGATATTCACTTGTACGCAGGATCATAAAAGATGCGGGTTACTCGTACTCAAACCCGTTCCCCTATAACACCGAAACCACAATAGGGGAAGAGCTGCTGATTCCCACGCGGATATATATGGAAATACTTGATGCAGTTAACAGGTTCGATGTTCACGGCCTCGCCCACATAACAGGCAGCGGGCTCCTGAAACTTCACCGCATCACAAGATATGGGTTCGACATCACCGATCCGCTCCCGCCGCAGCTCATTTTCAGGTTCCTGCAGGAGGAGGGGGGAGTGGAAGAACTTGAAATGTATAAGACCTTTAACATGGGTATGGGATTTGTTGTAGTATTGCCCGAAAGGGAAGCAGAAAAGGCTTCAAAGTTGCTGGGCGGAAAAGTTGTGGGCAATATTGTGGAAGACGGCAAAATCCGGGTCAACGGGCTGGAGATTAACTAAGAGCACTGGATTTGATGATTTTTTTCTATTAAAAGATCAAACACAACTCAATTGCTACTTCAGTTGTAGATGCCTTCTTATTCTGGGGAAGATCAAATTCAATAATTTCAAAATTGATAGGGGTATTGACTATTTTGATATTATTAAACTTATTATAAAGCGTCTCGATTTCTTTACCTGTAAAACCTTTTCTTAACAATTTTATTCTTTCTTCAGGGGTTTCTAACATAGGCCCTCTCATCACACTCAATTGGATTTATAATGTACATTATAATCATAATAATTATTAGCTTTAATAGTTTTCGATAACGAAAATGATAAAAAATATGGTAACAAATACCTAATATCTGATTTAAGATAGAAATGTCAAAACAATACCCTGACTTTATTATCGATTAATGATATGTTCTGCTGCAACTCCTGTTTTTTCAGCTCTACATCCTGTTTGAGGGCGTCAAGGTGTTTTGTTGAAGCATCAAGTTCCTTTTCGATAGCAGCAAGTTTATCCTTCAAACCTTTGATTACATCGTTCAGGGCCTTCTCTTCATGAATAATATCAAGATTTGATATTTCTTCCTTTTTATTTTTAATATCAAGTGCAAGTGTCTGGTATTGTTCTTTTAAGTCGCTAAAAGATGATGCAGCAAACATGATTTGTTCCAGCATTTTATCCTTTTTTTCAGATGCTATGTTCAGTGCACCACTTTCAACGATGCTTTTGATTTCAGCGAAAAATTCGGGGCAGGCCGACTTGGGGTCTGCCAGGCACTGGTAAAGCATCTCCCTGACTTCGGGTTTTAATGTATATCTTCCGCTTTCGCTCAACTGGCGCAGCCTGTTGAGGGCCTTATTCAAAGGCAATATAAGGGCATTGATGCCGGATTCCGTTTCCCTGGCTCTATTTTCAAGCAGAACGAGTTCTTCCTGCTTTTTTAAGTATTCTTTCCAGGCATCACTGTCCTTTAACATAACAAGCGCCTTTTGTTTTTTTTCAATTTCCTGGTTCAAAGCAGCAATATTTTCACTGTTTTTCTTGATTGTATTTTTTTCGACTTCAATATCGGAAAACGAATTCTCTATGATTTGCAGGTTTTTTTTGGCCTCTTCATAGGCGTTAAGCACGGTTTTCCTGTTTTCTACGGGTTCTATGAGCTGGTTCAGGAGCCTTCCGAGCACATTGACATCCGCAATTACCTGTTTCGATTCCTCCAGGAATACCTGTTTCGCATACTGGTGGCTTTTCAGCATGTTCTCAAGACATACGGTCAGGCTTTGCATTGCGTTTTCATGAAATAAAACGATGCTTTTGACATCATTTGTTTTCGGGACGGATATGTTCTCGATAAGCATCCTGACCTGCTTTACCATATTATCCCTGTTGCTTGTCCCGACTTTAACCATCTTAAGATGAAATCTTCCTTCAGGCTCTGCTTTTTCAAGCAGCGAAGCGCTTTTCTTGATTTTTCCGAGTGCTTTTTCGATATCTTTGTACATGGATTCTGCATGACTGCCAAGTTCTTCGGAAATTTTTTCTGACCCTGAATCAAGCCAGCCGGCAAGCTCATCAAACTTTATTTCAGGCGATAACTGCTCTTTTTTCCTGAAAATCTTTTCAATCCAGTTCACTTAGATCCTTCATATTCCCGCTAAAATAGCTGTCGTATGCTCCCATGTCAAAGTGCCCATGCCCGCTTAAGTTAAACAGGATGGTCTTCTTTTCCCCGGTTTTCTTGCATTCCAGTGCCTTATCTATGGCGCATTTTATGGCGTGCGACGATTCCGGTGCAGGCACAATGCCTTCACTTCTTGCAAAAGCGACGGCTGCTGCAAAAACCTCTTTCTGGTGGTAAGCCACCGCATCTATGACCTTATCTTCATATAACTGGCTTACAATAGGGGAATCGCCGTGGTACCTGAGTCCTCCTGCATGGATCGCCGGGGGAACGTATTCATGCCCCATCGTGTACATTTTCAATAGCGGTGTAAGACCTGCCGTATCCCCGAAGTCATATCTGAACTCGCCACCCGTCAGGCTGGGACAGGCTGTGGGTTCAACGGCTGTCGCGTTAACTTCTTTCTTACCTGCAAGTTTATCCATCAGGAACGGGAAACTTATCCCTGCAAAATTGCTTCCGCCGCCAACGCATCCGATAATGTGGTCCGGATATTCGTCAACCTGCGCAAGCTGCTCCTTTGCCTCAAGACCGATCACCGTCTGGTGAAGCATTACATGGTTAAGAACGCTTCCGAGGGAATAGTGTGTGTCGCCATGCGACGCTGCATCCTCTATGGCTTCGCTTATGGCTATGCCAAGGCTGCCGGGAGAGTCGGGGTCTTTTGAGAGTATCTTTTTGCCAGAGTTCGTCTTGTTGCTGGGAGACGGGATGACATCTGCGCCCCACAGATGCATCAGGGATTTGCGGTATGGCTTCTGCTGGAAGCTTATTTTTACCATATACACTGTACACTTAAGACCGAAAAAAGTGGTTGCAAGGGCCAGTGCGCTCCCCCACTGTCCCGCACCTGTTTCCGTGGCAAGCCTCTCGGTTCCTTCTTTCATATTATAATATGCCTGTGCAATAGCCGTATTTGGCTTGTGGCTGCCCGCCGGGCTTACTCCTTCGTACTTATAATATATCTTTGCAGGCGTCTTCAACGCCGCCTCAAGACGATGCGCCCTGTAGAGCGGGGAGGGGCGCCATAACCTGTAGATTTCCCTTATCTCATCCGGGATATGTATGAACCGTTCCTGGCTGACTTCCTGTTTTATCAGCTCCATGGGGAAAAGAGGCGAAAGGTCTTTGGGGCCTATGGGTTCTTTTGTTGCCGGATTCAATGGCGGAGACAGGGGTGTTGGCATATCGGGAAGAATGTTGTACCATTTTTTCGGGATTTCGTTTTCATCTAAAAGTATCTTGGTATTCTGCATGGTAAAACCTCAAGCGTATTATTTGCGAGGGGGTATATTAAGATTGACAGAAAAAGCGAGCTTTAAGATTTCTTTTCTATGAACTGGGCAAAAGCAAGGTTCCCTGTGATTTTCTTGATTTTTACCTTGACAGTATCCCCTTTAGCTCCGCCGGGTACATAGATGGTATATTTATCTTTCTTGGCGATTCCGTCCCCTTTGCTTCCCACAGCCTCTATTCTGACCTCGTATGTTTCTCCCTCAACAAGGGGTTCTTCTTTCACAATACCTGCAACCTGCCGTTTTGAGACAGGCCTGTGGGCACCGCAGGCATCGCACCGCAGGGTAAGGATCCTGTCGCTTTTGATAAGATGTGTGTCCGGGCGTCCGCATTCCGAGCACGTTACATATTCTTTAACATAGGCGTCGATGAGGTCGGCAATGAAGCTTGAGGTAAACTTACCATGGAATATTGCCCTTCCGCCTTCCAGTTTGCCAGCCGTTCCGAGTTCCCGCAGGAGGAATTTGAATAAATGTTCTGGTTCCCGGTTCAGTTTGTCGGCGATGGCTGCAAAATTTTCAAGTACGATTGTCTTCCCTTCGGTGAGCAGTCTTGGCTCGGGAACAATAAAACGCTCCCCTGAACCTTTGATCTCAGGTATTTGCCGAAGCGCCCTGTCAAGGTCTGCAAGATAATCGTTCATGTGCTCACGTTAAGATCAGATTCTGGCCTTTTTCCACGACCAGCCTGATCGGAGTGGGCAACTTATGCCCTGCAGAAATCAGTGATTTTTTAGCCAGGTTGAAATTCGCGGGGTTTACAAATAACGTCATGAGCTTCTGGCCCGCTCTTACCCTGGCTGCTGTGCCCACGGCCTTCCCGAAGGCCTGGCGCATTCCCTGGGAAACGCGGTCTGCACCTGCACCTGTCGCCTGCTTGTTCTCACGCAGGACTTCGTGCGGGAATACCCTGATCTTCAAATGGTAATTTGTAAGCCCGGCGCCCTCAAGCAGGAGCCTGTTTGCCGCCACGCGCGCGGATTCAAGCGCACTGTGCCTTATCTGGCACGCTTCCTTTGCAATGAGGGATATCTCCACCGGGAGATCGTCTTTTAAGTTCCCCATGTCATATGTCACTATCTTGCTACCCGGGACACCGCCCATGTATTCCCTTCTTGTGTATGAGCGCTGGGTGATGTTCCTGTACATTCTTGCTGGTTTTCTTGCCATTGGATAATCCTCCGATAATCGGGATATGTGTATTAAAAATATTCCTTGATTTCGATTCCACATGACTTTTGGGTTTATAAGCTTTATTGAGAATTAAGCCTTGAAGGATTGCAGGCATCGCGAGTTGAATTTATATTCCTCCCAATTTTAGCTGAACATACCCTGCAGAAATCAGGGTCTTTGATATCCGTGTCCTGAAGGCTGTTCGAAATCAGACTTAAAACCCACTGGAAATCTATTTGTCACGACATGCTAATTTCAAACCATGGGAGAATTCATCATACATCTGCCTTCAGATTTGGAAGAAAGTATAGAAAAACTGGTATCCAGGGGGATCTATAAAGAAAAAGAAGAGGCCATAATCGCATTGATAAAAGCAGGTCTGAAAGCATGGAGAAAACATGTAGAAACAGGTGTTTATCCTGTACCGGAATATCCACCTCCGTCCAGGCCACCGGAGAAGTGGCCCAATCATTATGAATTCAAGAAATAAAATCGAAAAAACTCTTTATATTACCCCAACAATATGTTATTTGAGATTGAGTATTATTGAAGGACATAATTAAAAATTTTAGATATCAACTTAACAAAAGAAATTTATCGATAGCTCTGGCGCTGATACTGTTCCTTTCAGCAGTCGTCCTCGCTGCTTTTATTTTCCCGGCAATTCAAAAGCGGTTCCAGGAAAAACAAAAACCTGTACCCTCAGTCTCTATCGGATGCGATCGCGTACTGTGGAAGGATACAGAACTTGAACTCGTCGCCTCCACCCAGAATATCAATGCGCCGCACTTCAACTGGACCGTGGACGGGAAGGTAGCAGGCGATGGCCAGAAATTGAGCAAGAAATTCGAAGTGGGCGAGCATCATATAGTACTGGATGTGTTCTTCGATAACAAAACGCTGACTGCCAGGCAGACTACCATAGTTATCGATTCCGCAGAAGGCGTATCTCTTCGCGGCTCCCAGGCTTCAAAGAACCAAGGGGGATTCCAGACAACTTACAATGGCAAAGATTCCGGCGTAGAAGGTGTTTCTATCTCGGTTGATGGCGAAACACCGTCGGAAGTGAATACCTGCGGCTTCCTGTCCACAAAACCACTGATGGCAGGAGACCACACATGGATAGCCGGGTATCAGGGAAAGACCATTGCTTCAGGCACTTTCAACATAAAAGAAGCAGGCGAGATAAGGATAAACAGGATTGACGTTGCCAAAAGTTACAATGCCGGGGATACTGTCAATGGGAAAATCATTATCATGAACACGGGTTCGATCCCTGTCAGGGATTTTGATATCAGGACGCTTGTCGTCAATAATAATTATGCATGGATGGGAGATAAAGCAAAACGAGAATATTATGACAGGTACAGTTCAGATATGAAGCCAGGTGAAGTATACGAAGTTCCAATAACAGTGACAATACCCGAAAAGGTGGGCGGAATAAGGCCTTCAGGGAAGTATTCAATAACCGTTTCATTGATATTGAACAATCAGGCCGTGGATACAAAAATAGTGAACACCGAAGTCAGGTAATATTATTTGCCCGAAATCAGGTTCGTCTGCGCAATATTATTGGATTATCAGCAATGGCATATTTTGATGCATCAAAGTAATAACAGCTGGCTCTTTTATTGAAGTTGCTATTATACAGTTTCAGGTTTTTGGATCCTATCTCGCTGTCTGATACTTTACAGGGAGAGGGGATAAAAAGATGTATGCACGTATTTGCCAAAATTGAAATACCTTTTAGATTCATAGGTCCACCTTAATTTAATGTGTGAGTTTTGTGCCACGGTATGCATGATTACTCGAAGCTACAGTCATGTGATTATCTATTATGTCCCCGGCTTCTACAAGGATCAGAACCAGGCCCATATAGATTATCAGGATTTCAGTGGGATTCATATAAGCAAGGCCAAGTGTTGCCTGCAGGTTTGCCATGATTGCCATTGTTCCCCCGGTTGCCAGGGAAATAAGGAATCCATTAACCATCCAGTAGCTTTTTCCCCTTGAATTCCAGTAAATTATGAAAGACCCCATAAGAAGAATTATTGTAAACCAGATCTTGGCAAAAATGAGCCCTGCAAAACCATAGTTCGTGTATATATATACAACCATGGGATTTGATTCGGTAACGATGCCTTTTGATTCCATCATAATGGCTGCCGTTACTGCATCCCCTATTCCGAAGGTAAGAAAGGCGAGCAGGAAAAGTAGATGCTGAGTATTAAACCGCCGCGCGATGAAGCGGAGCAGGAGGCTAATAATTTCAAGCATTGTCACATTTTTTATGTTTTCGTTCACCTGAATCACCTCATTATCATATGGGGAAGTTGCAGGATTGGAAGTATTAGGAGTTGGAGGCGTATTGTGCAACTTCCTCACAATCATCATTATAGTGCTCATAGTACATAAATATTGTGTAAAAAAGCAACAATTGATAAAATAAGTACATCCGTATGTATTTTAGCAACTTATGAGTAGATTTATATAATACCTGCACATTACTGATATATGTGTAAAGGTTGCTCAGAACAAAATTCTGAGCTTTACGATTGCCTTTTCACATACGTATAATGGAGAAAATGCATTCAAATCTCGAAATTGACACTGATATACATGTAAAAGACCTTGAAAAAAGGCTCCTGTTGCTTGAGCAAAGGGTAGATGAGTTAGAATCACGCCTTTATCCCGTAGTCGAGGACAAGGTCGCCCTGTTTCTTACAGTACCTGACACTTTAAGAAAATCCCTTTTTGCCGTCTCTGAACTGTCACAGGCCACAGCCGATGAGGTATGCAGGCGGACCGGCCGCCACAGGTCGATAGAGAACAAATACCTCAACGAACTTGTAAGGGCGGGATGGCTTACGCGCAAGCGAATCGGGAAAAAAGTGTATTACTCACCGAGAAAAAGAAAGGAGGGGCAATCCTCCGTCGTGGCTGAAACTATAGATGAATTAGATAAAAAACTTGAGGAGATACTTAAATAATGTGGATAAGTTTTCATTCTTATAAAGGCGGTACCGGAAAGACGAATATTGCAAGCAATCTTGCATGTTTTCTTACAAAATCGGGCAACAGGGTAGGCCTGGTCGATACGGATGTCTCAGGCCCCGGCATCCATGCCCTTTTCAGCCTGAAGACCGGAAAAACACTTGTGGATTACCTTCTGGAAAGGGCCAGCCTTGAAGATATCGTGTACAGGCATGGTGAAGAAGAACTTTACGTCATCCCTTCGGATGCCACGGAAGAAGACCTTGTGAGCTATGCTAAAGATCCGGCACAAGCAAAAGAAAAACTCCAGTCACTGCTTCATGAATTTGAGGCAAAATATAATCTTGACCATATTATTTTTGATTGCAGCCCGGGTCTTAACAGGTCAAGCCTGCTGATCATGGGAATGACAGGCTTCAGTATAATAGTATGTACGCTTGATAAGCAGGACATCAGGGGCACATATGTTATATCGGGCGTTGCCCGGAAGATGAAAGCCATGCCCCGTATCTTATTCAACAAACTCCCAACCGACAAGTATGAAGCTTCCAGGGAGACCCTGGAGGAGCTGAGCCGGAAATTCGGCCTTTTGCCAATCGGAGTAATATTGCATGATGAAGCTATGGCGGGTGCATGGTCAAGGAAAATCATGGTAAATGATTATCCAAACTCGGAATACAGCAGGCAGATAAAAGAATTATGGGAGCGGATCAGTCAATCTATGAGTTCCTTATAAAAATCGGCCTTTTTCGCGACTTCAAGTTCCAGTTTTTTCTTTTCTTCGACTGTCAGACAGAATAGTTCATTCAGATCATTTTCTATGTCCCCGCTGCCCAGAATAAGCTCGCTTCCGGAAAAACAGAAAGGGATATTAATCTCCCTGCTCCCTACATGTGCTCTGATATTCTCTTCTTCTACAAGGATTAGCGTATCCATAAGGCTTACGAGTTCAGATTCGGCGCTTCCCGGTATTGCATTATATGACAACAATGTCACAATGCCCCCGCCGGCAGGCCTTATCTTCAGATCCACAAACTTAATAAAGCGTACTATTGTGTCAATACGCCCGAGCGCAGCCATGATACCAATATTGTCCAGCATCACCAGTAATTTTGGATGATTTTTTAATATCTCTATAATATGCATAGTAACACATACGTAATCCAGGGAGATACAGCGCAAGGTATTCTGCAATGCAGGATTATCCCCCATCATAGTTGCATCTACGAACCATAACCGATCCTCCAATTTTTCGAGTGGAAGTTCATATGATGAGAATTTGGCGAAGATACTGCCTGGAGAATCCTTCACGCACACCCATGCCACGGTCTCCCCTGACAGGAGGGCGTTATGTATTATATGGTACACTATTCGCTCAGTCGGAGTTTCCATAGAGCCCATAAAAACACTGCTCCTTCCAAAAAGAGCTTTTCTTAGCTCACCCGTCATATCCTTCGGCATATATCATACATTTACATAATGGGCATTAAATATTTCTGTTGGCATTGGCTGATGTGTATGGATTTTACCACTTCCCTGAACGGAGAATGGAAAATAATAATCCCATGCCGAGAAAACCTGCAATAAGAAATCCAAATATCCCGAGCATGGGCACGCCGAAGAGACTGGGTGACATACGTGTCTGAATGATAAGAGATGAACCGACTATGAGTGCAGCTATTATAAGGGCAAATGCTATCCTGTTGCTTACTATGTCCAGTTCCTCGACAAGCGTTTCAAAGCCCTGGTGCTCAAGTCCAAATCTGAGGGTCCCTTTTTCCGCTTTTGTGAGTAAGTGGGTGATGCGCCTCGGAAAGACTTTTAACAGGTGAGCATAATCCCGCATTGTATTTGAAGCTTCTTTAAATATGTATGACGCACGGATTCGCTCTTCTATCATCTTCTTGACGTAAGGCTCTGTCAGTTCCGCAAAATTATGGTCAGGGTCCAGTCTGCGGCTTATCTCATCCCTGATAATAAGCGTTTTTGAAAGAAGCATTATATTTGTCGGTATTTTCCCCCTGTTTTTTACAAAAACATCTATCAGGTCGCGCAATAACGCTGTCGGGTCTATGAATCTGGTGGATAAGCTGTAATATTTGTTTATAAACTCTTCAAGCAGGAGCCTGAGTGCGCGGCTCTCACTACCTGCATCGCTTATCAATCCGACTTCGCTCAGACTATCTATAAGTAAATCCAGATCATTTCGCCTGACAGCGATAATCATATTTGCAAGGTTTTCGCGAAGTACCGGATCAATATGGCCTGCCATCCCGAAATCAAGGAAAATTATAACGCCTTCATTGGAGACAAGAATATTGCCGGGATGAGGGTCGGCATGGTAAAAACTATCCTCAAATACCATTTTCAAATAGGCATTGGCAAGATCTATCGTGATTTTCTTCTTATCCAGTCCCAGAGCCTCAAGCTGCGCAATATCCGATATCTTGATGCCCTCAGAATACTCCTGGGTCAGGACGTGTTTTGTTGTGTATTTCCAGTAGATCTTCGGGATCTTGACAGTTGTACTTCCTGCAAAATTCAGGTAAAACCTGTCCGCGTTCTGTGCTTCATGCGTATAATCGATTTCCTGCCTTATTATGCGGGAGAATTCTTCCACAAAACCGACGGGGTTAAAAAATTTGCTCTCCTTTATGTGCTTTTCAGCAAATCTTGCCATACCCATTAGGATTGCAAGGTCGGTTTCGATAATTTCTTCCACGCCCGGGCGCATTACCTTGACGGCCACATCTTCGCCGCCTGTGAGCCTGGCGCGATAAACCTGGCCGATCGATGCCGCAGCGATGGGTTCGGGATCGAATGATAAAAAAATCTCTTCAATGGTTTTCCCGAGTTCTTTTTCGATCATTTTTTTAGCTTCGGCATACTCAAAAGGCGCGATTCGGTCCTGGAGCTTTGAGAGCTCCTTTATATATTCGGGGGGTAAAAGATCATGCCGTGTGCTCAGTATCTGTCCGAACTTTATAAAAGTTGGGCCCAGTTCCTCCAGGGCAAGACGAAGTCTTTCGGCCTCGGATAATATGAGCAATTGTTCCCTGAGGGGACTTGGCCTGAACAGCCTTTCGCGCATTGAGCGAAACGGTCTGAGGCCGAACCTGTCCACAAGATAACCGAAGCCGTGCCTTATCATCACGTCAACGATTTCCCTGTATCGTTTAACGAAGGCAAAGCCTTTATCAAGCAGGCGCAAAACTATCCTACTTCCGCTATTTTCTTGACATGGATTTTACAGTTTTTTCAAGCTCTTCGATTTTCCGCTCAAGGGCCTCGACATCGCTTTTCATTACAACCCCGCTCTTTTCGAAGGTTTCTTTGACTTTTTTATTTATTTTATCTTCAACATCTTTGATCTGTTTTTCCTGCTCGGATAAAACTTCCCTGACGAATTTCTTCCCTTCCTCCCTGCTCATTTCCCCTTTCTTTATCATATCCTGGGTAAATTCTTCAAGCTTTTCCTGCGTCAGGGAGATTACCCCGATGCCGAACAATCCCATTTTCTTAAACATCTCAGACATTTCTGACATTAATATTCCTCCTGTTCACGCACGTTCAACCGGCGTGATGTAACTGAAACACTAACTTCCAGGCGCAAGATTTATTATAAACGCCCAATATGAAATTGGCTTATAAACTGATAATCTTTTTGATGATGGAGAAAAATGAAATTGATCTTTAGCGGCGTAATGATCCCCGTTTCCACGATAGACTGGTACGGAAGGTCGGTTTCCGTTGTATTTTTCAACGGCTGTAATTTTAAGTGCCTGTACTGCTCTAACAACAAGTTCATCGAGGTTGCAAACCGCCTTGAGCCCCTTTTTAAAAAAGGAGAAGCCGTCGATATTGAAGAGATCGAAAGGCGCATCCTTGATGCAAAGAGCTTCATAAGCGCGGTGGTTTTCTCAGGAGGGGAGCCGACGGCGCATCCTGAAGAGCTCCTGCATCTTGCGAAATTCGCAAAAAGTCAGGGTTTGCTTGTCGGGATAGAGACAAACGGTTATTATCCTGAGAGACTTGCGGTGATGATTGAAAAAAAACTTCTTGATAAGATCTTCCTCGATGTCAAAGTCCCGCCCGATAATGGCGAACGATATGGCTTTATTACGGGAGGCATCAGGGATGCGGCAGAACGCGTTTTTAAGACGCTGCATCTCAAGGATGTTGATATCGAGGTCAGGACCACTGTATTCAGGTCTTTCGCAGATATAGCGGGAATCGCTAAGTTTCTTAACGGGCGGGGTTTTACTTATGTCATCCAGCAGGGAATCCCGGAATATGCCCCTGATGAAAAAATAAGGAAAGAGAAACCGTTCACGAGGGACGAACTTGCATCTCTTGCCCGGAGCGTGTCTTTTCTAAAGGATGTAAGGATACGGACAAGGGAAAAGGGGGAGGAGAGGATTGTTTGATTTCACAATTCTTTAATTCCTGTTCATCTTATACAGGCTTATGATTGCTGAAATTTTCTCTGATTTTGTTATCCGGTTTATTTCGTCAATCGGGTACTGGGGCGTATTTATCGTCAACGCTGTTATGCCTGCACCTCTTGAAGTCGTGATGCTTTTTTCAGGTTACCTGGCCTACCAGGGCACATTTGACCTGATATCTGTAATCCTGGTAGGGACTGCAGGTTGCACCACAAGCTCTGTTCTTGCCTATCTTGTCGGGTTGAGGGGAGGAAGGCCATTCCTGGAAAAACACGGAAAATACCTTTTTATTGAACGAAGCCAGCTTGAACTTGCAGTTAAGTGGTTTGAGAAATACGGAGATAAAGCAGTTTTCTTCTCGCGTTTGCTTCCGGGGATACATACGCTCATATCTTTCCCTGCCGGCGTAGGGAAATACAACTTCAAAAAACTTGTCTTATACAGTTTTTTTGGCTACCTGCCATGGTGTTTCTCACTTGCATATATAGGTTTTTTGCTCGGACCTTACTGGAAAAGCATACTGGGATTTTTCAATAAACTGGATGCTACCATGATCGCAATTTTAATCCTGGCCACGATTTATTTTTTAAAAATCAGGAATCGAAAATGACGATTCTGCTGCATTTTATGGTTTATACGATGTCAGGTTAGTTCCCATAAACTATAAAAATTAAAAGAAATATTAACAAGTAGATACGAGCACGAAATCGGTGGTATAAATTGCAGGAATCCGGGGTCGCTGATATCCACACGCACACAATGTATTCAGGTTTCTCAGAATATTCATACTTATCATACCCCGATAGCGTTACCCATCCAAAGACATCGGTAAAAGTTGCGCAAAAGCTTGGGCTTGATATTTTATGCATCACTGATCACAATTCGATCAAAGGCGGAGTTGAAGCATACAAATACGATAAGGATATAGTGGTCATTGGTGAAGAAATATCATCATTGGATGGTGAAATAATCGGGCTATTTCTCCAGGAAGCCGTAAAACCGGGTCTGGGCGCAGAAGAAACTATTGAACAAATACATGAACAGGACGGGATGGCAATTGCCCCCCATCCTTTCAGTGCGCATTGCTCGTGTTTAGGCCGGAAAGTGCGCACATTGAAGCTGGATGGGATCGAAGTGTTCAATGCAGTTCACAGAGATAGATATTCCAATGCTGTCGCACTTGGAAGCTGCAACGGGCATGCGAAGCTTGGGGGAAGCGATGCGCATGCAAGCTGCATGATCGGAAATGCTTATACGTTATTCGATGGGAGCAGCCAGGAAGACCTGCGCCGTGCCATTAAAAAAAAGCAAACTTCATACGGCGGAGAGGTGGCGTCAATATGGGACTTCACTCGTTATAGTATACGGGTGGCCTATGAATCCTCAAAAATCATCCTGAAATTTAACGGCATAGAGTGCCCGATGTCAGCAAGGATCGGAAGGATGAGAAATTCGTCTAAGGCGTTGTACCTGTTCTGCTCTTTTGCTTTTGCATTCTCGCCGCTGCCTGCGGCCTGCAGTCTTCTTGGAGACAGGATACTGAGAAAGAAGGGCCGCAAAGTTTGGAGAGATTGCATCAGGAATTAGAACCTGATATCTCAAATAAGCGGCCTCGGCTGCTTCTCATCGGGCTGCACCGGCAACTGCATCGTATTTATAAGAATTGGGTCGGTGACCTCCTTTGCGCGCTCAAGAAGCAGTTCTTTCCCGCATTGCGTGATGGCAAATATCGGGATCGCCGTGCCGAACTGCGCTATCGTCTTTCCCGCGATGCACCCGCGGATCCACTTTGAGGTGCATCCCGTAGTCATGTCCACAAAGGACAGGAATTCTTTTGCCTCATTCTCTGGCATGCCGGTGGTATGAACGCCAAAACCGATAACCTGTACCCTGTGTTTTTCCTCAAGCTCACGGATTGCCCGCATATCTTTTGGGTTCGTGACCGAGACCCCTATTTTCTTATAGCCAAGCTCGATGGCCTTTTTTACCCCGGCGACCTGGTCAAGGGTAGCCTTTCCGGGGTCAAGCACTATGCCGCCCACTTCATGTATCCTTTCGATGAGCTTTGGTATGGGTGTAGTCTCAACCAGTCCTGAAATGCGAGAGCCCATTCCCTGCGCCAGCCTTGGATTGCTTGTTATCACAGTACCTGCGCCGTCGCATGCCGTCACGCATGTATCAAGGAGACCGCGGCGCAATCCTGTCATGAAGGTCTCGCTCGCTCCAAAACCAACGAAAATCTCCATCTCGATCGCTCTGTCCTCTGTGAACAGGCCGAAATCTTTCATCCTGAACTCGATATTCTCTTTAGCGGTCTTTGAGGTGAATTTTTTTATCCCGCGAACCTTATCAAATATCGGGCAATATTCTGTTTCCGGTTCTCCCACTTCGACTACCTTACCGCCCTCGACAACAACGCGTGTCTTTCCGAGAGCCTCCATTACATGCCTGTCTTTTTGTTTTGCCATGAATACTTTATTGGCTCTTGCACGTATTAATCATTAAGATATTGACAAATTTTAATAAGTTCAGGCAAAATTTGCCTTGAATTTATCCTCTTAACATCTTCATTATATCGTGCTTTGTCACCACGCCTATGACCATTCCTTTTTCGAGCACGAGTACGGCAGTATGCTGCTCAAGTATCCTTGAGACAGTGTTGGCATCACTTGCCTGGGAGACCGTGGGAAATGAGTCGCCCATGATATTCCTTACAAGGAGATGTGAGACTTTTTTCAAGTCCTGGTCAGTCATCGAATGCACTATCTGGTCGGTAGAGATGCTGCCTACCGGGACTCCGTTGTCAATGACAGGCATTTGGGAAAAACCATGGTCTTCCATGATCCTTGCAGCCTCTTCTATCGAATCTCCCGAGCTTGTATGTATCACCGGGGTATGCATGATGTCCTTTACGACGATCTTCTCTTTCCTGGCCGCATCGAAGGCATCGAATATCTTGCGCAGTGTGGAAAGCCTTGGATCGACGTCATCTGATTCGATGCGCGCTATTAGCGGCTGACTTACACCCGCGCGGGATGCGAGTTCATGCTGGGTGAGACCGAGTTCGAGTCTCGTTTTCTTCAGGTCTTCAGGTGTTGGAAGGAACATGGTATTACTATGGGTAATATATTACCAGGATATATATTAATATTACTCACAAATATTATATAATACAAAACTGAAAAGATATGTGATTTCTGTATTACCAACGGGAAGAAGCATGAATGAGATAATTAATGTTCTGACTGAATATTCAAAAGCTGTCTCCTCCAAACTTGGTAAATTCACGGGAGTACTTTACGGCTCAATGGCAAGAGGGGATTACAATGTCTGGAGCGATATTGATTTTTTAGTAATATCCGACCGGCTTCCAGAACATCCGTTAAAAAGGCTTGAGTTTCTCTACTCGTTAACGGATACACCCATCGAGGTCAAAGGCTATACAAGAGTTGAGTTTCTCAAAATGATAGAAAAACGGAATCCGCTTGCGCTTGATGCATTAATGGAGGGCAAGATCATTGTAGATGATGGCTTCTGGGAACTAGCCAAAAATAAATTTGAAGAGACCAAAAAGAGGTACGAGCTTGTGAAAGAGCAGAAGCGCTGGATTTCCTTGAGTATGAGAAGAAGTTTTTTGAAAACTTGAGTGCCTTCACCCGCTCCCTCCCACTACCGCCTTCCTCACAAGCACATGCGGCGCACCATCTGTCACAGGCACGAGCTGTCCAGCCTTTCCGCACCTCCCTGAATTCAATTCAAGGTCGTTCCCAACGGCACCCACGTTATTTAATATCTCAAGCGTATGCCCTGATAAAGAAACATCCCGCAGCGGCGTTGTAAGTTCGCCGTTCTCGACCATGAAACCGCGCTCGGCATTGAACTGGAACACTCCTTCGCCGGGATTCACCTGACCTCCGCGCGAGCCCTTAAGGTATATCCCGTTCTTTAATTCGCCAAGCATCTCTTCAAACTCAATCCCGTCATCGGCGGGAGCGATGAATGTATTGCTCATGCGTATCACAGGTCTTGAATACCCCTGCGCCCTGGAATTCCTGCTCGTCCCACCAAGTTTCCCGGCAGTTTCCCTTGAGTGAAGAAAAGACTTCAGCACACCGTTTTCTATCAGGGTCGTCCTCTTTGATTCTGCGCCCTCATCATCAAAGGGGTAATAACCGTATTCATGAAGTGACGGGTCGTCATAAGCGGTGATGAGGGGCGAAGCTATCTGTTCCCCAATCTTCCCGGCAAGAATGGAGTTTCCTTCAAGAACGTGATCTGCTTCCACTGCATGTCCCACTGCCTCATGAATAAACACTCCCGCCAATTCCTGGTCGAGTATCACAGGGAATGTCCCTGCCTTTGGTGCGGATGCCGATAAAAGTTCAATGGCTGTTGTGGCTGCTTTCCGGGCAAGCCCGAATGCGTCATATCTTTTGAAAAGTTCAAAACCCATTACACCAAACCTGCTTTCCCGCCCTACCTGGTATATGCCTTCGGACATGGCCACGGCACTTACGGAGAAGCCCACGCGGTTCAGCGTATATTCGCATTCCAATCCTTCTGAATTTGAATAGCTCACCGTTATAAGAGACTCCGAATAAACAGCGCTCGTGCTTTTAACCCCTTCCATCCGGGCATTCTTCTCGATTTCGGAAAGTAATTTCACCTTATCATCGATGGGAATATCCACTGGATTCTCCCTTACTGAGGGAAGGTTTCGCAGGATCGGTTTTTCTATCTCAGCAAGCTTGATGGGTTCCCGATGGCTCTTGTTTTTCGCGGCCATGGCAAGCCTCCCGGCAGAGCTTAAAGCCGGATCAAGATTCCCGGGATTGTCCTTCGAAACAAAACCCCATGAGCCTCCATCCAGCACACGTACTGCTGCACCGCTTGAGAAATTATTCGAAACCTCGCGTATCTCGCCGTTATCGAGAATGATGGCAGTGCTTAAACTCTTTATGATGCGGGTATCGTAAAAATCCATGTTTCTCTCACAGGGCAGTCAAAGGCCTTGCATCGGGCATTGGAATATTGAATTTGGTTTTCGAGGCAAGTTTCCTGAGCGTAGAAATCAGACCTTCTTTTTCTCCGCCTACAAGGCTGTATTCCAGCACCTCTTGGATATTTGTTACAGGTATTATCTTTATTACATCCTTGAATTCATCCTCAATAAGCACATCCCCAAGATTTGATTTTGGAATTATTACAGTTTTTATACCGGCCAGTGCCGCGGCCTCGATCTTGTACGTAACTCCGCCAACAGGCAAGACGTCACCACGCACTGAAAGAGAACCCGTCATGGCAACACTCTGATCAATCGGGATGCCCTGGATGGCTGAGAGAACTGCAGTAGCTATGGATATGCTTGCCGAGTCGCCCTCCACACCTTCATATGTGCCCACGAACTGGATATGGACGTCCATACTTGAAATATCCTTTCCAGTGGTCTTTTTGATCAGTGCGGAAACGTTCTGGACTGCTTCTTTTGCGATATTTTTAAGCATGCCTGTGGCTATGATGTGCCCTTCCGAGCGTGACTGCGTGGGTGTAACCTCCGCAATTATGGGGAGCACTATGCCGGAATCCTCACCCATAACGGCAAGACCATTTACCCTGCCGATCTGGGCACCTTCCTTCACATAGAGCTTGTAATCTTTCCTGCGCTCAAGATACTGATGGGCAAGCTGCTGCTCGACCGAGCGGGCTATGCTTTTTGCTTTTAATACATGCTGGGCGGTGGTCAGTTCCGCTTTCTCACCGTGTGCTATATCGCCTGCTACGCGCACAAGCCCCCCGAGGTCCCTGAGCTTAAGTGTCAGATGCCCTTTCCTTCCCGCCCTGCGCCTTGCCTCGCGGATTATCTCTTCAACCGCGCCGCGGTCAAAATGCGGTATTTTGCCGTCCCTTACGACTTCCTGGGCGACAAACTTGACAAGCTTCTGCCTGTTCTCAGGGGTATCCTCGATAGTATCGCTCATATAAACTTCATAACCGTATCCTTTAATACGCGAGCGCAGCGCCGGATGCATCCCCTTCAGGGCGTCCAGGTTACCTGCCGCTATCATGATGAAATCGCACGGCACAGGGTCGGTCTTGACCATTGCACCGCTTGAGCGCTCGGACTGGCCCGTTATCGCAAATTCCTTTTCCTGCAAGGCTGTCAAGAGGTTCTGCTGGGATTCGATACGCAATGTATTAATTTCGTCAATAAACAGGACACCTTTATGGGCTTTATGAATCGCTCCGCTTTCCACCCTGTCATGGGCGGGGGTTTCAAGCCCTCCCGACTGGAAAGGGTCGTGGCGGACATCGCCAAGAAGAGCGCCTGCATGAGCGCCTGTTGCATCGATATAGGGCGCTATCTCCTTGCCCGTATTTGAAACAAGGAGTTTCGGGATAAAAGCCGTCTCCTTGGGCATGAACTGGCGCATCATTATGGCGATCAATACCGCAGCTATGATCCCCCAGAGAAGTGCGCCGGTGACATACGAATATACTACAATACCAAGAACAAGAAGCATGACAAACATGTTCCTTGCCTGCATCCTCTTCTGGGCTTCAAGCTTATGGGCGTCTGATATCTCTTTTCCTTTTCCCGCAGGGACTATGCGTATCTTTGGATTATTCGAATCATCCGGGTTATGGTATATCAATACATCCTGCAATTCTTCCTTTGGAAGTAATTCAGCCATGGCTTTTGCAAGCATCGATTTACCGGTGCCGGGGGTTCCAAGCATCATTACATGCCTTCGCTGGTTTGCGGCCTTTTTTACCACTTCCACAGCATGTTCCTGGCCTATGACCTGTTCGATCAACTGTTTCGGAACTTCAATATCTTTTGTAGATGTTATCTCTAACCCGCCAAGAAGTTCCTGGTTCTTAATTTCGTTTTCTGTTGCTTCCATGTGTTACCAACTTATAATAATAGGTTATATGTTATTCATCTTAACATTATCGCAATTCAATTGCTACCTTCTAATAAAAATACGTTCTTATAACTGTTTCGCTGAATTTCCACAAAGTCTATACGATTTAACCATTATTAACATTATTACTTAAATATCTGTGGAGGATTTCATGAATGCTTCGATCCAGATAGGAAAAATAATGGGAATACCCATTAAACTGCATATAACTTTCATTCTGATATTGCCGGTCTTTGCGTACTGGTTTTCGATAAGTAATCCAAACTTTGGTTTTAATGATCTGAATCAGCAGCCCGTACTTAAGTATGCGCTGTCCCTGTCTGCTGCAATCGCGCTTTTTGCCTGCGTGTTATTACATGAACTTGGACATTCCTATGTGGCCAAAAAGCACGGGACAAACATCCAGAGCATAACACTTTTCCTTTTTGGCGGAGTTTCATCCATGGAAGAGATACCAAGAGACCCCAGGATAGAGCTCAAGATGGCATTGGCAGGGCCTGCCGTCAGTCTTTTAATAGGTTCAGTGCTTATAATAATAAATGGACTTTTTGCAGATGCGGGGTCGCCGTATCTGCGTCTTGTCTGGCTCGTAGGGTATATAAATATCGTGCTTTTCGTGTTTAATCTCATTCCGGCATTTCCAATGGACGGCGGCAGGGTTTTCAGGGCATGGCTTGCAGGCAGCATGTCTTATATCAAAGCCACGCGGGCAGCAGCGGGTATAGGCAAGATGTTCGCTATTTTTATGGGTATCATCGGACTGCTTGGCCTGAGCCCGTGGCTCATCCTGATTGCATTCTTTATATACATTGGCGCTTCAGAGGAAGAAAAAGCCACCGAAGTCAGTGTGATACTTGAAGGTGTGAAAATAAAGGACATTATGTCAAAAGAGGTAAGGACCGTAAATTCCACAATGTCCGTGGAAGAACTCGTAGATTTCATGTTCAGGTTCAAGCATATGGGGTATCCCGTTATGGATGATGGGGTCTTGAAAGGCATAGTTACATTCACCGATGTGCAGAAAGTTCCAAAAGAAGAGAGAAATAAAGTTAAAGTGCTGCAGATAATGACACAAGAGCTTATAACCATTAAGGAAAATGATGATGCTGTAATGGCGTTAAAATTGATGACCGCGAATAATATAGGGCGGATAATAATTAAAAGTGACGATAAAATGACTGGCATTGTATCAAGGACAGACCTTTTGAGGGCCGTAGAATTGCTGGAATGACATGAATAACGGGATGTACGGTACAAGTTACAATTTCAATTACAAAAACCCCGCCGCTTACTCAGGTTCCAGGATTATCCTTGTCGGGACGGCTCATGTCTCGGACAAGAGCGTGGCTGACGTAAATGAAGTTATCGAAAGAGAAAGGCCGGACATCGTGGCAGTTGAACTGGACAAAGGGAGGTACCAGGCACTTAAAGGGGAAAATGAGGTCAAGGAAGTAAATGTCAGGGAAATGCTCAGCGGGGGGAAATTATACTACTTTATGCTGCACTGGCTTCTCGCCTACGTACAGAGAAAAATCGGCGGGGATATGGGCGTCAAACCGGGCGCAGAGATGCTGTCGGCTATTGAAATGGCCGAAAAAACAGGCGCGAGGGTTGCGCTCATTGACAGGGATATCCAGGTAACACTTGCCCGCTTCTGGAAGAAGATGTCTTTTTTTGAGAAGCTTAAGCTTTTTGTCTCCCTGATTGGGGCTTCATTCGGTTTTGGAACCAAGGATATTGATATAGATACGGTAACCAATGAAGATGTTGTTACACAGCTTGTTGCTGAATTGAGGAAGATGGCCCCTGGCGCGGCATCTGTTCTCCTGGATGAAAGGGACGCTTTCATGGCAAGAAACCTGCTTGACCTGTCAGGGGAAGGCACGGTAGTGGCCGTCATAGGCGCAGGCCACAGGGAGGGAATCCAGAGATATCTTGACAAACCGGCATCACTCCCGCCGATTGAGGAACTGGCGACGCTCCCGAAAAAAGGTTTCAACTGGTTCAAGGCTGCAACTATCGCAGTGATGGCAATGGTTGTGGGATTGCTGGCACTTCTTATCGTTTTCGGAGGGGTCTCTATATATACACTTCTAACAGCGCTTTTGTATTTATTCATCGCCCAGGGGATACTCTCAGCGGTTGGCGTTCTTATCGCGGGAGGGCATCCATTGTCGGCCCTTACGGCTTTCGGTCTTGCATGGTTTGGATTCCTTCATCCTATTCTGGCCGTCGGCTGGCTCGCAGGGATTGTAGAAGCGCATTTTCGTCCCCCCACAACAGAAGATTTTAAGAATATGATGAAGGATGAATATTTGTTCAGCTGGGATGATATTCCGGGAAACGATAACAAAAGACTTATAGAATTTCTAACCCGGAATTATGATGCAGAGTGGATAAAGGGCGCTAAGATCGAAAAAATCGACGACGGCAAGACCATCGTTATCGCGGGGGAAGAGAACCGCATATCCCTGAGACTCAATGATGATAAAGATAAAGTAACCGTCCTGCTGGATGATGCGGCAGGAGGGCACGTATTCACAGCGGAATCGGAGAATGGCAAGATTAAAATATACAGAGCCCAGACTTTAACCGATCTCCTGCATAATAAACTCTTTCGCATTATTCTCGTGGCGGGCCTTGCTAATCTTGGAAGTATGATCGGGACATTCGTGGCTATACCGATAATAGTCAATCTTCTGGGTATCACAAATCCTCTTGATATTCTCACGAGCGCGCTGGCTAATGGATTTAATGCATTGAGAAATTTTCTATGATTTTTTATCATATATGATAAACAATATGATAACAATTTTAATACCACTTGATAAAATACCTGGTAACTAATGACAAATAATGATATTCAGATTTGATTCGGAAAACCATTATTACCGTTGAAACGCACTTATTCCTTTTACAAGGAGACGCAACATGGCAGAAATCCTGATTTACTCTACCAGTAACTGTCCGAATTGCAGGGTACTAAAACAATTTCTTGAAATGAAAAATTTGCAATACAGGGAGGTAGATATGGCTACACCGGCAGCCCTTACTGAATTAAGGCTGAACGGGGTGTTCACGATGAGCGCCCCGGTGCTCCAGATAGACAACAGGTTCTATTCGGCAGGTGACCTTTTCAGCCAGAACAGGATAGACCAGGGCAAGCTGGAAACACTCCTTAAAACATAGGCAAGGGATTTTATCCCGAAGACAAAAAACAAACAGGAGGAATTGTCATATGGGTAAATACATCGAAATCCAGATATCTGGTAAAGGGGAGCATAATAAGGAGTTGGCGGGTATTTTCTTACGTGAAACGCAACATGCCCTTGCGGCACTGAAGACCAAAAACGCACAGGCAGCAAAAGAGTTCCAGACGATCCAGAAAACACTCGCCGGCTATTCAGTCCCGGCGATCCCCAAGGTCAGGACGACCGACGGGCACCTTATGGACTGGGACAGGAATACCATAGTTAAGCAGCTTTTGAAAGAAACCAAGCTCAGCGAGCAGTTCCACGGGAAGCCGGCCATCACTGAAGATGAGGCAAAAGAAATTGCGAAAGAAACGGAGAAGAGAATTAAGGACATGGGAGTGAAGTTCCTCTCAGGGCCGCTCGTGCGTGAACTGGTCAATATCATACTTCTTGAGCGCGGACATACCGAATGGCGAAACATCTCAACGCGTGTGGGAACACCCGTGTTTGACGCCTACCGCATAGACATGGGCACGGGTTTTGAGGCCAATGATAACGCGAACCTGCAGGAGAATGCTGAGACCTCGCACAAGAAGAAAGCCGATAAGATGAGCAAGGAGCAGTACCTTCTCATGATACCCCCGAAGCTTGCGGATGCGCATCTCAATGGGGACATACATATCCATGATCTTGAGTACCTCGGCACTCGCGCATTCTGCCAGGACTGGGACCTGCGCTACTTCTTTTATTACGGCCTGATGCCTGACGGCAGCGGTACGAAGGCCAGTGTTGCAGGTCCTGCAAAGAAGGCCGAAGTTGCGATACTCCATGCAGTAAAAGCCCTTGGGAGCGCACAGACCAATTTCGCAGGCGGCCAGGGATTCTATAATTTCCTTACTTTCATGGCGCCTTACTTTGAGGGCATGGGCTACGGGGAGATAGAGCAGCTCATGCAGATGTTCGTTTATGAGATGACCCAGATGATGGTAGCGCGCGGCGGGCAGCTTGTGTTCTCCTCCGTCCAGCTGTCCCCGGGCGTTCCTCATCTCTGGCGCGACAAGCCCGTGGTCTACAAGGGCGCGGTATATGACGGGAAACAGGCACCCCTTAGGACTTACGGAGAGTTCGAGCGCGAGGTGCGTCTTTCCTTTGAGGCCCTGATGAACGTGATGCTAAAAGGCGACTACTGGGGCAAGCCTTTCAACTTCCCCAAGCCCGAAGTGAGTATAGAGCCGGATTTCATGGTCGAGGATGAGGAGTATAACCGCTCGCACCCCGAACTTCTGAGCTATGACGAGCTTTATACCAAGGCCTTCGAGCTCGCGGCTAAGTACGGGGCGCCCTACTTTGACAACCAGCTTCCTGAATACAGGGGCGCGGGGAAGGGTATAAGCTGCTACCAGTGCCTCGCAGGGGATGAACTGGTACCTGTGGCCGAGAAGGATGGGAAGATGCAAGTCATGAGTATTGAGAGATTGTTCAGGAATGCGTCTAAAAATGGCATTAGCATAGACCCGGTTGGTGTTGAATTTGCCAGGTTCGAAGGCAGGACGCCAAGTACGGATTTTGAAACTCTAAGAGCATCACCAGAAACCTTCAAGGGAGTGATGCGTAAAAAATACAGCGGAAAGCTGCTAAATATCATACTGAACACCGGAAGAAGGATAAGGGTAACACCGGATCACCCGGTTTTTATACTTGAGAACGGCTCATTTATAAAGAAGCAGGCAATGGAACTTGCGGCTGGTGAGTATATGCCTGTTCTTAAAAATAGTATCTCGGATGTGCAGCCCCTGTCGTCGATAGATATCGAGAAAACATTGATTGAAGCCGGATATGCAAATGAAATTGAGGTGCAGGATAGTTATGTTAATATCAGGAATGCCAAGAAACCCGGACTTAATAGTGAAATAAAAATAACACCAGAGCTGGTCAGATTCCTGGGATACTACCTGGCAGAAGGGTGCAGTGATCATTGTGGAAGGAGGTATTCTGTCCGGCTGTCCTTCGGCAAGCATGAAACAGACCTCATAGAAGATGCTGTCGGATGTATCAGAAGCCTCGGATTTGAGCCGAAAGTATCTGTTGAGAAGACCGCGACAAATGTCTGCATCAACAGCAAGCTGCTTTATCTTCTTATGGATGCGCTCGGGTGCGGTCATGATGCGCACAGCAAATCAGTGCCGGACATTCTCTATAACATAGAACCTTCACTCGTGAAGGAATATGTCTCCTGTGCTTTCAAAGGCGATGGAAATGCTCTTCTCCAGATCGGCAGGCAGAACGGGTATATCCATAAAGCCTGCAATATCCGGATGAGGCTTGTTTCACGAAGCGCAATCCAGAAGATGATACTCCTCTCCCAGAAGATCGGGATCCAAATGAACTACATGGAGCGCGATGAAACCGTGAGACACCCGCACAGCGGTGAAGCATACAGCTTTAAGGGTTATTCCTGCTATGTCACATCGCACCACCAGATACAGAAGTTCTATGAAGAAACAGGTTACGGAGAATGCGCTGCCATCGATAATAATACTGAAATGGGCGGCGCGTTCACCAGAATTCCCATAAGCGGGACATGCCTCCAGTATTCAGACCTTATGTACCCGTCGCAGTACAGGTCGGGAGGGTATGACTGCATTAGCCAGCACCTGATCATTGATGACAGGACAAAGGAGAGATTGGAGAAGTTCACCAAAGGAGATGTCCATCCCCTGAAGATAAAGAAAATCGAGGAAGAAGAGTATGATGGATATGTCTATGATCTTGTGGATGTATCAGATACTCACAATTTCAGCAATGCGCTCGGCGTGATCACTGGGAACTGCTGCGCATACAACTTCTCCTCATCGCACGACCGCGATTCCGAGTTCGAGGACAAGCTGTACTTCAAGGACGGGAAGCATTTCTCGATGGGCGCATGGCAGGTCGTGTCGGTCAACTGCGCGCGCGCGGCCTACAAGGCAAAGAAGGACGATAATGCGCTGTTTTCCGAGCTCAAGAGGCTGATGGATACGAGCATCGAGCTCTTCCTTGTGAAGCGCAAGTGGATGAACATTGTTATCAAGAACAACAGGATGCCCTTTGCCACGCAGAGGCCGAAAGACCCACAGACCATGCAACGCGGCTCTATCGCAGTGGACACGAGCGGGCTTGTGTACACAATAGGCGTCGTGGGGATAAACGAGATGGTGCAGCACCATACAGGCAAACAGGTGTACGAGAGCGAGGATGCGCGGCGGCTTGCTATAAGGGCGATGTTTGAGATGAAGTTCTACGCAAAGGAGCTTTCGCAGAAGTACGGCATGGAAATAGCGCTTGCAAGGACGCCTGCCGAGACCACGGCCCAGAGGTTTGCAGTATCTGACCTGCTGCACAAGGAGTACAGGAAGTGCGCCGAGCCCATTATAAAGGGCAACGTGAAAGAGGCGCTTTCGCGCATCTCTGAGACGCGGGATCTTCCGATCTATTACACAAACGGCACGCATGTACCCCCGAGCGCCGACGTGTCGCTCCCCCAGCGCATCAAGCTTGAGGAGGTCTTTTTCCCCATCGTTGACGGGGGCAACATCCTGCACATCTGGCTTGGCGAGGCTGCGCCAGACCCGCACGGCTTGAAGGAGTTTGCCATGAACATCGCGAAGAACACGCAGGTGGGGTATTTTGCGTTTACGAAGGATATGACTGTGTGCATGGACGATTTCCATGTGGCGTCCGGGCTGCTTGAGGCGTGTCCCAATTGTGCGAGCGATAATGTGGAGCATCTGAGCAGGGTGACGGGATATATTCAGGCTGTATCGGGGTGGAATGAAGGGAAGAAGCAGGAGTTGAAGGACAGGAAGAGGTACGGGGTGGGAGGGATGTGAGTGATGTGAGGAGCCGTAATGTTTGCGATTAGAGCCATAAAGTCTGCGAACGTAGCCACAAAGTTTGCGAATAATAGCCATACTGTTTGCGAATGGAACATGGTGATTCTTCAATGAAGAAATTAAATAAAGCTCAAATTACAACTAAGAGTGTTGAAATAAGTAAATGCTTGATTAATACGGCTCCAGGATTAGTGGACTATGACTTGGGTGTTACGCGAAGAGTTGGTGATGCAGCAAGGCTAGCAGTAGCAATAAGATCTCATGTAGAACCTATAAATAGGCAAAATTTAGCTGGAGTTTCTTCAGCTCTGAAAATGGATTTCAGAGTCACTGAATCTGATTTTATCCCCATGTTTGAAAATTTGGACTGGATAGAAGTAAAATATGAGGGTAAAAGGATAGCTACGATTACTGAAAAAATCCCTCCAGCAGTTGATATTCTATCAACTCTCGGAACAATCTGGGAAGAGCAACAACCTACACCAATAGATAAAGCAACAATCTACTCATTGGCAGAGCTATCTAGGAGACCTTATTCAAAGGAAGCTCTTCTATCGGAATTAGATGTTAAAGGCGAAGACTTTGAGGTAACTTTAGACTATGGTGAAACGGCCAATTATCTAGGGAAGCTCAAATCAGAAGAGCATGATTGTGAAACCATATGGACCCCATTATATTGGGCAACAAACTACGATAATGTTGCCAGTTTTATTAGGAAGCAAAACGAAGAACGACTAGGAATAATAGGTTCGCTTACTGATCAATTTAGAAAATTTCCTGGGATGCCTATAGAAAATGTGAGTAGTTATGCTACTTTACTTGGTGCTGGGATTCATCATGGATTCTTCCCATCAGTGGCTATTGGTAATAGAATGAATATTTCGCATCAATATGTATTTTCTGCTAGTCCACAGTTTCAAATGGATTCAAATGCAGATATTTATGAAAAGGCAAGACTTATAGTTTCATGCCTCCGCCATGGTCAATACCATGCTGAAATTTCAAAGATATTATATCCAAGGGCTATACTTAATGCAATGCGTAATAATATAATGAAACCACATCCTTATGCTGACGTGCAATACGCAGTTTTAGTACTTCATGGAATAGTCAAGCTGGAACCCGCTCAAAATAAATATGGAAAAGCCTACAGGATTATCTGGATAGATACACCCGAGAATAATCTTGCTGCCGAAATAGCAGATAGCTTGTTACAAGGAGAGGCACCGGTTGCTAGTAAAGAAGAACTTGAAGCTAAAAAAATTCTCATAAAGGGAATGTACAGTTATTCATCAGAGCTCAGAAAACTAAAAACGACAACTGAAGTAAAAGCAAAGAAAGAATATGATAGATTAATTGAACTGGTAAGTGGTGTTAAATTATGAACACATCCCCAGAAGAGGAGCAAGATCTCAAACTAAAACTACGCCTGATGAGATATTTCTGGCACAATGGTTATCTGGTAAGGAAAAATGTGAGTATAGTTGAATCTTTGGATAAACATCAGTATACGGATATTGATGTCTTAGCTATAAAAATAGATGAAGAACTAAATACAAATTACTTGGTTTGTGATTGCAAATCAGGTATGCGCGCTAAAACTCACGAACGCCTTTTTTGGCTATCTGGTATTATGAAGTATTTTAATGCCAATCAAGGTATTTTTCTTAGAACTAAGCTGTTTGGAGTTAAATACATGGAGCTAGCTAAAAGACTCGATATTACACCTCTTTCCGAGGAGCAGCTCTATGAGCTTGAGAAAGCTTATAAAATTGACATCAACAAATCACTGGGCGCTTTTTCAAATGAACCCACTCCTATTGACCAAGTATTTCTTTCTTTAAGAAAGTTGGGTGGCAATGTTGAAGAATACATTAATACATCTTATTGGAATGACGTCCCATCAGTACAAATAAACAATCTTGTAGCTTGTTGCAAGCGTATCAATGAACTTGATGGGTTGATGGAGAAGGCAAGAAATTTTCTGTTAGCATACACTTTTTCACATCTTTCTTTATCAGCGTTGCAGTTTTCTAAAACATTACTCACTATTCCTAACTCCAACAAAGAAGAGTACGCAAAAATTGAGCTATTGGGTGGAAAATTAGCTCACGAAGAGCGTAAACGTTTACTTAAAGGCTTTTATGAATTCATGGCAAAAGAAATAAAGGAAAGATATAAAGCGAAGTATCCAATTTCGAGCAATCAATTCGTGGAAAGTTTTGTCCCTGATTATTCCAAATACTTTGTTGAGTTTGCCATAAGAACCTGCGAAAATCCCAAATACTCCTTCCTGATTCCACGTTTCTTCGATCTTCTAGCATTTCAAACAGTGATAGGAAATCGTGATATTGAAATTAAGGATTTACTACCAATACCACTTAATGAAGATATTGCAACGTTGATAAAACCTGTAAAAGATTTTGAAACCTTTGCCACAAGAAGTGGATTACTCCCAACTGAATTAAATGAACTCATTAATAAACAGTTAACTAATTTGGAACTAAATTCCAAGCATAGCGAAAAGTGATAGAAATATATCTTTAGGAGAAATTATGGGCAAATTATCTGCAATTATTCGGTTGATCAGTGAAAATCCTGATAAAGAGTTCGATGTTGAAAAACTCTCCAAGGATAATGAAGTCAAATATGAGACATTATTTAATTATTTAAAGGAGAAATCTGGGATATTTTTTGACTTTTATAGTAAAGGGGATAAATTCTTCGTTAAAGCAAGAATTTCAGAAGACTCGAATGCAGAGAAAATTGAGGTTTTGGATGATTTACCAGATTTAGAGAAAGAAGAAAGGAAAATTGAAAAGTTTTCATCCAAAGCTGCAGAAATAGGTTCTAGATTTGAAAATTTAAAAGATATAAAGGATAAATTACCAAAAATTCGTGATGTATTATTAGATAGTGATCCAAAAGAAGCTTTCAAGAGTTATATTGACCATAGCGTTGATGAAATAGAAAAAGAAAAACTTAAAGCTGGATACGAAATACTCTCGACAAAATTTATTGAAGAAGCTCCTGTTGAGTTAGATATAGAATCGTTGAAGGAAAATGTAAATGGTCTTATTGCAGGCACGGATGCAACAAGAAGACTTGAATTTGACATAATTAGAATAGAATCAATAACCATACCAATTGCTGTTTTCTTCTCTGCAGTTTGTGGATTGGTTTTCAATTACTTTAAGGGAGAGAAGCTAAAGGATGATGATATTTTTAGGAGACCGCAGTATCCAGCTACTGCAGAAGAACAATATATGGAAGAAATGTATAGCAAATTCCCAAATATTGATGGAGCGGACCTAGATGGTTTCTCCACGTCAATGTCAAGTTATTTACATTATCTATTGGATAAAGACATAATCTCTAAAAAATCCCCAAATATTTTATTTAGAGACGGTCCGTTAAGGCCGGGCCAGATGAGTTATTTGGATCTAAAGAACCCTGAGTTTCCAGAAAGAGCAGATATTACTTGGAAATCGATTTACGAAGCGGTTGAGGTCAAAAATAGAGCAAAAATTGAAGGGACGAAATTAGTTGGAGTAACAAAGCATGTTAATCAAAGGTTCTTATCTCCTATATTGAATCAATGTCTTTTGGATAATCTTCCTGGTTGGACTTCTCAAAATTTTGTAAATGATCAACAAATTCTTCCAATGATTTTAAAAAATGGAGAACATTCACCAGTCGTTATTCATCATTTGTTAGGCACACATTTACCTGAAAGCAAAAGGGAAGGTGCAGAAAGGTACCTTGAGAATAGATTCCCTGCATATGAAAGACTAGCATCACAATTGGATTATACATTTACTTTTATAAACACAGAAGGGTACTGCAATCGATTTGAATTTTATTACGATAATTCAACGGATTTCAACAAAAAATTAAAAGAGATTTATGCTCCAATTATTTATACTTCAGGACCAGCCATGAGAAAAACTAGAGAAGGAGTTCTTTCAAAAAGATATGAGATATTGCCTAGTCCTGTTTGGGGAGCTGATAGAGAAGCAAAACTATGGGGAGACCAGATACAGGATTACTTATTCAGAAAGCTTGAGGCAACAATCATGGATGGTGTTCTTAAATGACGCAACAAAATAAATACGGGAAAGTCCTTAGCACTTCTAATAGCCCTACGCACACGATTGTCGATTTCCAGGTGGAGGACTGGGAACATTGCAATATTGGAAAGTTTGTTACTATCCCAAAAACAATTGGTGAAGAATTTATAGCTGTCATCACATCTCCTCACGTACATACCGAGGAATATTCCGACCCAGCATTGGTTAAGTTTTATACCCAAAGAGGGCGAGATCCTGCGCATGTATTGCCTAATATTGGGAGTTATTTGTATCTTTCAGCAAGAATAATCGGTTTATGGGATGGGGAGAACTTAAAATTTGATGGTTCAGTTCCAAAGCCAGGAACTGATGTTTTGCAAATCTCAGAAAATAAATTGAAACAGATCTTTAGACTTGATGCTGGAGAAATCTTTCTGGGTCATTTGTTTTTTTATCCTGATATAGAGGTAAGGTTAAGAACCCAAATATTTATGCGAGAGCATTCTGCTGTTTTTGGTGTTACAAGAAGCGGTAAATCCTATACTAGTGGGGTTATTTTGGAAGAGTTAATAAAAATAAATTCGCCGGTTTTGATAATTGATCCCCATGGAGAATATCATTCACTTGGACAGCCGAATGATGTACCCGCAGAAGTGGAAAAACTGAATTCAATCGGTCTTGACCCTAGACTGTTTAATATCCAAGAATTTTCACCCCCTAGCTTCGTTGATACTGAGCAAGGAGAAAGAGAAATCACGGTTAACTTTTCAGATTTAACCGCTGCAGAAATTATTGAACTCACGGGTTTTTCTGGAGAGAATCAGCAAGCATTAATTTTTGAAACTGCAAGAACCCTTCAAGGAATTGATTACACAATCAATCATTTTTTAAATATTGCTGAGAGAAATAACGGGCAATTAAGCTTAAATGTCAATATGGGGGTAATAAGGGCTCGTGTAGAGATATTACAAAGACGTGGCATCTTTGGCAATGGTTTCGTGCCATCAGAATTAATTAACACAAACCAGGTATCTATTATTAATCTTAGTGGCCTAGATAAAAATACCCAACAAATAACTGTGGCTGCTTTATTAAGAAGAATATTCCGTGCAAGAACATATGGAGATATACCTTATTTTTCACTCTTTATAGAAGAAGCACATCGATTTGCTCCTTCATCATCAGATCCGATATCGAAAAGTACAGTCGAAGAAATAGCTAAAGAAGGAGGTAAATTTGGAATTAGTCTGCATATAGTCTCTCAGAGACCATCAGAAGTCTCCAATACATTATTGAGTCAGTGCGAAACGAAGATATTCCACAAATTGATCGAAGTTCCTGATGTCAATTATGCTAGGTCTGTCTTAGGTGTCGCATCTCCAGAGCTGGCTGAGAGCGTACCTAATCTCTCTGTTGGGTCAGCAATCATAATGGGGGGAATTACGAACTATCAGCCAATTTATACTTTAATTCGGCCTAGACAAAGTAGACATGGTGGTGGAACGGCGCAGGTTAGGTTAAGAAGAAGGAGAGGCGGAGGCGAAAGACCGCCCCCTGCCGAACCGGAAGAAGATATCGATGTAACGAGAGAAAATAGACAACCATCATTGTTTGATTTTTAATCTGTTATCCAGTTCTGACAATGACTCTTCGCATCTTAAGCCGTTCATAATCCAGTAAAATCTGCCTTTTTCTGAACTAATTCTTTTTACTAATTCTTTATTCAATATAAAATCAACATCTATATTGGCTATTTTCCCAGCTATTTCTAAAATTTCTTTATGGGTACTTCTTACATATCCTATATAATAATTGTAATTATTTTTAGTTTTAAGAAGATATTTAGCAACTCTTTCACTCAAGATATTTACTATTTTTCTTTTTAACCTGTACTCTTCCTTTGAATTTTTTCTTATCCCAAAAATATCATTATAATCCGTTTTTCTTATTTCTTGAATTTCGTTTATTGGAAACCAAGTATCTAATACCATATCATAATGCGCAGCGGGATATTTTTTTTCAAGTTCACGTGGCACGATTCCTAATGGTTCACTGATTATTAATTCGTGAATTAGATATTTTTGGGATCCACATGATTTTTGAATAGTTTCTATAACTTTCTTGTGGGTTCTGGATTGAGAATACGGTTTAGTTGCCGCACATGGTAGAAACAAAGCTATTTTCTTATCGTTAGGTACTTCATATTCCTCCAATAGATAATTATAAAAAGATATTACATCAGGGTGCCATAAAAGCTCATATCCGCCAGTTAACTTCTGCAATTTCATCACCAAATTTATCAAAAACAAATTTCAAAATATGACGCGGGCGACTTTTAACTCTATCATTAATATACTCAAGATAACTTCCGGATTTCATCTCTTTTCTAATTTGTTCCATCTCTTTTAGTAAAATCCAGGCATTATGCGATGCCCTCAATTGCATACTAGATATGCCTCTTTCATCTAGTTCTTCAAGCGAGTGCTTCCTACAGATAGGACATTTACAATTATAACTTTCTTTATTTATATGTGGATTGTAATCCATTGGATGAGTCCCGTAAACTCCTTTACCAAATAATCTAATTTTACCATACTTTGCATCATGCAACCATGAGGAAGTATCTAAGGAATCAACAAAAAGGAAAAGTATCATAGCAATATAAAGACCTCCAACTCCAAACACATGTAATTTGGTATCAGGAAAATGTTCTTTAATATTTTTAATTGAAGTTATTACATTTTTAAACTCTACCAGGTTGATTGGGGCTCGAAGGACGGGAACGATGCCCCCAATGCCAATCATGATGGGATCACACAATTTAGAGATTTTCTCCAGTGTTTTCTTAGAAGTATAATAGGGGAAGGCTGGAATAAAATCAAAATCAGCTTTTTTTATGTACAATTTTAAATTTTCAATATTCTTTGTTTCATCTAATCCATTATCAAGCATTACTGCGAGATCTGGTCGTAGCTTTCTTTGAACTTCTATTACTTCTAAGATATCTATTTTTTTCCCTTGAAGTATCTGCCAACCCCCTGAATCACAACATACGAATCCATCATAAGAAAGAGCTTTATGCACATTTTTATTCGGGATTCTAGTAATAATATCATAGGCATTGATCATGAGATAAGGGATTTTAAAGTATTCCCATGGTTTTGGATTACCCCTTCCAAACGAATATCCTAGAAAAATTGATGGACCTTCATGTAGCATAAATTCCCTCGATTAATCGAGGGATATTTAGTAATAACTTGTATTAAATCTTTCCTCGATTAATCGAGGAAAAATATAGGAAGTATAAATAATATTAAATTGAATCTTAGAAGGATGTCGGAGAAAGTTCTCACATTGCACGATATGAGAAAATTGTGTGGAGAAGCAAAAAAATCGACTTTTGATGTAATAGAGTATTTAAGCCATCAAGAGGAACCATCCACTGAAAAAGAGATTATAGATAAGATTGGGTACGGCCCGGATTCTCATTATATAAATAAATTATTAAATGATCTTAGTGATTTAGGGGTGATAGAGAAGATTAAAGCCCCTAAAAAAAGTTATAAGTACAAACTTTCGAGTAAAAAATTTGTCATTTGTTTTTGATGGTTATATCTGCTCTCAGAATTTAAATCTTCAAACCCTGATAGAGAATACTCCAATTAATGCCTTAATTTAATCGGGTTCTGGATGATTGTAAAGTATTTGCATAATACGAAAATACGAAACGATTATCAGGATACCATACCTAAAAGACACTTTCCTTTTTACAATTGGAATTAATTCTATCTCATTCCTCGCCATCTGCGGCGGGTTCAAGTAAGAACACTTTAACTTTTTTCCCTACCCATTCCTTTGGAACATAGACTCGCCCAGAGCTACCCGAGGACTTGACAGTTTTTTCAAGTACCTGATAAGCCTGTACTTCGACTCTCATTTGCTGACTGTGTTGTTTCATGATTAGGACGTTAGTTGCAGTTACTGTAACTATGTGATTGGCTTATAAATATTTTATGCTAAAAAATAGTGATAAATTAATTATAATATAACTTTCTAATTACCAAAACTATTTATAATAGCTCCATTATATACCTATTTAATAGCCATAAAATGTTTATAATATGGTAATAGATGAGCTTTATGGAAAAGAATACGTTTAAATCTCAAGAAGAAAAGAATCAAGTTTTTCATCCGAACCTGCAAAGTCAAGTTTATACCGACCTTGAATTTAGTCCTGCTCGGAATATAACGAACAGAACAGGGTTCAAAAAGACGGTAGGAAAATTTCCAAGCTTGAAGATGAGACGCACAGTAATGTGGGAGTCGCAGATAGAAAGGGATTTTCTGTACCTTCTTGAATTCGACGCTGATGTGTTATCATTCTATGAGCAACCGGTGGAAATATTGTATGCACACAAGACGAAAACTGGGCGTTATTTTCCCGATCTCTATGTAGAAAGGCGTTCCTGCAAGGAACTAATCGAAATAAAACCATCATCAAAATTAAACGATCCAAAAAATAAAATAAAATTCCTTGCCGGAGAGGAGTACTGCCGGAGAAGGGGATGGATCTTCAGGGTGGTAACTGATGATAATATACGTGAGGGGAACCTCCTCAAAAACGTTAAATTACTAAATAGATATGCTGCAGTGGACGTATCTACAGAGTTTGAGCAACATACCCAATCGTTAGTTGAAACAAACGACGGTGAGATAGGGTTAGCGGAACTTATCGTTAGGTCACGAGAAAAATTCGGCAAAGCTGCGATCAGTAATATTTACTCCCTGCTTTACCACCAACTCTTGTATGCGGATTTGAAAAAAACATTGTCGGATCAAACAACAATAAAGTTATCGAAGGGGGTTGAATAATTTGCCAAATGTTTCATTGGTTCCAGGCTGTCGGTATATAAAAAACGGCAGTACTTTTAGAATAATAAAGATAATGGATAATAATAACATAGAAGTGGAGGACGAGAATACTAAACGGAGTTCCATTGTTCAACAAACTGAATTAGTGAAAAGTCTATTTGAAGGAAAACTTCGATTTCCAATACATGACATAAGCTCAATTAACCATAGATGTTCCATCCCGGATTTTTCAGCAATCGAAGGTAAATACCATGAGATTGCAGTTTTACGCTACAGATGTATAGAGCCGTTGCTTAATCTATCCAGCAAAGATCGTACTGTCGAGAAAGTTAAACAAAGAATAGAGCAGATTCTTTCAGACCGTTCATATGGCGAAATAACCAAAGGTAATAAGTTGCACAGAGCAACGGTATACAGATGGCTACAAAATTATGAAAAAAGCGGCCGCGATATCAGGTCGCTTTTGCCCTCATATAACAGATGCGGTGGCAGGGATAAGATAAGGATTGAAAAAGAACTGGAAGAATTTATCGGTCAGGCCATAGAAAAAATTTACCTGAATAAGACGCGGCAAAGTGTAAAAGCCGTGTACGAGTATATTCAAAAATTAATCCTGGATGCAAATAAATATCGATCCGATGATGAAAAGCTGCCTTCTGTAAGTTACAACACAATACGAAGACGAACAGAAGCCCTTAACATCTACGATGCAACCAAACATCGTTATGATCTGATAGAAGCGGAAAAGCGGTATGGAACCAAGGGAGAGGGGGTAAGACCCACCCGCCCATGGGAATGGGTTGAAATAGACCACACATTACTCGACTTTTTCGTAATGGATAAGGACGGATTTGTGCTTGGAAGGCCGTGGATTACATACATGATCGACAAGTACAGCGGTTATCCATTGGGATTCTACATTAGCTTCAATGAACCCAGCTATCTCAGCGTCATGTATTGCCTCTATCACGCCATAAGTCCCAAGGATTATGTTCGTGAGCAATATCCTAATATTAAGAATAGTTGGTCTGCTTATGGCTTACCCGAGACCCTGGTTGTTGACAACGGAAAGGAATTTCATGGTATTTCGTTGGAGGACGCCTGCCTGCAGCTTAATATAAACCTGCAGTACAACCCCCCGAAAACTCCTTGGTTTAAGGGTGCTGTGGAGCGGAGTTTCCGGGAGTTAAATAACGACTTGCTGAATAAGCTGCCCGGAAAGAGTTTCCCCTCATGGAAAGAACGGGGTAGCTACGATCCTGTGAAGAATGCTGTCATATCGCTTGAAAGTCTCAATGAAATAATTCATCTCTGGTTCATAGACATATACAGCCAGAGATTCCACAGGGGAATTGACAGCATCCCTCAGGAACTCTGGGATAGCGGGGTGGAAGCCTATCCGCCGCATCTGCCCTGCCGGAAAGAGGATTTAATTGTATTGCTGGGTGCTCTGGAGACCCGAACCGTCACGAATAAAGGGATAGAGTTCAAAGGGCTCTACTATAACTCAAGGGATCTCCAGCGACTGCGGAATTCCGGCTCTATAAATAAAACCAACCGTATAAAATTCAAATATCATCAGGATGACATATCGAGCATTCATGTTTTTGATGAGAGGGGGAACGAATTAGAAGTAAAGGCCAATAACCAGAAATATACAAAAGGTCTCAGCGTCTGGAAACATGAGGTGACGATTAGACACACCAAAAAAATCAAGGAAAAAGTGGATATGGAAGCTCTTATTGAGGCCAGAGCAGATATAGATAGGATCGTAGAGAACGAAAGGAAATATCGTACTGAAAAAAAGAAATCATCAAAAAAAATATCGAAATGGAGCAAAGCTTCTATCACCGCAGGAATCGTGTCGGGGGAGAAAAATGAAACTAATAATAGTTCACTATCCACTGACATTGCTGCCCGAACGGTGAACCCAAATTCAAGAGATATCGATGACAGAATTTCAGATATAGGGAAGGTCTTCAATAAAAACAAGGAGAATGATGCAGAAATAGACAAATCCGATTTTGAAAGGTTGGATCGAATTTCATCTGGGGAAGGTATAGTGATTATTGAGAGCCCGGAGGAGAAACTTACGGAAGAGAGATATGTAGAGAGCAGAAGAACGAAGCGCGACAATAAAAATGGGATAGATGAGCCCGGATATATCCCTAAAGACGAAAGTGAGTTTGACTTGAGTGGATGGGGGATCTCTTACAAAACCGAGCAGCATCAGAAGGGATTTAATAAAAAACTATCCGCTTCTGGAGCCACTAAAGAGGAAGACCATGACAAATGAAAAAGAGGTATCCGAACTACGGAAGGAAGTGGATCTTAAATCTATGGGCTTTGAAGAGAAGATGAATAAAGTTTCCGAGCTCATTGTTCAGTATCCTCGTTTCTCCGAGGTTCTCAAAAAAATAGAGTACTGCCACAGAGTCTCCAAGTTCTCATCAGAACCGGAATGCCTCTATGTCGGCGGTACCACAGGTGCAGGCAAGACCACTGTATCTAGGGAATATGCTAAGAAATACCCCCAAATCGAGGAAGGCGAAATAACCAAGGTTCCTGTTTTGATGGCTACAATCCCGAGCCCGGCGACAGAAAAAGGAATGGTCACAAAAATATTATATGCGATAGGCGACCCTCTCGCAGAGACGGGTTCCAAGGCAGTACAAACAATACGTCTAATGCGGTTAATTAAGAAGTGTGGGGTTGAACTGATAATACTGGATGAATTCCAGCATTTTATCGACAGAGACTCCGAAAAAGTGCTTCGTACTGTTACGGACTGGCTCAAAGTACTAATTGAGGATACAGGAGTTCCTCTGGTGCTGCTGGGACTCAACGGGGGATCTAATGCAAACCATTCAGAGATAATTTTTGATGCAAACCCTCAACTCAGCCGCAGGTTCGCGAACAGGCACACGCTTCAGCCTTTTAAGTTCTCCAGTGCGAAAGAAATTGATGAGTTCAGGCAGTTTCTATCCATGATTGATATGTCCCTGCCTCTGGAGAACAGATCTGGACTGGCCGATATGGATATGGCTACCAGATTTTATTACGCCTCGGATGGCGTAGTCGCGTATATTATGAAATTGATAAAGAGCGGCACCAGCATGGCTTTACAGAGAAATGAGGAGCATCTGACCGCGGATATCCTCACCAAAGCATTCGACTTGCATGTCCGCTCTGACAAGCCATGGAAAATCAACCCGTTCAGATGCAGCCTTCAGGAGGTTGAGAAAGCATTGCAGACTCTGGAAGAAGATGAAAAAATGGCAAGCATGGGCGCCAACAGACGGCTCAGGAACGTGAAAAAGGCGCCAAAAGCCAGTGAGGTTTTGAGAAAATAAATTTATAAAGAGGAGGTATCTGGTACTTGAATCCTTTACTTATACGGACAAAAATCATGCCTCATGAGAGCCTGTCGAGTCTCATATATAGATTAACCCTGGCTAACTTTTATGATTGTACTGGCAGGATTTACAGACTAATTGATTCTCCACTGATGTCCTTTGGTAAGAAAAGTCAAGACTTGTCAAGTGATCGCAATGTTATTAAGAAGCTGTCATTTATAAATAATTGCACTGAAAATGAGATTTTTTATACCACAGCGCACCGTTACGCAAAATATTTTTCAGATGATAAAAGTAATATGCTTAGTATAAATACAATTAAAAATTTTGTGCTGCTTTTAAGAACACAATACTGTCCTCTTTGCATTAAAGAATACGGTTATCATAAAGCCTATTGGGACCTATTGCCGGTTTCGATATGTATTAAGCATGAGGTTATACTTCAAGATACCTGCCCGAAATGCCATCGTCCGATTAGAGTAAACTGGGTGCTCAGGAATAAGTGCAAATGCGGAGGCGACTTGTTATCTGGAGATCCTGTATCTG
>DATCUE010000032.1:0-4345 GCA_036567605.1 Candidatus Methanoperedens sp. | reverse complement strand
GTGCCCGGGGATGTTATTATCCTCAACGGCGGAGATATTATTCCCGGGGACTGCCTGATCCTTGAATCCAAAGACCTTTTTGTCGATGAAGCCACGCTGACTGGCGAAACATATCCGGTAGAAAAATCAGCCGGGGTACTGGCGAAAGAAACAGAGCTTGGTCAGCGGAACAACACACTTTTTATGGGTACTCATGTTGTGAGTGGCAGTGCGAAAGCTGTGGTTGCCTGCACAGGGACGGAAACCGAATTCGGTAAGGTCTCAGAGCGGTTAAAACTGCGGCCGCCGGAGACGGAGTTTGAGCGCGGCGTCAGGAGGTTCGGATATTTCCTTATGGAAATTACCCTCCTGCTGGTGATTGCAATTTTTGCAATCAATGCCTATCTGGGACGCCCGGTACTGGAATCTCTTCTTTTTTCCCTGGCACTCGCTGTCGGGCTGACCCCGCAACTGCTGCCTGCGATTATCAGCGTGAACCTTGCGCACGGCGCAAAGCGCATGGCGCTCAAGAAAGTGATCGTTAAACGCCTTGCCTCTATTGAGAATTTTGGCAGTATGAACGTGCTCTGTTCAGATAAGACCGGCACTCTGACCGAAGGGGTAGTGCGAGTCCACTCCACTCTTGATGTTGAAGGAAAGGAAAGCGAAAAAGTTCTTTTCTATGCTTATCTCAATGCTTTTTTCGAGACGGGTTTTACGAACCCGATAGACAGCGCGATCCGAAGCTTTGGCCTGTTTAAGGTATCTGGCTACCAGAAACTGGATGAAGTACCGTATGACTTTATTCGTAAGAGACTGAGCATCCTTATCTCGAAAGATGATAAACACCTGATGGTGACCAAAGGCGCCCTGCAGAATGTGCTGGCTGTCTGTTCATCAGCAGAAACTTCGGATGGAAAGATCGTGGATATAGCCACGGTGAAGGAACATATCCAGCAGTGCTTTGAGAAGCACGGCAGTAAGGGCCTGCGCATGTTGGGTGTTGCTTACAGGGATGTCGGGTCTGATTCGCTCATAACCAAAGACCATGAATCGGCGATGACATTTTTAGGATTCCTCATTCTCTTTGATCCACCAAAGCCCGGAATTTCAGGCACTATAAACCAGCTGAATCATCTTGGAATCTCGCTCAAGGTCGTCACAGGAGACAACAAACTGGTCGCCGCCAATGTCGGTCATCAGGTTGGATTTTCGAACCCGCAAATCCTCACGGGTTCGGACCTTCGCTCAATGAGCGATGAAGCGCTGCGCAAGAGAGTGAACGATATCAATATATTTGCAGAAGTCGAGCCAAACCAGAAAGAACGCATCATTCTGGCTCTGAAAAAGAGCGGAAATGTCGTAGGCTATATTGGAGATGGAATTAATGACGCGTCGGCACTTCATGCGTGCGATGTCGGCATTTCCGTTGATAGCGCTGTTGATGTTGCAAAAGATGCTGCCGATATTGTGCTGCAGGAAAAGGACTTGGATGTTCTTGTGCAGGGTGTGCGCGAAGGGAGAATGACATTTGCCAATACCCTCAAGTATGTGTTCATGGCAACGAGCGCCAATTTCGGGAACATGTTCAGTATGGCCGGAGTATCGCTTTTCCTGCCTTTTCTTCCCCTGTTGCCCGGACAGATCCTGCTCACCAATCTCATGACTGATATCCCTGAGATGACAATAGCCAACGATAGCGTGGATGGCGAGATGGTCGATCATCCCAGGCGCTGGGACATAGGGTTTATCCGCAATTTTATGCTTGTCTTTGGTATCTTGAGTTCAGTATTTGACTATCTTACATTCAGCGCTTTGTTTTTCATCCTCCATGCGACTCCTGACCAGTTCAGGACCGGCTGGTTTATGGAATCTGTTATTTCAGCTTCGATGATCGTGCTCGTTATTCGCACAAAAAAACCTTTCTTCAAGAGCATCCCCGGGAAGTATCTGTCCGCAGCCACACTGCTGATCGCTGCAATCGCATTTCTTTTCCCTTTCATACCAGTCGGGAAGGTATTCGGATTCAGTCAGCTTCCGATTTCGTTCCTTCTTCTTATGGGAGTGATCGTGGCCTTTTATATCATCGCGGCAGAAATGGTGAAAGCGGTTTTCTACAGGAGGGTGAAAATTTTAGGTATAAAAAATATCTCATTTTTTTAAATATGATAAGAAATATATAATCAGGGCATGAGAATGAATCCTATGTTCTCAAAATCACCATCAAAGGAAAAAACCTTCTCAATGCCTCTTTTCTTCATTAATGCAAAACTCGTACAATCCGTAAAACTCAACTTCTTATCTTCATAAGTTTCAAACAACTCCCAGGCAAGATCAAATATCTCTTTCCCTACATCTACCTTCTCAACTACTTTTGATGCAAGGATATCCTTTCCCCATTTTACTGCTTCCTTATGTCCAACGGAGTAAAGTATTCGAGTCAGGGTCTCATCGATTATATAATCAGATGTTATTATTTTCCTTACTTTGACCTTACCGTTCTTTATCCCTTCAAGAAACGTTCTTGCAGCGATATGGTTATTGTCTTTTTCGTTTACAAGAGCCAGAAAAGCTGATGTGTCCACGAATATCATTCTTGTTCCTCATATATCTCATCATGCTTTTCCGATAAGTCCTTTGATGCGCGAAAAGTATGCATCTTGAAAAAAGGATCGTTCTTATCAAAACCTGATTTATCCCTGACCCATTCTAATACTGCTTCCCTGATAGCTTCTTTTATCGAAATGCCTTTTCTTTCTGCTGTCTTTTTTAACTCGAAATATAAGTGTTTATCAAGTTCGCTCTGGATATATTTTATTTCTGGCATTTAATATCAACATTTAAAGATGGCATTTGAACATTAAATAAATTTCGGAATAATCCGGCAAGGAGAAAAAAGGGCAGAGCAGCCAGGCTACGATGTAAGCAGGCTACGTGAGACGCCGGGGATTTGAGGTTCTTGCTGCTGGAATAACCATAATCTGCACTTACCTTCATACCCTCAGGCAATATTCCAACATTCATCTGTACAAATAGTAGCAACATTAAAATCAACATGCTTTGACGATCCATCTTACAACATCTTATAATAGATTAATAATTTTTATGAAGTATGTTTTCTCCTTCTAATTAAATATCCTAAAATAATAATATACACCACAGCCCAAATAAGAATAGTGCCGCCTATACCAGATGATAAATATCCCAGATAAGGGTATCTTACTTTTGCAACTCCTATAATCCATTCCTTTTTAACCGGCTGATTATAACTGATGCTTCCTTGCTGGTCATAGGAGGGGTTTGTCTTTACATTGTCCCCTTTTGTGATATAACCTGCATGAGGCGCCGAAGGTCCGTCAATCCACATAGGTTTTCCTTCTTCAACATAATACATGGCACGATGTATGATAGGTGATAATCTTTCCCTCCCAAACGGTTTATATGCAATTACATCACCATAATCGTTAAATGATTTATAATCAAGTAGCTTACCATCTTCGTATGTTTTGATATCTACACGTTGAGATGGTTGCACCAAAATCAAATCGCCGCTTTGCATATTTGGATTCATACTGTTTGACTCTATAACAAACCCCTGCTGTAATCCGGTTGTTGCATAAATTGAAACTTTTATGACAGCCATTAATATAATTGCCAGCAAAAGAGCCTTTATCCAAATTTTCATTATTTTTCACCCTTCTTGCTATTCGAATATTTTCCCATTAAACTTTCGCCCAAATTTTCATATATTGATCGCTGGAGATTGAGATACTCGAATTCATTTGTTCCATTTGATATAAATAACAGTAATCAAAAACCTTCCTTTTGAGAATAATTGATATAGTGAATATTTTCGATTTACATCGGTGCCTGAATTTTGGGGTTTCAAAAGTAGTTTTAGATATTCAAAGCATCAGGGAGAATGAGAACACCTATCGTTTTCAGTCACAAACCCCGGACTTAAGTTCAAGGCCTGTAGCTAGCGTTTTTAGCATGATGTACATCCTGTGTTTCAATGTATTTGCTGACGACATCCCAGCCATTCCCAACCGAACCATGAAAGCAGCTCGGCGTCCACATATGCTCGCCGCACCACTGCTTTAGATGGGGGTATTTAAAGAATATGTGGACGTGGTCGGGATTCACTGCGATCTCTATTATCCCTATATCCAGTTCTTTGCAGGTTTTACAGATCATACCTTCCGTGATCATTGCAGCATCTCCAGTCAGTATCTTTCCCCTGTATTTGTGGGCGAATACCCTATGATCCGTCAGCAGCGACACCGTATGCCTGTCGTGACGGAGTTCTTAATATTCATATCTTCAAAAATCGGTGTAGGGCTTCAACGTGAGGCGGCTGTAAAGA
>DATCUE010000031.1:0-4942 GCA_036567605.1 Candidatus Methanoperedens sp. | reverse complement strand
CCGCCCTTGCATTCTCATGCCAGCCGCTCCCGAAAGGTAATAATGTTGCCATTATTTCAAATGGCGGCGGGGCGTCCATTGTGGCGACAGATGAATGTGAGAGACACGGGATCAATATAACAGACCTGGAAGAAGAAACGAGGGAAAAAATAAAAAAAGTTATTCCTGAGTTTGCATCCAGTTCGAATCCGATAGACACTGCCAGTATTTCTTCTTACCAGGTTTACCTTGCCGTGATAAGGGAACTTCTTCTTGATCCCAATGTAGATGCGCTGATCGTTATTTATGTGCATACGTTAATGTCAAATGCAATACCGCCAGCAGAAGCCGTAGTTGAGATGAAGAGTGGAAACACAAAACCAATAATCACATGCTGGATGGGCGGCGCCGGCACGGAAGAAGGGGTTGAGATACTAAAAAGCGGTTGTATACCCAACTATCCCGTTCCCGAGCGGGCCGTGAAAGCGCTGGCAGGGCTTATCAGGCACAGGGAATTCCTGGAGAAAGTAAAAATTCATGATGCTGCACCGGAGGGAGGAAAAGTATGAAAATTCTTACCGAGCATGAGACAAAAAAACTCCTTTCAAAATATGGAATTCCAGTGACAAAAGAGAGTATCGCACAGAGCGCAGATGAAGCTCTTGCGATAGCACTGCATATCGGAGCACCTGTGGCCATGAAGATTTCTTCACCCGACATTCCTCATAAAAGCGATGTGGGAGGAGTGGTTCTGAATGTGAAGAGGGAATATGTGATAACTGCTTACAATACGATGATTTCGAAGATAAAAAAAGCAATGCCCGATGCGAACATCGAAGGTGTCCTTGTGCAACAGATGGCCCCGCCCGGCCCGGAGGTCATAGTTGGCCTGAAGAAAGATGCGCAGTTCGGCCATGCCCTGATGTTCGGCCTGGGCGGGATATTCGTTGAGGTTTACAGGGATGTTACTTTCAGGGTCGTTCCTGTTGAAAAAAGGGAAGCTCTTGAGATGATCTCTGAGATAAAGGGTTATCCCGTGCTCAAGGGCATCAGGGGGAAGAAGCCTGTGGATATTGATGCCATCGCCAGGGTGCTATTGTCTGTTTCGGATATGGCAGAAAAGGAGAATATCGTCGAGCTTGATATTAATCCGCTGATAGTAAATGAGAGCGGGGCCATGGCCGTGGATGCAAGGGCGCTGGTAGAGTGAGATTATCAGTATAATTAAAGAATTTTGTGGATATTTTAATAAAATGCATCGTAACAATTCAAAGGATTGATGAATATAATTCCTGTATGATCGATAAGACAAAAACCTGCGATGAAATGGATTATAATATTTTTATGAGGTTTCGCTTATAAACTGGCCCTACTTGAATTTTTCAAAATATTCTTTTAATGATTTCTCCAGGGGGGAATAATAATTTCTTGCCTCCTCCGTAAAGATCCCCATATTTATATAGCACCCGGAAGTGACTATAATATATTTTTTTGTCTCATCGAAGTATATGGGGGAACACCATGAGTAAATTTTTTCGTGGTCTATGGTCTTATTAATCTCACGTTCTTCTGTGATATTGTAAAAATAAAGTCTAAGCGAGGGATTATACTTCATATCAGTTTTTACATCAGGATAATATTCGATCTCTTTATTGGGATTGACAAAATACACAATAGCCGATGGCTTTCCCAGACCATGCGGTACAGGCACTTCTTCCGAGTTTTGAGTCATGATTTTACCATACCCGCTGGCAGGGGTAACCTCTCCTGTAGAATTATGGGCTATCGTATAATTCCATCCTTCAGGAACAGCTTCTCCTATGTTCAGTATTTCATCTCTGGATTCTTCTTTTGATGGATTTTTAGCAACTTCCTGAATGCACCCGCTGATTATGATCAACACCAGAAACGGCCCGATTATAATAGGTAATTTTGTCTTCATATCAATTAATGATTAATTAACTTTAATAAATCTTTTTATTTGGTCCGGCAATTTCATCAAGTGAATATTGCAGCAACCCTTATTTAGTATGGTGCATCATAATATGGATATGGGAGCAGCAGCGTATTTTGACCATTGTAGTTTAAAAAGGGGCAATAATTTTGGCAGCTGACCTAAAGGAAATGGCGGAAGCTGCAAAACCTTCCATAGCCGTAATGGGTCTTGGAGGCGCCGGCTGCAATATTATAACGTGGATCGCGCAAAAAGGAATGGCAGGTGGGAGGATCATAGCGGCTAATACAGATATTAATCATCTTGCTACGATGACAAGGGCGGATAAGTTCATTTTGCTCGGAGAAAAATTATGCAAAGGGTATGGATGCGGGGGCCACCCAGAGATGGGAGAAGCGGCAGCCAGGGAAAATCTGCATGAGATTAAGGCGGGCCTTCAGGATGTAAACCTGTTATTCCTGGTAGCTGGATTGGGAGGAGGCACCGGGTCAGGCGCGATACCTGTAATTGCTGGAGTTGCGAGGGAACTTGGAATACTCACCATCGCGTGTGTAACGATTCCCTTCAAGATGGAGACAGCACGGAGGGAAAAGGCAAAGGAGGCGATAAAGGCTCTCGCAGAAAGCTGTGATTCTACTATAGTAATCGATAACTCCAAGCTCAGCGAGATCGCCGGGGACCTGCCGCTGAATGATGCTCTGGCAGTTGCCAATACCCTTGTTGGGGCATTTGTCAGGAATATTACAGAGGCAATTACCCAGCCAAGTCTTGTTAACCTCGACATCGCCGATTTAAAGGCTGTGGTGGAGCGGGGAGGGATAAGTGCCATAGGTATAGGTGAGAGTGTCGGTGACGACCGTATTACAAGGGCGGTCAATCAGGCTCTGGCAGTTCCCCTGCTGGATATCTCGGACATTTCTGCGACTTATGGTGTATTGATCCATATTGTTGGGGGTGAAGACATGACTCTGGAGGAAGTTGCAATTGCGGGCGAGCTTATAATGGGTAGAGTATCCAATACCAGGAGAGTATCATGGGGTGCCAAGGTTGACAGGTCTCTTATTGGCAGGGTGCGCGTCATGGCGGTTCTCACAGGGGTCAAAAGCCCTCTAATTGAAGGCAAATGAGAATACATATGCAAGCAGATGATTTTCACCCTGATCTTCCAGATCGCGGCAAATCGCCTTTACAAGAAGTTTAACGAATGATTGGACGGCTCCAGGTATTCGCCGCAGGAATAGTTATATGGGATGACACAACCTTTTAAATATTGGGAGTTATCATGAAAGTTAGTGAACTAATACGAGAATTTGTTCCTTGTGAAATATGTGGGAATAAAGATTTGAACAATTTTTATTTCTACGTTGTATCGGATAGGGGTCCTCAAGCATACGTAAAATGTTGTGAATGTCAGGAGGAGTACTATTCCACAAGGGCCGGAAAAATCCTTGCACAGATAGAAAAATCAAGGAAGGCAAGTATAACCTTTGAGAATCGAAATCAAGTATCCATGCATCCTCTTGTCGAAGTATTATCGCGGATGTAGGAACAAAAGAAAATAATAAAAATATTAAAAATAGAGTTTATTATGCCTTTCTGATTCTATCTTATCCCCGAAGGAGGCTGCCAGCCGCCAAGAACTTTCTCGATGTATTGCGCCACAGCAAGGGCTACATCTTCTCGCCAGGGTCGGGCCACGATCTGGACACCTATGGGCAATCCTTCGGATGAAGTGCCGGCACGGACGACGGCAGCAGGCCAGCCCGTCAGGTTATAGGTCATCGTGTAGCTAAAAGCCGGGAACTTTTCGAACGAGGTTCCATGAAGCATGGCAGGACAGGCACACACAGGACAGATGATCAAGTCATAATTCTCCATGAAAGAGAGCATCGTACTGCGGAACATATCCCATTGAAGCATCAGTCCGCCGAACTCGGCAGATGATCTGACTTTGGCGTGGCACTCTTCTATAATAGCTTTTATCCAGGGATGCATTTCGGCTGTCCCGGCACCTTCTAACACTTTTTCCAAATCGTCTCCGCCATCTGCTTCAAAGAGAGCGTTAAAGAGTTCAAAAGAATGTTCAATACCATCAGGCATGGCTTCGGTCACGACCATGCCGGCATCTGAAAGTACCTGTGCGGTTTTTCTCACCACTTCAACTATCTCGGGTGTGGGAGGCATGATGCCGTTATCTGTATAGAAAGCGGCACGAAGATTATTGAGTTCGACTTCGCCAGGGTCGCCAAATGGCATGGGGATGACTGCAGGATCGCGCCAGTCTACACCTGCGATAATCGGGAGTGTCAGGATCAAATCTTCTACGAACCTTGCCATTGGCCCGGCCTGCCATAATGGAATTAAATGTCCGAAAGGAAGCGGAAAGTGGCCTGTCAATGGCACCCGCCCTGCAGTCGGCTTGATACCGGCTATGCCGCAGAAGTGGGATGGCAAACGAATGCTTCCCCCCATATCATTGCCAAGACCCAATGGAGATCCGCAGGCGGCAATAATAGCTGCCTCTCCCCCGCTGCTACCTCCCGGTGTGCGCGAAAGGTCGTAAGGATTCAATGTACACCCATAGACCAGGTTGTCGCTCTCAAAGGCAAGACCTAACTCGGGGAGATTGGTTTTGCCCAGTATGATCGCTCCTGTAGCACGCAATCTTACCACAATGGTAGCATCCTGGTCTGGTACAAAGGACGAACGTCCTCTGGTTCCTGATGTAGAGATCATTCCTTTTACATCCAAATTATCTTTGATTGTGACCGGTACTCCATGAAGCGGCCCTTTAAGGTCTCCCCGTGCAAGAGCCGCATCAGCCTTTCGAGCCTGGTTCCGCGCCTCATTGGCCTGAAGGTGCACTATTGCGTTCAATTTTGGATTTACCTCTTCGATCCGCTGTAAGTATGCATTTACAACCTCCTCCGAAGATATTTCTTTGGCACGAATGGCCTTCGCGAGCTTGGTCGCTGATGAGCAGATTATTTTGTCCATGAGTTAACCCCA
>DATCUE010000030.1:0-6238 GCA_036567605.1 Candidatus Methanoperedens sp. | reverse complement strand
GGGATGCCTGAGCGTATGTATTTTAATTCCTTGCTCATGGAACCTATTATCTTTGCGGTCTTGTTGTACCTTGTCATGTCGTGTGCCGTGCAGCACAATCCCGCTATCTCGATCTTGTCAAAAAGCCCGTTCCTGTCCATGTTGTCAAGTATGTAGGCGGGGGCGGCAATGTTATGCCCAACGCATATCACGACAGGTTTTTTAGGGTCAAGTATGCCCATTCCGATCTCAGCCATCGGTGTGTTTTCAACGGCTTTGGGCAGGTTGAGACAGGATATCTGGATAATATCTGCAACCTCCATTCCCAGGAGGTCAAGCATCCCTGCATGGAGCGCCTTGGATTCAAAATCGATCGCAGCCCCCTCCTGCCCCGTATTTATGGCCGCCGTGAGCTGGGTAAGCTGCTCCTCGACATATTCAAGCACTGGGAGGAAGTCACCTATGGTTTTTGGCGCAATTCCCATTATTGTCTCTGTCAGAGGGGCCTTAAGGTTGCTCGGGCCCACGTCTATGGGATGATCCTCGCCGTATTTCCTGATCAGGTAATTGAGTAGATGGCGGCCATGCGCGGAGTGGCAGGCAGCACCCATTATACTTGTTCTCAGGGCTTCCCTTGCAGACTGACCTTCAAGGTCTATCCCGCATGCCCCTTCCTTATTGCCCGTGAGATCGCATTTCCCGTATGTGCAGTAATCACACATATCGCTTGTGGGGGTGTATACAGGATTATACCGCTCAAGGATGCGGTAATCCCAGTTCCGAAGGCTTATGATCTCAGGCCTGGGGGTGGGGCCTTCGACCTCTTCTTCCCTGCCCTGCTCCACGATCTTGCCTATGTTTATCTGGACGTTCTCCAGTCCTTCAATTACAAAGCTTCCTTTTCTAATGGTCATTTAATATCTCCGATAATTGCAAGGTGCACTCTCCTTCATGAATAAGTCCCATCATATTAAGTTTTGGTGGTGCCTTTTTAATAACGCTCAGCATTTAATTTGCATCAACGTATTTAACGTTTTTGAAGAATATCATTATCATCCGTTATATTTTTTGGAGCTGGCAAATGAAAAGATTGCAATGCGGAAATCGTTGAATATAAATTCAGATGTAGAGTCCGCCATTTATGTCAATTACCTGGCCTGTTATGTAATCCCCTTCTTCTGAGACCAGATATGCCACCGCACCTGCAACCTCTGACGGCTTCCCAAGCCTTCCCAGTGGTATCTGGGTAAGAATTTTTTCCATTATTTCTTTAGGAACCGATTTTAGCATATCAGTTTCAATAAATCCTGGCGCAACAGCGTTTACGGTTATACCCTTACCTGCAAATTCTTTTGCCAGCGTTTGCGATAAAGCTATCAATCCTGCCTTCGAAGCCGCATAGTTTGCCTGTCCGCGGTTTCCCATTCTCCCGATAACCGAAGATATATTCACAATTCTGCCATATTTCCTCTCCAGCATACCCTCTATGACCGCTTTGGTGCAATAGAAAGCTCCGTCCAGGTTCACAGATAATACTTCTGTCCACATCTGGGGAGTCATTTTGACAAATGATTTATCCCTTACTATTCCTGCGTTATTAACCAGGATATCTATTCTGCCAAACTGCTTTATCACGTCGTCCCGCATTTTGTTCACCTGCTCAAAGTCATTGACGTTTGCCTGACATATGATAGAGTGCTTACCCATAGAATCTATTAACTCAGATACTTCCTTTGCGTGCTCCTTAGTCTCCATATGGTCTATCATTAGGGATAACCTTTCAAATTCGTCCATCAAGCCCATCTGGTCTATCAGCTTTGATAACTTCTCAGCTTGTTCTCTGGTCGCCTGGTAATTAATTGCAATATCTGCGCCCTCTTCCGCCAGCCGCAAGGCGATCGCCTGGCCTATCCCCCTTGATCCTCCCGTGACCAGGGCGACTTTACCATCCAATCCTGCTTTCTTTCCCATATTATCTACCTCTTTACCACTATGGCAATACCCTGACCTCCTCCAATACAGAGAGTTGCAAGTCCGTATGTGCCTTTCCTTCTTCTTAATTCATGCAGAAGTGTAACCAGTATCCTTGTGCCGCTGGCTCCTATAGGATGCCCGAGGGCTATGGCGCCACCATTGACATTAACTTTGTCAGGATTCAACTCCAGTTCTCTTCTAACAGCGATACTCTGGGATGCAAAGGCTTCATTGAGTTCTATAAGATCGAGTTTATCAGAAGTTATGCCGGCTTTTTCCATGGCTTTTCTGGTCGCACAAATTGGACCAAGGCCCATAAGTTCAGGAGGAACTCCACATAACCCATAACTCTGGATGGTTGCAAGAGGTTTAAGTCCCTTATCTTTTGCTTTTTCTTCAGACATCAAAAGAACGGCAGCAGCCCCATCGTTAATTCCTGAAGCATTGCCCGCAGTTACTGTCCCTTCTTTCTTAAATGCAGGTTTTAGTTTTGCAAGTATCTCTTTTGTTGTGCCAAACCTGGGGAATTCATCCGTATCAAAGATAACAGGCTCGCCTTTTGGCTGGGGAATTGCTATTGGAACAATCTCTTCTTTAAACTTACCTGCCTTAATTGCTGCTTCTGCCTTATTCTGGCTGATTGCTGAGAATTCATCCTGTTCTTCCCGCGTGATCCTGTATTTTTCTGCTACGTTCTCCGCCGTTACCCCCATATGGTAATTGTTGAAAATATCCCATAATCCATCGTGTATCATCAAATCCACAACTTCATCGTTGCCCATCTTTGCTCCCCACCGGTTTTTTTTAAGGGCATACGGAGCCATGGACATAGACTCCATGCCACCTGCAAGGACAACATCAGCATCACCAAGCATGATGGATTGTGCTCCCAGAACAACCGATTTCAAACCCGAGCCGCATACCTTGTTCACACAAAAGGAAGGTACCTCTTTTGGAATTTCTGCTCCAATTGAAGCCTGTCTTGCCACGTTCTGGCCGTGACCTGCGCAAAGGACATTTCCCATGATGACTTCTTCAACTTCACTTTGCTCAATACTTGCCCGTTTCAGGGCATCTTTCAGTACCACAGAACCAAGCTGTCCGGGACTGAAATCCTTAAGACTTCCCCCGAATTTCCCAACTGCAGTCCTGGTTGCAGATATAATTACTACATTATTCATTATTTTTCACCTGTTTCATCATACATTATATTACCAGTCCGCCATCAACGCAAAGAACTGCACCATTAATGAACTTCGCCTCATCTGAAGCGAGATACAAATATGCATACGCAACATCTTTTGCCTCTCCCAGCATCCGCAATGGAGTTTTTTCTTTCATCATTTCAAGGATCTTTTCAGGTACGTTTGAGGTCATCGGGGTCGCAATAAATCCGGGCGCAACTGCATTGACGCGTATCCCTTTTTTTCCGAGTTCCTTTGCCAGGGATTTTGTCATTCCGATCAGCCCGGCTTTGGTCGCGGCATAATTGACCTGGCCGATATTGCCGTTGAGTCCTACGATCGAAGATGTATTGATAATTACCCCGTTACCCTGGTTCATCATGACTTCAACAACAGCCTGGGTGCAGTTGAAGACTCCTTTAAGATTGACGTTGATAACCTTATCCCACTGTTCCTCGGTCATTTTTGATAAGAAGGCATCCTGAACAATGCCTGCATTATTTATCAAAATGTCTATTCTACCATATTTTTCAAGAGTGATTTTAACCATCTGTTTTGCCTGTTCCCTGCTGGATACATCCAGTTTAACAAAAAATCCCTCTCCATTTTTCTTGATTTCTGCTACTGTCTCCTCGCCAGCTTTTTCATTCACATCAGCAACTACAACTTTAGCTCCTTCTTTTGCAAACAGGAGCGCAGTTTCTTTGCCAATACCGCTTCCTGCTCCTGTAATAATTGCAACTTTATTTTCAAGTCTCATTTTGTATTCACCCCTGATTTGCGATTCTTTCTTTTTTGTTCTCGCGATTTTTCTTTGGACGATCCAGGTTTTTCTTCTTCCATTTTATCCTGAAGAGACCTGGGTTTTAACCATTCTGCGATCCTAGGACAGACATCTTTCTGGGATTTGGAGCCCACAAAGATGCCTATGTGGCCGGTCGGGAACACAAGAGTTTCTTTATCCGAACTTGATACCGCCCCGGTCAGGGGTTTACTTGCATCGGTAGGAACGAGATGATCGAATTCAGCCATGACATTAAGCAGGGGCATTGTAATATTCTTCAAATTGATCTTCTTACCATTGAGCATCATCTCATTTTTGATGAGAAGGTTCTTCTGATAGCAATCTTTGACGAACTGCCTGAGCGTCTCGCCTGCCTGGTCGGGACTGTCGAATATCCATTTCTCCATTCTAAGGAAATTCTTGATAGTTTCTTCATTACGCAGCTTGCATTCGGCATCATCGGGGGAGCATTCGATCCGGTCAAACAGACCTACATACTTATCGATCATGAGCCTGATCGGGTCTGTGAGAAGGAATCCCTGATTCAGGAAATCGCCGGGTACCATTCCATAGTAATCCACGATTTTATCCACATCCAGGCTTTTTGCCCAGAGATGAAGAAGCCCTTTATCAGTATCAAAATTAACAGGAGCCACTAAAGTAACCAGGTTTTTTATCTTTTCAGGGTGCAGTGCGGCATACATTATAGAAAAAGTGCCGCCCTGGCATACACCCAGAAGCGTGATCTTTTCCAATCCCGACCGTTCTTTAATTTTATCCACAACATTATTAATATAACCGTTCACATAATCGTCGAGCGTGAGGTATCTGTCCACACCTGACGGATATCCCCAATCAATGACATATACATCAAAACCTTCATCCAGAAGCTTCTTTATAACGCTCTTATCAGGCGACAGATCCAGAATGTAGTACCGGTTCACAAGTGCGTACACTATGAGTATCGGAACCGGATGTGGTTTTTCCACGGTTGGGATATAATGAAGAAGTCTCATCTTATCTTCAGTATAAATGATCTCTGAAGGGGTTGTTCCAACCGAAAAATCAGGGGGCTTAAGGAATATTTCCACTCCATATTTGATCTTCTCAAAATCTTCAATTAGACTAAGCACGTTCATTCCCTTACCTGGCCCTATTTTTTCTCTTTTAGTTCTTTGACCTGGCGGGTCAGTTCTTTCACTGTTTTCTTAAGAGAATACAACTCTTTGTTGATTTCGTCGATTTCCGTTTTTGTAGGGAGATTCATCGGTTTTAGATAATTCTCTTCAAGCATTTCCCGGTTGTATATTTGAAAATCCATTAAATGTGAATTAAATTTCCCCATATCCGATGCAAAATGGCCTGATTTCAGGAATTCTTTGAAGGTCTCACTAAACGTCTCAATCCAGGTCCTGTAAAAATCCTTATATTTCTCAGGACTGATTTCCCCTTCCATCTCGCTTTTCGTCTTTTCATGCATTCTGCGCATTGCTTCCAGTAATACAGTCTGGATATTGGAATTGGAATCCATCCCTGCAGTATAAAGGTTAACAAAAGCAGAGAAACCCTTCATAAATTTTTCGGATTTCTCACGCGCCGGACCCATGGCAGGCATCTCGACAAGCCTGCCTGTGGTGGATTTGTATGTCTTTAACCATACGTCATAAAATTCCTGGGTGGGTTCAAAACCGGATTTTTCCATACCTGACCCGTCTGAATCGCTCATGTTGTGTACTTTCCCGGATATGCTGACGCTGAACGAACATTCGATTTCACCCACATCTTTGACATCCTGGTAAACGTGTCAGCATACATCTTAGCCATGGCCTTCACTGGTTCCATAATCTCTTTCATAGGGCCTCCTATTGTCGGCATGTCGTCAAAAAAACCATCAAAAGCCTTTTCATATGTCATTACCCAGAGATTATAAAATTCTTTATATCCTTCAGGATCAGAGGATTGTTTCGACATCTCTTTAGCCTTTTCTGACATTTTTTCAAGTGCTGCTATCCAGGACTTGTACATGCTCAGAAAAATGTCGGAACTTTTTACAAAATGCTCGAAAATTTCACCGGTTGGCTCCATGGAGCTGGCATATTTGCCATAAATTTCTTTGTTTGCATCCATCCACAGCATTGACATCTGCAAAAAGCCCCCTGAGAATATTTTTTCATACGACTTCATCCACATATCATAGCATTCTTTATATTTTACAGGCTGTTCGCCCTGCATAATCCCGCGGGTCGCCCTGGAATTCTCTTCTAACTCGGCAATCCACGATCTGTAGAGTTTATTAGATTCCTCTGCGCTTGATAGG
>DATCUE010000029.1:0-2225 GCA_036567605.1 Candidatus Methanoperedens sp. | reverse complement strand
GACTTCATCCACATATCATAGCATTCTTTATATTTTACAGGCTGTTCGCCCTGCATAATCCCGCGGGTCGCCCTGGAATTCTCTTCTAACTCGGCAATCCACGATCTGTAGAGTTTATTAGATTCCTCTGCGCTTGATAGGAATTTTTCAAGTGTCTCTTTATTGGATTTCAGTGTCGGGATTGGATAAAATTTGCCAAAAGTATTCTGGCATGTATTGATCCATTCATCATAAAATTCGGTTTTTTTAACCATAATTTTCACATTAAATTTAAAATATTGGGTAATGTAGTTTGCAAAGTATTAAGATTGGATTTTTCCAATCTTAAACTGAACTTTTAGAGCCGGGATACTGTTTCACATATATATTGGATATGCTGGTGAATGTGTCCGCATATATCTTTGCCGCATTCTTCACAGGTTCCATTATCTCCTTAAACGGACTGAATGTGGGTGTGTTTTCAAAGAAATTATCAAATGCCTTTCCATACGTTTTTGCCCAGAGATTATAAAGTTCTTTATATGCCTCCGGGTCAGCGCTCTGCTTTGATAATTCCTCAGCCTTTTGTGACAGTTTCCCAAGGGTTGCTATCCAGGCCTTGAAAAGGTTCTTATTGACGTTTGCGCTCCTTTCAAAGTGCTCTAACACTTCCTTTGAAGGCCGCATGGACTGTGCATCAAACAACCTGCCATAGAGCTCCTGATATGTGTTCATCCATAAGGTGTAAAATTCCTTATAGGCCTCAGGGCTCGCATTCCCCCGGGAGATCTCTGCTGATTTCATGGAAAGCTTCAGCAGGGAGTCAGCATATGGCACGTATAGCTTCGCATATGAATCTTTCCATATTTTTGATATCTGCTCAAATGCCTCCGAATATATATCAGGTGTGCCTGTGATGTTCTCTAAGATCTCACTCATATTTTGCCTCAGTGGCAATGTAAGAAGCTCGTTTAGCATTTTTCCATACGACTTGATCCACATATCATAAACTTCTTTATATTTTTCGGGGTCTGCTTCGCATTGGAGTGCTTCGCGGGTCGCCCTGGAATTCTCATTTAATTCGGCAATCCATGAACTGTAGACCTTATTCGATTCCTCTGCGCTAACAAGCAGTTTCTCAAATGTTTCCTTACTGGATTCAAGTGTCGGGATTTGATAAAATTTACCAAAGGTGTTCTGGGAGGTTTTTACCCATTCATCATAAAATTCCTTATATGTTTCCGGTACTGCATCCTTTGAGAGTTCGAACGCCTTCCCGAAAAGCGTTTCCGTGGATTCGAACCAGGGCTTGTATAGCTTTAAGTAGGAATCTTCCCACATTTTTGAAACTGCTGTGTAGCTGTCTTCGAATGTTTTGATACTATTCTTTTCTTCTTTGTTGATATCTTCTCTGTGGATATCTTTTCTTTCTTCAGATTTTCTTACCATATTTATTCACTTCTTTTTAATAGTCCGCGTGTTATACGGACCTTTATCCCCTGAATTAATTCCGGGGTCTTTTCTCAACCAGTCCGGTGGGTATGGATCTCACTCCCAGCAACTTTTTGATATCAAGCAACGGTATGTGATATTCTTTAGATATCTCAAATTCTGCCATTTTCAGGGCATCATTTTCGTTCATATCGGTTTGCATGAATGCCATCTTTCTTTTTGAAATTGCTGTCAATACGTCAAATATGTCCATGTTAACAGCCTACGCCTGGTTTTGGCCAAACTTTTCTTCTAATATTTCGTCAATACTCAGCAGGTATCTTGCTCTTTCCATGTTTATCTCATCAACCATCTTCCATGAAGACCAGTTATGGATGAGTACTTTTTTGGGAAGATATCTCATGAAGACAGGAACAGATCCCATCGTCTTCTCTATTTCTTCAAGCGTATCTTCATATGACGCATCAATATTGACATTGGGATGGATATGATCTCTATTTCCCGCATCAACTGCGATGTCAGCAAATGGCCCTTCATGATCGATTTGCTGGATGATACCCTCAGGTACATTTATCTCTTTGAATTCCATTATTTCACCTTTTGATTAGTCCCCTGAAATTTTCAAGGGTATTATTCCTTAACCCAGTAGAAAAGTCCTGTTGAATTATAGGTTCTAACGCTCACAACCCCACAACCTTAACATATCGGGCTATTTACTAACAGCCGCTATCATATATAAAGGTTGTACATTCGTATATAATTTTTTCTATATAATAATCATGGTTTTCTTTTGC
>DATCUE010000028.1:0-1570 GCA_036567605.1 Candidatus Methanoperedens sp. | reverse complement strand
AGAGAAACCTTGTCGCCCTTCTTCACAGCCTTTGTAATTGCTTCAATCGCCCCATCTAGTGCCTTGCCCGCACATACCTTTGTGCATCCTGATGCAGTCGCCATCTTCTCAATAAGGTCCTGCTTCGTCATAATTTAGCCTCCTATCAGTTCTTTTCGCTTTTAAAGCTTAGTTAAGAATATCTGAAGTGTCAATAGGCGCATGCTACCTGGTCATTTTTTGGTTCTTCCTATGCACCGCGCAAGTCGCGAACCGCAAAAGAATGCCCATTTCACCGTGAAAACTAGCTGTGAGAGGGGTATAAAAGCATGGATGGATGCAGGGTATCCTGTATCTAAAGACAAAAAGGAAAAGGGATATTCACTGGCAGATAAATATTGATAACATTTTCCCTCTGTAGGTAGTTCTCTAATAAGAGTGGCTAATCCGTTTATTTGACTGAGTGCGCATTAAAACAGGTAGTTGGGCTCAATGGTGCGCATTCAGTCAACCTCGCGTTACGCAGCATTCTATATGGCGAAATGCCGGAAGAAACCTTCATCGAGAGTCAGCTAAAAAAGCTGACCTTGGTTTTCATTGAGGTTGTGTCATTAACACCTACCATTCTGCAGTTTCGCCGCAGTGCAACTGAACAAGACTTCGCCCTCAAACACTCGGCATGCCGACGCGTCAATTTTGCGATTGCTTCTGGATACGGGGAGCGCAACTTCCTGAGGCATGCATGTTTCAACAAGTATTAAATGAACCCACTCCCCGGACTGAAGTCCGGGGTTTCGGGGCCGCTGGCATAATCCGGCTTTCTCATGCCTGTTGTTCTCGAATATACTTACGTATGATTTCTTCGTTCACTGTTCCGACCGTTTCGGCAAAATACCCGTCCGCCCAGAAACTATCTCCCCAGAGAAATTCTTCGAGCTCTGGGTATTCTTTCCTAATTACTCTACTCGTGCCCCCTTTAAGAATTTTCACAGCCTCTGCGACACTGTCTGATGCGTTGAGTTGGATGATAAGGTGAATATGATCCTCCTGCACGCTCAGCTCACTTATCCACCACCTATTTATTTTACAGGCATCATACAGCAGCCGTTTCAGGCGGCCGGAGATTTTGCCTCTCAACACTCTTTTGCGATATTTCGGTATCCATACCAAGTGGTACAGCAATCGATGCTTGGTATGCGACCCTGTCCGATATCTGGCCATAGCCAGATTATGCCAAATCTACCTCCGCGACGCCAGTTGTACTGGCTTTGCTCCGGGCGGCCATTCATCCCCGAGTTTGAAAACTCGGGGTTTTCTGGCCAGCTTTATAAACAGGTCCTTGTCTTTACCAGGATGCGCGCCCCTGACAGTGTTGTCCGATTTATGACTTTTTCATATTCCAATGAATAGCAGATTTCTATAGATTACTAATTTTAAAAGATACAGGCCTTTGGAAAGGCTGACAATCTTCGCTTACGGTGCTTACGGTGCAGGTGTTATTGGGATGCTCTACGTCCGGACCTCAGATGCCTGAAAATAAGGTAAACTGCCAGAAATGATACGGCCAGGAAAATCGCTACATGTTCAACCC
>DATCUE010000027.1:0-39428 GCA_036567605.1 Candidatus Methanoperedens sp. | reverse complement strand
CTCTTACCATATCAACTAACAAATACCGAGTATTGCGTAGGCTGTTTGCGTTGCCGAATCCTTGTTCAATAGCCTGATGCCAGTCTGTCGGTGAACAAACTTCTCTTTTTGTTTCAACAACGAGATATGGGTCAGTCCTAGAATCATCACTGAAAACAACAATATCTGCCCTATCTCCAGGTTCGCGTCTGGGAACAATGTACTCTATTTCTATTCGGCTAGCAGGGTAGCCCTTCTCGATAATTAGCCAAGAATATATAAATGCACGTATTACCTCTTCGGGATCTGTAAAATCATCTGAGTACTTTCGACCGCAAAGATAGGTTATTCGGCTTCTCTCTTCGTTAAGCTCCAAATAACCCCTGTGTTCTGCTTCTTCAATTAGCGATGTATCTATAGGCAACTGTATTATCACCTTTCTATAGTTTCTCTGTTTGGGATGTTCCAAAGAGTTGTTAAATTCCAATGAGTGCGTTCATATATTTTTCCATTTAAAATTATTTGATGTTTAATTTTAATTTCGCCTTGTGTTTTCCTATTTGTACCATCACCATCTCAACTATTTAAATCATGTGAAATAAAAATCCATCTTAGCATTATAGTTTATTTAAGTATATTATATGATTTGTTATATTAATCCTAACTTGACCTTGACAAAAACCTTTATGCACATTAACTCCCATAACTGAGTAGCATCCCAAAAATGAGTGGCATATGGATATACTATCTTTGAAAAAACTCGCACTTCTCGGGGCGCACCAAAAACCCCTGGAACTATCTTCACTGGAATTCGCTTCGTATATAGGTTCAAGCCAGCAGACCGCAGCAAGGAAACTAAAAGACCTTGAGGAAGAAAGGCTCATATCAAGACAGGTTTTACCTGACGGGCAACTGGTATCCATAACTGAATACGGGCTATCGCTGCTGCAAAAAGAACATAATGACTATCAGGCGATATTCTCAGGAAATGGAACTAAAAAAATTCTAAGCGGCAGGGTAATAACAGGGTTAGGAGAGGGCCAGTATTACATCTCACTTGATGGATACAGGACACAGTTCAGGGAAAAACTCGGTTTTGACCCTTATCCAGGTACTTTGAATATAAAACTTGACCGGCACAGTATAGAGCTTCGCAAAGGGATCAACGGGACTACCAGGATTTCAGGGTTCACGAGTGAGAACAGGACATTCGGCAACGGTTCATGTTTCAATATCATGATTAAAGACATCAGGGGCGCTGTTGTTGTCCCGGAGCGCACGCATTACCCTGAAGATATAATCGAGATACTGGCACCCGTGAACCTTAGAGATTATTTCAATCTGAAAGATGGGAGCATTGTTGATGTGGAGGTAATAAAATGAGTCTTGAAAAAGCATTAGAGGCAATCCGCCGTGGAAAAATGATACTTCTGTTTGACGCCGAGGACAGGGAAGGCGAGACCGATCTTGTAATACCTGCCCTATCAGTTGAACCTTCTGATGTTGCGCGCATGCGCCGCGACGGAGGCGGGCTGATATGCGTGTCAGTATATGGGAAGGCCGCCGACAAACTTGGATTGCCATTTTTCTCTGACATTCTCAAAAGTGTTTCTTTAAACGGACATAAATCGCTGCGCACCCTTGTTGAAAAGAAGGGGGATATCCCTTATGATTCCCGTTCCTCGTTCTCTTTGTGGGTAAACCACAGGGACACTTTTACGGGTATAACAGACAACGACAGGGCTCTTACAATCAACAGGATAGGTGCGACCGTGGAAAGGGTACTGAAAGGGGAGAAAATCGATTTCGGAGAAGAATTCAGGTCACCGGGCCATGTCGCACTGCTCCGGGCGGCGACGGGGCTTTTAAAAGAGCGGCGCGGGCAGACTGAACTGTCAATAGAATTAGCCCTGATGGCCGGGATAAGTCCTTCAATGGTTGTGTGCGAGATGCTCGATGAAAGGACAGGAAAAGCACTTTCAAAAGAAGATGCGAAAAAGTATTCTATCCAGCATGGCATGCCGTTTGTGGAAGGGAGGGAAATTCTGAATTTACAGCTTCATGATGAAAGTTAATTTATTAAAACATAGGCTGCGGCTGAGGCAGCAGGAATATAATATACCAAGTTTTTTATCTTCCGCCACTATCTTGAACAAAAAGTAGTGATATTATGAGAGGCCACGCAGGAAAAGCAGAAATAGGTGACAAAATTCGAGTTGAAAAAGCGTCAAAATACAATAAAAGTCACTATGAAGGAATACTCATGCCTTCACAAACAGGCTGCACAGTCTTAAAACTTAAAAATGGGTATAATATTGGTTTAAGAGGGATAAATCCCGATACAATTATCACAATCGAACCAAAAGAAGAAAAAAAACTTAAAGAACTTGTTTCCCAACCCTGCAGGAAAATAAACGAAAAGCTGCCCAGAATTTCCATACTCTCAACAGGCGGCACTATTGCAAGCAGGATAGATTACAGAACGGGCGCCGTGACCTCGCAGTTCTCTGCCGAAGATATCCTGCGCGCGATACCCGAACTTTCCGAGATCGCAAATTATAACTGCCGCATGATATACAGCATCCTGAGCGAGAACATGAGGCCAGCTTACTGGGTCGAGCTTGCCCGCGCAGTTCATGAGGAAATAAAAAACGGGGCCGAGGGCATTATAATCACACACGGCACAGATACCATGATGTACACGGCAGCGGCGCTTTCTTTCATGATCGAAACTCCCGTCCCTGTTGTGCTTGTGGGCTCACAGAGAAGCGCCGACAGGCCAAGCAGCGATAATGCGATGAACGCTATTTGCGCCGCAGCAGTCGCAACAAGCGACATCGCAGAGGTCTGTGTGGTAATGCACGGCGGAACAAGCGATGATTTCTGTTATATCCACAGGGGTACGAAAGTGCGCAAAATGCATACCTCAAGGAGAGATGCGTTCCAGTCCATAAATTCAAGACCTATAGGACGCGTGGAGTACCCTTCCCGCGAGATAAAAATAATGTCTTCCCACATAAAAAGGGGAGAAAAAAAGCTCGCACTTCATGATAAGCTTGAATCAAAATGCGCCCTGATAAAATACGCCACCGGGGCAAGCACCGAATCCCTCCTGTTCCATTCGGGGTCGGGATATAAGGGCATCGTGATAGAGGGTACAGGTCTTGGCCATGTATCGACAGAGTGGGTTCCGCTGATCAGGACAGCCACAGATGCCGGGATACCAGTTGTCATGACATCCCAGTGTATCAACGGCAGGGTATGCGACCGCGTCTATGATACAGGCAGGGATATACTAAAAGCAGGCGCTATCGAAGGTGAAGATATGTTGCCTGAGGTCGCGCTGGTAAAACTAATGTGGGCGCTCGGGCAGGCAGTAGATATCGAAAAGGTGAAGGAAACGATGCGCACGAACATAGCTGGCGAGATCACGCGCAGTACCCGAATATGATAATGATGATACTAATTATTATATATACCATATAATATAAGCGTAAATATTAAATACTAGTATAGCCATTATTAATAATGTAGTAAGATTAGGTGTCTAACGCCTTTAGTACCCTCAGTCTCCTTCGACCCATCGTTTTAATAGGCATCTAATCTTTACTTCTCTTTTTAAAATTTCATCCTTAACAGGTGTTAATACCGGGCGCGGTGGGCATAAATGACCCAAAAAATGCAATATCACTTAATTCCAATTTCCCTCATCACATTCCTCACTCCAAGCGCAACCCCCTCCACCTCTATCCCGCCCTTTCCTTTCGCCTCGTCCCCGACAACATAAAGATTAGGAATGGGCGTCCTGTTACCGATATCGCTTCCTGAAGCCGCCCTGTTAACAGGCCAGCCGTTGGAATAGGACTGTATCAACAGTACTTCGTACTTACTTTCCGGGAACAACTGTTTCAGGTCAAGGAGTCCGATATTGATTTCCTGCTCAAGGTCATCTGACAGCATTGCCTGGTGTGACATTATAAGATGTTTCCCGGGCGGGGCAAGGGATGGATCGATATTTGTCACCTCATTGATCCCATTAATCCTTTGTAAATAAGGCGTCAAAAAGACCCCGCTGTGGCCGATCAGCTGTTCATTTGAGGAAAGGCATATTTTAATCCCCCTCGAAGGCTTTGCTTTTTTTATTTTCTCCAGATACTTCTCATCCCTGCAATCATACATCCTGCTCGTCTCGTAGTGCCCGATATCGCTCATCACGATATCGGATTCAATAATTTTTCCACCCGCAGTAATCCCTTTTGCCCGGTCTTGTTCGATCAGTATCTCATCCACACTTGTTTTCTTATTAATCTTCCCGCCGTTTGAACATATTACATCTGCAAGAGATCCGGTCACGGCGCCACATCCCCCGACAGGGATTCCCGGCCCGCCGTAGCGGTATAAATTATCTACTATTTCAAGCATTTCCCTTGCGGGAACATCCTTCGCCCGTAAGCTCAATGCCCAGCCACAGAAAGAATCAGCAAGCTTCAATAGAAATTCATTTTCAAAGTATTTCATAGCCCACTCATTAAACGAAATATCATCATCCGGTTTGAATATCTTTGAAATGAAAGTCAGATACACAAGTTTAATTCTTTCAGGAAACGAGAGTATCTTTCGAAAATCGCTAAACATTATGTCTCTCCCGTCTTCAGTCCTGATAACAGCCATTGGATCTGATGCTTTTATGTCCACTTTTGCGCCAACCTCACGAAGCATCCGGGCAAGAGGCCCACGGGGGCCGTGCGGTATCATGTGGAGCGCACCTGTGCTGAGCTTGAATCCTTTATAATCAAGGTTTGCAAACCGCCCTCCGATAAATGGCAGGCGCTCAAAAACCTCGACATCGTATCCTGCTTTTGCAAGTTTTGCCCCGGCAAGCAATCCCCCAAGGCCCGCTCCGATTATCGCGGCCTTCATTCCTCCTCCGAGATGGCAGAAAGAGGACAGTATATAACGCATTTGCCGCACTCAACACATTTCTCATTCATAGCCGCCCGCCCGAATACTATTATTGCGTCATGAGGGCAATATGCAGCGCACTGGCCGCAGCCCACGCACTCCCGCCCGACTTTCATTTAAGTTCCTGCCGCCCCTATCTTTTCAGCAAGTTTTGCAAGCACTTCTTTTCTCATCCCTTCAACGAATTTTATGCTGCCTACCACAAGATGACCTCCGCCGCTTACACCTGCTCCTTTGATCTCACTGCGCAGTTCTTTTACTATCAGGGGGATGTTCATTTTAACGCCCCGTGAACGAAGGACCGCAAAATCGGGCCCATATCCTATAGTGACCACAGGCTGCCCGTCATATTTCGTACAGAGCCTGTCATGGATTTCACCGCTTGTCTTACCCGGCGGGGGGAAGGTGAACTTGTGGGCAAAGTTCTCAACATCTATGACGTTGAGCATTGCACCGTTTGGAAGTTTCTGGGTCTTTACATTGGGCATCGATGCATCAAGCTGCTCCGATATTGCCGCATTTGCCTGCTCGCATAGCAATTTCACTATCTGCTGGTGCCTGACGTTAGACCCAAGATTGAGTATATCGTTCATGATGCCGCGGCCGTCGTTGAATCTCTGCCAGAACGCTTCATAATCAAGCGCAAGAGCCATATTTTTTAGATCTTCAATTTTATACTTATCCGCGACCAGGGATTTATAAAGGCCTGCTTCAGGCGCCTCCGACCTGTCACCGACTGCGGAAACACCGGGAAGGTGCTTAATCTCTTCCGTGACTTGCGGATTTATCATCCTTGCAATCTCGGTGCCTATCATGCCTGTAGTTATGCCAAAATCGCCGCCTGCATATGCGGGATTCACATGTTCGAGCACCATCGAATCTATTGTTCCGTCGGGGTGATGGTGATCTATGACCATTATATCCACGCCGTAAATGACAGCCTGTTTCATGGAAGGCATGTCCTCCTCTGTGGCCCCGTTATCCATCAGCACCACAAGCGGCATCCTCTGTGAAAAACGTTCGTTGTCCTCAAGCGCAAAGGTCAGGTCCTTTGTCACATCTTCCAATTCATAGAAAGGAGCCTTAGAAGGAGCGCGCCTGTAGAAGTGACGGTCGGCGTCAGAGCCGCCCACTTCCCGGATAAGTGGCAGCAGTGCGCGCTCGATGGCTATGGCCGAGGTAATGCCGTCGGCATCGGCATGATGCCTTATGATAATTGGACGGGACTTGAAAACCGCCTTCCTGATAAGTTTGGCGGCTTTGCACATTCTTGGTTTGAGCTTTTCCAGCACATCGCTTTTTATGAGGAATTGTATTTCGTGGGGTTCAGCCCGTTTATCTATCGCAGATTCAATCTTCTCTTTGATGGCATTCGCATCTCCTCCCCAGAGCTGCCTGATGGAACGGATCTCAACCTGCATCGCGCCGTTCCTCATGGAAGGCTCACCGATTATCCTAACTATGGTTTCAGATTTTATTTCAGGATATGCGCGCTCGCCTGCCTTTTCAAAAGCTGCGCACTGGACTGTTCCGTCCTCGTCCGAGATAGTGAATATAGTGGGGCCGCCTGTCTGCTTTATCTGTATCACTTCGCCGGAGAGATGTACGAGCTTCCCAAGGTATTTTGGAAGTTCAGTTGTTTTCCTGCGCGGGAGCTGTTTTTCTACCTCAACCACCTGGTATTCCTTGAGGCTGCGCGGTAAAAGCTCGATGTTTCCATTGGAAGCTATATTTTTCACTTCAACAAATATTTTGTCCCCTACCTCCGGAATGAAATTGATATTGCTTGAGTGGATAAGTCCGCGAAGCTGTGGGTTCAGGTCAACGAATACACCGAAGTTGGCGTGCCCCTGAACTTTTCCCTCATAGGTCTTTCCTGCATCAAGCTCCCGTGCGTCACATTCAGGGCTCAGGACATGGACAAGAGTTTTCTTCGAGCAGGTTTCGCATAGTTCCCCGTTACCTGTTATGGTCTTGCCGCAGACCGCACAGGTTAAGAACTTCCCCCTGCCGGCGCAGGTTTTGCACGGCTCTATGTTTGATATTTTACCTGTGCCTTTGCAGGCGGTGCATTTCATATCCCCTGCCATTAGTTTACTCAGGTCTTTTTCCGAAAGTTTGTCAAGGCTTATTGCCCTGGGCTTGCCTGTGCCTTTGCAGTCTGGGCATTCCTTCTCGCTGAGGATGATGGAACCTGTGCCTTTGCAGGCGGTGCATTCGATTGTCATAAATCCAGGTGATAGATGCAGTGCGTGGTAAAATAGGTTACGCGGGAAATCAACTGAATGGCAGAAAAATATATATTCACACGTTGTATAATGTTCTTTTAATGAGATAATGAGATCTGCAATAACACTTATAGTATTATTATTTATTGTATTATTATCATTTGTATCTGCGGTTCCCTACACAGAAGGGGCATCAGAAAGACGTTCGCTGGACATCACTTCGCTTACGATAACGTTTGATAAAACTGATGCAATATTTACTGTGAATTACGAATTCGATAGACTGCCAAAAATGTATCTTCTCCTTTTCGGGAGTAAGAACCTTGAACCGAAAATAAGATCCATATTCTCAAACTTTGATTATGAGATAAAAAAGATTGACCAGGATAAGGCAATTCTTCGAGTAAAAAACTTCTTGCGGTTAGAAAAGGGGTACTATTTACATGACTCGCATATTAAATTCGGAGAGGGAATAAAAACAATATATATCGATACTCCTGATTCGCCCGAGCCGAAAAAATATTCCGGTATGTACATATTTAACTGGGATGGAATCCCGGGCAGTGAAAGCAACCAGCTCTTAAGGTTCCTTAGAGAAGATCTCGGTATGGATTGGGTCGAAAATGCAAAAATCGAGAAAAATGATGCGGAAAAGAAAATCCATATATTTACCGAAAAAGAATCAGCATGGCTGTTGGTGGAACAAACCCGGGACAGGGCGATCTTGAAAACAAGCGACGGCCAGTCATATGATTTACAGGTTAAACAGGTTAAAGAAGAAAACGGTAAATATAAAATATACTTCTACTCCAGTCTCATTTATTCGACACCGAATATATACTACCTGAATGTTGCTGGTACAAACCAGGGACAGGGCGATCTTGAAAACAAGTGACGGCCAGATTTCCCTACCGCTAATGATGTTTCTTTTTCTGGAAAACAGAAGGCAAATGAACTATATATGTCCCATCTTCCTTAAGTGCCATTACGATTTCTTCCCTTTCCAGAAGCGATTCCAGGTTCAATTCGTATGAACCCGGAGATAATATCCTGACGGATTCCACACGACTGCCAATCTCATCAGGTTTGGTTTCCACTTTCGTTTCTTTCAATTCAGGCTTTGACGGTGCTGGTTTATTTCCCAGGATATCATCGACTTCTTTGATGAACTTTGAAGCTGCCGGCGGGATCGACCCTGGTGGTGTTTCTATTTTTTCCGCTGTCCTTTCATCCCTGACATACAGGAACTTATTCCAGCCGCATTTTGGGCAGCCGTTCAATATTATGGCTGCGCCGTCCTTGAACAGGCTCTCACATTTTGTGCATTTGTGTGGCATGGTTTATGGTGAGACAAGCGCGCTTATCAGATCCCTGTCCTTTTTTATCGTTTTTAACTGCGCTGCCGGCCCGATAACAGTAAGCCTTGTCTTGAGCGTAGTCTTTCCGAGCAATTTATTGAACAAATTATCGTTCTTCTTCACAGGATAGCTCTCTATCTCTATCCCTGAGAAATCATCGGGTGCTATCTCTGTCATGGTAAGTTCGATCAATTTATTCTGTTCGCTTGGGGTGAGTCCTTTTTCAAGCACAAGTATTTTCCCGTTCCTTACCTCGTCCAGGATCAAACGCACCTTTTCCATTGATGTCATCCCGTCGAGTTTATCCTCAGATATTAAGTCAAGCTGAATTCCATTCATTTTATCACCCGAAGTGTTCTGCAATTTCCCGGTATAGCAAATCGATGTTCTGTCCCTCAAGAGCTGAAATAGGTACAAGAGGGTGCTGCGGGAATGCGCTGTGTATCCGTGCAGGCGATGAGGTCGGAAGGTCAATCTTATTGGCGGCTATCAAAAGAGGGAGTTTTCGCGCTTCCATGTTTCCTATGACAGTCACGTTCACCTGCGTGTACGGGTCTTCCGTCGCATCCATCACAAGTATCACTCCGTCAAGCTCATCCAGCCATTTTACGGCTTCGATCACTCCTTCCGTGGCTTCTTTGGCGCGCCTCTTCGATTCTTCCTCGTTCATGCCGAATGCCATGAAATCATGGAAGTCAATTTTAGTGGCAAGTCCGGGTGTATCTATGATATCCAGTGTCACAGAAGAACCGTTCGAATCTATGGTAACGCCTTCGCGCCTTCTTGCCCTTCGTGTCTCATGGGGTATATTTGATACCGAACCCATTGCATCGCCTGTCCAATCCCTCAGGATCCTGTTCGCAAGCGTGGTCTTACCAGCATTGGGCGGCCCATATATTCCTATTCTCGCTCTCTTTTTCTTAAATAAATTTTTCAACCAGGCGAAGTCCAGCCCCAGCCTTTTTATTAATCCCATAGTTTGTGCCTCAGTCTTTTAATATCTGTACTCTCTTTTTTAGTTTTCTATTAACTTTGGAGACTATTATTAATCATTGTAAATCTATTAACGAAATGTTATGTTTTTCTCTTAGATATTTCGCATTACGTATTAAATTTTGTATGTCGGGTAGGCAGGCTCTCATCGCGCGCTCACTGGAAAAGGATAAAAATGATAAAAGACAACTATTCAGAAAAATGAAAGGAATAAGCTCACTTACAATTTCAGTATTGATACTGCTGTGTATTTTTCTGATAACAAGTTCAATAAGTGCCGCCATATCTGCAACCCGTGTGGGGCTCCGCGGACAGATAGCGAACGAAACAGATGAGCTTGGAAATGATACTTTGACCTTGATGCCGACGCTTACCGCCGGAGTACCGGGCAGAACCATAGCCGAAAGAAATTTGAGTACAGCACAAGAGGCGATGCCAGACAGCTCAAGGTCGTGGAAGAAAGATTTAACGGAGACGCTGCCGCTGCAGCAGCAGCAGGACTTGAGGGGTTCGGCGCCGGCGATATGAGCGCAGTTGCAGGCAGCTATATGATAGTTGACTGGCAGGATGAAAAATATGTGGGGCTCAAGAACAAGACAGATAAACTTGTCAGACTTCTTCTTGAGCAATATTTTTGGGGCGAACATAAGCTCCTTTTCGAGGGCGATTCGTGGGATATTGGAAGCGGCTGGACGCTGACAGCACAGTCGATCGATAAATATGCCTCGCCGAGGCAGGCGTTGCTCGTTCTGAGCAAGAACGGCATCAAGAAAGACGAGAAGGTCATTTTCGAAAAGAAAATATACACGTATGTTGAGAAGAGCCTCGGAGGAGAGACCAATATACCCACGTTCGTCACGTTCGTGGATAGTATTTTACCAAGTGAAACCACAGATGCGGTACTGCTCAGATACACATGGGCGATAGATACAAATGTGACAACAACGTCTCCCGAAGTCGCCATGCCTGAACCGAGAGAAACACCCGCATATGCCACTATAACAGCAACTCCAAAAAGTACACCTGGATTTGAAGTTGTTATAGCAATAGTTGCACTTGGTGCGATATCCATCATTAAGAAGAAAAGAATATCCGAATAAATTAAAATTCCGTCAGCTTCAATTGTCTCCTGCCGCACTTCTCACCGGGGATCTCAACCGGATAAATCCCTGTCAGGCATCCCAGACACAGATCATCCGCAGGAATCCCGATTGATTTCACAAGCCCCTCTATGCTTATATAACCCAGTGAGTCGGCATTGATCAGCGCTTCCACACCCTTTATGGTCTTATGTGCTGCCACAAGCTCCTCTCTCGTTGCCATGTCAATACCAAGGTAGCATGGCGAAATGATCGGGGGGCTCGCCACTCTCACATGCACTTCCTTTGTCCCTGCTTTTCGCATCAGGTCGATAATACGCCGCGAGGTCGTCCCCCTTACGATGCTGTCATCCACGAGCACGATGCTTTTACCTTCGATATTAGGTTTTATGGTGTTGAGTTTAAGCCTGACTGCCGTTTCCCTCATATCCTGCCCCGGCATGATGAAAGTCCTTCCGATATACCTGTTTTTCATCAAACCTTCCATGTAATCTATCCCTGATTTCTTTGAAAAACCTATTGCATAGGTTATCCCGGAATCAGGTACCGGGGAAATTATATTTGCATCTACAGGATGCTCTTCAAAAAGCATCTGGCCTATGCGCATCCTTGCATTATACACAAGTTCCCCATCGATGACTGAGTCGGGCCGTGCAAAATAAATATATTCAAAAACGCAATGCGCATGATTTTTCGATCTGGCAAGTTGGTAGCTTTCATATGCCCCATTTGTGAATACGAGCATCTCCCCCGGAGCCACATCACGGATAAGCTGCCCACCTAATATATCGATGGCCGCACTTTCAGATGCGATTACATAACCGTTTTCGATTTTCCCCAAGCACAGGGGCTTGATGCCCAGAGGGTCGCGGACCGCGATAAGGTTGTTATCAACCATGACGACCAGGGAATACGAGCCCACAAGACGCCTCATCAACTCTCTAACAGCATCCTCAAGGCCTGAGTGCATGAGTTCTTTGACAAGCAGATGGGCTATGACCTCTGTGTCGGAATCCGAAAGGAAAATCCTTCCTTCCTTTTCAAGTTCGCATCTTAATTCATTTGAATTAACTAGATTACCGTTATGGGCAATCGCTATCGTTCCGCTCCTGAAACTTACAAGAAGCGGCTGGCAGTTCTCTATTTTTGACCCGCCCGTGGTCGAATAGCGAACATGTCCTATGCCAACATGGCCTTTCAGTTTCTGGATATCGGACCTGTTGAAAACATCAGGCACGAGGCCCATTCCTTTTAATGTCCTGACCTGAGTACCGTCGTGGACGGTTATACCTGCGGATTCCTGTCCCCTGTGCTGAAGAGCGTAAAGTGCATAATAGATAGACAGCGCAGCAGGTGACTCGTCTTTGAAAGAGACCCCCACCACACCGCATTCTTCATGCAACAGTGGTCACCTTATACTTAATATCCGCACTTTTCCTGCCATTTGTAGGATCTCATACGCGCGGTCTTACCGAAGCCGCACGACGCACACATTTTTGTATGGGTATTGAATGAAACGCTACCGCACCTTCTGCATTTTACGTGCGTTTTATGCTGGTGTTTACCCATTGAGGGCGTACCTTTTGACATTTATTATCACCTTTTCATGGGGATATGAATACTATATTATCCCCTCGTACAACAACTGTTCCAAGTTTTTTAGTTTCGTTCTCTTTTATTTCCTCGGCATTTGCCAGCACGAGATTCATATGCATGTCGTAGCCCTGCAATTCGCCTCTGAATTCCCTGGCACCTTTAAGCCGTATCAGCACTGATTTATTTAATGCATTGTTTAGAATGTCGAGGGGTCTGTTTCCCATATAACGCTCCTGATAAAGTTTATTAAACCATTAACGCAATAGTGCACCAGAGTTGTCAGTAGAATACTTAAAACTATTGGTGGCAAATGAAGATAAAATCTCGGAATATATTAAGAAAGACAGACGAGAAAGCACTTATCAATGATATTGAGGAAGCTTTCGGGGACGCATCGGCTTTTGCGAATAAGAAACTTGAGGATGTAAAGACAGACGAATGGGAGTTTATATTTGTTGAAGGCGAACCGCTTTTGTTTAAAATTGAGGGAAAGATATTTCCCACAGTCAAAGGTGCACTTAAGTTAAATCCCATGAAAAGAAGGGTCGTTGTGGACCCCGGGGCCGTTAAGTACATCATAAACGGGGCGGATATAATGGGACCGGGGATCGTGGAATCCGATCCTTTGATAAAAGAAGGTGATCTTGTCATTGTTGTAGAGCAGGCGCATGGAAAAGCCCTGGCGATAGGAAGAGCGTTCGTGCCGGGCCGTGAGATGGCCGGGAAAAAAGGCAAGGCAATAAAATCCATCCACTATGTCGGAGATGAACTCTGGAAGCTTGAACAGAAATAGATAAATAGAAATATCAAGTAAGAAGTAGCGGTGATGATTCAATGGGTAAATTTTTAGATAAGCTTTTCGGAAGCGGGAAAAAAGTAAAATCCGAGGCTGAGGAATATCAGGAACTCAATCTTTCAGAATTCGAGGAAGGTTTTAAAGACGAGCCTGCAAATATGTTTATACGCATAGCCGAACTTTCCGGGCTTGAACTCTTGCCTGAATTGAAGAAACAGGTTTATGAGGGGAATGCCCTTATTATCGACGTTTCACCTGCAAAACATGATAAATTGCTCTTTGACAGGGCGATCAAGGACCTGAAACAGGTGGTTAACGACGTTCATGGCGATATTGCACTTGTAAAAGAAGACCAGGTCGTTGTGACCCCGCGCAGCGTGCGCATCGACAGACAAAAGTTAAAGTGAATTCAGAACCTCCCGTAACTGTCACAAGAAGCACCTGCCCATTATGTAACAAGGAACTTATTACAAACTGGGTCACGCAGGATATTCCTTTTTTTGGGGAAGTGATGCATATAACATCACTCTGTGAATGCGGATTCAGATATTCTGATACCCTGATCCTTACCCAGCGCGAGCCAGTGCGTTATGAATTAAAAATAAAATCCCAGGATGACCTGAATGCGCGCGTCGTCCGTTCCACATCAGGAACGATAAGAATACCTGAGCTCGGGGTGGATATCGAGCCCGGTCCTGCCTCGGAATCATTCATCTCAAATATCGAAGGTGTGCTTGAAAGAGTGGAAGAGATACTGGATATGGTGATCAGATGGGGAGAAAAAGAAAAGACGGAGCGGGCACGGGAGTTGCTGTGCATGATCGACAAAATAAAGGCGGGAGAGCATGAGGCCACAGTCATAATAGAAGACCCTCTGGGTAACAGTGCCATAATTGCAGAAAATGCAACGAGCAGGAAACTCAGGGATGAAGAAGCATCCTGCCTTAAGACAGGTATGATAGTATTTGAAAAATAGTATTTGAAAAAAGCGAAAAATAAATAAACAGCGCCATTGAGGTGGACGTTCAATAAAATTGGATATACTTTTATGTGAAAGTAGAAAAGTATTTTCTATATACAAGTATAATAAGTGTTTTGGCATCAAACTGCTTATAAAAATCTACCATTAAAGCTTTAATTACAAACGCTAATTTATCCGATGGTGATATTTATAAAACCCATACTCCAGGTCGCTCTTGATGTGCTTGAAACCGACCGGGCAATCCAGATCGCAAAAGAAGCGATAGACGGGGGTGTCGACTGGATCGAGGCAGGTACGCCGTTGATAAAAAGTGAAGGGATGGACGCGGTTAGACGGCTCAAGGCAGCACTCCCCGGCCATGTTATCCTGGCCGACATGAAAACAGTGGACACAGGTGCGATGGAGATTGAGATGGCAGCCAAGGCAGGCGCTGATATAATTATTCTTCTTGGCAGCGCTGATAACTCCACAATCGAGGATGCGGTAAGAGCCGCACGAAAATACGGCGTAAAACTCATGGCCGACCTGATCTCAGGAGGCGACCCGGGAAAAAGGGCTGCTGAACTGGCTGAACTGGGAATCGATTATATCAATGTTCATGTTGGTATCGACCAGCAGATGATGGGGGAAGATCCTGTCAGAATCCTGAAGAAACTCAAGCTGAAAGTGCCTGTTGCAGTTGCCGGGGGGCTTGATGCCGGGAGTGCAGCAAGAGCAGTTTTATCAGGCGCGAATATCGTTATCGTCGGGGGGAACATCGTGCGTTCATCAAACGTTACATCATCTGCAAAGGCCATCCGCGAAAGTATTGATGCTCCCCACATTCATGAAGAAGAAGAGAAATCAATCGATGAAAAGACAATCGAATTATTAAGAAGGGTATCTACCCCCAACATCTCGGATGCCATGCACAGGAAAGGGGCTATGAAGAATATCAAATCAATCTGTCCGGGTACAAAAGCCGCTGGCAGGGCCGTCACAGTGCAGACCTTCGAAGGCGACTGGGCAAAGAGCGTGGAAGCGATCGATGTCGCAAAAGAAGGTGATGTAATCGTAATCTATAACGGCAGTCCGCATGTGGCGCCTTGGGGTGAGCTTGCGACCTTAAGCTGCATCAATAACGGCGTCGCAGGCGTAGTAATCGATGGGGCGGTACGGGACGTTGATGATATACGGCGCCTCAACTTCCCGGTATTTGCAGTTTCTATAATGCCAAATGCCGGCGAACCCAAGGGATTCGGTGAGATCAATGCGGAAATACAGTGCGGGGGGCAGACTGTAAAACCAGGGGATTTTATTGTTGGAGATGATAATGGCGTCGTGGTCATACCGAAGGAGCGGGGATATGAGGTTGCAAGAAGAGCACAAGAAGTTGAAAAGAACGAACGCAGGATAAGAGATGAAATAAAAAGGGGAAAAACGCTATCCGAGGTTATGTATCTCCAGAAATGGGAGAAAAAATAGGCAAACATTTATTGTCAGGAAATACTATTTAACCCAAAAAATAGGACGTTGGAAATTAAAAACGAGGTTTGATTAGTTTAGTCTGTATTATCAATAACTACATATATAAGTAATCATACAATCATAACTAATAATAATAACAATTAAGGAGATCATATGGAACTCACACCAATCCAGAAAGAGATTCTAACTGCCCTTGTCAATCTTTACAGGGAGAAAAAGCAGGCAGTAAAAGGAGAAGATATTGCGGAAATCATCAACAGGAACCCCGGGACAGTCCGCAACCAGATGCAATCGCTCAAGGCACTGGGATTAGTTGAAGGTGTACCTGGGCCGAAGGGAGGCTATAAGGCGACGGGTGCAACTTATCGTGCTCTCAGCTTATCTGAACTGGAAAAGGAGACAGTTGTACAATTAAGGCGAAATGATGAGGTCATACCGAATGCGACTGCTGCTGAGATCAGCTTTACCACGGTCAGGCATCCTGACCTTTGCAACGCCACAGTACATGTCATCGGTGATATTAAAAAATTCGATATCGGGGATTCTATTACAATAGGACCCACTCCTGTTAATAAACTGGTAATGCGCGGAGAAGTGATCGGCAGGGATGATACAGACAACTCATTATTATTCGTTATACAGGAAATGGTATCCCTCCCGAAAAAACCTGTTAAGAACTATATAAAAGACCAACCCATAACAATCCCTGCGATTGCGACAATACAGGAAGCATCCAGGATCCTCGTGGAGAACAAAATCCACGGCGCACCTGTCAAGGACAAGAACAATATTGTAGGCATCGTAACCCTCACTGATATAGGCAAAACACTTGCAGAAGGCAAAACCAGCCTTAAGATCAAGGATATAATGACAAGGAAAATAATATCCGTTGACGGGGAAGTACCCCTTTATGATGTGGTAAAAGTCTTCAGTAAAGAGAAAGTGGGAAGACTTCTTGTCCGCGTAAACGGTGAATTTGTGGGGCTTATTTCAAAAACCGATGTGCTGGATAAACTTGCTGTTTATTGATCAACATGTGTCAGGCCGTTTTCGTCATTCTTTTTTAATCTTTTGGTTATCTCGATAAGTGGATGCTTGGCATAATCAAGTATCTGGATATCTGAAAGTGTATGAAGACCTGCTGATGCTGCGGTTTTTTCCATCCCGAGATGTACTTCATCGCCTAAAAGGATGACATATGCATCCATATTTTTTATCCCTATTTTCTTTGCAGCTATGACCCTGTGGTGGCCGTCCACAAGTATGAGCTTATTGGGTTTTTTAATTACAACTATGGGTTCTGCGAGCCCCTTTTTCAGTTCATATATCCTCCCGTCAAGCTCATCCGCATACACCTTGGGCTGGGTTGGTATAAGTTCATCTATATTGACAGTCTCGCGGATAACGTCAACATGGACATTATGGATTGCTTCAAGCGTTTTCTTGAGAGTCCAGACCTTTTGCGGGCTTGTTCTCTCAATATGCGAGCGTATGACATCTGAATTCGTAATGATACCCCGAAGATGCCCGCTTTTATCAACCACAGGCAATTTAGATTTACCCGACCTGAATATCACACGCGCCACATCGCTCATATCCATTTCGGTATCGGCCACGAGTATATCCCTGCTCATCACTTTTGAGATTTTCTCATCCAGCATTTTTTCAAGAAGGCTTGCTGCCGATACATACCCCGTGACCTTGCCCTCCTCGATTACAGGAAAACCATCATGCCCGGTCTTACGTATCAGGTTTATGACATCCCTGACTGTATCTTCCGGGGAGACCGTATCCACTTCCTGCGTCATATAATCCCTGACTCTTGGATGGTCTGTCATGCTGCAATATAAATGGTCTTTTCCTCTTTAAAGGTATTGTACGCCAATCTTTATTACCCATCGAAATCAACCTCTGATGGGTGAAAAATACGAACGACCAGAACAGGATGCTTCTTGACATTTTGAAAGAGGCAATATCGATCGAGATTTACGGCGGGGAATATTATTCGATATTCAGCGAACTCGTTGAGGATGAGAACGCAAAGTCGATTTTTAAGGGGCTTGCAAGGGATGAGGGGGAACACAGGGAACTGCTTGAGAAAGAATACAAAAAAATATCAGGAAAACCTGCCGATATTGCCGTGCTTTCCGAAGAGAACAGGGAAAAGGCGCAGCAGGTCTTTCCCGAATCCCTTGAACCCATGGGCATAGAAGAGACAAAGGATGTCCTCAGGCTCGGGATAAGGACTGAAGAGAGGTCAATCGAATTATACTCAAACAGCGCGAAGAAAACAGATATCAAATCGAGCAGGGACCTGTTCTTGAAACTTGTGCATTTTGAAGAGGGCCATAAAAAGATACTTGATGATGCCATGTATTACCTTGAGCAGGAAGGGAGCTGGTACGGCTATTCACCTCCAACGATAGAAGGATGATTGATGGGCGGGTTGCTCTTTGGCACTGCGGGCACGCCAGTAAGTTCAGAAGGGAATGACAGCTTATCAGGCATCAGGAAGGTAAAAGAGCTTGGTCTTGGCTGCATGGAGCTTGAGTTCGTCCGCGGCGTAAAGATGGGTGAGCGGACGGCGCAAAGGGTGAATGAAGCAGCAGGACAGCTTGGCGTAAAGCTGAGCGTGCATGCCCCTTATTATATCAACCTCAATTCCGAAGGTGAAACGCTTGCCAGAAGCAAAGAAAGAATCATGAACTCGGCAAGGATTGGAAATATTTGCGGGGCAAAAAATGTGGTGATACATGCAGGTTTTTGCCAGGGTGGCTCGAAACAGGTTGTTTATGGGAAAATAAAAAAAGAACTTATAGACACCGGGGAGCGATTAAAAAGTGAAAATATTAACACTACCCTTCGCATTGAGACCATGGGCCAGAAGTCCAGGTTCGGAAGCCTTGAAGATGTGCTTGATATTACTGAAGTAGAGGGGGTTTTGCCGTGCATCGATTTTTCGCACCTGCACGCAAGGACCGGGAAATTGAATTCACATGAGGAATTTGCCTGGATACTGAAAAGGGTGGAGGAGAGGCTGGGACGCGAAGGACTTGATAATATGCATATTCACGTTTCCGGCATAGAATATTCGGACAAGGGAGAAAAAAGGCATCTTACGTTTGCAGAGTCGGATTTTAAATACAGGGAACTGGCGCAGGTTCTCTCTGATTTTGGAGTCAGAGGGAGGGTAATCAGTGAAAGCCCGAACCTTGAGGTTGACGCACTTGCGCTGAAAAAGGAATATGAGAATTTTATTTCTTCACAGCCTTTTCGATAAAATCTCCTATGAAAACACCGACTATGAATTCTATCGTAATGATTATAATATATATCAAAAACGCCAATCCGCCAAGCCCGGCAAGCAGGCCGCCTGCGACGCCACCCACGATTCCTCCTACCAGCCCTCCTGCCACAAATCCGATTATTGAAATGATTAATCCGATTACCAGTCCGATAAGTGCACCTTTTTTGAATATCTGCCAGTAATTTTCGGTTCCCTTTCTGGAATAGCCGTATACAATCCCTATCAGAATTATAAGTACTGTAAGGAAATTTACCATTATAATCACCCCGTAACCAATATTATTGACATAACTACAAATATCCTTCGGTCTTAATATCTTTTAATATAGTTCTACGGATTGCCCCGAACTATACCTTTCCGGATGGATGCATATATCTGCAACCTTATTTGCGACTTCTTCAGGTTCAAGGTCTGCCTTTTCCCCGGGAAACAACCTTTTGAACATGCCTGTATTCACACTTCCGGGACATAAGGCCAATATCTTAATATCGTTCTTAACCTCCCGTGCCGCTGCTTCGGTAAGCCCGATGACCGCGAATTTTGATGCACAATATGCACCAAGAGTGGGTATCCCTTCTTTTCCAGCGCCTGAGGAGATATTTATAATCAGGCCGCCGTCTTTTATTCTGGGTATGAGGTTTTTCATGTAAAGGAAAACGCCTTTGACGTTTACATCCATTATTTCCTCAAATTCTTCCACTTCGGTTTCCCACAGGTATTTTCTTAATCCGATCCCTGCATTATTTACCAGCACATCAACTTTCCCGAATCTGCTGATTGTTTTATCGATGACATTCCTGACATCTTCTTCCTCAGTGACATCCCCTTTGATGAAAAACGCCGTCCCGCCTTCATCAGTTATTTCTTTACAAACCGTCTTTATCACCTCTTCTGTCCTTGCCGTGATGACCATATTAGCCCCCTCCCTGCCAAGCCTTTTTGCTATTTGTCTCCCGATACCTCTTCCACTTCCGGTAACTATGATGGTCCTATTTTCAAGTTTCATTCCAAGCCCTCCACTAATATTCCTCTTGTTCACCTGACTCCCTGATTTAACTTAATTCAAATTATTTACTTTATGTTACATATTATTTTTGCTGCCTGAACCGATAACTAAATACATCTGTGTAAAGTATTCAACGCAAATGATTAAAAACCGACCTATCCTGTTAATGATACTTGACGGCTACGGGATAAGCGAAAATAAAGAAGGCAATGCCATAGCAAAAGCAAGAACTCCAAACCTTGATAAGCTTTTTTCAATTTATCCTCATTCTACGCTTAAAGCTTCAGGTGAGTCCGTGGGACTTCCGGAGGGCCAGATGGGTAACTCAGAGGTGGGACATCTTAATATCGGCGCGGGGAGGATCGTGTACCAGGACCTTACAAGGATAACAAAATCCGTCCGCGAAGGTGATTTCTTCAAGAATAAAATACTTCTCTCTGCCATGGAAAACGTTAAAAAACATGGCTCGTCGTTGCATCTTATGGGTCTTCTGTCAGATGGCGGCGTGCACAGCCATAACAGCCACCTCTATGCGCTCCTTCGGCTTGCAAGAGATGAGGGTATTAAAAAAGTATATGTCCATGCATTCCTTGACGGCAGGGACGTACCGCCAAAAAGCGCCCTGGTTTATGTCAAAGAAGCGGAAAACAGGATGAAAGAACTACGCGGCGAATTCGCCACGATATCGGGAAGATACTATTCCATGGACAGGGACAAAAGGTGGGATAGAATTGAGAAAGCCTATGAAGCAATGATGGGAGGCGCAGGCATTTCCACACAAAATGCCTCTTCTGCCGTGGAGAACGCATATGCACGCGGAGAAACAGATGAATTCGTAACTCCCACTGTCATTTCAAAAAATAAAGAACCAGTATCTATAATATCAGATGATGATTCTGTTATTTTCTTCAATTTCCGCTCTGATCGGGCCCGTGAAATAACCCGCACATTTATAGATGAAAATTTCAAGGATTTTAAGCGAAAGGTTTTCCCGCGGACGCATTTCGTGTGCTTCACCAGGTATGATGAAACATTCGATGTCCCTGTTGCTTTCCCTCCGGAATCGCTCAATAATATTCTTGCGGGAATTTTATCCAGATACAAATTGAAACAGCTGCGGATAGCAGAAACTGAGAAATACGCTCATGTGACGTTCTTTTTTAACGGAGGCAGGGAGACGCCTTTTGAAGATGAGGACAGGCTCCTTGTGCCTTCTCCAAAAGTGGCGACATATGATCTTAAGCCCGAGATGAGCGCTTTTCTTGTCACAGATGAAGTGGTGAAGGCTGCGCTTTCAGGAAAGTATGATATTATCATCCTCAATTACGCCAATCTTGACATGGTGGGGCATACGGGGATCTTCGATGCAGCGGTAAAAGCCGTGGAGGCTATCGACCTTTGCATAGGCCGCGTGTTCAAAGCTGTTACAGATGCAGGGGGTCTTCTTATAGTGACTGCCGACCACGGAAATGCTGAGCAGATGCTCGATGAGGAAGGCGGAATACACACAGCGCATACCTCCAACCCCGTGCCTTTTATTTTTTGTGAAAAAAGTGTAAAAGTGAAGGATGGTATTCTGGCAGATATCGCACCAACGATTCTTCAGGTACTGGGGATTGAAAAACCGGAAGATATGACCGGGCATTCTTTGATAAGACTATGATATTCTCTAAATAAGTAACAGTGTGAACATGCTCACAATTTTATTTATGAGAGTGTGATTTGATTTTGCCATATATATGTAAGGTTGTATTTCGGGCTTGAGACGTATCCGAAGCCACTCCTGCAAGAATACGCCTTTCGTGAGGTGATAAGGTGGAAAAAGAAAAATATTTGAAAATAGCTACGGAAACCCTTTCAGGGGTGTTCTCTGAAGGTGGTGCAAGAGCTACTATCGAGGTCATGGAAAAAGTAAAGTTGAAAACAGTATCAGATGTTGATGCGAATCTTATGAATGAATTAAACGATGTTTTATATAAAAGAGTGAGAATACTGAAAGGGGATAATCTGGCTAACCAGTTCCTCCAGTCAATAAAAACCGCATGCGGGTGAAAAAAATGAGCGCAATAGTGGAATTCCTGATAAAACCTGAAACGCAGGCCGTCTTCTGGTTGATCTGCGTTGTGTTTGCCTTCCTGTTTGCCATCTATGTCAAAAAACTGAGCCTGGGCGATGATACGGGAAGTACAGCGTGGATCATAATTGCTGTTGGATTGTTCCTGATAGGGCTGAGGGTGAGTTTCAAACTGATATTCCCGGATTTTTCTGCAAGCTACGATTTACAGGTGGCCAGATATTTGCTGGGGATTGCAGGTTCGATCGTCCTGCTGTACGGATTCTTCAATTATTATAACGTCATCAACAATATGTATAGAGGTGCATAGATATGGCATGCAACCTGGGCCCGGATATCCTTTGCAGCAGCATTAACAATGTGCGCATTGCAGAAGATGCCGTCACCGCTTTAATTATAGCGGCAATAATATATCTGGTTATAACTCTCGCATATGGCACAATAAAGCAGGGTCCCCTGTTAAACAGGCTGCTTGTTTTTGCACTCGGGTTCATACCTTTCCTGCTCTGGAAGATAATGGGTGCATACAGAAGGATCTTTCTGGATAACACAAGTGCATTGTATGCACCACTTAACGAATTCGGTGAAGTGATGGAAGCCATATCCGCCTTATTTATTCTTGGCGCGCTGGTTTACATGTATCTTCTTCTCAAACCGAAAGAAACAAAATAATAAATTCTTTTCTTATTCTTTTTTTTGATTTTGGCTGAAAATTTATGCCGATGCTTCCAGGATAATAAAACTGGTTTAAATAATAACACTATAATTTATATAGTTTTCAATCGTATACACTTTTATGGATGCAGCCGGCGATCTTACCATTTTCAACGGCAAGCTCACTATACTTGTGGTTTTCGGGCACGGGGGGGAACTGGATAAAGGCCAGTTAAAAAAATTCATAGGCTCAGATGTGATAGCTGAAAGATGGAACAAACCCATAGAAATTGAGAAATCAGAGGGTGTGGCTGTAATAGTTGCCGGAAGTGAAAAAATAACATGCAGTGCAAGCATATACACGGATGTTTTCATAGCCGGTGTGTCGATACTCAGGACTGAAATCGAAATCAGGGACAGGATATTGTTCAATGATATACTTGTATCCCTCCATTCAAATACGATCATCGTTGAGGGTCTTGATTTCCAGTCATTCGCGAATAAAAAGATCGGCGAGATACGTGAAAAACTCAATCCTGAAAAGAAGGTTTCTTATCATCCTGCCACAAAAAAATATACCCTCTTAAGAATAAAGGAATTTACACCTAAACTGGACCAGAAAAGCTTAAGAGAGCAGTACGGGGTTATCCTCACGCGCTTTTTGTCAGGCGAAACGTCCATCCGTCCCCTGCATACCAAGGAGATCAATGAGAAACTTGCCAACGACCTTTCATACTATGACGAGGACCTTTTTCTTGCCTCGCCCGAAGGTGTATTTATTCTCGGCTGCGAAGACTACCTGAAGGATATGCTGGAATTACTTGAACTGTCCCTATCGCTTTTGCTGTTATTCCAGATATACGATAGGAAGATAGATTCTGAGATCACGAATGCCTTCGATGCGATCAAAAAAATGCACATGTCTAAACTTTACTTCCTTACCCAGGCCCCAAGGAAGCTTGAGAGGTCACTTCTTAAAGTCAGCGAAGTAGGACTTGTCATACTTGATGATATTGAAGATCTGATGAATCCCCAAAAAATAACACAGGATTGGTATTTCCAGTCGGCCTACCAGAAAATGCTTAACACCCTTAAGGTATGGGATTTTGAAAAAGTAGTGGAGCATAAGATAGATGCCCTCCAGGATCTTTATGCCACGGCAAGGGAACTTTCGACCGAACAGTTAACGATGATCCTGGAAGTATCCATAGTCCTGTTGATACTATGGGAAGTAATCAAGCCAATGATATAGGGAAAATCTATACATTAAATAAGCCAATCGTTTTTGTAAGCACATCTATGAATTTCCTTGCTTCTTCCTCGGAATTATACAGGTAAAGAGAAGCACGCACGGCTGCTTCGCATTTTCGGTAGTTGAACCATGAATGCACGCAGAATGCCCCGGATCGCACGGCAATGTTCTCAGTCTCATCCAGAATAATCGCGATATCATGCGCATCGCCCCCTTTTGTGAGTTCAACAGTGAACGAAATGATCCCTCCCCTCAATTCGGGGTCTTGCGGCCCTATGATTTTCAATCCCGGGATATCCTTTATCCCGTCCGTGATGATCCTGTTCAATCTCATCTCATGCTTTTCTATATTTGAAAGCCCGACCCTGTCAAGATAGGTCACAGCCGCCCCTCCCCCTATCATGCCAGCATAATTCTGCAGTCCGGCCTCGAATTTTTCAGGGGGCGGCAGGAATTTTGCACCTTCGTATGTTGTATCGCTCACAGTATCGCCGCCTACAATGAAAGGTGCTATCTCCTCAAGCAGATGGTATTTACCATAAAGTATCCCCGTGCCTGAAGGCCCCAGCATCTTATGCACGGAAAACGCAAAGAAATCAACGTCCAGCGCCATGACATCTACAGGTTTATGGGGCACGCTCTGGGCGCCGTCGAACATTACGAGCGCGCCGTGATCGTGCGCAATCCTGATTATCTCTTTTGCGGGTATCGTGTAGCCGTCAAGGTTGGCTGTATGGACCATACTCACAAGCCGAACGTTCTTGTTTTTATGTAATATTTCTTCAAATTGCGGGAGGTTGAAGGTGTTGTCAGGATTAGAATAAACAACCATATGCTTTATACCACTCCTTCGAACCTGCATCTGCCACGGAATGAGATTTGAGTTATGCTCCCTGTCCGTTGTCAGGACTATATCCCCTTTTTTAAAGGAAAGACAGTTGGCAACAAGATTCAATCCTTCCGTGGTATTCCGGGTGAAAATTATTTCCTCGGGTCGCCCGGCGCCAAGAAACCTCTGGAATTTTTCACGGCTTTGCGTTACTTTCTCATCCACTTTTTTTGCCATTTTATGGAGGGAACGCCCGCCGCATACCGGATATTCGTTGTAATACTCATTCATGGCATCAATGACCTGCCTTGGCTTCAGGGTCATGCAGGCATTATCAAAATAGATGGGATATTTACCATTCCATTTTTTCGCAAGGGCGGGGAAGTCGAGGCGGATTTTCTGGACGTCCATGATGAGTACTCAGGTAATCGGGATGCAATATACGTTTTGGTATCCATCTTATAATTCAGAGCCCTATGCCCTGAAAGGCAATCACCGGGCAATGAAATTAAGATATCAAACGCCTGTGCCTGTGTATGCCTGGCCGATTAAATCTCTGTCCTACCAGCCTTTTTATATCAGAAAGGGATATGTGATACTCTTTCGATACATCCAGTTCAGCTTTTGTCCATGCATCCTGTTCATTTACGCCGCTATGCATGAATCTCTTCTTTCGACATGTTATTGCAGCCAACACGTCAAAAATATCCATACGTGTTCAGTCTCCTTGAAAATATATTATCTTACATATACTTAAATCTATTTGAAGATTAATAATAATTATAAATTTAATTTATTGGGACCAAACAAAAGTGGATTCAAAATAATAATACTTTCGCCCTGCTCTGGGAAGCTTTATGTGTTTGCGGGTGCAAGTGTAGTCTTGCCTCTCAAATTAAAAATCAAACTGGAGGCTTGAGTGAAGATATGAAAGAAATAGCAACAAAGATAGAAGCCCGATTTTGCGAACTGGGCGTAAAAGTACAGCCAAGTGAAATTGAAACACGGTTGGACCAGTTGATAAATAAATTCAAGGTCCCTCCTGAAGAAGCGCGCCGGAATGTAATTAACTATTTTCTAAAGGTGCATAATATCCCGAGGACGGAATTTTTCGAAAAGCGCGAAACACCCCAGGTAAAGGCATCCGATGTAAAAGAGGATGGGAGATGGGTGACGCTGCGCGGTAAAGTTGTGCAGTTGTGGGAAACAAACCAGGAATCCATCTCACAGGCGGGGTTACTGGGCGATGAATCCGGGACAATAAAATTTACGAAATGGGCCAAAGCCGGACTTCCGGCTGTTGAGGAAGGTAAAAGCTACTTATTCAAGAACGTCACCACATCCGAATGGCAGGGGCAGTTCAGCATCAAGCTCAACAGGACGAGCGAAATCATCCCGTTAAACGAGGACATCGAGGTAGGCTCAACGCCTGTAGAGTTTAGCGGCGCGATAGTTGATGTCCAGAGCGGCTCGGGATTGATAAAGCGGTGTCCCGAATGCAACCGTGCGCTGATAAAAGGCACATGCGGCGAGCATGGAAAGGTGGAAGGAACCTACGACCTGCGTGTAAAGGCGGTGCTTGATGATGGTGAAAAGGTGCAGGACATTTTGCTGAACAGGGAGGTCACGGAAGCGCTCATCGGCATCACGCTTGAGAAGGCCAAGGATATGGCAACAGAAGCGCTTGACCAGGCCGTGGTGCTTGATCTAATAAAGAACAGGCTTGTGGGCAGGTACTTTGTGGTATCGGGGGCAAAACTTGACAGGTTCATACTCGTTGAGACTATCAAGCAGGATATAAGGCCGATAGATGAGGACATAAAAAAGCTTCTCGCGACCCAGGCGCCCATTGCCCAGGAGGCCTGAAAATGGCCGAGAATCCAAACCCAAAGAGAACCCCTGAATTCCCTAAGTCCGAAGGCGGGTTTGTCCGTGAAGTGGCGCACCGCGTATTCGCGGCAGAGTTCCGGGAGTCAAACCTCCAGGCAAAGGAAGGGCAGGACCAGTATTCTCCCCAGTATCTCCTCACACCCACGGGCGCCAAGGTAAACCGCATCTTCGTTGTGGGCACGCTCACAGAGAAGGAAGACATCGGAACCGAGGCGCAATTCTGGCGCGGGCGCATCGTTGACCCCACGGGTGCGTTCTTCGTATCTGCAGGGCAGTACCAGCCCGAGGCCGCACAGGTGCTTGCGAAAACAACGCCGCCTGAGTTCATCGCAGTCATCGGGAAGCCAAGCACTTATACAACGAAAGAAGGGAATGTACTGACATCCATCAGGGCCGAGTCGCTTCAGATAGTGGATGCTGCGACCCGCGACAGGTGGGTCGTGGATGCGGCCAGGCATACGATGGCGCGGCTTGAGAGGCTGAAGGGCAACGAGCCTGATGCTGTCAAGGCGAGGGAGCATTACTCTACGAATGTGGATGCTTATAAGGCGATGGTGGCGCAGGCGATAGAGTCGCTGGCGAAGTGAAGAGGGCACGGGCGGTGCCCACACTTTTTTTAATAAGCGGTAGATAAGAGATGAAAGGAGATTCGAACCTGTTTTCAGGTATATAGAGTTATGCACAATATGTAATGAGGTCAAAAATGGAACCTATTTACAATCATAATTGTTGCACGGTTGCATGGCTGAGGGAAGATGTCATTTATGATAGAAGCCTAAAATCGCGCGCCTTCATTCGAAAGATGCGGTTTTCACTTATCCTGCTCACTATATCGGCCGATTTGATTGTGGTTTCTTTAGAGACAAGTCTGGGCGTGCAGTAGCATTTATTCGCGGTGCGACTGGTGGACTGGTTCCGCCAGCTCCAAAAGTTTCTTCATGTCCCCCTGTCCCTCCAGTTCCATCGATTAAATCAGTGCCACCAGTACCGCCCGCTCCACCAGCTTCGTCATCGAGCTGGTCAATTCTTGATTGGGAGGAGTTTTTGTCAGATAACATAACAAACATGAGGTAAAAACAATAAAAGACGGTAGAACCTAAAAAAAGAGAAGAAGAATTATTGGGACGATTTAATTATGAAACTATCTTTGGTATTAATATTAGCAGGGACTTTTCTAACTTCTTTGGAAATAATTTTTGGAAAAATTAATTTAATAAATTTTTTTGCCAGCAAGATAAGATTTGAATCTAACAAATACGTGTATAGATTAAGTAGATTTTTCCTCACGGAAGGAGTATTTAATAACCTATTTTCAAGACTGGGTATAATCTTAATCGGTATCGGAAGTATAGCACAATACTATCTAGAGCAATGTTAACAACAAAAGAAACCATAAACATTCTGAAAAATGAACTACCCTACTTGAACGCCACCTTCGGAGTAAAAAGAATTGGTTTGTTCGGTTCATATTCAAAAGGACTCCAAAGAGAGGATAGCGACGTGGATATCATTGTAGAATTCGAAAAACCAATCGGCTTAAAATTCGTTGAATTGGCAGATTATCTTGAAAACATCCTGGATAAAAAAGTCTCTCTTCTCACACCCGAAGGGATTAAAAGCATAAGAGTGAAAAATGTGGCGGAAGATATTGAAAAGAGCACCGTCTATGTCTAAAAGAGGCGATAAATGATCCGTGAAGAAGCATTGAGATGGCTTGAAGAAGGAGAAAATGACATCACCGCTGCAAACATACTCCTTGAAACGAAGTTCAGGTGTAGCATGACAATCGGAAGTTTTTTATAATATAGCCCCAAAATAACATCTGATGGTCAAAGTCAGCTTCACAAAGCATGCTGAAGATATGTTGAAAGAAAGAAATTTCACAAAAAAAGAAATCATATCCGTTATAGGTAACCCCGATTTGCGGGAAAATAATGAACTGGAAACCGAAGTCTGGCATGCATTTAAAAAAATTGGAAAAAAAGTTTTAAGGGTGGTTATTAAAGGAAGAGAAGAACCATATACAGTGATAACAATGTTTTATGATAAAAGGATGAGGAATCGAATATGAGAATAAAACTCGATCTGGAAAGCGATGCTCTCTATTTCAGGATAAGCGAGGATCAAATAGAAGAAAGCGAGGAAGTAAATAAAGGTCTCATTGTGGACTACGATGCCAGTGGAAGAGTGGTAGGAATAGAAATACTCAATGTGAAAGATAAGTTCAAAATGGAAGACCTCACAGGTCTTAAACTGGAAATGCCCACAGTTGCAAAAGCTGAAGCATAGGAATGACAGAGGAGGCGCTGCTATACGCAAAAAAAATAAAAGAGTTCGCAAAGAGCCTGATGCAGTAAAAAAAGCCCTTCAGGAATACTGCAAGGAAGTCATAAAGAGGTTCAAACCGGCCTGCATTATTCTCTACGGCTCAAGGGCCAGGGGAACTTTTACAGGCACCAGCGATATTGACAAAGATTTAATCGATGCCAATACGTCACATTTTCCAATAGAGCCTCTTGGCTATACTGAAGCGGAATTTGAAACGATGTTGATGTCATTCAGGATTGCGGCGCTTGATGCTGTACGTGAAGGGGTGCCTTTGTACGGTGAAAATTATTTCAATAAAGGCAAAGCCTCATGGCACATTCCTGCCGCTGCGACAGGATAAGTTCATAATGCGGAAAATCTCGATGAGATAGAAGGATAGATACAATGTTCACCCCCATCTTCAACTACACCCACAGGATAGTAAAAAACCTCGTTGACATAGCCTCGGCAAGAGAGATCATCCTCAATGCCTATCTTGTGCCAAAATGGGAAATATCGCTCAGGAGAGACGCTCTTATCAGGGCGGCTCATGCATCTACGGCAATCGAGGGAAATCCACTCACATTAGAAGAGGTCAGCCGGCTTGCACAGGGCAGAAAAATCACGGCCACAAGAAAAGCACAGCAGGAAGTGCTTAACTATCTGAGGGTTTTAGAGGACGTAGAGAAGTACCAGGAGAAGGGCAAGATAACTGACAAAATTATATTAAAATTACACAAAAATATAACAAAAAATACTTTAGAAAATCCTGAGCATGAAGGAAGATACAGAGAACTTCAGGTATATGTTGGCAACAGGATAACAGGCGAAGTTATTTTCATGCCTCCCTCTCCCGAAAAAGTGCCGGAGTTGATGAACGAGTTCGTAGAATGGCTCAATTCAAGCGATTCATCTCAACTCAATCCTGTCCTTATCGCTGGCATATCACATTACGAATTTGTGAGAATCCATCCTTTTGTAGATGGCAATGGCAGGACAGGGAGGGCATTGGCCACACTTATCCTTTCTCTTAAGGAATTTGACATTAAGAAATTTTTTGCATTAGATGATTATTACGACAGCGACAGAATGGCATATTACCGCGCTTTAAATTCTGTTGATCAGAAGACGCTCGATCTCACAGGCTGGATCGAATACTTTACAGATGGCGTTCTTCTCTCCATCACAAAAGTAAAAGAGAAGGTATTGCAGCTTTCTCTGGAAAAACATAAAAAAGAGGCAAAAGGACAGGTTGCTCTCACAGAAAAGCAGACTAAAATTATTGAACATATGATTTCAAATGGACGAATAACAAGCGGCGAAATCCAGAAGATGTTTAAAATATCACGCCCAGCGGCATATAAGGAGATTAAAAAGCTAATTGAATTGAACTTGATCGAACCGAAAGGCACTGGTAGAGCTATATATTATGTTATTAAATAGGTTAACGCAAAGGTTAACGCAAAGGTTAACGCAAGGAGTGACCGTTTTTTAATAGAGTCGGGCGTGTAACCGTGGTGAAAATTATTTCAATAATTTGAAGAACAGACTTAATGAAATGGAAAAACCCGGGCTTTACAAAAGCAAAGCCTGACACATTCCCGCTGCTGCAATGATATAGATCACTATACTCAGATATCACAAAAATCACTATATTTCCACACCTTCCTTCACTGCCTGCGCCACAATCCCTATCTGCTTTTTCCTCTCCTCAAACTCCTGCGGGGTGAAACATATTGGTTCAAGCATCTGCTTCTCTTTCCAGTCCCCGAACACAGAAATTATCCGTTCTCTCCAGGGCATGCCTTCAAATTTTTTCGAGACAACGAGTAAATCAATATCGCTATCCTTTAAGTGATCTCCCCTTGCCCTGCTCCCGAAGAGGATTATCTTTTCAGGGGTAAACGCGGCTTTTATTTTTCTAAGGTGTACCTCTAATAGCATTACGGTTTGCTCATCTGGTTTTCTATCCATTCTATCAGCTTCCTGCTCTCTCCGAGGAATTCTATCGCTATGTTCTGGTCATAAAGTCGATAAGGAACCTCCCCACCGCATCAGGATAGCGGGTATTTACAAATTCAGGTATTAATTTCTTCAATAATTCTGCGATTTAATATTATTTTACAACTTTTTAGCCTGTAAACTATATGAGTTTTTAGTATAATCTTGTAGAAAATGCCCCGCATCATCTCCGTCTCCCGAAGGACAGACATCCCGGCATTCTACGGCGACTGGTTCATGAACCGGCTGAAAGAAGGCTTCGCCGGCTATGTGAATCCATTCGGGGGACAGAAATATATCGTGTCCCTGGAGCCGCAGGATGTCGCATGCTTTGTCTTCTGGTCAAAAAATTTTAGTCCGTTCCTTGATAAACTGATGATACTTGAAGAGCTGGGCTACAAATTCTATTTCAACTACACCATTACAGGATTGCCGCGCATCTTCGAATGCAATTCAGTCGATAAAGAAACTGCAATAAAAGCCCTGAAAGAGTTAAGCCGCAGGTATTCGCCCGGGCATATAAACTGGAGATACGACCCGATAATCAGTTCAGATATTACGGATTGCGAATTCCACCTCCGGAATTTTGAGAATATCGCCTCAGCTCTTGAAGGATATGTCAGGCGCTGCTATTTCAGTTATGTTGTCCTCTATGGTAAAGTCAGGAAAAATTTTGAAAAATTCCAGGGTCAGAATGGAGTACGAATAGCCGACCTTGAGGCGGATTTAAGGATCAGGCTCGCAAACCGGCTTGCAGATATTGCAGATATCCACGGGATCAGTATGTTCACATGCTGCGGGGACGACCTCATGTCAGGGAAAATCCGGAAAGCGCATTGCGTTGATGGGAAGCTCATAAAAGAACTGTTCGGCATAAATGGATTTATATGCAATGAAAGACCCACAAGGAATGAATGCGGCTGCACCGAAAGCGCCGATATAGGAACATATGACACATGCCCGCACGGCTGCATCTATTGCTATGCAAACATGAATAAGAAAGTTGCAGATATGAGATATGAGCATCACGATAAAGATGCTGCATTCTTAGGTTATACTAAGGTTGAATCCGATAAATGGGTCGAAGATGTGAAAATGGCACAATCCGGAAAAATATTCGTGCAAACTAAAATCATATCTCAATAACAGTATTTATCTCCTGCAGCGCCCGCGCATAGGTCCCTTCTTTATTCAGGTACGCTGCAAGCTTGAGCGGCCTGTGCCCTCCGGGATGGTAGGTAATGACGGCCCGCGGTGCGCATTTGTGCACCATGTTGATAAGGCCGTTCACATCCATATGGTCGCTGATATTGATAGTAGGGAACTTATAGTCGCGCCTGCCTGTCAGGATGAATTTTTTTGATGCCTTAAGCGATGGTATCTGCGTCGGCTTTGTAATGCGGATACCGCAATTACTGTCAAGAGAAACAAGGGGGCCAGTGTCCTCCATCAAGCCCCTTGTAAGTGCAAGCGATTCAGGATCCATCCCTATTTCCCCTGAGTAACCCGAGTCCCGAAGTAAACCCACGGCACGCTGGGCTTTCCCGAATGCATACGCCCCGAAAGCCAGATCGCATGGGGATGCCTCAACAGCCTCTTTGAACGCGCAGATATCGTCCTCGAAATGGCAGTTAGGGTCTTCATAATCTCCATAGTTTGCCTCAGTTACAAGGCAATCGCATCCAGGCAGGTCTCTTGCATCCTTCACATCGCCTGTAACAAGTATCCTTGTTCCCACTTCATTTTGCCAGTAAAAAGCACATGAGCCGATAGTATGATAAGTGGGATACGTTTTTACTTCCACGCCCTCTATCTTTATCGTCTCCCCCACTTTGAACGTCCTGCCGGCGTATTCCTTCCCGTACAGGATTTCAAGGGCGCGTGCTGTCCCCTCCGAGCATACTGCTTTTTCGGAGAGCATCGCAGATTTGCCATGATGGTCCGAATGGGCGTGCGTTATTAAGTAGGCATCCGGCTTCGGAGAATGTGAGTTGGTTGTATCGACAGCAAAATTAAGCCTTTTTCCCGCGTTGAAAATCAATGACACATGCGGCTTGAAACCCCTGCCTGTCCTGTGCCTGACGGGAAGGACTCCAAGATCAAATAAAGGTTTCAATAAAAACCTCTTTATTTTAAAGCTGCGTTTATATCCGTTTCAAGCACGCTTGCACGTGTCACGCCAACATAGCGTTTGAAAAGTGTCCCGTCTTTTTCAAGGATGAGCGTCGGTACTGCATGAACCGTGTATTTGGCAGCAAGTTCGTAGTTCGTATCCACGTCGATCTTCTTGAACTCTATCTTATCCCCGAATTTCTTCTTTATCTCCTCATTAATAGGGTCCTGCATCTTGCAGGGGCCGCACCATTCTGCATAAAAATCCATCAAAACAACCTTACTCATTTGCTTTCCTCCTCGGGTAACAGATTCCGCATGACCTGCATTTTTCTTTCATTTGCTTTTTATTATCACGTTTTTCATCCGGCATGTACTTCACCTGATACCATACTTATGTATAATGTTATAGTTTAAAATAGTTGTTACTTTAAATCCAGGATTTCAAATATCCTGTCCCCTTTCTCTTTTATTTCACCGAGCTTTTCCCTGGCATGTGATTTTTTCAGGTATATCTCGCTTCTTTTCCCGCTCTCATCTTCTGCTTTCAGGGAAAGTTCCTCTATGGAAGGACTGTGCTTTTTTATCTCTGCAACGGACGGTGCCAGGAGCTCGGCAACCTTTTGTATAAGTTCAAAGATACGGTTATCTTCGAATACATCTTTATCTCCAAGGCATAGAGACACAAGTTGTTTTTTACCTGCGTAGAGATCATTGACCCGTTCGATGATTTTCTCACCCAGCTCGCGAAGCTTTGATATGTCCATCAGGTTTTTCAACTCCGCGATCTCTTGAATATTCTTTTCGGCCTCTTTTTCATCTGCATGGTATACCGCAACTTCAAGTTCATCATTGAACTTTATCTTCAGCCTGAATCGTTCCGCTGAATTATCGGGCCTTTTCTTGAAGACTACTTCAAGATCTTTTCCGCAAAGGTTGAGGTCGCTTAAAAAATAATCATCAATGCTGACTATATCGGGAACAATTTCTTTCTTGAGAAGGGGTTTTTTCATTCTCGCCGGGATTTCAATGCCCCTTGCGAAATCATGGACTTTGACACGGCCTTTCCAGAAAGACATTTCTGTGGATGCGATATCGAAACTGTACGATATATCGCCTTCGCAATCTACCTGCACTTTTGCAGAATAACCTCTTTCTGCCGATTTGATTGTATATTTTTTAATGGTTATAGGTATGGGATCCTGTATGAAGAAGGACTCCAGTATTTTCCTGTTTTCCTGGTTTGTATTTGTTATTTTTTCTTCAAGCTGTGTAATCTCCTGTGAGACCTCTTCTGAAAACCTTGTCTTGCCATCTTCGATGAATTTTTTCAAATAATCCCTGCTTTCATTGCCATATCTGGCGATGGTCTCCTGCTCTTTACTGCCTGCGATCGCCCCGGAAATGGCATTCTCAACAGCTAAAATAAAATTATCCATTTCGTCCATAACCGAGTGTTTGAACCTGCGCCTTTCAATTATGGTCTCTTTGAGATCAAGAACCGTATTCTCAAGTGTTACAGCCTTTACGCTTGTATCTATGAAATCATCCAGCAGTCCGAGAAAATCCCTTTGCAGGGGAAATTCAGTTGAGTCACCAAAAAGGTATTTCACAATAATGGTATTCTCTTTTTTTTCAGGTGTTGCCATCATGTATCGCCCTTCTGCCATTGTCTTCTCTATTACATAAGCATATTGATAATGATACAAATATTTTTCAAAAAAAAAAAAACGCTAAGGGGCATACAATCTGCCCCTACTGAGGATATATTTATATTCAGATTTCTTACAACTTAAGGTAACCCGGGACGAAAATGATAACGAAATATACGGCCATCGTTACCAGACCGAGTGGAACTCCAATTCTTGCCCATTCTTTGCTCGTAATCCCGAGTTTTCCTGCCGAAATGATGTTGGGTATGTTGCCAGGGATCAGCATGCCACCTGCTATTAAAAGTCCCATGAGAGCGGCTTTTATCTGTACTTCCGTGAGGGCAGGTCCTATCTCGGCAGCCGTCAATGTGGCATTGTCAAGTATGGCTGAGACCATATTGACCCAGAAAAGTATTTCTGAAGGCACCTGCGTGAAATAAGTGATAATCAGTGGTTTGAAACCATCGCCAAGGAATACAAGAGCCATAATGAAGACATATACCTTTACGGCTCTCATAATAACATCCTTCAAAGTCTCTTTGTAATCTTCACCCTTTAAGCCTTGGTCTTTATTGTCGGCTTTCCCGAGGAAGAACATACCTACAATGCCGTATGCGATAATTCCTGGGATGATGTAAACACCCAGCAGTTTTATCAAATAATCAAATCCTGCATTATAAGGTGGACCTGCAAGTTTCGAGATGGCAATCGTGGATAGGGGCTCACCCAGAGGAGTAAGAGCTGCCCCGAGTCCGATTGAGAAGCATGCAATGACAACAAGATCGATCTTTGATTTCCTGGATATCGGCATGGCGTTTGCCATTTCAACAAGTATTATAGATGCAAGAATTGCAGAAATGACACTCGAGACCAGGCCGAGGATTGCAATAAGTATGAACGCCATGACCTTCAATGAAAGCGCTTCAGTCATTCTCCTGATTGCCCTGTGGATGGGTTCATGCCAATAATATATAATCAATCCCACGACAAGCACTATCTGCACGATACCTATGGGAATGCCATAGAAGTCCGCAATCCGAAGAGGTGCGGTCAATCCTTCTTTAACTATAGCCTCCGTCCATCCGGTATGTATAGGTTCACCTTTATATTCAAGTCCAACGACAAAGCCTGAAATCGTCAGTGCCAGTACTCCGCATATGAACAGGAATACTTCCAGGTTCTGCTCAATGATCTTTATCTTAAACGGCCCGATCAAAACGATCAGGAATATTATGAAAAGTCCTATTGTAATTCCTAAGTCAAGTGCCATAACTACTTTTCCTCCTGTGCTTATGTTAAGTTCCAGGCCACCAAAAGCCTGAAAATTAATTTTTGCCTATTTAACATTAACTCTTTTATAATTTGTGGTTTTAATCAGGAAACCGATTATCTATATTTTTTTACCTAATATGAATTTTGCCGCACCGTAAACTACTTAGCCATTTGCAAATAAATGCAATAATTACACGGGAGGATTTATCTTGACGGATATGATATGCGAAAACTGCGGTTACCCTTTTGAAGAATGCAGGTGCGTATGCCCGTACTGTGGTGAAAGCACGCTCTGCGAATGTTGCATAGGAACAGATTGCGTCACCGGCGGATAGAACAAATCTTTGGAGAAGTGCATGAAAGATGAATTAGTCTGGATGACAGGCGGACCCCAGGGAAGCGGTGTGGATTCGAGTGCGAACATATTCGGGCGGGCGTGCTGTTACGGCGGCCTGCACGTTTACGGGAAGAGGGAATATCACTCCAATATCAAGGGACAGCACAGCTATTTCCACATCAGGGTATCACCGAAGGAAGTAGGCGCAGATGTTGACCGTGTTGACCTGCTGTGTACTTTTGACGCTGAAAGCATTGTGAGGCATATCTGGGAGGTCGTCCCTGGCGGAGGAATCATATGCGATGAGCAGAGTTTACAGACACGAATTTCTGACATACAGACCCTCCCCCCTCCTTTTATCGAGGAATTCAGGAAAATCCTTGATGAAAAAGGTATAAAACCCGGTATTGTGGGCGACCTCCTTGACCATGTAAAAAAAACAGGCGTCAGGATCTATGCCTTGCCGTACACCGACCTCCTGAAACAGGTCAGCAAGGAAATAGGTGAGGAAAAGCTCAGCAAACTGACAAGAATGATAAATGTCCTTTCCCTTGGAGCGTCCTTCGGGCTTGTCAAATATGAGAGATCATATGTTGAAAAGGCCATCACGGCGATATTCGGAAAAAAGCCAAATATCGTTTCGATGAATCTCGTGGCCATGAACATTGCCTATGATTATGTGAGGGAAAAGTTTGGGGACTTTGATTTTAATCTGAAGACCGTCCAGACCGATGAGAAAAGAATATTTCTCCAGGGAACCCAGGCCGTAGCGCTTGGAAAGCTTGCAGGCGGGTGCAGGATGCAGGCTTATTATCCTATCACACCCGCCGGGGATGAAAGCGAATACCTGGAAGAGAACCAGGTGCTTGAACTTGAGATGGCTGCCGTGGGCAAGACGGGCGGCATAGTTGTCATGCAGACCGAAGATGAGATAGCTGCTGTCAATATGACCTCCGGTGCCGCCCTTACGGGTGCGAGGGCAGCCACAAGCACATCAGGACCGGGGTTTTCGTTGATGGTAGAAGGCCTTGGCTGGGCAGGAATAAATGAAGTCCCGATTGTGATAAATTATTACCAGAGGGGTGCACCAGCCACCGGGCTTCCGACCAGGCACGGGCAGGATGACCTGAGATTCGCCCTGCACGCTTCCCACGGCGAGTTCCCGAGGATAATCCTGTGTTCGGGCGACCTTGAAGAGTGTTTCTATGATGCCGCGCGCGCTTTTAACTACGCTGAACGTTACCAGACCCCGGTCATCCATTTGATTGATAAAGCTCTTGCAAACAGCACCAGAAGCTGCAAAGTGTTTGATACAAATCTATTGAAAATAGAAAGGGGACAATTGCTTACAGAAGTCGAAAAGGATTACAAAAGGTTTAAGTTCACGGAATCGGGCATTTCTCCCAGGGTTCCACTCGGTACACAGGGTGTGGTATTCTGGAATACAGGCGACGAGCATGACGAACTGGGGCATATAAGCGAAGAGCCCATGCTCAGGACACGAATGGTCGATAAAAGAATGAAGAAACTTGAAACTGCCGACAGGGAGATCCCCACAGAAGAGAGGGTCAATTTCTTCGGTGACAAAGACGCCCCTGCAACCATCGTAAGCTGGGGTTCGCCCAAGGGAGCAATACTTGAAGCAATGGAAAGGCTGCGCAACGAAAGCCATAAAATAAATTTTCTCCAGGCACGAATGCCGCATCCGCTGCCAACAGAGTATATCGCCGACGTTCTTGGCAGGGCTTCAAAGAAAATCGCTATCGAAGGGAATTATTCTGCCCAGATGGCAGGCATAATCAGGGAGAAGACGGGCATACAAATGGATAATTTCATATTGAAATGGAACGGCAGGCCCATATCTTCGGACGAGGTGTACGATGCTCTTCTTGGTATCATACAGGATAAAGCTCCCAAAAGGCAGGTGTTGAACCGTGGCTCTTAAACTTGCGGATTACAGGACATCCGTTTCTATTGACTGGTGCCCCGGGTGCGGGAACTTCGGGATACTTACTGCCGTGCAATCCACCCTTGTCGATTTGCAGCTTGAACCTTCAAGGGTCGCCATATTCTCGGGGATAGGATGCCATGCCAAACTTCCCCACTTTGTGAACGCCAACGGAATACATACTCTCCATGGAAGGTCGCTTCCTTTTGCAATTGGAGCCAAGCTGGCAAATCCGGAACTTGAAGTTATCGCCGTGGGAGGTGACGGCGACGGGCTCGGTATAGGTGCATGCCATTTTGTTAATACGGGGAGGCGTAACGTGGATATGACATACCTTATCCACGACAATGGTGTGTACGGCCTGACCAAGGGGCAGGCTTCACCCACTCTCAGGCTCGGCATTAAAACCAAGGCCATACCGAAGCCCAATATAAACCAGGGTATTAATCCGATAGCTTTGGCGCTTGTAGCCGGCTACACATTTATAGCAAGAAGTTATGCCTACGATGTCCGCCACCTGAAAGAGATACTGAAAATGGCCATAACCCATAAGGGAATGGCGCTTGTGGTCATCCAGCAGCCCTGCCCCACGTACAACGATATCAATACGAAAGAATGGTACGGCGGCGAGGACCGCATAGACCCTGCCACAGGAAAGCCTGTCCCCAGGTTGTACAAACTTGAGGAAACAGGATACGACGGCGTCGTGCGCAAACCGGAAGAGGCATTTCCAAAAACTGTGGCAGCTTTGACAAAAGCGGAAGAATGGGGAGACAGGATACCAATTGGTGTATTCTACCAGAACGAACTCGTTTCCACGTACCAGGAGAGGATTACCGAGAGGATACCGGATTATCTTGAGAACCCGCCTGCAAAACAGGTAATAAGCGATGCAGAGGGCAGGTCTTTGACAAGTTTGAGGAAAATGCTTGAGGAATTGAAGGTAACGGGTTAAATGAACCTGAACTCCTGCTCCATTTTTATCCTTTCGTCTATCTCGATCGCATAGCGTTTTTTTAACACTGCCAGAGATTCATCCGGGATCTTATTTTCCCTGACACCCGGGCACCGCTCATCCACAGAATCCACATCAATGACAGGGTACAATTCGCATAAAGCAGGGCGGCACCTGTAAATCCGGCAGCGCTTTTCCTTATTTAAAAAGATGCACTGCCCCTTTATCATCTTAATGGCAAAATATATTTCGTGCTTTCCCTTTGCTCTCCTGAAATACTTTTGCTTATCAATTTCAAAAGCGTATTCTTTCCTCACGTCTTTTATCAGCTTTGAAACTTCCTCGCCTGTCAGCACGGCGCAGTTGCGGCA
>DATCUE010000026.1:0-10984 GCA_036567605.1 Candidatus Methanoperedens sp. | reverse complement strand
GGCGTGAGCGTCTACCATGTCGTGTTCCATATCCTGGAGAAGCCCAGGTTCGATGTATTGTTCAATCTTCAGGATGTCAGGGATTTCCAGCAGCAGATACGGTATTTCTTCAGGTACACGGATGAACACCCGAAATTCGGGAGATACAGCTGGAAACAGAAATTCGAATATTTCGGAGCGGGTTTCGGGGCTGTAGTCATGGGTTTCACAGGCATTCTGATGTGGCATCCATTTGGGGCCATGCAGTACTTCCCAATAGGATTCATCCAGATAGCCAACCTGTTCCATACATGGGAGGCGGTGCTTGCCTCGCTTGCCGTGTTCATAGGACATTTCTATGATGAGCATTTCGGGAAATTCCCGAATATGTCGTGGCTGACGGGGAACATTTCTGAGGAAGAGATGAAACATGAGCATCAGCTCGAATACGAAGCTGCAATGAATAATCCCAGGATGAAGGAACAAATAAACAGCACGCATAATCCGGGTTCAAATAACAGGAAGAATAATATCCTCTTAATTGGGCTTGGAAAGTTCCTCTTCACGATAGTGTTCCTGGCAATATGCATCTGGATGCTCTGGATATCTTATCAGGTATTGGCTGAAGCGGTGTATACCTACGTGCTATAAGGGAGGTGCGGTTTACTTAGGGCGGGAGGGTTAAACTCTCCTTTTTGACATTTTATTGAAATTTAGACACCGCAGAGTCAGCTATGAATTAGATTCATAGATAAGAATGAAAGGTCTATTTAGCCAAAGCAATTGCGAAAGAACGCGGATAACACGGATGCGCACAGATTAAAATTATTCGTGCAAATCCGTGTTCCGCCCCCAATTGTATCTTCTTTATTGTTACCTATGCACTGTCTGAATGACATCGCAGGTATTAAGTTAATAGATAACAGAACCAGCATGGATATGAGTCTTTTAACAGGGTATAAATTGGGCGATATCGAACTCCCAAACCGCATGGTGATGGCGCCTATGACCCGCTGTCGCGCGATAGAGAGAAATGTCCCGAATCCGCTGGCCGTTACCTATTACGCGCAAAGAGCCTCTGCGGGTTTAATCATCACGGAAGGGTCGCAGGTAAGCCCTCAGGGAATCGGTTATGTCCGTACTCCGGGAATCCATTCGCCGGAACAGGTTGCAGGCTGGAAGAAAGTGACAGACGCCATCCATAGGGCGGGCGGGAAAGTTTTCCTTCAACTCTGGCATGTGGGACGGGTATCGCATCCCGATTTCCTTGGGGATAAACTGCCTGTTGCGCCTTCTGCGCTCCCAGTAGAGGGCGAAGTTCATACACCTCAGGGCAAAAAGAAATTTGTGATCCCAAGAGCTCTCGAATTGGACGAGATACCCGGCATCATCGAACAATTTCGAAAAGGTGCCGGGAATGCAAAGGCGGCGGGCTTTGATGGCGTTGAGATCCATGGCGCAAATGGATACCTGCTGGATCAGTTCCTGAGGGACGGCTCGAACAAACGGATAGATAAATACGGCGGAAGTTTACAGAATCGAGTACGCCTTCCCCTTGAAATCACAGAGGCTGTCGCCGGTGTATGGGGCGCGGGCAGGGTCGGATACAGGATTTCGCCGCACTTTTCAAACTATTCAATGTTTGATACGAATCCGCGCCAGACCTTTTCATATCTTGCAGAGGAATTGAACAATATCAAGATCGGCTATCTTCACATGATAGAACCGATTGGAGGGAGGCTTGGGTCAGTAAATAAAGGAGCGCGATTGGCCCCGATCATCCGCGACATCTTCAAAGGCGCGCTTATTTTAAACGGGGGCTACGATGCCCGCAGCGGGAACGAAGCGATCGAAAAAGGGGAAGCAGACCTTATCTCATTCGGAGTTTTGTTCCTGGCCAATCCTGACCTGCCTCTGCGCTTTATGAAGAATGCGCCGCTTAATTCCGCGGATGTTGCCACCTTCTACGCGGGCGAGGAGAAGGGGTATATTGACTACCCGGAACTGGGAGGTTAAAAGGAGGTTCCCGAAATTATTTGCTGCAAAGGTTGTCCCTGCGCTTTGTTTAAATATTCCAGCCGTGATATTTATTGTACTTATTTAGCAGCTCCTGTAACCTTATTCAAGAAGACCGTTCCATTTTAAAACTATTAGGAAAACAATAATAAAAGAGAACAAAATTATCCAAAAAGTATTAGCTATCCTTACAAAGTTTAAGAAAACAATAACAAGACAGAACAAAATTATCCAAAAAACATAAGCTATCCTTACAAAAAAGCTTACACTATCGCCAGTCCTGATGACAGATTTTATCCGCTTATTTTCACCCACTTCAACCTTCACAATATCTCCCTCTTTGAAATCGTGAGGTATTTTCACCACAAAAAAGCCAAGTTCATTAGATAAACCAAGCCTATTTTTGGGAAGCCTGCGGATAAAAAGCGTATCCTCCCCAACCTTATGATCCACTATCTCCTCAATCATGCCCTCCATTACTGGAGCCGTAATCTTACAAACACAGAGAGAATTCGCCGCTCTATGTTTCTGGCCAGTCCAGTCAATATCCTGGAATATCCCTATGATCATTCCGGCGAAAAGTGCTATCAGAATCCCAAAGAAAATAACCCAATAAGTTATTGTAGACTCCTCTGTGAAAAAACTCGCCCCGAATACCTTTTCAAGAATCAATCCGCTGATTAACCAGCCCGCAGCTAAAAGAAACATTCCAATAATTAGTCTGCTACTTACTTTCGTGATATTAGTCCTCCAATTCATAAGCGAGATTTTTTAGTTTGAGTTTTAGTGTAGGCATTACAAAATTGCTCTGGACTGTTAAATTTTCAGCCTTCAAAATATCTTCGACCCGTATGTAATTACTGATTTATCTGTTACTATATATATATATATATTCTACCAAAAGATTTCGATTTCTAATAAATCTTGGACCGTTTTCGTTAAAAATGGCGTATAATTTTCGTAATAGGCACATTTTATAGTATCTCAGAATCTCTTTCTATTCCATGATTATTGTAATGACTATTAATAACCCGAAGGTACATGGTTCTACATTATTCTATTGTCTAAATCTTTTTTAGGTAGATTAAGCTATTTAAGATGTTGTATATTTCTAAGGACTTCTTATTGACTGAGATAGAAAGAATTTAATATCTTAGCATGATTTACACCTGCTGCAATTGCACCAGTTAACTCCCACAATTTCAATGTAATTGTCCAGGATATACCGCCATTCAATTTCTTTACCGCTGAATCCGGCTTTCAGTAGCTTTACGCGACACAGGCTACTACTTAAATCTGTTCTCGATCTATTCATAGTCTCACCTCTATCCTGAACATCATATGCCTATTGTCCGCACATCGACAATAAGATACAAAAGATGGATGATTCATCACCCATCTTACCATGTATTGCCTTTGAGCAATCGCTTTTAGCCTATCTTCTATCTTTTAGTTCCCTTTTCAGGTTTATCGTCTTTTACGGGTACTCCTGTCTTTTCAGCCTGGGATATCTCACGATTCTCTTTTGCACTATTGAGACCAGGCTTTTGTCCCATCTTTGATGCGAACTTGGCCTGAAGGTTCTTGCTGTTGTTGTAAGCTCTCTGAAGTCCTGTGCTATTGGGATGTGAGATACTGAGATTTTCAAGAATAAACTTATGCTTCAATATCATCTGCTGTGCATTGATGAATCCGGTATCTTTGTCAGAGAGTTTAGACATTGAATCTTCTACCTGATTCATTTTTACTCCATACTCAGCAAGTACTATATCCGCAGCTTCAGTGTCATTCCTTTTCAGCGCAGCTCTGTACTCATTTATTCTGTGTCTTGCATTGGATACCTGTTTTCCAAGTTTTTCACTCGCATTGTAGGTGAAGACTTCATCCATATTCTCAAACGCTATCTGTAATCTGTACAGAAGATGTCCGGGGCCGAATATACCTTTTCCAGCCTCATCATCATCTGCCTCTATTGTGGCTGCCGTCGCCGTTGGAGTGGCAGTAAATGTTTCAGTTGGAGTTCCAGTTGCATTTACTGTTGGTGTCTCAGTTGGAGTTTCAGTCGCATTCACTGTTGGGGTTTCATTAGCCGTACCGTTCTCTGTGGCGCCGGCCATGCCTACAGTAAAGGCCAGCACTAACAGGATTATACCTGCCAGAGTTATATTTCTCAGTCTCATAATTTCACCTCGGTGGCATTTTGCCATTAAAACATATATATTATTATTTAGAATTTAAGCATTCTTACTGTCCAACAATATTTTAAAGTTCATTATTACTTTCAAAAGAATTAAATCGTCGAAAAAAGTTCTGTTTACTTTAAATAACCTTAATAAAGGATAAAATAGGATAAAACATTATTAAAACGCTGTTATTTATGTAAATGTGGTAATCCTTATATAATCATATAAATGCCAAACAAGAATAATTTTCACATTTTGTCCCCTTCACACTGCCTTCAACAACTCCAGCACCGAGTACCCCGCCCGCGTTATTCCCATGCTTCGCATATCGGTATCTGTCCCGACGACATACAGGCCGCCAACCGGGGTCTTGACAGAAGGGAAAAATTTAAGAGAAACGGCTGCTTTTTCGGGGGCCATTACCTGCGTATGTACCATCTCAACATTCTTCTCTACTGCGGGCACCAGGGAATATATCGTGTTTAGAAGTTTTTCCTTCGATTCATGGCATTTTTCAGGGTCTATTATCGTGCTCACTCCTACAAGACTTTTATTTCGCGGCGCAAGCTCAGGCACAGGCATGAGCCAGTAGAACAGTTCTTTATCAGTATCATGGATGTCGCAAAACACCTCTGAGCCGTTATAATTGAACTCAGGCATAGGTTCTTTAAGCCCAAGCCAGATTGTCATCGCTGTTGCCTGGTCCAGTTCTTTTACCCGCCTGCTCCATTCCACGGGCATTTCGATAATGCCGGGCAGCTTCTTTACTTCCCCGGAATAGACAACCATGTTTGAAAGGTGATCGGCTTGCGAGGTTGAAACGCAAAAACCGCTTTCATCCTTTTCAATCTTTCGAACTTCTTCTCCTGTATGATACTCCACGTTTTCTGGAAACGATGTGACTACACCATCCGTTATCGACTGTATGCCGCCAAGAGGATATCCCTGCGAGCGGTATCCGAAATTGTTGAAAAGAGTTGCCATTTCAGCTATCTTTCCGATCATTCCCCGTTTACCGCCAGAACCGAATCCACATCCTTCCAGAAGCCGGGATACCGGGGTCTTTTCCATTGAAAGGCCGCTCAACAGATAAGAAAGCGCGTCCACGAATTGCATTGCCTTCCTGCTGAGCCTGTGCTTTGATATGACATCATATACAGCCTTTTCTTTTATCCCAAAAATTGCCCGCGATAACACAGTATTAAGAAGATCACCTGCAAGAACCACCTTATCTTTTGCCGGAAGGGCCTTCATTTTCAAGAAACCCGGCAGCGTTGATGGAAATTTTTCCAATCCGTCTTTTTTGCGAAGATAGTAGTCATCATGCCGTCTGAATACAGGAAATTTTCCGGGGTCGAAATAACGCTTCAATTGTGTAAGCGGTCCGTAAATGAGATCTGTTATTGCATGAACGCCGGTATCAACACGCCAGCCGGGACAGTCTTGAGGTTCATATGTCCTGCAGTTTCCGCCAAGAGCATCTGTTTTTTCAAGAAGCAGAACTTTGTTTCCCTTCTTTCCGAGAGCCAGCGCAGACAAAAGTCCGGAAACCCCTCCTCCCACAACAATTACATCATAATCGTTCACGGGAACTCCCAAAGCAAGGCTGAAAAAAAAATAAATATGCTTTATGCGGTGGTATACGCCTCTTTCGAATACGACTTGGCCATGATAGTAATCGAGTTTCTTAATCGATTAATATTCGATTGTATTTCATTGAATTCTTTCATCTTTTGTTTTTCAAAGTAAGCGATAATCTCTTTAAAGCTCAATTTGAGTGAATATATCTTAAACGGTCTGCCTTTTCCTGGTTTCTTTTGTTCCCGTTCGAGTATCCAATCCCGTTCTTTCAGATCTTTCATGGCAATGCTTACTTCAGGCTGGCGCAATCCTGTCATTCTTTCAAGTTCCACTGATGTAGCCTCTTTTAGATCTTTAAGGTAACTCAACGTCTTTGCTATAGGCCTGCTCAAGCCTAAAGAAGTAAGTACGTCTGCGATTTCTTCGTCTTTCTCATCAAACTGTTTTCTAATTGAAGATTTCATAACTACTCCCAACGTATATTCTGCAATGATATTATTTTAATCTTTCTATAAGGAGCAGGTAAATCTTTTGGTGTTTTTAAATGTTGTTTAACCAATAATCCCTTTCCTTAATTTCCAAAAAAAATGTTAAATGAAATCTTTTTATAGGTTGTAAAAATCATATACATATAAAGTGGTCAATAAAGCGGTTAGTGTTCTCATGCATTAATAACTGGTGATAAGTACGAACTTCCAGCATGATATTGTCATTGTAGGTGCCGGTCTTGCAGGTCTTCGGGCGGCTGTTGAGTGCGTGGATGAGGCCGATGTTGCCATAGTTAGCAAAGTCCTTCCCACGCGGTCACATTCAGGTGCGGCCCAGGGCGGGATAACCGCCTCAATTGGCAATGAGGAAGAAGATCACTGGGAATGGCATATGTTCGATACTGTCAAGGGAAGCGATTACCTGGCTGACCAGGATGCAGTGGAAATAATGGTCAGGGATGCTCCCAGAGTGATCTATGAACTTGAGCATATGGGAGTCCCTTTCAGCAGGAACGCGGATGGCAGGATCGCACAGAGAAATTTCGGGGGGCATAGCCGGGATTATGGCAAGAAACCTGTAAAAAGGGCATGCCATGCCTCTGACAGGACCGGAAGGGTGGTTCTTGACACGCTGTACGACCAGTGCCTGCGCCATAAGGTGAAGTTCTACCCTGAGCATTATGTCCTTTCTCTCATTTTTGAAGAAGGAAGGTGCGTGGGGATCGTGACCTTCGATCTCTCATCGGGTGAAATCAATCTTATTGAAGCCATGGCAGTTCTACTTGCCACAGGAGGATGCGGGAGGATATATAAGACCACTTCCAATGGATTTGCCTCGACAGGGGATGGTCTTAATCTGGCGCATACGGCGGGGATTCCTCTTATGGATATGGAATTCGTCCAGTTCCATCCAACCGGACTTTATCCTCTGGGGATTCTTGTGAGTGAAGCCGCAAGGGGAGAAGGCGGGATATTGTTGAACAACCGCGGTGAGAGATTCATGGAACGATACGCGCCGACGGTGAAAGACCTGGCTGCCAGGGATGTGATCTCAAGGGCAATTCTCACTGAGGTGCGCGAAGGAAGGGGTTTTGAAGGGGGTTATGTGCATCTTGACCTCACGCACCTGGGAGAAGAAAAGATACTTGAGAAGCTGTGGGAGATCACTTCTTTTGTTAGGATATACCTGGGCATGGATCCGGTGCACGAGCCTATCCCGGTTTATCCGACATGCCATTACATTATGGGAGGTATCCCGACCGATACTCAAGGAAAGGTTTTGCAGGATGAAACAGGTACGATCGCAAAGGGGTTGTACGCAGCGGGAGAATGCGCCTGCGTATCCGTGCATGGCGCAAACAGGCTCGGGTGCAATTCCCTGCTTGATACGCTCGTGTTCGGGCGGAGGGCCGGGCAGGCGATGAAGGAGGATATTGTGAAAATTGGATATTACCCCGTCCTGGGTGATCCATTGGAAAAAGCAAAGGAATTGATAAGCGGCCTGCTTGATCATAAAGGCCCTGAAAAAATTGACATTATCAGGAGAAATATGCAGTCGTTGATGATGGATCATTGCTCGGTCTTCAGGAACGAAGACAGTCTGGGAATCGGGCTTGAAGAGATAAGGTCGCTCAAAAAGCGCTTGAGGAATGTGGAGATCGTGAATAAAGGCAGGTATTTCAATTATGAACTTATGGAAGCGATCGAGCTGGGACACCAGCTTGACCTGGCGGAGGTGATGCTCTTGAGCGCCTTTCGCAGGAAAGAGAGCCGCGGAGCCCACTTCAGGGAAGATTTCCCGTCACGGGATGACATAAACTTTCTAAAACATACTCTTGTCTTCCCGGGTGGGGAAGTGAGGTATAAACCAGTGACAGTAACGAGATTCCATCCTGAAGCGAGGGTGTATTGATGATAATGAAATTCAGGATATTAAGGTATGACCCGGAAAAGGATAATGAACCTTACTACCGGGGCTACGAGATAGAGGCCGACCCGAAGGACAGGATACTTGATTGCCTTAACAGGATCAGAGCGGAAAAGGACCCAACCCTGTCATTCAGGATGTCCTGCGGCCACGGTGTGTGCGGGTCTGACGGGATGAGGATAAACGGCACAAGCGCCCTTGCATGCCAGAAACTCGTCAGGGATTTTAAGGAGAATGAGGAAGTGCTTATCGAACCTTTACAGGTATTCAGGGTCATAAAGGACCTGGTCGTTGATATGGATCCATTCTTCGAGCGGTACAATTCCATCAAGCCTTATCTTATTTCGAAAAATCCCGCCCCGGATAAAGAACGGTTCCAGTCCGTTGAAGAACATAAGAAATTCGAGGATGCCATCCGCTGCATCCTGTGTGCCTGCTGCACTGCCTCCTGTCCCGTCAACCAGGATAAAGAGACGGAGGCTTATATCGGCCCTGCCGCGCTCGTCCGGGCTTTTCGGTATCTTTTCGATTCAAGGGATGAAGGTTCTGCCGAGAGGATCGCCCTTCTGGATAATAAGGACGGAGCGTGGGGATGCCAGACAAAATGGATGTGTACGAGGGTGTGTCCCAAGGAAATACCTGTTACGAAAGAAATCTTCGAGGTCAAGAAACGGATATTGGAGAGAAAAAGTAAAAAATAGATTCTCATTCTTCTTCGTTCAGTTCAATACACTCACCTTGCAGAAAATTTGCGCAATATATCGGTTCGTTGTTTATCCTCTCGATGTCTATGTTTCCTTCTTCCTGCATCTTTTGCATTGCCTCCGCAATACGTTCTGCCAGTAATATGTCTGATGTGGGTACATTGAAACCTCTTAATATCTGCAGCTTGGAAACAAGCGATTGCAGATCCCTGTTGAAAAGACCCGGTTTTGCTTTATTATCCAAAAAGGTAATAATACATCGGGATGAGGTTGGCTAAAAAAGCTTTTTGTTAGAGTCCTCGTTAGGAGTGAATGGTGGTATAACGGGATTATGTCAACCAACCTCAATTAAACATAATATTCTATGTGACATTAAATTTACGACCATTACCATCTAATGAGAATACTTCGAGGTTAATATATACATGAATTACGAAAATAAAGGCGGTTTCCGCAGTGGCGGCTTCAGGCCCACGGGTCCAAGAAATATGCACATGGCTCCCAGAGAGATGCACAAAGCAACCTGTGCTGACTGCAAGCAGGAAACTGAAGTACCTTTCAAGCCATCTGGCGATAGACCTGTATATTGCAGGGAATGCTACCTGAACCATAGGCCAAAGAGATACTGAAGTTATAAATAAAACGAATTTTTTTTGATAAAATGGGCGCTGATATAAATATCACTGCCCTGCTTTTTATTCAGGCGAGTTTACAATTATAGATGGCAAGCTTACGATCCTTGCGGCCTTCGGGCACGGCGGGGAACTGGATAAAACCCAACTGATATTTTTGCCGCAGGGGTATCAATACTCCGGACATAAATCGAGATCCGGGATAAGATTTCATTGAATGATATCCGGATATTAAAAAATTCACATTTCTGAAAATTAAAAATTTTGCTCCCCAGCTCGACCAGAAAAGCCTGAGAGAGCAATATGGAGAGATAATCACACGTTTCCTTTCAGGGGAGACATCCAGCCGTGCGCTGCACAGCAAGGAAATCATGGAAAAGATCGCAAATGACAGAAAGATTGATCTTGAAATATCCAACGCTTTCGAGGCCCTGAAAAAACTTAACAGTTCAAGATATTATTTAATTACACAGGTGCCAAGAAAACTTGAAATTTCAAATTTTTTGGTTTAAGGTTTTAGAATCTCTAACCCGGTTACTTTTGAAATTTCATCGAATCTCTTATCCGTCGAGGCAATCTTATCTACTCCATTCGTCACGGCAATACCCGCTATAAGTACATCAAGAGCGTTAACAGGTTTTCCAATAGTTAAGAGATCTGCCATTATTTCGCTTGATTTTTCTGCGGCCCTAAAATCAAAATCTAATACCGGTGTTTCAGAAAAAAATCTTCTGAAAAATCTCTCCTCCTTTTTAACTTTTTTATGTTTTACACCGGACATTATTTCGTGAAATGTTACAACAGTGGTTGCAAAATCTGAATCAAAATCAAGGGCAATATCAAGATCATCTATTTCCTTAATTCCAAAAGCTCCCAGTGTCTCTTTTTTTCCCATAAAAAAATCAATGAGATAGGCTGTATCAAGAACGATCATATTGTTCGCAACTTTGCAGATTCTCTTATTTTCTTACAGTCTTCTTTTATCCCGATTACAGCTTTACTGTCCTTCAAACTTCCAAAATAATCTCTTAGATTTGGTTTTCGTTTCTTTGCCAGCTTCCATATAACATCACTAAAGCTTTCATTCTCTCTTTTTAAGCGTGCGAGGATATCGTATACCTCTTCTCTTATCGATATTGTCTTTGTTGCCATAATAATCTGTGTATGCATACACAGATATAAAGTTTATCATATCCTGATCGCGCAAGCGGCTTGATGATCCCTGAAGTATCTGTGTAGAAACTGCGGAAGATTGTATATTTTGTTATGGTATTCTTGGGGAAAAATTGCCCTATCTCCTTGATAGCGGTCTGAAGCTGAGGCTTGCAGCGCATCTTTACAGCCGCCTCACGTTGAAGCCCTACACCGATTTTTGAAGATATGAATATTAAGAACTCCGTCACGACAGGCATACGGTGTCGCTGCTGACGGATCATAGGGTATTCGCCCACAAATACAGGGGAAAGATACTGAC
>DATCUE010000025.1:0-7311 GCA_036567605.1 Candidatus Methanoperedens sp. | reverse complement strand
TGCGTTCGCTCCCGTGATGCCTATTTTCGCATTATTGATATTCGTGATCACGTCTTCCCTTACGATATTTACTATATCTTCAGGTTCATCATTTATTGGTACATTATAGAATTTCGAGAGGCCTCTGGCTATTTCTTTTGCCGACAGATGGGTCACAGGACCTGTGGGATGGGAGGGGCTTGCTTTAAGTATCTGCAATACCCTGTCCCCGATGTCAGTCTCAACAACGGTTATTCCCTTTTTTTCAAGGGTTTTTGTTAATTCGATTTCTTTTGAGACATTGGACTTGGATTTTACAACGAGTTTTTCCTGCCCTATCTCATCTAAGATTATATCGATAGCTTCCTGCTTTTCTTTTACAAGATGTACCTTTATCCCGTTTTTTTTAAGGTTGCCGATAGCTTTTGCAAGAATTTCCGCATTCCCCACACAGAGTTCTCTTGCAGAACTGAGCCTTTTATTTCGGAGTGTAAAATCCTTGAAATGGTTTAAAGCCTGCCTTTCCTTCACTGAATTAAAGGCTTTTCGAAGGGCGAGGACTTCTTCATGATTCATGGATTTTGCTCTTTATCAGGAATAGTAATTCCTGTTTTGCAGTATATATATGTTACTGGTAGGGGGTTCTGTTAAGTTAAGGAGTATGTGAAGATAGCGCAAAAATAAGTTTTAATACGCAAAGTCCCTCACTCCTGTGTATGTAGTTAAATAAAATTGAATCGGATAATTTTATAACATCTGAATATAATTAATTGAACGCCGAAACATGCTTAATGACATAATAAAAAGAGTTTTATTTATATTATATATAATTTTGAGTACGGTAATCCTTATAGCATTTGTTGGAATTTTTGAACCGATTTTTCCAGAGGGAAACTTGAGTATATTGGTTGTTTTGGGCATGGTGACATTGGTTACAGTAGTGGATTATATTGTCTTAAAACACCTTGAATTTGACTAAAACAGCATTTCTGAGCGTATAAACACACTGCTGGGGGAGAAAATAAGATTTCTCGTGTCCTGTAGAATTTCCTGTTTTCAATCCATACTCCTTAACTTAACAGAATCCTTCGATAGGGTTCTGCACAACCTATATATCCTGACCAAATATCTTCACCCCTTTGATGGGAATCAAAGAAAATGCAATAAAGCAGTTCGGGAGACAGGCCCAGGCATACTCCAGGGGGAATATATTCGTGGACGGATTCCACCTCTCGGAGGTCATAAGGAGAAGCGGGGTAACAAAGAACCACAGGGTTCTTGATATTGCAACAGGCGCAGGGTTCCTTGCACTGGAATTTGCAAAAACGGCAGATATGGTCGTAGGTTCCGATATCACCCCCAATATGCTGTCCCATGCATGTGAAAAACAGAGGGATTCGGGGTGTGAAAATACACGTTTTCTCCTTTCAGACGTCGAATCATTGCCTTTCAGGAATGAAACATTTGATATCGTCTCATGCAGGTTTGCATTCCATCATTTCCCTGAGCCTGATAAAGCATTACTTGAAATGGAACGCGTGTGCAAAACAAACGGCCGCATCGTTCTTGTGGACGGGGTTTCATCAGAAGAGCGCGATAAAAGCCTGTTCCATAACCGTATCGAGAAACTTCGCGACCCGTCCCATGTCAGGATATACGCATTAAGTGAAATAAAAAGCAAGTTCAATGCTTTGGGAGCGGCAATTGTCGATATAGAGCACTGGGATATCTCCCAGGATTTCGAGGAATGGGTAAGAAGAGCTGGAACGGAGGAAGCAAAAACAAAAGTCATCGAAAGTATGATGAGGCAGGGTTTGAAAGATGACGGCACCGGTTTGCGGGTAAAGATAGAAGACGGCAGGCTCGGTTTTACCTATGATACCGTCATACTGGTCGCTGACGTTCATAGATCAAGAAAATCCGATTCATAAATATATTATACTTCTTTTAAACTCAACAAACCTGTCCTCAAGTATTGCTTCCCTGGCATGCTTTACTATTGACTGGATAAAGTGTAGGTTATGTATGGATGCCAGTCGCAGCGCCAGGAGTTCGGATTCACGGAAAAGGTGATGAAGATAAGCCTTCGTATAATTTTTGCAGGTATAACATCCGCAATCCTCATCGACAGGGGTAAAATCAAGCGCAAATTTCCCGCGCGCGATGTCTACATTCCCTTTTGAAGTCATAAGGGTCTGGTGCCTGGCGTTCCTCGTCGGGAAAGCACTGTCAAAAATGTCGATACCGCATTCAATGGCAGACAAAAGTTCAGCGGGCGATCCCACGCCCATAAGATAACACGGTTTATCTTCAGGGATTAATGGAACGTTGTATTTCAATACATCGTTCATCAAATCCTTCGGCTCACCTATTGACAGGCCGCCGATTCCGTACCCGTCAAAATCCATCTCTACCAGATCCTCTGCACATTTTTTCCGCAGTTCCGCAAACGTCCCCCCCTGCAGTATCGCAAAAAAGAGCTGGCCCCGGTTTTTCTCTACGCTTTTAGCACTCTTTGCCCATTTTATCGTGCGCTCAACCGATGCCTCTACAACGCCGTAATCACTCCCATAAACAGGACATTCATCCAGTATCATGGCAACGTCGCTTCCCAGAATTTTCTGGTTTTCAAGGCAGGTTTCAGGTGTGTAAGAATACCTCTTCCCGTCGCGCGGGTTCTTGTAGGTGATCCCTTCGTCCGTTATCTTGAACGGGAAATCCTTGCGTATCATCTGGAAACCGCCGCTGTCTGTGAATATGGCACTTTGCCAGTGCATGAATTTATGCAGTCCGCAGGCTCTTTTGATCACTTCCATGCCCGGGGCAAGATACAGATGGAAGGCATTGCTTATGAGGGCCCGGGTGCCCATATCACAGAGTTCCTCGGGTGTAAGCGTTTTCACGGTCCCTTTGGTAGCTACGGGCATGAACGCCGGGGTTTCTATAACGCCGTGATTAGTCCTGAGTTTTCCTGCCCTTGCGCCCGTATTTTTATCAGTGTGAATTAATTCGTACATATTTTCCTTTACCGAAAGACCAGCATCGCATCGCCGAAGCTGTAGAACCTGTATGAACGCAATGTTGCTTCGCTATAAGCGGCCAGCAACCTTTCCCTGCCAGCATAAGCGCTTACAAGCATCAAAAGAGTGGATTTGGGCAGGTGGAAGTTCGTGATAATGCCATCGATCTTTGACCTGAATTCATAACGCGGGTAAATAAAAAGCCGAGATAAGCCTTCCATCGGGCTGATTTTCCCGTCAGTGCATGAACTTTCAAGCGCCTTTACCGTGGTCGTCCCTGCTGCAAAGAGCCTTCCTTTATTCCCGTTTATGATTTCTGCATTTTCAGCGCTGATTGAAATGTATTCAGGTTCCATACTGTGTTTTTCAATATCCCAGGCTTTTACCGGAGTGAATGTCCCCAGACCCACGTGGAGTGTGATATAAGCGATATTCACTCCTTTTTTAATTATCCTGTCCAGTAAACCGTTCGTAAAATGAAGGCCGGCGGTGGGTGCGGCAATAGAGCCTTTCTCTTTTGAATATACAGTCTGGTAGCGGTTCTTATCCACAAGTTTTTTTTTGATATAGGGCGGCAGGGGCGCTTCCCCGATTTGTTCAAGGATGCTTTCAAGTTTCCCGTTGCAGCCAAAATCCACAAGATACCTGTTAGTTTCTGGATTTTTTCTTATTTCAAGGATAGTAGCTTCAAGCTCCCCGAAATAAAGTTTTGAGCCTTCATGAAGATTTTTGCCCCTGATAAGGCATTCATACCCTGCATCGCTTTTTGAGATTACAAGCGCTTCAACATGGCCGCCGGTGCTCTTTTTACCCTGGAGTTTTGCAGGAATTACCCTTGAATCATTAAGTACAAGGGTATCCCCTTTTTCAAAATAATCAACGATATCTGAGAAATACCTGTGCTCGATTTTTTCTCCAACCACCATTAATCGCGATGCATCCCTTGGTTCTATGGGGGACTGGGCGATAAGTTCTTTTGGAAGGTCATAATCGAAATCACTGAGTTTCATCTGGTGCTTAGTTTGCATGCTGGCTTAAGTAATTTATGTTGGAAGTATGATATATCTCTCGAAGAACCGTAAAATTTATGTAAACATCATTACATACGCATTATCATGAAGAAGGAAGACTTACGGTATATTTTAAGTGTGCTGGCATGCAACCTTGAATCAGTTGCAACCTCGGAACAGATAACGAAATTTAAGAAAAAATATTGTGGCATGAACTGGCATGAAACTCTGGAGAAAGATCTTTTGGCTCATGCAGATAATACACTTAAATTAGAGCGGTGGATCAAAAATGTGATTACTTTTATGGTGGAACATGACATTCATTCCAATTCCTTGAATGAAGAACTTATGGTTGGAAAATATAGATAGCCCTTTTTTCATAATATTTCAATTGATTTTTTTCACAAGAGGTATTTCGTCGCATTCAGGGAATTTGGGGCATTTGATACACATGCTCCATATCTTATGCGGCAGTGTACTTTTTTTCACCCTCACAAAGCCGTGTTTTTCAAAGAACTCGGGTACGTATGTAAGGGTTATAAGTTTATTCAGTCCAAGAGCCCGGGCTTCATCTTCACATGCCATGAGTATCTGCGAACCTATCCCCTTCCTCAGCTTTTCAGGTTCAACAGCCAGGGACAGGATTTCCCCGTAATCTTCCCATGCGATATGAAGCGCTCCGCAGCCCACCATCCGGTCATTATCGATGACAACAAAAAAATCCCTGAGGCTCTCATACAGTTCACTTAAAGACCTTGGCAGCATCATGCGCTTATCGGCATAATTATTAATAAGTTTCCACATCTTTTCGACATCTTTGATGGTGGCTTTTCTTAACAAATATTTATCCTCTTTTTTCCAGTTTTTTAACGAGCGTTTCCACCTGTTCAACGGCCGTACCTATATAATTATCTGGATTCATTATCCGGACAATCTCGGTCTCGGTCATATAATTTGGAACAGTTTCATTTTTAATCAGGGCATCTTTCATATGACTGCCGGTTTCTCTTGCCTGCATGGCGCACTGGCGCACTATTTCATGGGCTTCCTGCCTTCCCACGCCTTTCTTGCTTAGCTCCATCATTATCGCTTCTCCCATGTTCAGGCCATTTAGAAGCTCCAGGTTTTTCCTGATGTTTCCAGGGTAAAAGCGAAGATTCTGGATTATGACCGCAGTGAGGCGTATTACGTGATCAGTCAGCACGCAGGCCTCAGGGAACACGATGCGTTCGCAGGATGAGTTTGTAAGATCGCGTTCATCCCATAAGGTGTTATTCCGGAGTTCAGGTTCAATCATTGCCCTTACTATTCTTGCAAGGCCGCAGACCTGTTCTGATTTTATAGGATTGCGTTTATGCGGCATCGTGGACGATCCTACCTGTTTCTTTCCAAAACTCTCTTCGATCTCTGCTATTTCACTTCTTGCAAGGCTTCTGATCTCGATGCAGATTTTATCAAGCGTAGTAACCGTATTGGCCATCCACATCACAAATTCGGCATGCCTGTCCCTCTGGATTATCTGGTTTGAGACATCCGCAGCTTCTATCCCGAGAAGTTCCATTGTTTCTTTCTGTATCTCGATGCCTTTTTTGCCAAAGGCCGCCTGGGTGCCGACCGCCCCGCTCATCTTGCCTGCCGTGGCGCGCGGCATAAGCTGGTCCAGTCTTTCAACATGCCTGTCTATCTCAGAGGCCCATATTGCAAAACGCAGGCCGTATGTTGTGGGAACGCCGATCTGCCCGTGGGTGCGCCCGGCGCAGACGGTATTCTTATGGGACAGAGCCATATCAAGAAGTATTGAACGTAATTTTGAGGTCTCTTTTCTTAAGATCAGGATCGAATCCTTTATTTGAAGAGCCGTAGCCGTATCGAGGATATCATTTGAAGTAGCTCCGAAATGAATCCATTTTCCCGCATCCTGTGACTGCTCGGCCAGCGCAAGAACAACTGCCATCACATCGTGGTGGATCTCATCCTCTATCTCTTTAACGCGATCAAGTTTCACCTTACCGGCGCCGCGTAATATTTTTTCATCCGCTCCTTTTGGAATGTAACCCGTCGCAGCCTCAGCTTTTGCAAGCGCAGCTTCAACAGCAAGCATTTTTTGGAGGCGCATCTCTTCGCTCCACACAGCTTTCATTTCAGGGTGGCCGTAGCGGTATTCGATGGGGTGGATTGCCATGGACGTACTAATTGATGTTTTGATTAAAGAAACTATCGATAAAACGCAATACTTAAACCTGAAAAGTACGCATAAAGTGAACGAGGTCTTCAGTGCAGAAAAAAGAATATATACAGAAGATGTTTGCAGGCATTTCGCCCAGGTATGATTTCCTCAATTCCCTGCTGAGCCTGAGAAGAGACAAATACTGGCGCAGGTTCGCAGCAGCCAGACTCCCGGCGGGTCTTATCCTCGATGTATGTTCCGGGACCGGGGATGTAGCTATAGAGGTTTCTAATAAGAATCCTGTAATAGCAACCGATTTCTGCCAGGAAATGCTGCAATTGTGTGCTGAAAAAATAGAAAAGGAGAAGATCGGGAATATCGAGTGCATCCAGAACGACGCGGAGAACCTGTCTTTTAAAGACGAGACATTTAACGGCGCAATCGTAGCATTTGGCATAAGGAACGTGGCAGATATCAAAAAGGCCCTGTCTGAGATGAGCCGGGTTGTCAGGAAAGGCGGGAAAGTGGTGATACTTGAGTTCTCGCAGCCCGAGAATCCTTTTTTCAAGACGGTTTATTTTTTATATTTCCATAAGATCTTACCTGTTATAGGAGCAATGATATCAAAAAAAAGCGGCGCATACAGTTACCTTCCAGCTTCTGTTATGGGTTTCCCGAAAAGAAGCGAATTTGTTGAGCTTATGAAAGAGGCCGGTATGAAAGATATCAACTATTATGACCTTACTTTTGGGATAGCCACGGTGTACATAGGATGCAGATGAGTGGAAATTACTAACTATTAAATATAAATAAATGAATAAGGATTCAAAATGAATAAAGACGAGGTCTGTGTATTAATTCCGACTCTTAATGAAGATAAAACAATCGGTGGACTTGTCAGGGAATTTAAATCTCTTGGTTATTCAAACATTCTTGTTATTGACGGCCACAGCGTGGACGACACTGTGAAAATTGCCGAAAATGCCGGTGCAAAGGTGATCATTCAGAGCGGGACAGGAAAAGGACAGGCCATAAAGCAGGCATTCCAGTTGGCAACGAGCAAATATGTTGTTCTTATCGATGGGGATGGTACTTATCTTCCTGAGGAAATTGAAAAAATCCTTGAACCTGTTAC